>NZ_BAYD01000021.1 GCF_000685075.1 Paraburkholderia oxyphila NBRC 105797
GCAGTCGCTGCTGAAAAGCTGTCGGTCATGCGCCCCGCCGTTTCTCGCGGCGGCCTTCGCTGCCGGTACCGCAGGAAGCGAAGGGGGCGAATCTTAACGCCCCCATGCCCGCGCCGCAAGGGGTAGGCGAAAAAAATCCGTCTGTCGCCAGCGGCTGCCACCCGCTCGCAGCCGCCAGCGCGCAACGTGTCGCCACTTATTTGTTCTTGAAGACGGGCTTGCGCTTCTCCACAAAGGCCGCCATCCCTTCCTTCTGATCTTCGGTCGCAAAGAGCGAGTGGAACATCCGGCGCTCGAAGTGCACCCCCTCGGCGAGCGTCGTTTCGTACGCGCGATTGACCGCCTCCTTGGCCATCATGACCGCAGGCAGCGAGTACTCGCTAATCGTCGTGGCCGCGGCGAGTGCTTCGTTCAGGAGATCCGCGGCAGGAATCACGCGAGACACCAGGCCCGCGCGCTCCGCTTCCGCCGCATCCATCATGCGAGCGGTCAGGCACAGATCCATGGCCTTCGCCTTCGACACCGCACGCGGCAAGCGCTGCGTGCCGCCGGCGCCGGGGATCACGCCCAGCTTGATTTCAGGCTGCCCAAACTTCGCGGTGTCCGCGGCAAGGATGATGTCGCACATCATCGCCAGTTCGCAGCCGCCGCCCAGCGCAAAGCCCGCGACGGCCGCAATGATCGGCTTGCGGATCGTGCGGATCGTCTCCCAGTTGCGCGTGATGTAGTCGCCCTTATAGACGTCCATGAAGCTATAGGTCGCCATCATGCCGATGTCGGCGCCTGCCGCGAACGCTTTCTCGCTGCCAGTGATGACGATCGCACCTATGCCCTCGTCGGCGTCGAACGCCTTCAGCGCCGCGCCCAGTTCGTCCATCAACGCGTCGTTCAGCGCGTTGAGCGCCTTCGGACGGTTCAACGTGATCAGGCCGACTTTGCCACGCGTCTCGACCAGGATGTTTTCGTACCCCATACGTCCTCCTTCCTTCAAAGAAAAGTCCCCAAAAAAATTTTTCACGCCGAAGTTTGACTAATGCTAACATTCACCAACCAACCGGTCGGTCAATTAATTGACACGGGCCTCCTCCAACCTCTCAATCAACGTTGAGCCATGACACATCCGTTGTTCGCCAAGCACGAAGCCATGCTGCAAAAAGCGCTTGCAGCCATCGAGACGCGCGGCTACTGGAGCCCGTTCGCCGAAATGCCGAGCCCCAAAGTGTACGGGGAATCCGCGACCGCAGACGGCGAAGCCACGTTCAAAGCTCACCTGAATCGCACCTTCGAACTCGACCAGCCGGGCACCGGCGAAACCGTCGGCAGCGAGACGTCGCCGTTCGGCTTCGCGCTCGGTGCGCGCTATCCGAAGTCGACGCCCGATCAACTCATCGAAGCCGCTCAAAAAGCGCAACGCGACTGGCGCGCCGCCGGCCCACAGGCGTGGGTGGGCGTGAGCCTCGAAATTCTCGAGCGCCTGAACCGCGCGAGCTTTGAAATCGCCTTTAGCGTGATGCACACGACGGGCCAGGCGTTCATGATGGCCTTCCAGGCCGGCGGCCCGCACGCTCAGGACCGCGCGCTCGAAGCGGTCACCTACGCCTGGGACCAGCTGCGCCGCATTCCCGCCGACGCGCACTGGGAAAAACCGCAAGGCAAGAACCCGCCGCTCGCGATGCAAAAGCGCTTTACCGTCGTGCCGCGCGGCACCGGTCTCGTGCTCGGCTGCAGCACGTTCCCGACCTGGAATGGCTACCCCGGCCTGTTCGCCGATCTGGCGACGGGCAATACGGTGATCGTCAAGCCGCACCCGGGCGCGATCCTGCCACTCGCAGTGACCGTGCGCATCGCGCGCGAGGTGCTGCGCGAAGCCGGCTTCGATCCGAACGTGGTCACACTGCTCGCAACCGACCCCAATGACGGCGCGCTGGTCCAGCAACTCGCTCTGCGCCCGGAGATCAAGCTGATCGACTTCACCGGCAGCACGCAGAACGGCGACTGGCTCGAACAGCACGCGCGCCAGGCGCAGGTCTACACCGAGAAGGCCGGCGTGAATCAGATCGTGATCGATTCCGCGGCCGACCTGAAGGCCGCCGCGCGCAACATCGCCTTCTCGCTCTCGCTCTATTCGGGCCAGATGTGCACGGCGCCGCAGAACATCTATGTCCCTCGCGACGGCATTCAGACCGCCGAAGGCCACGTGAGCTTCGAGGCCGTGGCACAGGCAATCGCCGGCGCGGTGCAGAAGTTCGTGGCCGATCCCGCCCGCGCCGTGGAAGTGCTCGGCGCGATCCAGAACGAAGGCGTCACGGCGCGCATCGACGAAGCGCGCAAGCTGGGCACCGTGCTCGCCGACAGCCAGTCGCTCGAGCACCCGCAATTCGCCGGCGCGCGCGTGCGCACGCCGCTCGTGCTCTCGCTCGACGCCGCGCGCGACGCTGCCTCGTTCACGCGCGAATGGTTCGGCCCGATCTCGTTCGTGATCGCCACTGACTCGACCGCGCAGTCGCTCGAGATGGCCGGCGCAACCGCACGCGACCACGGCGCGCTCACGCTCTCGGTCTACAGCACCGACGACGCCGTGATCGAAGCCGCCCACGAAGCCGCGATCACCGGCGGCGTGGCGCTGTCGATCAACCTCACGGGCGGCGTGTTCGTGAATCAGTCCGCGGCCTTCTCGGACTTCCACGGCACCGGCGCGAACCCGGCCGCGAACGCCGCGCTGGCCGACGCCGCGTTCGTGGCGAACCGCTTCCGCGTGGTTCAGAGCCGCGTTCATGTTGAACCGAAAGCGGCTCCCGTTGCAGTCGGCTGAACGGCCTATGCCGTTTGGCCGAATGGCGCCCCACTCCCCGTCCCCCTAGCATGCAAGGCATGAGCGCATTTCCGCGCTCATGCCGCAGGAATCCGAGATGACCGAAGCCTATATCTGCGACGCGATTCGCACTCCGTTTGGCCGCTACGGCGGCGCCCTGAAAGACGTGCGCGCCGACGACCTCGGCGCCGTGCCCATTCGCGCGCTCATCGAGCGCAACCCCGGCGTGGACTGGAGCGCGCTCGACGACGTGCTCTACGGTTGCGCCAACCAGGCCGGCGAAGACAACCGCAACGTCGCGCGCATGGCCGCACTGCTCGCGGGTCTGCCCACGGACGCGCCCGGTGGCACGCTCAACCGTCTGTGCGGCTCGGGTCTCGACGCCATTGGCAGCGCCGCGCGCGCCATCAAGGCCGGCGAGGCACGCCTGATGATCGCGGGCGGCGTGGAAAGCATGACGCGCGCGCCGTTCGTGATGGGCAAAGCCGCATCGGCCTTCTCGCGCGACGCCGCCGTCTACGACACCACCATCGGCTGGCGTTTCGTGAACAAGCTGATGAAGCAGCAATACGGCGTCGATTCGATGCCCGAAACGGCGGAAAACGTCGCGGTCGAGTTCGACATCAGCCGCGCCGATCAGGACGCGTTCGCCCTGCGCAGTCAGCAGAAGGCCGCACGGGCGCAGAAAGACGGCACGCTCGCAGAGGAAATCGTCGCGGTCGAGATCGCACAGAAGAAAGGCGATCCGGTGCGCGTGACGCTCGACGAGCATCCGCGCGAGACGTCGCTCGAAGCGCTCGGCAAGCTCAAGGGCGTGGTCAAGCCGGACGGCACGGTCACCGCCGGCAACGCATCCGGTGTCAACGACGGCGCCTGCGCCCTGCTGCTCGCCAATGAGGAAGCGGCGAGCCAGTACGGCCTGCGCCGCCGCGCCCGCGTGCTCGGCATGGCAACGGCCGGCGTCGCGCCGCGCATCATGGGCTTTGGCCCCGCACCCGCCACGCAAAAGCTGCTCAAGCAACTGGGCATGACGCTCGACCAGTTCGACGTCATCGAGCTCAATGAAGCGTTTGCGTCGCAAGGCCTCGCGGTGCTGCGCGCGCTCGGCATTGCCGATGACGACCCGCGCGTGAACCCGAATGGCGGCGCCATCGCGCTGGGCCACCCGCTCGGCGCATCGGGCGCGCGGCTCGTCACGACCGCGCTGCATCAGCTCGAGCGCACCCAGGGGCGCTACGCGCTTTGCACGATGTGTATCGGTGTCGGCCAGGGTATCGCGCTGGCGATCGAGCGCGTCTGAGCAGCAAGGCAAGAAAAGGAACGGTGTGGTACCCGCCGGGTGAGGCACGCGGCGAACCCGCCTCAGGAGACAGCTTTGCATGGGGTCGCACCAGGCGCTTTGCATGCGGCCGGCGCGAGTGCTGAAACACTCGCTCCGGCGGACAGCTAAAGCGCCAAGTGCGATCGACCGCTTTGCTTGGGGCCCACTCAGCGCTAAAGCGCCGCGTGCGGCCCACAAAGGAGACAACCGATGCCCTACGATGCGATCCGCGTCGAAATCGACACATCCACACGCGTGGCCACGATCACGCTGAACCGCCCGGACAAACTCAACAGCTTCACCCGCGCCATGCACCGCGAGCTCGCCGCCGCGCTCGACGAAGTCGCCGCTGCCGGCGCGCGCGCACTCGTGCTCACCGGCGCGGGCCGCGGCTTCTGCGCTGGCCAGGATCTCGCCGATCTCGACTTCACGCCCGGCGCGATGACCGATCTCGGCGCGCTCATCGAAGAGCATTTCAACCCGCTGATCAAGCGCCTGCAAGCGCTGCCGATGCCCGTCATCGCGGCCGTCAACGGCACTGCCGCCGGCGCGGGCGCGAATCTCGCGTTCGCCTGCGACCTCGTGCTCGCCGCGCGCTCCGCCAGCTTCATTCAGGCGTTCGTGAAGATCGGCCTCGTGCCCGACTCGGGCGGCACGTGGTTCCTGCCCAAGCGCGTGGGCATGGCGCGCGCGCTCGGCCTCGCCATGACGGGCGACAAGCTCGGCGCCGAAAAGGCCGAAAGCTGGGGCCTCGTCTGGCAGGTCACGGACGACGCCGAACTCGCGACGACCGCTACCGCGCTCGCTGCACAGCTGGCGAAGCAGCCCACGCGCGCGATCGTCGCCACGCGTGAAGCGCTGCGCGCCTCGGCAACGAACACGCTCGATCAGCAACTCGATCTCGAACGCGACCTGCAGCGCGAGCTGGGCGCGTCGCATGATTACGCCGAAGGCGTGCAGGCCTTCATCGAAAAACGCGCGCCGCGCTTCGAGGGGCGTTGAGATGAACGCATCGATGTCCACACAAGCCGCGGCGCTCGCCGACATGACGCCCGACGAACTCGCCCGCGCCACGGCGCAAGCCATGTACGAGGCCGACGGCTGCAGCCGCGCGCTCGGCATGGAACTGCTCGAGGTGCGCGCAGGCTACGCGCGCTTGCGCATGGCCGTGCGCCCCGAGTTCCTCAATGGCCACCAGATCTGCCACGGCGGCCTGATCTTCACGCTCGCCGACTCGACCTTCGCGTTCGCCTGCAACACGTACAACGTGAACACCGTCGCAGCGGGCTGCTCGATCGAGTTCCTGCGGCCGGTTCAGCCCGACGACGTGCTCACCGCCGAAGCCGTCGAGCAGGTGCTTTCCGGGCGCAACGGCATTTACGACATCCGCGTGACGAACCGCGCAGGCGAAACCGTCGCCATGTTCAGAGGCAAGTCCGCGCAGATTCGCGGCAACGTGATTCCCGTTGCGGAGTAACGCGGCGCGTCCCGATCCGCACGAACCGCATTCCATTAGTGAAGTTTGAGGAGACATCGATGACTACCCCGCTGCCGCTCGAGCCCATCGAAACGGCCAGCCGCGACGAACTCGCGGCGCTTCAGCTCGAACGGCTGAAATGGTCGCTCAATCACGCGTACGAGAATTCGCCCGTCTATCGCAAGAAGTTCGACGAAGCCGGCGTGCATCCGTCCGAGCTGAAGTCGCTCGCCGACCTCGCGCGCTTCCCGTTCACGACCAAGAAGGACCTGCGCGACAACTATCCGTTCGGGATGTTCGCGGTGCCGCAGGACCAGATCTCGCGCATTCACGCGTCGTCGGGCACGACCGGCAAGCCGACCGTCGTGGCCTATACGGCGCGCGACATCGACACCTGGGCGAATCTCGTCGCGCGCTCGGTGCGCGCGGCAGGCGCGCGGCGCGGCGACAAGGTGCACATCAGCTATGGCTACGGTCTCTTCACGGGCGGTCTCGGCGCGCACTACGGCGCGGAGCGCGCGGGCCTCACGGTGATTCCGTTTGGCGGCGGCCAGACCGAAAAGCAGGTGCAGCTGATCCAGGACTTCCGCCCCGACATCATCATGGTCACGCCGAGCTACATGCTCGCGATCGCCGACGAAATGGAGCGCCAGGGCATCGATCCGGCCACGTGCTCGCTGCGCATCGGCATCTTCGGCGCGGAGCCGTGGACCAACGACATGCGCGCGGCCATCGAGCAGCGCATGGGCATCACGGCGGTCGACATCTACGGTCTTTCCGAAGTGATGGGCCCGGGTGTGGCCTCCGAGTGCGCGGAAACCAAGGACGGCCCGACGATCTGGGAAGACCACTTCTATCCCGAGATCATCAATCCGGAAACGGGCGAAGTGCTGCCCGACGGCGAGTTCGGCGAACTGGTCTTCACCTCGCTCACGAAAGAGGCGCTGCCCATCGTCCGTTATCGCACGCGCGACCTCACGCGTCTGCTGCCCGGCACGGCGCGCACCATGCGCCGCATGGAAAAGATCACGGGCCGCTCGGACGACATGCTCATCATCCGCGGCGTGAACGTGTTCCCCACGCAGATCGAAGAACTGCTGCTCAAGCAGCACGCACTGGCGCCCCACTATCAGATCATCCTGACCAAGGAAGGTCCGATGGACGTCATGACGCTCAACTGCGAGCCCTGCCCCGAAACCGCGCCCGACTATGGCGCGCTCGATGCCGCGCGCAAGGCGCTCGCGTACGACATCAAGTCGCTGATCGGCGTGACGGCGCAGGTGAATGTGCTGGAAGTGAACGGCATCGAGCGTTCCGTCGGCAAGGCCAAGCGCGTGATCGACAAGCGGCCGAAGTAAGCTGCCCGTGCGCGCTCCGCACAGGGAGTCGCGCGCCCATCGTGCTGATCGCACTGCAAGCGTGAGATCGGCACGGTAACGAAAAAGCCGGCAACGTGTGCCGGCTTTTTCACATGCCCACTTCCTGCGCGAGACTTACGAGTTCGGGAACAGCAGCCACATGCGGCCACCCTGCTTCATCTTGCCGGCCAGATCGCCGGCGTCGTCGCCGAGGCCCCAGAAGTAGTCGGCACGCACGCCGCCTTTGATCGCCGTGCCCGTGTCCTGCGCGAACACGAGCCGGTTCAGCGGCGTGTTCGTGAGCGGACGCGTGGTCTGAAGAAAGACCGGCGTGCCAAGCGGAATCGACGACGGATCGACCGCGATCGAACGCTCCGGCGTGAGCGGCACGCCCAGCGCGCCGATCGGGCCATCGGCGCCGCCTTGCGCTGCGCCTTCGCCCGATGGCATCTCGCGGAAAAACACGAAGCGAGGATTGGTGTCGAGCAGCGCGTCGACGCGCGTCGGATTCGCGCGTGCCCATGCCTTGATGCCCTGCATGGTGGCCTGCGCCGGTGTCAGCTCGCCGCGATCGAGCAGCCAGCGGCCGATCGATTTATACGGCTGATTGTTGGTGCCGCCGAAGCCCACGCGCATCACGCTGCCGTCTTCCATGACGACGCGCCCCGACCCCTGCACTTGCAGGAAGAACGCTTCGATCGGGTCGTCGACCCAGACGAGCTCGTTGCCGTTCAGGATGCCCGCGCGCTCGAGCTGCGCGCGCGGCGGCAGCGCGGCACCCGCGCGATAGCCGGAAGGCCAGCGATACAGCGCCGTCTGATAGATGCCGTGACGCGTGCGCGAGCCGTGCAGCAGCGGCTCGTAGTAGCCGGTGACGAGACCGTCGAGCGTGCCGTCGTTGTTGGCGAACTGATAGGGCGTGAAGTAAGTCTCGAAGAATGCGCGTGTGCCGGCGGCATCGAGATCGTCGAGTTGCAAGGCCGCCGTGCACGCGCGCTGCCAGCGCGGGTCACGCGCGAGGCGCGAGCAGTTCTCGCGCAGCGCCGCCGTGGCGCCGATCAGTGAGTCGTCCTGCCAGCCCGGCACCTGCTGCCACGCAACCGGCGTGAGGCGCGCGGCGGCGATCTGCCCGGGCAGCGTGGGTGCGCCCTTGGGCGCGGTGGTGCGCACGTAGCTCGGGCCGCCGCACGCGGCGAGCAGCGCCGCGAGCGAAAGCGCGCCGAACCAGCCGCCAATCCGGCTGCCAACTCGACTACCCAGCCGCGTCGCACGACGGCTCGCGAAAAGGCGGCGCGCGCGTTCACGCACGGCCGTTAATCCCGGGATCACGCCGAAACGGCGGACCGATTCTGGCGCACAATCTGACGCCAACGCGCCCGCCGGTGACGGTGTCAACGCGGCCATCACGCCAGGCCCCCATTCGCGTCCCGAATCCCGCCTACAATCATTGTTCTCGATGGATGCCACCATGTCAGATCTGCTCGACGAATACCCGATGCTCATATTTGGACTGGAAGCGCTCCTTGCGCTGTTCCTGTTGATTTTCATCGTTGTGTGGACCGCGTCAGGCAGGAAAAAGCAAGCCTCGCGCGATAGGCGTGACTAGCAGACCCCGAATACGAATATCGGTTCAAAGACTTTCAGTGCAGCGTGCGCGGCATGCGTAGAACGAATTCAGGTACGGGCGCCTCGAAGCGCTCGGCGTCCTCGGCCACGCAGAAGTATTCGCCGCGCATCGTGCCCACGGGCGTGGCGATCACGGCCCAGCTCGTGTACTCGAACTGCTCGCCCGGCTTCAGAAGCGGCTGGTGCCCGACAACGCCGAGCCCCTTCACTTCCTGCACGTGATTTTCGCTGTCGGTGATGACCCAATGCCGTGCGATGAGCTGCGCGCTCACCTGCCCGGTGTTGCGAATGGTCAGCGTGTACGCGAAGGCGTATTGCCTGCGCTCCGGGTCCGATTCTTCGGGCAGGTAGCGCACCTGCGAGGTCACGCTGAATTCGTACTGGCTCATCCCTGTTCCAATTGCCGGGCCTTTCGGCCGGTATTACGGTCGGCGCACGCGCACACCCGGCGCGCGTGGCCATCATCGTCGAGACGCCCTCTGCACAAGGCGCCGGACGCGCATGGCGCCCGCCCTGCGGGGCACATGGAAGTGCATTCTGCTTGATGCGGACGGCACCCGCAACCCGGCACAGCCCGGGCGCGGACCCGCGGCACACCGTAAAGCCACGCGCGAGAGCGCGCCGCATGCCGCCCGCAACCGGGAAACCCAGCAGGCAGCTCGCCCGCACGCGCGCGGCCTGCGTGGCGCCCGAACGTTCCGCTCTCGCCAACCGATCAACAACACAGGAAACTGGCGCGCGGCGCCCTGACGGTAAAATACGGTTTTTCCGTCAGTTTTCCGATTGCCGCCATGACGCAATTCCGCATCGCCCCCAGCATCCTTTCCGCCGACTTCGCGCGTCTTGGCGAGGAAGTCCGTAACGTCGTCGAAGCCGGCGCCGACTGGATCCACTTCGATGTGATGGACAACCATTACGTGCCGAATCTGACCATTGGCCCGCTCGTGTGCGAGGCGATCCGCCCGCACGTGAACGTGCCGATCGACGTGCATCTGATGGTGCGCCCCGTCGACCGCATCGTGCCCGACTTCGCCAAGGCCGGCGCCAACCTGATCAGCTTTCACCCCGAGGGCTCGGACCATATCGACCGCACGCTCTCGCTGATCCGCGACCACGGCTGCAAGGCCGGTCTCGTGTTCAACCCGGCCACGCCGCTGAACTACCTCGACCACGTGATGGACAAGCTCGACCTCATCCTCATCATGTCGGTGAACCCGGGCTTCGGCGGCCAGTCGTTCATCCCCGAGGCGCTCAACAAGCTGCGCGAGGCGCGCGCGAAGATCGACGCCTACACCGCGCGCACGGGCCGCGAGATCCATCTGGAGGTCGACGGCGGCGTGAAGGTCGACAACATCGCCGAAATCGCGGCGGCGGGCGCGGACACCTTCGTGGCCGGCTCGGCGATCTTCGGCAAGCCCGACTACAAGGCCGTGATCGACCAGATGCGCGCGCAGCTCGCCAGCGTGAGCGCCAACGCCGGCAACGCGCAATGAGCGCGGCCGTCCAGTTCAAGGCGCCGCGCATCGAAGCGGCGCTGATCGACCTCGACGGCACCATGGTCGACACCGCCGACGACTTCGCCGCGGGCCTGAACGGCATGCTCGCGCAGCTCGACGCGGAAGAGACCACGCGCGAGGAAGTGATGGGCTACGTGGGCAAAGGCTCGGAGCATCTGATCCGCAGCGTGCTCGCGCCGCGCTTTCACGCCGAGCACGTCGAGGCGCGCTTCGAGGAGGCGCTCGCGCTCTACCAGGACGAGTACGCGAAGATCAACGGCAGCTACACGCGCCCCTATCCAAACGTGGAAGCGGGTCTCGCCGCCCTGCGCGACGCGGGCATCAAGCTCGCGTGCGTGACCAACAAGCCGCATCGCTTCGCCGTGGAGCTGCTGCAGCAATACGACCTCGCGCGGTACTTCGAGGTCGTGCTGGGCGGTGACAGCCTGGCGAAGAAAAAGCCCGATCCGCTGCCGATGCTCACCGCATGCGAGCGTCTGGGCGTGGCGCCGCAAGCGGCGGTCGCCATCGGCGATTCGGAGAACGATGCGCTTGCGGGCCGCGCGGCGGGCATGGCCACGCTCACGGTGCCGTACGGCTACAATCACGGCCAGCCTGTACAAAAAATTGAGTCGGATGGTATAGTTGCCTCGCTGCTCGACGCCGCCAAGGCTGTCGCAGCGCACAATCTTCTGACCTGAGTCCTGTACTTAACGTCACCTTATCCTCATGTTTCTGAATAAAAAACGGAGTCTGAGCAGCATCGACCGGGGAGCCTGGCCCTGGCGTCGCTGGTCGCGCTAACCTCTCCCGAGGTTCGCTGAAGTCGCGCGCAAGCCCTTCTTCAGCTCCGTTTTTTACTTCGCTGCGCTTTCGCGCGTGTCTCGACTCTAAACTGTTGCGCTAACCCGTCGGCTGGTCTGGCCGTGGTGTTTCGCTGTCCTTGCGTGTGGTTTCGTCGTCCGTAAGTTGTCCTCGACGCGGCCCACCTGCCAGGGCACGCTAACGCCTACGCCTCGCACCCGTCGCCGCGATGCCGCAACCGGCCTGGCAAGCGTTTTCGCGATGCCGGGCAACCTGAGCCACATGAGCCACGAACGTTTCGCCAGCGCAATCAAGCACTCAAAACAGACGCCATCGCGCACACGCCGCGCCCCTTTTTGAGCCGCACTGGGCCCGCACCCGACGTCGCGACCGGCAGCACGCACAGGATCGGAACATGACCGAACTCGAATTTCAGTCCCTCGCCAACGAGGGCTACAACCGCATCCCGCTGATCGCCGAAGCGCTCGCCGATCTCGAAACACCGCTCTCGCTGTACCTGAAGCTCGCGCAGCCCGAGCGCGGCGGCGCCAACTCGTTCCTGCTCGAATCCGTGGTGGGCGGCGAGCGCTTCGGGCGCTACTCGTTCATCGGCCTGCCCGCGCGCTCCTTGATCCGCACGCGCAACGGCGTCTCGGAAGTCGTGCGCGACGGCCAGGTCACGGAAACGCACAACGGCGATCCACTCGAATTCATCGCGCAATACCAGGCGCGCTTCAAGGTCGCACAGCGCCCCGGCCTGCCGCGCTTCTGCGGCGGTCTCGCCGGCTACTTCGGCTACGACGCGGTGCGCTACATCGAGAAAAAGCTCGCCGATACCTGCCCGCCCGACGACCTCGGCCTGCCCGATATCCAGTTGCTGCTGACCGAGGAAGTCGCGGTCATCGACAATCTCGCGGGCAAGCTCTACCTGATCGTCTACGCCGATCCGCAAACGCCCGAGGCCTACACGAAGGCCAAACACCGCCTGCGCGAGCTCAAGCAGCGCCTGCGCGCGACGGTGCAGCCGCCGGTGACCTCGGCGAGCGTGCGCACCGAGACGTATCGCGAGTTCAAGAAGGACGACTACCTCGCCGCCGTGCGCAAGGCGAAGGAGTACGTCGCCGCGGGCGAGCTGATGCAGGTGCAGGTGGGCCAGCGCATCTCCAAGCCGTATCGCGACAATCCGCTCTCGCTCTACCGCGCGCTGCGCTCGCTGAACCCGTCGCCGTACATGTACTACTACAACTTCGGCGACTTCCACGTGGTGGGCGCCTCGCCGGAGATTCTGGTGCGCCAGGAACAGCGCGGCGAAGACCGCATCGTGACGATCCGTCCGCTCGCGGGCACGCGCCCGCGCGGCAACACACCCGAGCGCGACGCCGAGCTCGCGACCGAGCTGCTCAACGATCCGAAGGAAATCGCCGAGCACGTCATGCTGATCGACCTCGCGCGCAACGACGTGGGCCGCATCGCCGAGATCGGCTCGGTGGCCGTGACCGACAAGATGGTCATCGAGAAGTACTCGCACGTGCAGCACATCGTGAGCTCGGTGGAAGGCAAGCTCAAGCCCGGCATGACGAACTACGACGTGCTGCGCGCGACCTTCCCCGCCGGCACGCTCTCGGGCGCGCCCAAGGTGCGCGCGATGGAGCTGATCGACGAGCTCGAGCCCGTGAAGCGCGGCCTCTACGGCGGCGCGGTCGGCTATCTCTCGTTCAACGGCGAGATGGACCTCGCGATTGCGATTCGCACCGGCCTCATCCACAACGGCAATCTGTACGTGCAGGCCGCGGCGGGCATCGTCGCGGATTCGGTGCCCGAGTCCGAATGGCTGGAAACCGAGAACAAGGCGCGCGCCGTGCTGCGCGCCGCCGAGCAGGTGCAGGACGGCCTCGACAGCGACTTCTGAGCGGAGACAAGACCATGTTGCTCATGATCGACAACTACGATTCGTTTACCTACAACATCGTCCAGTACTTCGGCGAGCTTGGCGAAGACGTTCACACGTACCGCAACGACGAAATCACCCTCGACGAAATCGCGAAGCTCAACCCGGCGCGCATCTGCCTCTCGCCGGGACCGAGCAACCCGCAGCATGCCGGCATCACGCTCGACGTGCTGCGCGAATTTTCCGGCCAGATTCCGATTCTCGGCGTGTGCCTCGGCCATCAGGCCATCGGCGAGGCATTCGGCGGACGCGTCGTGCGCGCGAAGACCATCATGCACGGCAAGGTGAGCCAGATCGAAACCGACTGCAAGGGCGTGTTCGCCGACCTGCCGAAGCATTTCAACGTCACGCGCTATCACTCGCTCGCCATTGAGCGCGAGTCGCTGCCCGATTGTCTCGAAGTCTCGGCATGGACCGAGGACGGCGAAATCATGGGCGTGCGTCATCGCGAACTCGAGGTGGAAGGCGTGCAGTTCCATCCGGAATCGATCCTCTCCGAGCACGGCCACGCGCTCTTCGAGAACTTCCTGAAGCAGTCGAAGGCGCGCAGCGCATAACCGGAGCAAAGGAGCCACGACCATGTCCATTACCCCGCAAGAAGCGCTGCAACGCACGATCGAGCACCGCGAGATCTTCCACGACGAGATGCTGCACCTCATGCGCATGATCATGCGCGGCGAGCTCTCGCCCGTGCTCTCGGCGGCCATCATCACCGGCTTGCGCGTGAAGAAGGAAACCATCGGCGAGATCGCGGCGGCCGCGACCGTGATGCGCGAATTCGCGAATCACGTCGAGGTGAAGGACAACTCGAACTTCATCGATATCGTCGGCACGGGTGGCGATGGTTCGCACACCTTCAATATCTCCACGGCCTCGATGTTCGTCGTGGCAGCGGCGGGTGCGAAGGTCGCCAAGCACGGCAACCGCGGCGTGTCGAGCAAGTCGGGCAGCGCGGATGTGCTCGAAGCGCTCGGCGTGAACATCGACCTGCAGCCCGACCAGGTGGCCGCCTCGATCACCGAAACGGGCATGGGCTTCATGTTCGCGCCCAACCATCATCCGGCGATGAAGAACATTGCCGCCGTGCGCCGCGAGCTGGGTGTGCGCACGATCTTCAACATCCTCGGTCCGCTCACGAATCCGGCCGGCGCGCCCAATCAGTTGATGGGCGTATTTCACCCGGACCTCGTCGGCATTCAGGTGCGCGTGATGCAGCGCCTCGGCGCGAAGCACGTGCTCGTGGTCTACGGCAAGGACGGCATGGACGAAGTCTCGCTCGGCGCGGCCACGCTCGTGGGCGAGCTTAAGGACGGCGAGATCCGCGAGTACGAGATCCATCCCGAAGACTTCGGCATGCAGATGGTCTCGAACCGCTCGCTCAAGGTCGAAAACGCCGACGAATCGAAGGCCATGCTGCTCGGTGCGCTTTCGAACGAGCCTGGAACGGCGCGCGAGATCGTCACGCTCAATGCGGGCACGGCGCTTTATTCGGCCAACGTCGCGAACTCGATCGCCGACGGCATCGCGCTCGCGCGCGAGACCCTCGCGAGCGGCCGCGCGCGCGCCAAAGTCGACGAACTGGTACGCTTCACGCAACAGTTCAAACGCTGATCGAACACTGTTTTTGCCCGTATTTGCCCGAATTTCTCCGATAGCCATGAGCGACATCCTCGAAAAAATCATTGCGGTGAAGCGCGAAGAAGTGCGCGCCGCCGAGCAGAGCGCACCGCTCGAAGAACTGCGCCTCCAGGCGAGCGCGCGCGACTTGCGCGACTTCGTCGGCGCTTTGCGCGCGAAGCACGAGAACGGCCAGGCGGCCGTGATCGCCGAAGTCAAGAAGGCGAGCCCCTCGAAAGGCGTGCTGCGCGAGAACTTCCAGCCCGCCGAAATTGCGCGCTCGTATGCCGAACACGGCGCGGCGTGCCTTTCCGTGCTCACCGATGTGCAGTTCTTCCAGGGCAGCGTCGCCTACCTCGAAGCCGCACGCGCCGCGTGCGACCTGCCGGTGCTGCGCAAGGACTTCATCGTCGATCCGTACCAGATCGTTGAAGCGCGCGCGATGGGCGCCGACGCGATCCTGCTGATCGCCGCCGCACTGCAGCCTGGCGAGATGCGTGACCTCGAAGCGCTCGCGCATTCGCTGGGTCTTGCGGTGCTCGTCGAAGTGCACGACCGCGAAGAGCTCGAGCACGCGCTCACGCTGAAGACGCCGCTCATCGGCATCAACAACCGCAATCTGCGCACCTTCGAGACCACGCTGCAAACCACCATCGACATGCTCGACGACGTGCCCGAAGATCGCATCGTCGTGACCGAGTCGGGCATTCTCTCGCGTGCCGATGTCGAGAAGATGCGCGCGCTCTCGGTGCACACGTTCCTCGTGGGCGAAGCGTTCATGCGCGCGGAGCAGCCGGGCGCGGAACTCGCGCGCATGTTCTTCTGATCGCGGGTAAGTGAAAAGCAGCAATGGCTATCGAACGCGAAATCAAGCTCGCGCTGCCGCGCGACCAGGTGCAGGCGGCGTTGCGTCTCTTCGAGGCGCGCGCCGGCGTGCCGGGCCGCGCGGTGCGGCTCGAGAACATCTACTTCGACACGCCGTCGCTCACGCTCGCGCGCGCGAAGAGCGCGCTGCGGCTGCGCCGCGCGCCTGAAGGCTGGCTGCAGACGTTCAAGACCGTGGGCGTCGCGCAAAGCGGGCTGCACGAGCGGCACGAGTGGGAAATGCCCGTCGCGGGCGAGGCGCTCGAGATCGAGCGGCTGTTGCAGGAGTGCGATGAAGCGGGTGTCTCGACCGCCCTCACACAAGCCGCCGCCGCGCTGATCCCGCTCTTTCACACCGATTTCACGCGCACGCTGTGGGTGCTCGAAGTCGATGGCGCGCAAGTGGAAGCCGCCATCGATCAGGGTGAGATCACCGCGGACGTGAACGGCACGTTGCGCCGCGCGCCGATCTGCGAAATCGAGCTCGAGCTGAAAGGCGGTGACGAGGCCGCGCTGCATACGCTCGCCGAAACCCTGACGAAGGCGCTGCCGGGCCTCGCGCCCGACGATATCAGCAAGGCGCAGCGCGGCTACAAGCTGCGCGAAGGCTGAGCACGGCGCGACACGCGGTGTGCCCTTCGCGAACCCAGCCGGATTGAATCGCCGCGCGATTCTTGCGACACTTGCCGCCCATGACCTCCACGAAATCCACGCGCGCCGCGGCGCCAGCGCAAGCCTCGCTCTTCGATGACGAAGCGCCAGAGGCGGCGCTGGCCACGCTCGACGAAACGTCCGCGCCCGAAGTCGATCCGCGCCAGATCACGATCTTCTCGCTGTTCGACGACGACGAATTCCCCGCGCCCGCAGCAGCCCCGCTATCCGCCAGCCAATCCGCAGCAGCCATGCCTGATACGCCCCCAATGTCCCAAGCGGTGTCCAAAGCGGCGTCCAACGCGAACCCCGCGATCACGCGTCTCGAAGACCAGTTCGCCGCGCTGCCCGCCGCGTGGCGCGAGTTGCTCTCGCCGTTCATCGCGAGCGACACCTACGCGCCGCTGTGCCGCTTCGTCGACGACGAGCGCGCCGCCGGCAAGACCGTCTATCCCGCCGATGTGTTCCGCGCGCTGCGCCTCACCTCGCCCGACGAAGTGAAGGTGGTGATCCTCGGCCAGGACCCCTACCACGGTGAGGACCGCGGCACGCCGCAGGCCCATGGCCTCGCGTTCTCGGTGCCGCCGGCGGTGCGCACGCCGCCCTCGCTGCGCAACATCTTCAAGGAGATCGCGGCGAGCCTCGGCATCGAGGCGCCCGCGCACGGCTGCCTCGACGCGTGGGCACGTCAGGGCGTGCTGCTGCTCAACACGGTGCTCACCGTCGAGCGCGCCAACGCCGCGAGCCATGCGAAGCGCGGCTGGGAGCGCTGCACCGACACGCTGATCCACGAGCTCGCGACGCGTCACGAGCATCTCGTCTTCATGCTGTGGGGCGCCCATGCGCAGAACAAGCGCGCGCTGCTCGGCGCGGGCCAGCATTGCGTCCTGGAGGCGCCGCATCCGTCGCCGCTCTCGGCGCACCGCGGCTTCCTCGGCTGCGGACATTTCGCGCAAGCCAACGACTATCTGGCCGCGCATGGCCGCACGCTCATCGACTGGCGCCTGCCGGACACCGCCGAAGTGCTCGCCTGAAGCGCGCCACGCACAACGAAAAACGCCACGAAGCTCGCTTCGTGGCGTTTTTGCTTTACGGCACGCGATGCAGCGCAATGAAGCACTGCTTCGCGGAAAGCGCAGCCGCTCAGGCCGCTGCGATCGCCTCACGCGCGCTCGCGAGCGCTGCGCTGGCTGCTTCCGGGCCCATGTTCAGGCCTTCGGCGTAGATAAAGCTCACGTCGGTCATGCCGAGGAAGCCGAGGAACGACTTCAGGTACGGCGTCTGGCTGTCGTGCGGGGTGCCATGGTACTTGCCGCCGCGCGCCGAAACCACGAACACCTTCTTGCCCTTCACGAGGCCTTCGGGGCCATTCGCCGTGTATTGGAAGGTGATGCCGGCACGTGCGATCCAGTCGAAGTAGGTCTTCAGCTGCGACGAGATGCCGAAGTTGTACATCGGCGCACCGATCACGATGATGTCCGCGGCTTGCAGTTCGGCGATCAGCGCTTCGCTGCGTGCGGCGATGGCCTGCTGCTCCGGCGTGCGCTGCTCGGCCGGCGTGAAGAACGCGCCGAGCACGGCGTCGTCGAGGTGCGGCAGCGGTTGGGCTTGCAGGTTGCGCGCGACAACCTTCGCGCCCGCGTTCGATTGTTGCAGCTTGTTCGTCAGTTCGTTGACGAGTTGCGTCGACTGGGCGCCTTGCGAGCGGGCGGCGGAATTGATTTGCAGGATCGTGGTCATGGTGGCTCCTTCGGGGTCTCAGTTGCGCAACGTTGCGCGAGTGAAGGCATTGTGTTTTTTTGCTGCGCGCCGAAAAAGTAGGCCGCCGATGACGGATTGTTGCAACGATAGAACAATCGCGAAGGCAAAAAGAAAGGCGGCGGGCCGGATGGCCTCGCCGCCTTGCTTGCCGGGAGCGGGCCGTGCGCCCCGCCGCTCCTGCGATCAGGCCGCCAGCCAGCGCTCGCGCAGCGCGCGCGGCGCCGGGCGCTTGTCGGTGACGCTGAGCTTGTAGCGCGCGATCTCGGGCGTATCGAGGGTCAGACGCGCGACGCGCAGCTCATCGCGGCGGAACGCGTGGATCTCCACCTTGGCGCCGGGCTGGTAGCGCGCGAGCAGCGTGTCGAGATTCGCGCCGGTGACGCGCAGGCCATCGAGCGCCACCAGCGCGTCGCCGGCCGAAAGCCCGGCCTTTTGCGCCGCGCCGCCCTCGTAGACGACCGCGAGCGTCGCCTCGGCGCCGCCGCGCAGGCGCGCGCCCAGCGACGGCTTCGCGCCGCGCTCGGGCTCGCCGTCGAGCTGCACGCCGAACGGCTCGAACAGCGTGGCGAGCGGCAGGTCGCGCGTGCCGTGCACGGCATCGGCGAACAGGCCGCCCAGTTCCACGCCCGTGGCTTCGGCGATCAGCGCCTCGACATCGTCCTCGCCCACGCCCACCGGCTTGCCGCGATAGAAGTCGCGGCCATAGCGCTGCCACAAGAGGCGCATCACGTCGTCGAGCGACTTGCGGCCATTGGTTTGCGCGCGGATGGCGAGGTCGAACGCGAGCGCGACGAGCGAGCCCTTCGTGTAGTAGCTCACGATCGCATTCGAGGCGTTCTCGTCCTGGCGGTAGTACTTGACCCATGCGTCGAACGAGCTTTCGGCGACGCTCTGCTTCAGGCGGCCCGTGCCGCGCAGCACGCCGCTGACGGTCTTGCCGAGGAGCCCGAAGTAGTCGTCGACGGAAATGAGGCCGCTGCGCAGCAGCATCAGGTCGTCGTAGTAGGAGGTGAAGCCCTCGAACAGCCACAGCAGCGAGGTGTAGTCCTCGCGCGTGAGGTCGTACGGCGCGAACGCGTCAGGCTTGATGCGCTTCACGTTCCACGTGTGGAAGTACTCGTGGCTGCACAGGCCGAGATAGGTGCGATAACCGTCCGTCATCTCGGGCTTGCCCTTCACGGGCAGATCGGTGCGATTGCAGATGAGCGCCGTGGACGCGCGGTGCTCGAGCCCGCCGTAGCCATCGCTCACGGCCTGCGTCATGAACACGTAGCGCTCCATCGGCGCGCGTTTCGTGCGCGGCTCGAAGAGCGCGATTTGCGCCTCGCAGATCTTCTTCAGATCGGCGGCGAGGCGTTCGGTATCGAGCGCCACCACGCGGCCCGCGATCACGATGTCGTGCGGCACGCCGTGCGCCTTGAAGCTCGCGAGCGTGAATTCGCCGAGCGTGACGGGGTGGTCGATCAGCTCGTCGTAGCCCGACGCCGTGTATTCACCGAAGCCATAGCGCTTGGTGCCGCGTGCCTCCGCGAGCGCGGTGCCGACGCGCCAGTGGCGATACGCGTGGCCGTCGGGGCGCTGGATGTCGACCACGTGTTGCGCCCCCTCATGGCCGAGCGCCGCGAGAAACACGCTCGTGCCGTTGAAGAAGCCGACCGTGTCGTCCAGATGCGCCGCACGCACCGACATGTCCCACGCATAGACCTCGTAGCGCAGCGTGAGCGCGCCTTTCACGGGCGCGGCCTGCCACGTGTGCTTGTCGGTCTTGCCGATACGCACCTTGCGACCCGCTTCGTTGGTGGCGCGCACCGTGACGATGTTGCGCGCGAACTCGCGCACCATGTAGCTGCCCGGAATCCAGACGGGCAGCATGAAGCGCTGGCCGTCCGGCGCGGGATCCTCGACGGTGAGCGTCACTTCGAACAGGTGCGCGGCGGGGTTCTTCGGGATGATGGTGTATCGGATCGGCTTCATCGGCAGGATCAGTGACGGGTTTGGTGAGCGATTGAGGCGAGCGCTGCGCCACTGGCAACCAGTGTCTGCAAGGCGCGCTCATGCGCGGCAATCGCGAGCATTCGGAATAATCGGTGGACAAAAAAGGCACCGGCCGCAAAAGCGGCCGGCAGGTTCGGTCGGGGCTTCAGCGCGCGGCGCTCAAGGCGCTTTCGAGCCGGTCGGCGCTAACCGCGCCCGGCAGCCGCGTCCCGTCCGCCAGGATCACGGTGGGCGTGCCGGTCACGTTCATCCTCGCGCCGAGCTTCAGATTGCTGTCGATCGCGGCGGTGTTGCAGTTGCCCGAGGCGGTGGGCGCTTTACGGTCGACCATCCACGATTCCCACGCCTTCGCGCGGTCGGTCGAGCACCAGATCGACTTCGCCTTCACCGTGGAGTCGTTGGACAGCACGGGGTACAGGAAGGTGTAGACCGTCACGTTGTCGATGGACTTGAGCGTGCTTTCGAGCTGATGGCAGTACGGGCAGTTCGGATCGGAGAACACGGCCATCTGGCGTTTGCCGTTGCCCTTCACGACCTTCACCGCGTTCTCGAGCGGCAGCTTCGAGAAGTCGACCTTGTTGAGCTCGGCGAGGCGCGCTTCGGTCAGGTTACGGTGCGCCTTGGTATCGACGAGGTCGCCCGTGAGCACGTAATCGCCGTTGGCATCGCTGTAGATGATCTGCGTGCCGAGGTTCACCTCATAGAGGCCGGCCACGGGCGCCTTCGTGATGCTCTTGATGTCGCCGCCGTCCACCCCGAGGCGCGACTGCAGTGCGGCCTTGATCTTGTCGGTGGTCTGGTCGGCCTGCGCCGAGCAGCCGAGCACCGAGGCGAGCGCCGCGAGAACGATCGCGGCAATGCGAATACGCTTTTGCATGTGATGCTTCCTGAATCTGGGACGCCTGGCGCAAACCGCGCACATTGCGTTCCGGGTGAAATTCGGGCATGGCCAGATATACGCCCATTCTAAGCTGCCCTGAACTGGAGCAACCGAAATACCCGCTGTGACCGGCGCAGTTGATGGCGCAACGGGTGGAGTTCGACGGGGTGGTGCCGAGAGGGCCAGCGCCGAGACGGCGAGCTCGCCGCTGCGCCGCGGCTTCGTTGCTCAGCCGAGCGCCGAAGCCACCAGCCAGCGCTTGACGAGTGGCTGCGCCCCGACGAACGCCATGCCCGTGTTGCGCAGCACGCGCGCGAGCGTGCCCGGCACCGAGAAAAGCCGCTGCAAACCGTCGGTGGCAATGACGAGCTTCTGGATGTCTTCGCGGCGGCCGCGCTCATAGCGGCGTAGCAACACCGTATCGCCGAGGTCACGAAATGCTTCCTTCTGCGTGATGACGTCGACGAGCGCGGCCACGTCGCGCAGCCCCAGGTTCACGCCCTGCCCCGCGAGCGGGTGAATCAGGTGCGCGGCGTCGCCGACCAGCGCGACACGGGGCGCGATCAGGCGGTCGACGGTCTGCAAGGCCAGCGGGAAACCGCGCGCGGGCGTGACGCACTCGAGCGCGCCGTGCAGCTTCTGCGTCACGCGCTCGACTTCGGCCGCGAGCTGCTGCGGATCGAGCTTGAGCAGTTCATCGGCGTGCTCCGTCTGCGCCGACCAGACCAGCGAGACGTGCTGGTCCGGCAGCGGCAGCAGCGCAACGATCTCGCCGTCGCGGAACCATTGATACGCACATTCGCCGTGCGGCCGTTCGGCGCGGAAGTTGGCGACCACGCCGGTCTGCCGGTAGTCGCGCCGCTCGACCTTCGAGCCGATCTGCGCGCGCACCCACGAATGCGCGCCGTCGGCGCCCACGGCCAGATCGGCCTCGATCGTGCGGCCGTTCGCGAGACCGATCACGGCGGCGTCGGGCTTCACGTCGAGCGTCTGCGCACGCGCGTCGATCCACGTGAGATTGGGCTGGAAATGCAGCGCGGCATCGAGCGCGCGCTCCACCAGCGACGACTCGGCAATCCAGGCGAGCTGCGCCACCGAAGCCTGATACGCGGAAAAGTGCAGCTCCGCGGCGGCGTCGCCGAACACGCGCATGTCGTAGACGGGCGTGAGGCGCGCGGCGTCCACGGCCTGCCAGACCCGCAGCCGCTCGAACAGCGCGTGCGAGCTGCGCGAGAACGCATAGACGCGCGCATCGAAAACGGCGCCGGCGGGCAGCGGCGCGCACGGCTGCGCGAGCAGCGCCACGCGCAGGCCGCCCTGAGTCAGCGCGAGCGCCGCCGCCTTGCCGACGAGCCCGCCGCCGATCACGGCAACGTCAAAGGTCTGGTTGGTTGAAGTCATCCGCGCATTATAGCTGCGGGGGGTAGTCTGACAGGGCCGGATGGGCGGCCCGCCAAGTGGTCAGTTGCGGTGGGGCAAGAGCGCGGTGAGGTGTCGCAGGTCTCATGCTGTGCAGCCCGGGGAGACCCCGGTTTCCCCTTCCCACGCGTCGCAGCCGGCGAGGACCGGCTGCGTCCTTGAAGTCGCCCCGCCCCACGGCGATCAACGCCGCCGAACGGGTTACAATTGCCACTTTTCGAGCACAAAATCCGTACGAATTCGTGGGCCTCGTGGCCGCATGCGTACGTTTTGTCTCGTCCCCGAATTCCCCTTGCGGCTGTCGCGTTCCGGTCATCGCCGGACTGCAAACGACACGACGACCAGCCGTAACCAACTGATTCAAAAAGGTTTTCCATGAGCCTCAAATGCGGCATCGTCGGCTTGCCCAATGTCGGGAAGTCCACCCTGTTCAACGCGCTGACCAAGGCCGGCATCGCGGCTGAAAACTACCCGTTCTGCACGATCGAGCCCAATGTCGGCGTGGTCGAAGTGCCGGATCCGCGCCTGAAGGCGCTCGCCGAGATCGTCAAGCCCGAGCGCGTCGTGCCGGCCGTGGTCGAGTTCGTCGATATCGCGGGTCTCGTCGCCGGCGCGAGCAAGGGCGAAGGGCTCGGCAACCAGTTCCTCGCGAACATTCGCGAAACCGACGCCATCACGCACGTCGTGCGCTGCTTCGAGGACGAAAACGTCATCCACGTCGCAGGCAAGGTCGATCCGCTCGCCGACATCGAAGTCATCAACACCGAACTCGCGCTGGCCGACCTCGGCACCGTCGAGAAGGCGCTCACGCGCTACTCGAAGGCCGCCAAGTCGGGCAACGACAAGGAAGCGGCGAAGCTCGTGGCCGTGCTCGAGAAGGTGCGCGCGCAGCTCGACCAGGCCAAGCCCGTTCGCGCGCTCGACCTGAACGAGGACGAACAGGCGCTCCTCAAGCCGTTCTGCCTGATCACCGCGAAGAAGACCATGTACGTCGCGAACGTGAAGGACGACGGCTTCGAGAACAACCCCTACCTGGACACCGTGCGCAAGCACGCCGAAGCCGAAGGCTCGCCGGTGGTGGCCGTATGCGCGGCGATCGAAGCCGAAATCGCCGACCTCGACGACGAAGACAAGATCGCGTTCCTCGCCGACATGGGCATGGACGAGCCGGGCCTCGACCGCGTGATCCGCGCGGGCTTCAAGCTGCTCGGCCTGCAAACGTACTTCACGGCGGGCGTGAAGGAAGTGCGCGCGTGGACGATCCATGTGGGCGACACGGCACCGCAGGCAGCGGGCGTGATCCACACCGACTTCGAACGCGGCTTCATCCGTGCGCAGACCATCGCCTTTAACGACTATGTCCAGTTCAAGGGCGAAACCGGCGCGAAAGAAGCCGGCAAGATGCGCGCCGAAGGCAAGGAATACGTCGTGCACGATGGCGACGTGATGAACTTCCTGTTCAACGTTTAAGCGCGACGCCCTTTTTCCTCCCGTTTCCAAAGACACTCTCATGGCCCAATACGTCTTCACCATGAACCGGGTCGGCAAGATCGTGCCGCCCAAGCGCCAGATCCTGAAAGACATCTCGCTGTCGTTCTTCCCGGGCGCGAAAATCGGCCTGCTCGGCCTGAACGGCTCGGGCAAGTCCACGCTCATCAAGATCATGGCCGGCGTCGACAAGGACATCGAAGGCGAAGCCACGCCGATGCCGAACCTGAACATCGGCTATCTGCCGCAAGAGCCGCAGCTCGACCCCGAAAAGACCGTGCGTGAAGCGGTCGAAGAGGGTCTGGGCGACGTGTTCAACGCGCAGAAGAAGCTCGACGAGATCTACGCCGCTTATGCCGAGCCGGACGCCGACTTCGACGCCCTCGCCGCCGAGCAGGCGAAGTACGAAGCGATCCTCGCGACCACCGATGGCAGCGCGGAACAGCAGATCGAAATCGCCGCCGACGCGCTGCGTCTGCCGGCATGGGACGCCAAGATCGGCAATCTTTCGGGCGGTGAAAAGCGCCGCGTCGCGCTGTGCAAGCTGCTGCTCGAAAAGCCCGACATGCTGCTGCTCGACGAGCCGACCAACCACCTCGACGCCGAATCGGTCGAGTGGCTCGAGCAGTTCCTCACGCGCTTCCCGGGCACCGTGGTCGCCGTGACCCACGACCGCTACTTCCTCGACAACGCCGCCGAGTGGATTCTCGAACTCGACCGCGGTCACGGCATTCCCTGGAAGGGCAACTACTCGAGCTGGCTCGACCAGAAGGAAGAGCGCCTGAAGCAGGAAGAAGCGACGGAATCGGCGCGCCAGAAGGCGATCAAGAAGGAACTGGAGTGGGTGCGCCAGAACCCGAAGGGCCGTCAGGCGAAGTCGAAGGCGCGTATCGCGCGCTTCGAGGAACTGTCGAGCTCGGATTACCAGAAGCGCAACGAAACGCAGGAAATCTTCATTCCGGCGGGCGAGCGTCTGGGCAACGAAGTCATCGAGTTCAAGAACGTCAGCAAGTCTTACGGCGACCGTCTGCTGATCGACGACCTCAGCTTCAAGATTCCGGCGGGCGCGATCGTCGGCATCATCGGCCCGAACGGCGCGGGTAAGTCGACGCTGTTCCGCATGCTCACGGGCAAGGAGCAGCCGGATTCGGGCGAGATCGTGCAAGGCCCGACGGTCAAGCTTGCATATGTGGACCAGAGCCGCGACGCGCTGGCCGCCAACAAGACCGTCTTCGAGGAAATCTCGGGCGGCGCCGACGTGCTCACGGTGGGCAAGTACGAAACGCCGTCGCGCGCGTATATCGGCCGCTTCAACTTCAAGGGCGGCGATCAGCAGAAGATCGTCGGCAACCTCTCGGGCGGTGAACGCGGCCGTCTGCATCTGGCCAAGACGCTGATCTCGGGCGGCAACGTCCTGCTGCTCGACGAGCCGTCGAACGACCTCGACGTCGAAACGCTGCGCGCGCTCGAAGACGCCCTGCTCGAATTCGCGGGCTCGGTGATGGTGATCTCGCACGATCGCTGGTTCCTCGACCGGATCGCTACGCACATCCTCGCGTTCGAAGGCGACTCGCAGGTCACGTTCTTCGACGGCAACTATCAGGAATACGAGGCCGACAAGATCAAGCGCCTCGGCGAGGAAGCGGCGCGTCCGAAGCGCCTGCGCTACAAGCCGATCAGCCGGTAATCGACGCGCCGGTGCATCCGGCGATCGAATCTGGCGAAGGTAAAGAACGGCGGCCCACGGGCCGCCGTTCTGCTTTGCGGCACGCGCGGCATGGCGGTTGCTCGAAGGCGTCTGCGGGTGTCCTGCGTGAGTCCTGCATTATCCCTTTCGTCCCCACCACCGCGAGGAAATCCCCATGGCGATGCTGCCCCGTAAAAGGACCTGGTTCTTCGCGGCGATCGCCGTCGTGCTACTCGCGCTGCTCGCGGCACTCGGCGCGCTCTATGCGCTGCAACGCGAGGCGAAATCCTACGTCGAGCGCGCGCTCGCACCCGTGGGCACGGCGGCGCACATCGAGGTGGCCTTCGACCTCAGCTCCATCGAGCTGACCGATGTGCGACTGAAGCCGCCGCCCAACTGGCCCACCGCCGACACGCTCCACGCCGCGCGCATCACGATCGCGCCCGATCTGCGCGCGCTGCTTGCGCATCGCGTGCACATCCGCGATGTGACCGTGCACGATTTCACGATGACGATCGTGCGCCGCGCGAACGGGTCCATCGCGCTGCTGCCGAATCTGCGCGCGGCCATGGCGCAAAGCGCCGCGCCCGTGTCCGGCACGAGCGGCGCAGCGGGCGAGAACATGCTGCCGCGCGAAAAGATCATCGACCACATCGGCTTCGAAAACGGCGTGTTCGAGTTCTACGACCGCTCAATCAGCACGCCACCGTGGCACGTGACGGTGAATCGCGCACAAGGCAGCGTCGACCACGTGCACCTGCCCGCGCTCGCGGAAGCCACGAACGTCTCGGTCACGGGCAGCGTCGTCGGTCCCGCGCACACGGGCCGCGTCAGCTTCGAGGGCTGGGTGCAGATCGCGAGCAAGGACTCGCAGACGCATACGACGCTGCGCGGCGTCGATATCCGGACGATCGATCCGTATCTGCTGAAGAAGGCCGGCGCGCAGGCCGACGTGACGAGCGGCACGCTCGACCTCGATCTGAGCGCGACCGTGAAGGACTATCGCCTGCACGCCCCGGGCGCCGTCACGCTGCACAACCTGCAGCTCACGGAGAGCGCCAACCCCGTCGACACCTTCCTGTCGATTCCGACACGCGCCGCCGTGGCCGCGCTCAAGACGCACAAGGGCGACATCACGCTGCATTTCGTCCTCGATGGGAATTTGCACGACCCGAAGTTCAAGCTCAACGAAAGCCTGATGACGGAGCTGCGCGCAGGCTTTGCGCAGGCGCTGGGTGTGAGCGCGGAAGGCGTTGCGAAAGGCGCCGGGCAGACCGCGAAGGGGATCGCCGACGCTTTGCGCAACCTGCTGGGGCAGCCGGCCGCGCCGGCGCCCGCATCGAAATAGGTCACTCGCCGGCCGCTCGCGCAGGCGCGCAGACGCGCCCTCAGACCGGCAAGCCGAGCTCGCGCAGCTTCGCGTCGGTGCTTGCGTTGCTCGTGTGATGCACGCCGTGCCAGCCGAGCGCCGTGGCGGCCTGGGCGTTGCGCGCGCTGTCGTCGATGAAGACGAGCTCGCCGGGCGTCACGCCCGGCAATTGCGCCTCGATGCGGCGGAACATTTCATGGAAGATCGCCGGATCGGGCTTCACGAGCTTCACGCGCCCCGAGACAACGACGTCGCGGCAGCGCCTCAGAATGCCGAAGCGCTCCCACGCCCACGGAAACGTCTCCGCCGACCAGTTCGTGAGACCGAAGATCGGCACGTTGGCGGCCTCCAGACGCTCGAAAGTCGCCACGCCGCCTTCGAGCAGCCCGCCGATCATCTCGTGCCAGCGCTCATAGAACGCGCGAATGCGCCCCTCGTGCTCGGGGTACCGGGCGACCAGCTCTTCGGTGCCCACGGCGATCGGCTCGCCGCCGTCCTGACGGACCACCCAGTCCATCGCACAGACATGGGTGAGAAACCAGCGGCGTTCGTGATCGTCGGGAATCAGCTTGCGATAGAGATACTCGGGGCTCCAGTCCACCAGCACCCCGCCGAAGTCGAACACCACCGCCTTGATCGCCATGCCTTTGCGCTCCGCTTTATGTTCCGCTCCAGGTTCCGCTTTGCACACCGCTTGATTGCACCAGCTTGATTGCACCAGCTTGATTGCACCCGTTCTGGCCCGGGTGCGTGCGTCGCATCAGATCGGCTGCGTGCGCTTTTCGAGCCACGCCAGCGCGTCGCCCGAGACATGCGGCGCGATGCGCACGCGCACCGTCTGGTGATACGCGTTGAGCCACTCGCGTTCGTCTTCGCGCAGGAGCGCCAGATCGATACAGCGCGTGTCGATCGGGCACAGCGTGAGCGTCTCGAAGTTCAGGAAGTCGCCAAATTCCGTGGTTTCGGCGCTCTGGTTCAACACGAGGTTCTCGATGCGCACGCCCCACTTGCCCGGCCGATAAATGCCCGGCTCCACCGAAGTGATCATGCCCTCTTCCATCGCGGTCCACGGTTCCGCCGGCGCGTAGTGCGAAATGACCTGCGGGCCTTCGTGCACGTTCAGGAAATAACCCACGCCGTGCCCCGTGCCATGGCCGTAGTCGGCGCCTGCTTCCCAGATCGGCGCGCGCGCGATCGCGTCGAGCATCGGTGAGCGGATGCCGCGCGGAAACTGCGCACGCGAGAGCGCCATCATGCCCTTGAGCACGAGCGTGAAGTCGCGCTTTTGCTCGGCGCTCGGCGTGCCCACGGGCACCACGCGCGTGATGTCGGTCGTGCCGTCCAGGTACTGGCCGCCCGAGTCGATCAGCAGCAGGCCGTTGCCTTCGATCACGCTGTGCGATTCGGGCGTGGCGTGGTAATGCGGCATCGCGCCGTTGGCGTTGAAGCCCGCGATCGTGCCGAACGAGAGCGAGACGAAGCCCGGGCGGCGCTGGCGCGCAGCCGTGAGCTTTTCGTCGATGGTGAGCTCGGTGATGGTCTCGCGGCCCAGCGCCGCCTCGAACCACGCGAAGAATTCGGCGAGCGCCGCGCCGTCCTGCTCCATGGTCGCGCGCACGTGCTCCGCTTCCGCGGCCGTCTTGCGCGACTTGAAGAACGTGCTCGGATTGACGGCCTCCACGAGCTTCACCGCCGCGGACACCGCCCGCAGCAGCCCGAACGTCACGCGGCGCGGATCGACGAGCAAGGACTCGCCCGCGGGCAGCGCCGCCAGCGCATCCGCGGCCTGCGCGTAAGGCGCGACGCGCACGTTGTCGCGCGCGAGCGATTGCTCGAGGTCCGACGGCACCTTGCCGTCGGCGACGAAGAGCGTGGCCTGATCCGGCCCGATCAGCGCGTGCGCGACGAACACCGGGTTGTAGTTCACGTCGGCGCCGCGCAGGTTGAAGAGCCACGCGAGGTCGTCGAGCGTCGAAATGAAGTGCCAGTGCGCGCCCTTCTCCTGCATCGCGCCGCGCACCTGAGCAAGCTTGCCGGTGCGCCGCGCGTCCGCGTGCGGCGCGACGTGCTCGTAGACCGGCGCGAGCGGCAGCGCGGGGCGGCCGCTCCAGACGGCGTCGAGCAGGTCGAGATCGGTGCGCAGCTTCACGCCGCGCGCGTCGAGCGCCTCGGCCAGCGCGCGCGCCGACGCCACGCCAAGCACCGCGCCGTCCACCGCGACCGTGCCGGCCGCCGGCACGTTGCGCGCGAGCCAGTCGATATGCGGCGCGCTCTGCTGGCCGCCCATCATCTTCATGAGCTCGATGCCGGTGCCGGCGAGCTGCCGCTCGGCCTGCACCCAATAGCGGCTGTCCACCCACACGCCCGCGAAGTCTTTCGTCACGACGAGCGTGCCCACCGAGCCCGTGAAGCCCGAGAGCCATTCGCGCCCCTGCCAGCGGCCCGGCAGGTACTCGGAGAGATGGGGATCGGCGGACGGCACCAGCGTGGCGTCGATGCCCGCGCTCGTCATCGCGGCGCGCAGCGCGGCAATGCGTTCGGGGATCGTGGACGTTTCGGGAAGTCGGGCGTTCATGTTTTCACCTGCGAGAGTAAGAGGCGCGCCTCGTGGGAGCGCTCCATTGCGAGAACGGTTGGTTATTCGTTAGCGACGCGCGCGCAGCGCGACCGACACAGCGACAAAGACAAAGGCGAGCGCCGTGCAAACGGGCCATTCGAGCAGTTCGCCATCGTAGAAGAGACCGGTGGCGCGGCCCGCGGCCTTCGCGAGCGCGGCGCCGGCCAGCGCGGCCGCGACGGCGAACGCGAGCGACCTGCCTGCGGGACCGGAGGCTCGGCGCAGGGGATGGAAGAACCATCCCGCGCAGCCAATCGCGAGCCCGAGCACAACGATGCCAGACCAGCCCATCAGCGCTCAGTCCTAAGGATTTTCGGAAGAGTCCGATAGGACTGTGGCAGTGCGGCGGATAGCATTCTTTAGTCTCATTTACAACAGTATTTTTACTGGAAAACGGTCGGCTCGACGCTTCACGCGTAGCGGTTGAGTGTAGGGGGCGGGATGGCGCAAGGCAAGCGCACCCGGCCTCAACGGCTGGACACTCTTATGCGAATCGCACTTGTCGAACCAGACACGCGCCAAGCCGAAATGATCGAGCGTCTGCTCATTTCAGGCGGCCATGCGTGCCGGCATTTCCACCAGGGGGCCCCGCTCGTCGAAGCGCTCGAAGACGACGCCTTCGACCTGTTGATGGCCGCCTCATGGTGCGGCGACCTCGGCGGCGACGAACTCATCCCCCGTGCGCGCCGCCTGCTGCCAGGCCTGCCCGCCATCGTGCTGATGGCTTCGCCGCACGAAAGCGAGATCGTCGCGAGCCTGCAAGCCGGCGCCGATGACTGCATCGCCAAGCCCGTGCGCGGCCCCGAAATGCTCGCGCGCATCGACGCCCTGCTGCGCCGCGCCGGCGTGCGCCGTCCGCGCAACCGCGCGCGCCACGGCTTCGGCGATTATCTGTTCGATTCGGCGCGCTATGCGGTGTCGTTCAGGGGCCAGACCGCCACGCTCACGCCGAAGGAATTCCGCTTCGCGCTGCTACTGTTCACCAACGCATCGCGCCCCGTTTCCCGGGCGCGCATTCTCGAAACCGTCTGGAACCTGAACCGTGACGTTCGGTCGCGCACGCTCGACACACACGCCTCGCGCCTGCGCAGCAAGTTGCAGCTCGGGCCCGAGCACGGCTGGCGTCTGACAACGCTGTATGGTTACGGCTACCAGCTGGAGAGGTTACCTATAACAAACGAGGAGGGGGCTGACACTGCCGACGCGAATGTCAGAAGCGCGGAAAAGTTATAATATCCGCCTAAATCATCGCCCCACGGTATGCAGCTTCTAACGATCGGAATCAATCACCACACCGCGCCCGTCGCCTTGCGCGAACGCGTGGCGTTTCCGCTCGAACAGATCAAGCCTGCTCTCGCGCTGTTCAAGGACGCGTGGTCCGGCGGGCGGCGCAGCCTGAACGCCCCCGAAGCCGCCATCCTCTCCACCTGCAACCGCACCGAGCTCTATTGCGCGACCGACGCGCAAAGCTCGCGCGATTCCGCGGTGGAATGGCTCTCGCACTACCACGGCATCCGCACCGAGGAACTCGCGCCCCACGTCTACACGCTGCCGCAGTCCGAGGCCGTGCGCCATGCGTTTCGCGTGGCATCGGGGCTCGACTCGATGGTGCTCGGCGAAACGCAGATCGTCGGCCAGATGAAGACGGCGGTGCGCACGGCAACCGAGGCCGGTGCGCTCGGCACCTATTTGAACCAGCTGTTCCAGCGCACTTTCGCGGTAGCAAAGGAAGTGCGCAGCACCACCGAGATCGGCGCGCAGTCGGTTTCCATGGCCGCAGCCGCCGTGCGCCTCGCGCAGCGCATCTTCGACAAGATCGCCAATCAGCGCGTGCTGTTCATCGGCGCTGGCGAGATGATCGAGCTGTGCGCCGCGCACTTCGCGGCGCAGCAACCGCGCGAGCTCGTGGTCGCGAACCGCACCGCCGAGCGCGGTAAATACGTTGCCGAACGCTTTGGCGGCCATGCCATTCCGCTCGCCGATCTGCCCACGCGCATGCACGAGTTCGACATCATCGTGTCGTGCACGGCGTCCACGCTGCCGATCATCGGTCTGGGCGCCGTCGAGCGCGCGGTGAAGGCGCGCCGTCACCGTCCGATCTTCATGGTCGACCTCGCGGTGCCGCGTGACATCGAACCCGAAGTCGGCCAGCTCGAGGACGTGTTCCTCTACACCGTCGACGACCTCGGCACGATCGTGCGCGAAGGCAACGCCTCGCGCCAGGCCGCCGTGGCGCAGGCGGAGACCATCATCGAAACGCGCGTGGCGAACTTCATGCAGTGGCTCGACTCGCGCAGCATCGTGCCGGTCATCCGCCACATGCATACTCAGGCCGACGCCCTGCGCCGCGCCGAGCTCGAGCGCGCGCGCAAGTTGCTCGCGCGCGGCGACGACCCCGCGGCGGTGCTCGAAGCGCTGTCGCAGTCGCTCACCAACAAGCTGATTCACGGCCCGACGCACGCGCTCAACACGTCGAGCGGCGAGAGCCGCGATTCGCTCATCGAGTTGATGAGCGGCTTCTATCGCCATGGCCAGCCCGCCAGGGGCGGCGATGCGGCATCCAACGCATCGTCCGAAGCCGCTGAATCAAACGATTCGAACGACCTGAACGCGCCGGACGCCTCCGCAGGCTCCTCCGACCGTTACCGTTAGCGGCTCTCGCCGCCAGCGCCAGCCGCGCCACAAGCGCGGCATGCATCCGCAAGACAGGGTTCCCAGCCCGCCGCCCCTTTCCCGCAGTCCTTTCCGGAGCCCGCTCCGCACCGCCCGATGAAAACGAGCATGCAATCGAAGCTCGACCAGCTGACTACCCGCCTGGCCGAGCTGAACGACCTGTTGAGCCGTCCCGACGTGACGTCCAACCGCGACCAGTATCGCAAGCTCACGCGCGAGCATGCGGAATTGGGGCCGGTGGTCGAGCATTACGCGCAGTGGCGCGGTGCGCTCTCCGACGAAGCCGCAGCCAAAGAGCTGCTCGCCGATGCGTCGATGCGCGACTTCGCCGAAGAAGAGGTGAAGGCGGCGCGCGAGCGCATGGCGCGGCTGCAGCACGAGTTGCAGATGATGCTGCTGCCCAGGGACCCCAACGACGAGCGCAACGTGTTCCTCGAAATCCGCGCGGGCACGGGCGGCGACGAGTCGGCGCTGTTCGCGGGCGACTTGCTGCGCATGTACCTGCGTTATGCGGAGCGCAACCGCTGGCAGATCGAGATGATGTCGGCGAGCGAGTCGGATCTGGGCGGCTACAAGGAAGTAATCGTGCGCATCGCGGGCGAGGCGGCCTATTCGAAGCTCAAGTTCGAATCGGGCGGCCATCGCGTGCAGCGCGTGCCGGCCACCGAAACGCAGGGCCGCATTCATACCTCGGCGTGCACGGTGGCGGTGATGCCCGAAGCCGACGAGATCGGCGAAGTCGAGATCAATCCCGCCGACCTGCGCATCGACACGTTTCGCGCCTCGGGCGCGGGCGGCCAGCACATCAACAAGACCGACTCGGCCGTGCGCGTGACGCACCTGCCGACCGGCATCGTGGTCGAGTGCCAGGACGACCGCTCGCAGCACAAGAACAAGGACCGCGCGCTCAAGGTGCTCGCCGCCCGCATCAAGGACAAGCAGTACCAGGAGCAGCACGCGAAGGAAGCGGCCACGCGCAAGAGCCTCGTGGGCTCGGGCGACCGCTCGGAGCGCATCCGCACCTACAACTTCCCGCAAGGGCGCCTCACCGATCACCGCATCAACCTGACGCTCTATCGCCTCGAAGCGATCATGGACGGCGATCTCGACGAGCTGATCGGCGCGCTGGTGTCCGAGCATCAGGCCGAGCAGCTGGCCTCGCTCGGCGACGCCGATTGAGCGCGCTTTGAGCACGGCCCGCACCGCCGCCACCGTCCCATCGTGAGCACGACCGCCATCACCGCCGATTTCCTGCTGCGCGCCTCGCCGCTGCCCGCGCTCGAGACGCGCATCCTGCTCATGCACGTGCTGGGCTGGCGCCGCACCGAGCTGATCACGCGCGGCGAACGCCCACTCGAAGCCGCGCAGATCGATGCGTATCGCGCGCTCGAAGCGCGCCGCGCGCAGGGCGAGCCCATCGCGCAGCTCGTGGGCTCGCGCGAGTTCTACGGGCTCGACTTCGACGTCACGCCCGACGTGCTGATTCCGCGCCCGGAAACCGAGCTCCTCGTCGAAACCGCTCTGGCAGCCATGGAAGGCCGCGCGCAGCCGCGCGTGCTCGACCTGGGCACGGGCAGCGGCGCCATCGCCGTGGCCATCGCCTCGGCGCGGCCCGATGCGCGCGTGTGGGCCGTCGACCGGTCGCAGGCCGCGCTCGACGTGGCCGCGCGCAACGCCGCGAGGCTGCTCGATGCGCGTCGCCCCGGCGGCGCGCTCACCTTCGTGGCCGCCAGCTGGTACGACGCGCTCGATCCCGCGTTGTGCTTCGATGTCATCGTGAGCAATCCGCCCTATATCGCGAGCGGCGACCCGCATCTCGCACAGGGCGACCTGCGCTTCGAGCCGCGCGGCGCCCTTACCGACGAAGCCGACGGCCTCACGGCCCTGCGTGCGATCGTCGCCGGCGCTCCGGCGCGCCTCGTGCCGGGCGGCGTGCTCTGGATGGAGCACGGCTACGATCAGGCTGCGGCCGTGCGCGCGCTGCTCGAAGCGCAAGGTTTCGCCGAAGTGGGCTCCAAAGAGGATCTGGCCGGCATCGAGCGCATCAGCGGCGCACGCCAGGCGGGCTAGCCGCGAGCGGCCCCGGCGCGCACGCCGGCAAGAAGTAGCGAAGCGGCCGCGCCGCCAGGGTGCGGCCGGCCCGCGCAGGCGAAATCCGCTATCATTTCACTCTGCATTCATCGTTTTCAGCATCTATCAATCCCAAGGTCAGACATGGACACCCAACAGCGCATCAAGCAAATCGTCGACGAAAATGCCGTCGTCCTCTTCATGAAGGGCAACGCGCAGTTTCCGATGTGCGGTTTCTCCGGCCGCGCGGTGCAAATCCTGAAAGCCTGCGGCGTCGAAGAATTCAAGACCGTCAACGTGCTCGAAGACGACGCGGTCCGCCAGGGCATCAAGGAATTCTCGAACTGGCCGACCATTCCGCAGCTCTACGTGAAGGGCGAATTCATCGGCGGCTCGGACATCATGATGGAGATGTACCAGAACGGCGAACTGCAGCAACTGTTCGCCGCGGCGTAAAGCCATTCGAAGCGAAGCGGCGTGGCCCATGCCCGCCGCTTTCGTTTGCGCCCTGCTTCGCCTCGTTCATTCAGCGCGTTTTCGAGTCGCTTCCGCGCCGAAGACACGCCATCTTTCGCGATCTTCTCGCGCCTTGCCCCTCGTGAACGCCACGCCCTTTGCCCCGCCCTCCCATCCGCAGACGGCTCCGCGCCGGCTGATCATCGCGATCACGGGCGCCACGGGTGCAATCTACGGCGTGCGCATTCTCGACACGCTACGGCGCCTTGGCGGCGTGGAAACCCATCTGCTGATCTCGTCGGCTGGCTGGCTCAACATCCAGCACGAGCTCCAGCTCACGAAAGACGACCTTCACGCGCGCGCCGACGTCGTCCATTCGGTGCGCGATGTGGGTGCCACGATTGCCTCGGGTTCGTTCGCGACCGACGGCATGATCGTCGCGCCCTGCTCGATGAAGACGCTCGCGAGCATCGCGCACGGCCTCTCCGACAACCTGATCGCCCGCGCCGCCGACGTCACGCTCAAGGAGCGCCGCCGCCTCGTGCTGCTTGTGCGCGAGACGCCGCTCAATCTTGCGCATCTGCGCAACATGACCGCCGTGACCGAGATGGGCGGCGTGATCTTTCCGCCGCTGCCGGCGTTCTACAACCAGCCCGCCAGCATCGACGAGATGGTCGATCACACGGTCGCGCGCGTGCTCGATCTGTTCGCGCTCGGCCCGGCGCTCTCCCCCGCGTGGCCCGGCCTGCGCGGCGCCGCGGACTGACTTTCGCGCGACGCATTAACAGCGCCGCAATCGCATGCCGATTATCAACATCGGCGACACAATCAATTCCCTGATGCCCCGTTTAATTCACGCGGGTAGAGTCTTATATTGATCGCAACACGAAACTTCCCGGCTGCCTGACGCAGCCCAAGCCGCCCACGATCATGACCACCCGTACGCCCACCCTGTTTCTCTCGCACGGCGCGCCCACGCTGCCGATCGACCCGTCGCTGCCGTCGGGCGGCTTTACGACGCTCGCGCAGCATCTGCCGCGTCCGAAGTCCGTGCTGATGCTCTCGGCGCACTGGAACACGCTCAAGCCCACCGTGAGCACGGCGGTGCAGCCCGAGACCATCCACGACTTCTACGGCTTCCCGCGCGCGCTCTACGAGATTCAGTACCCCTCGCCCGGCGCGCCCGAGACCGCGCAGCGCGCGGCGGCGCTGCTGCGCGCGCAAGGCGTCCCGGTCGACGAAGAGGCGCACGGCCTCGACCACGGCGCCTGGGTGCCGATGCTGCTGATGTTCCCGGACGCCGATGTGCCCGTCACGCAGCTCTCGATCCAGCCGCGCGCCGACGCCGCCCACCACTTCGCAATCGGCCGCGCGCTGCGCGAGTTGCGCGATGAAGGCGTGATGGTGATCGGTTCGGGCCAGATCACCCATAACCTGCGCGCCGCGGACTTCTCGGCGCGGCCGGAAGACGCCGATCCGCGCGTGGCCGAATTCACCGACTGGTTCGAAGCGCGCCTCGCCGCCCGCGACATCGACGCGCTGCTCGATTACCGCCGCCAGGCGCCGCACGCGGTGCTCATGCATCCCACCGACGAGCATCTGCTGCCGGTCTTCGCCGCGCTCGGCGCCGCCGACGACGACTACACGCTTGGCGTCCAGTCGCTCGGCACCTACCAGCGCGCGCTGGCGATGACGAACTACGTGTTCGGCTCGGCGGTCCAGTAACGCGCCGACGCACCATGCAACAAGGCCCGCCTGGATCGCTTCAGGCGGGCCTTGTGTTTTGTGGCAGGCCCGCATCAGCGGGCCGCTCAACCGGACAGGGTGCGCTGCTTAGTGCGCGCCGATGCCTTCGAGCACTTCGTCGTGCTCGTCACGCTCTTTCAGATACGGCGTGCGATAGCCCGAGTTCACGCCCCAGTAGTAGAAGCCGAGCGAGAAGATCGCGACCACCAGCATGTCCCAGCCGTACGGAATGAGGTCGTGACCGCCGAACTGCTTGCTGCCGATCAGCGAGAGGAGCGCCATCACCGGCAGGTAGGCGCACAGCCACCAGGCCGCCTTCAGGTCCTGGCCCCAGCCGGCCCAGCCTTCCTTGCCCTGGAAGTAGAAGTACACCGGCAGCGCGACGATCATCAGCAGAATGATTTCGCCGGTCAGCGGCCACTTCGCCCAGTACAGGATCATCGACGCGCACACGAACGCGAACGGCGCGATCACGTTCATGAACGGCACGGTGAGCGGGCGCTCGAGCTCCGTCGCGGCGCGCTTGAGCGCCATCAGGGCGATCGGGCCGGTGAGGTACGAGATCACGGTTGCCACCGAGATCACGGCCGCGAGCGAGCTCCAGCCGCGAAAGAAGAACATGAAGATGAACGAGACGAGCAGGTTGAACCACATCGCCTGACGCGGCACGCCGTAGAACGGGTGCACGTTGCCGAACATCTTCGGCATCGTGTTGTTGCGCTCCATCGCGTAGATCATGCGCGAGGTCGTGGCCATGTAGGTCGTGCCGGTGCCGCTCGGGCTCACGAATGCGTCCACGTAGAGCAGGATCGCCAGCCAGTTCAGGTTCAGCGCGATCGCGAGCTCGGCGAACGGCGACTTGAAGTTGAACGTGTTCCAGCCTTTCATGACGTCCGACGGGCTGACCGCGCCGATATAGGCGATTTGCAGCAGCACGTAGATCACGAGCGCGCAGAGGATCGAGCCGATCACCGCGAACGGCACGCTCTTCGACGGATTACGCGCTTCGCCTGCGAGGTTGATCGGGCTCTGGAAGCCGTTGAACGCGAACACGATGCCGCTGGTGGCCACGGCCGTGAAGACCGCCGACCAGCCATACGGCGCGAAGTCGGTCGACTGGCCGAAGTTCTCGTGATGGAAACCCGTCGCCATCAGGCCCGCGATCGTGAGACCGGGGATGATGAACTTGAAGATCGTGATGGCGCTGTTGGCACGCGCGAAGAGCTTCACACCCCAATAGTTGAGCATGAAGTAGATGATCACGAGCAGCGCCGAGAGAAATAGCCCTGAATGTGTCAGTGATCCGTCGACGAACAGCGCGTGCGCCCAGGGATAGGGCCAGGTGCTCATGTACTGGATCGAGGCCTCGGCTTCGATCGGAATCACCGAAACGATGGCGATCCAGTTCGCCCAGGCGCTGATGAAGCCTACGAGCGCGCCGTGCGAGTAGCGGGCATAACGGACCATGCCGCCCGATTCGGGGAACATCGCGCCGAGTTCGGCGTAAGTGAGCGCAATCGCGAGAATGACCACGGCGCCGATGATCCATGCGCAGATGGCGGCGGGACCGGCGATCTTGGCAGCCTTCCACGCGCCGAACAGCCAGCCCGAACCGATGATCGACCCGAGGCCGGTAAACATCAGCGCGAACGGGCCGATGTTCCGTTGAATAGAACTTTTCACGTCTTCTCCTGTTTCAAGAGCAGTTCGACTCCGCTTGCCCCGTCTGTTGTGCGGGCGGGGTTCCCACGGCGGTCGCACCTGCGCGCGGTCAGATTGCGCCCGAAGGCGCAACTCGTGCGCGGCGCGTAGTTTAACGGTTGCACCATCAAAAGGCGTCAAAAATCTACTGGCACTACAAAAAAAACAGCCCCTTAGCAAGCTTTGTAAGACATTGTTTCGACCCCGGTGTAAAAAAATATGGAGATTCCCTGGGTGCTAGTTGACCTTCCTGCCAATAAGCCGTATAAAGTCCGAGCAGGATTTCAAGCGGCGAGTGTGAATAGGTCTTTCGTAGTTCGCCCATCAACGGTACTCCGGCTGGTCCCATCCCCCTTCCTTGATTTTCATGCACCTCTTTGGCTTCGGCCTTCATTCATTTTTAGGAAAGTAATATGGAAACCGGTACCGTCAAGTGGTTCAATGACGCTAAGGGCTTTGGCTTTATCACCCCGGACGGCGGTGGCGAAGATCTGTTCGCGCACTTCTCGGAAATCAAGGTTGACGGCTTCAAGACGCTGCAAGAGAACCAAAAGGTTCAATTCGAAGTCCGCACGGGCCCGAAGGGCAAGCAAGCCGCAAACATCAAGCCGGTCTAAGTACCCGCTCTGATCGTCGGCTCTGACCGTCGGGGCACCAACCTCTGGTCCTGACTGGCAAGCTTACCGAAAAACCCCACGCTTCTTCTCGAAGGTGGGGTTTTTTATCGCCTGGTGGTTTTGCTGAGAGACTTCGGGGGCTCAGCCGAACAAACGCTGAGCGTGAATGCCCAGCCCTGTCGCCACGCTGGCGAGGCGATCGCCGAACACGGGCTGCGCCTGCGGGAAGGCCTCGGCGAGCGCCTGAGTCAGGAACAGCAGGCCCGTCGAGCCGCCCGTGAAGTAGAGCGCGTTCACCGCGCCCGGCGCCACGCCGGCCGCCTGGACGGTGTCGCGCGCGGCCTGCACGATGCGGCGCGTTTCCTCGCGGCCGGCATCGATCAACTGCGCGTCGTCGAACGCGAGGCGCAGGTCGGCTTCCACCTGCTCCAGATCGATCATCGTCTCCCCGCCCGCCGACACGCCAATCTTCGCTTCCTCCGCATGCGCGGCCAGCGCGTGCCCCAGGCGCCACTCGACCACGCGCATCAGGCGGTCGTGGTACGCGGTGTCGCAATACAGGTGGCGCATGAGCTTGAGCTCGGCCGCCCGCTTTGGGGTATAGACCGTGTTGATGAGGTGCCACGTCGCGAGATCGAAATAGACGCGGTTCGGCACCTCGCGCCCCTCCGGATCGAGCGACTGGTAGCCGAGCTCGCGCAGGATCGTTGCCAGCTCCACGCGGCGGTCGAAATCCGTGCCTGCCACGTGCACGCCATGGTGGGCGAGCACGTCGTCCTTGCGCTCGAGACGCGTCATGCGCTGCGGCCCGACGCGCACGAGAGAGAAGTCCGAGGTACCGCCGCCAATGTCGGCCACGAGCACGAGGCCCTCGTCGGTCAGGCGCGACTCGTAGTCGAACGCCGCCGCAATCGGCTCGTACTGGAACTCGATCTCCTTGAAACCCACGGAACGCGCAGCCGCTTCGAGCTGATCCTGCGCGAGCTGGTCGGCGCGCGGATCTTCGTCGACGAAGAACACCGGGCGGCCCAGCACCGCTCGTGAGATCGACGCTCCCGAGCAGCGCTCGGCGCTGCGCTTCAGGTGATCCAGAAAGATCGCGATGATTTCCGTGTAGCGGATCGCGCTGCCATCGCCGAGATCCGTCGTGCTCTCCGCGAGCGGCGAGCCGAGGATGCTTTTCATCGAGCGCATCAGGCGCCCATCGAAGCCATCAATATAGGAGGCGAGCGCCGCGCGGCCGAATTCGCGGGTGTGCTCGTCGGTATTGAAGAACACCGAGGTGGGCAGCGTGGTGTGCGTGCCTTCCACGGGCGCGAGGCGCATGGCCTCGCCCGGTGCGACGCCTGGAAGCGCCACGGCCGAATTGGAAGTACCGAAGTCGATCGCGCAAAACGGGGTCATGGCAATGACGCGCAGCGGACGCGCGCAAGGAGGAAGGCTGGGAGGACCGGCTTTGTATCATGAAAGCGCGGCGCGGGGCAACCGATGGGCGGTGATGCGTCCCCGCAAGGAAAAAACGCGCGGCTCGTGCCGCGCGTTTTTTCTTCTGCTGCGTTGCTGCTGCGGCGCCTGCTGCTGTCTTTATTGTCGAGTTTGCGTCCGCCTTTGCTTCATCAATCAGCAGCGAACCGCTAGCCTCAGCCCTTGAACGGCTGCTTCCACGCGTTCGCGTAAGCGATCTCGCCTACCGCCGAGCGCGTGCGCTCCGCCTTCTCGCGCTCGCGCAGCACGGGATCGAGCTTATCGGCGTCGCCGTAATGGCCGATCGAGATGAACGCGAGCGGCTCCACATCGTTCGGCAGCGCGAATTCCTTGCGGAACGCGTTCACGTCGAAACCGCTCATCTGGTGCGCGGCCAGTCCCAGCGCGTGGGCCTGCAGCACCAGCGACATGGCCGCCGCGCCGGCGTCGTACTGCGCCGTGCGGTTCACTTCCCCCTTCGCGTTGAGCGTCTGCGCCGTCACCGCGATCAGGATCGGGGCGGGCGCATTCCATTGCTGGTTGAACGGCACGAGCGTCGAGAAGGCACGCTTGAACGCGACTTCATCGGCCGTGCGGTCGAATACGATGAAACGCCACGGCTGCAGGTTGTAGCCCGACGGCGCCCAGCGCGCGGCCTCGATCACGGCGTGCAGCGCCTCGCGCGAGACGGGCTCGCTCGAGTAGGCGCGCGGGCTCCAGCGGCCAGCAATCAGTTCGTGGATGGGCACGGCTGTCGGTGCGGGTTTGTGCTTCGTCATGCCTTGTCTGTCCTGGAAGGTTGCGGGCGCTCGCCCGGGGCCAACAGCATACCTGTGCCGAGTGAAACGCGCTTGAGCGTCTAAAGTGCCGCATCGACTTCGGCGTTTTGGCGTACCGGGCTGCGGCGCGGCGCCCGAGGGTACCGATCGCGCCTGCGCCTGGCGCCTTCGCCCCGCTTCAGGCCGTCTGCACGCCAACAGCCCGCGGCCCGCGATTGATGCGCAGCACGAGGAACGAGGCGATCAGACAAAGACCGCCCGAGATCATCGAAGCCACCGTGTACGTGCCGAGGCTCGAGCGCAGCAGCCCCGCGCCGAACGCCGCGAACGCCGCGCCGAGCTGGTGGCCCGCAACCACCCAGCCGAAGATGATCGGCGCCCGTTCCTTGCCGTAGACGTCGGTGGCAAGGCGCACGGTCGGCGGCACGGTCGCGATCCAGTCGAGCCCGTAGAACACGGCGAAGATCGGCAGTCCAAAGAAGTCGATCCCGAACGCGTGCGGCAGATAGATGAGCGACAGGCCGCGCAGCCCGTAGTACCAGAACAGCAGCACGCGGGCGTTGAAGCGGTCGGAGAGCCAGCCCGAGAGCGTCGTGCCGAAAAGGTCGAAGATGCCCATCGTCGCGAGCAGCGAAGCGCCCTGCACCTCCGTCATGCCATAGTCGCCGCACATGGCGATCAGGTGCGTGCCGACATAGCCGTTCGTGCTCGCGCCGCAGATGAAAAAGCTGAAGAACAGCAGCCAGAAGTCGCGCGTGCGGCTGGCCGACGTGAGCGCGCCGAACGCGAGCTTGATGGGGTTTTGCTGCGGCGCCGGCGGCGCGATGGGCGCGTCATGCGGCTCGCCGTACGGGCGCAGCTGCATGCTGGCCGGCCGCTCCGGCAACAGGAACGCCACGAGCGGCAGCACGACGGCGGCCGCCACCGCGACCACCAGCACCACCGACTGCCAGCCGTGCTTCTCGGCGATCGCGGCGAGGAACGGCAGGAACACGAGCTGCCCCGTGGCCGAGCTCGCCGTGAGAATGCCCAGCGCGAGACCGCGATGCGTGGTGAACCAGCGCGTGACGACGGTCGCCGAAAGCGAGAGCGCCGCGACACCCGTCGCGCCGCCCACCATCACGCCCCAGATCAGGATCATCTGCCACGGATGCGTCATCAGCGCGGACAGCGCCACGCCCGCCGCCATCGTTGCGAGCGCCGCGAGCAGCGTGGGCCGGACGCCGAAGCGCTGCATCGCGGCCGCCGCGAATGGCCCCATGAGCCCGTACAGCGCGATGTTCACCGAAATCGCCAGCGAGATCGTCGCGCGGCTCCAGCCGAATTGATGCTCGAGCGGCACCATCATCACGCTCGGCGTCGCACGCGTGCCGGCAGCCGCCAGCAGCACGAGGAACACCACCGCCACGACGAGCCATCCGTAATGAAAACGCCCGCCGACCATTCTCGCTGCCCAGTTCATCCGTGCTCCCGTCGCTCCGTCTGGAGCCCGCTTCGTTGACGTTCTTCTGCCCTGCCAATTCGCAGACCGCACGGATTGTTACCGATCGGTCACAAGTGTGTTGCGATAGTAGTGACCGCTCGGTAACATGTCAAGCGTAACCCCGATGACGAGATGCCCAAAATGTCCAACCTGCCCAAGCGTGAGGACGCCGCCACCATCCCCTCCGCCGTGCCCGACGCCGCGCGCCGCACGAGCCGCGCACGCACCCAGACGGCCGGGCCGCGCGCCCAGGAGCATCTGCTGCTCGCGGCGGATGAGTTGTTCTATCGGGAAGGGGTGCGCGCGGTTGGCGTCGAAGCCGTGGTCGAGCGCGCGGGCGTCAACAAGATGAGCCTCTACCGGCAGTTCTCATCGAAGGACGATCTGGTGGTCGCATATTTGAAGCGCTGCGACGAGCGCTTCTTCGAACGCTTCGAGGCGAGCATCGCGAAGCATCCCGGCGATCCCAGAAGGCAATTGGTCCAGTATTTCGAGGACCTCGCGCAGCGCGCGTCGGCACCGGACTACCGTGGCTGCCCGTTCGTCAACGTTTCGACCGAGTTTCCGGACGCCACGCATCCGGCGCGGCAAAGCGTGACCGAGAACAAGTCGAAGCTGGTCGCGCGGCTTGGCGAACTCGCGCGCGCCGCCAATGCGGCCGATCCCGCCGCGCTCGCCGACGCACTCGCGTTGCTGATCGAAGGCATCTACGCGGCCAGCCAGACCTACGGGCCGGGCTGCGGGCCGATCCTCGCCGCGCCGCGCATGGCGAAGCTGTTGATCGATGCCGCGTGTGGGGCGTCGGGTGCCGTCGCAGCCACCGGTAAAATGCCGTCATGACCGACACCGCCGCTCCCCGCGCCACGGGCGCCCAGCCCGAACACGCCGAAATCCTCGCCGCCACCCGCCATTGGCTCACGCGGGCCGTGATCGGCCTGAATCTCTGTCCATTCGCGAAGAGCGTGCACGTGAAGGGCCAGATCCGTTACGCGATCAGCGAGGCGACCGACCTGGAAGGCGTGCTCACCGACCTCGAAACCGAGCTGCGCACCCTCGCGGATGCCAATCCGGAGCAGCTCGACACGACGCTGCTGATCCTCCCGCACGCACTCGCCGACTTCCTCGACTACAACGACGCGCTCCATTTCGCCGACCTGCTGCTCGGCCAGTTGCGTCTCGAAGGCACGCTGCAGATTGCGAGCTTCCATCCGGACTACCAGTTCGAAGGCACCGAGCCCGAGGACATCGAGAACTACACGAACCGCGCGCCGTATCCGATCCTGCATCTCCTGCGCGAGGCCAGCATCGAGCGCGCCGTGGACGCGTTCCCCGACGCCGCCGACATCTACGAACGCAATCAGGAAACGCTGCGGCGCCTCGGCCTGGACGGCTGGCGCGCCTGGATGGCGAAGCGCGACGAGGACTGAGCCTCGCCGCATTCTTGAAGGCTGCCGGGTGAGCGCCCAGGGCCTGTTCACGCTAATTACAGGCCCTAGCCTGCGCTCGAGGTATCGGCGGGCTCCACTGCATCGTCGCCATCGACGAAAAACCGCTCGCGCAGCTCGGCAAGCCCGAACGTGTCGAGGATCTCGTTGAGACGCTCAGTGGGCCGGCGCCGCGGCAAATTCTTGTACTGGGCGATGATGAGCTCGTTCTTCATCGAGTGCTCCCAGCCCACCAGCTCCGTCACGCTCACCTGATAACCGTGCGCCTCCAGTTGCAGGCAGCGCAGCACGTTGGTGATCTGGCTGCCGAACTCGCGCGTATGCAGCGGATGGCGCCAGATTTCCGTGAGCGCCTGGCCGAGCGACTTGCCCTTGTTCCGGCGCAGCACACCCGCCACTTCGGCCTGGCAGCACGGCACCACGACGATGTAGCGCGCGTGCTTCTTGAGCGCGAAGCGCAGGGCGTCATCGGTGGCGGTATCGCACGCGTGCAGCGCCGTGACGATATCGACCGTGGGCGGCAGTTGCGCGGACGTAATCGAATCGGCCACCGAAAGATTGAGAAACGACATGCCGGGAAAGCCGAGCCGCTGCGCGAGCTCGCGCGAACGCTGCACGAGCTCGTCACGCGTCTCGATGCCGAAGATCTGCGACTTGTCCCGCAGCGCCTTGAAAAAGAGGTCGTACAGGATAAAACCAAGATACGACTTACCCGCGCCGTGGTCGACGAGCGTCACGTCATGGCCGTCCTGCTTGAGCTCATTGAGCAGAGGCTCGATGAACTGATACAGGTGATAGACCTGCTTGAGCTTGCGGCGGCTGTCCTGGTTCATCTTGCCGTCGCGCGTCAGGATATGGAGCTCCTTCAGGAGTTCGATCGACTGGTTCGGACGGATTTCGTAAGTCTTGCTTGACATCGGGGCGGCACTAAAAAGGGGCGTCAATTACCCCGAAACGTGCGGAAGGCGACGGAACGAGGCAACCAGATCTGACATTTTACGTAAAAAGCTCAAAGAGGCCGCAGTCCAGAGGGGACGGCCCGAATGTCGTACTGCTGGAAGACTCAAGCGTCCGGATCGCTGACCCACGTCCGGACGGCAGGGAGGGGTTGATTAAAAGAGACGCGGCGGCGCTGTGTGCTGCCGCGTCCAGAAAGGACCAATTTGGGGCGCGACTCACCGGCGACGGACCGGGAATGCGCGCATGGGAGGTCGCTCCGGGTTCACAGGAAGCGATGACACAGGTACGGCGCAGACCCCGCTGCGCGATGACGCACGGTGCTGCGCGACCCTGCATGGGGCATGCAATGAACACGATACCGGACGGTAATGCGGAGCAAAAATTTCAGGAACTGCTGGCCAGGCTCGTAGAAGTGCCCGAGTGGACAGAAAAGCAGCAACTGGAGCTGGAAATGGCCCGCGACATCTCAGTCGAGATGCTGCGGCTTGCTGAAGAAATGCGCGATGGCGCGGCGGATCTCGAGAGCTGCCTGATCCTGCTGAAGTACGCCAAGGTGCTCGATTTCGTGATGTCCGCGCTGGCAGCGCGCAGGGACATCAAGCCGCAAACGCTCAGGGTGATCTTCAAGCTCGCCGGCCTTAGGGTCGATGAGGCTTACCCAGGCTAGTCTGGCTGATCTGGCCTGGCTGGCCAAGGGCCGTCGAAGCGCGCCGCGGAAGCGGCTTTTCGGGCAGGCGGCAGCGCCTGCCACAGTCGGGCCCGGCACTTCGCCGGGCCATCTCCTTTTTTGGCCGCCCTAATCGGCATGCGGCGGCTTTGCCTTTGTTCTCCCTTTGCCCCCTTAACCGCTTTACGACCCGGTACGCACTTTCAGACGCCACAGTGATGTGAGTTCCGCCGCGCGCGCCCGATGAAGCGGGTCGGCGGGGTCGCTCGCCTTGGGATGGCGCGGCCGGATGTCTTCGCGCCCGGCCACCTCGAGGCCGGCCTGGGCGATCATCTCCATCAGCGCTTCGCGCGTGCGCAAGCCAAGGTGCTCCGCAAAATCGGAGAGAATCAGCCAACCCTCGCCGCCCGGCTCCAGATGGTCCTTCAAGCCGGCGAGAAAACCGCGCAGCATCCGGCTGTCCGGATCGAACACGGCGTATTCGATGGGCGACGCCGGCCGCGCCGGCACCCAGGGCGGATTGCAGACCACGAGCGGCGCGCGCCCTGCCGGGAACAAGTCGGCCTCGATCACGTCCACACGTTCGCCATAGCCGAGTTGTGTGAGGTTCTCGCGCGCGCAGGCCAGCGCTCGCGCATCCTGATCGGTGGCGATGACGTGCTTCACGCCGCGCGCGGCCAGCACCGCGGCAATCACGCCCGAACCGGTGCCGATATCAAAAGCCCGTTCCAGCGACGGCAACGGCACACGCGCCACCAGATCGAGGTACTCGCCGCGCACCGGCGAAAAGACACCGTAGTAGGGGTGGATGCGCGCACCGCCCAGCGCGGGAACCTCCACGCCCTTCTTGCGCCACTCGCAGGCGCCAATCAAGCCGAGCATTTCGCGCAGCGACACCGCCGAAGGCGCCCCATCGGGCGCGCCCCATGCCTGCTCGCACGCGAGCTTGACATCGGGTGCGCGGCGCAGCGGGATCGAGTAATCGCCTTCTAGCGGGAGCAGGACCATGCCCAGCGTGCGCGCACGCTGCGCCTGCGCCTGGCGATGCAGATGAAACGCCTCGAGCGGCGTAGCCGCCGGCTTCGGCGCGGCGGAGGCCTTGCGCGGCTTGTGCTCCGCGCGGCGCGCCATGGCCTGCAGCAGTTGCCGCGCGTTCTGGTAGTCGCCGCGCCACAACAGCGCGGTGCCTTCGCAGGCGAGACGGTAGGCGGCGTCGGCCGTCGTGCGGTCGTCGGCAACGACCACGCGCCTGGGCGCCGGCACGCCCGCCTCCGAACGCCAGCGAACGGTGCGCGGGCCGTCCGTGTCGGGCCAGCTCAAGGTGGGAAAGTCGGTCATAGGATTCGGATGCTTAACGGCTCGCCGTGACGGCACGCCTCGATATGCGGCGCCATCATATAGCAGAGCACGGCCATGCGTTGCGCCGGGACGTCCATCGTACCGGCATGCCGGCATCATCGCGCGGTGCCGCCCTTATGTCGACCGGGCCAAACAGCGGCGCCCCCCCAGTAAAATGAGCGGCAATCCGCGCAGGGGCGCATAACCAGAACATGGCAGAGACGAATCAGACGAGTCGTGCAAAACGCGCGAGCAGGACCGGTCCACGAAGCGCGAGCACAAGGAGCGCGAGGCGCGCCGGACTCGACGCGGATTTCTACGCCGGGCTGCTGCGGATTGCCGGCCTGGACGAAGGCGTGGCAAGCGGCAAGACCGTCGTTGCGCGGTGCGCGCGGGATGAGCGCCGGCCCGGCGCGCTTGTCGAGCTGACAATCGCCCGCATGGAGGCAAGCGAAGCGCAAACGTTGAACACGGCGAGCGCGCACCATCATGCTTGTGCGCTGGATCGAGAAGCGCTCACCTTTCGCACGGCGCTGCGGCTTTGCATCGCCTGGATCGGCCGCGTCATGTTCCTCAAGCTGCTGGAGGCCCGCCTGCTGGTGCTGCACGACGGCGATCCCGCTTATGCCTTCCTGCGCAGCGAGCGCATCCGCTCATTCGCCGATCTCGATTCGCTCTGCCGCGAAGTACTCGGCAATAGCGTGGCCGAAGACGGGACACCGCGTCGCTACCCGCATTTGCCGCGCTTTGACGGCTCGATGTTCGAGCCCGCGGATCTCGCGGAGCATGCGATCACACTCGGCTCGCTCGATTCCGCGCTGCCCCCTCACGCGCGCAATACGGTCACTGAGCTGCTTGATTTCCTCGATGCGTTCGAGTTCGGATTCGACGCGAATGCGGACACAAAGGCGCGCGCGGACAAAAAGCGCGTCGACGCCGCAACGCTCGGCCTCGTCTTCGAGAAGCTCAATGGCTACCGCGACGGCGCGTGGTACACGCCGGGCAGCATCGCGATGTTCCTTGCGCGCGAAGCCATCGCGGGCGCGGTGCTCGGGCGCTTCAATCGCGTCAAGGGTTGGCATTGCACGACCATCGATCAGCTATCCAAATCAATCAAGGATCGCGAAGAAGCGCGCGCGATATTCGCTGCGCTGCGCGTGTGCGACCCTGCTGTGGGCACTGGGCATCTGCTCGCTTCCGCACTGGACGAATTGCTCGCGATAAAGTCGCGGCTCGGGTTGTTCGACGACCGGGAAGATCATGCGCTCGCGGGATTGCGTCTCGAAGCGCTGGAGGACCGCCTTGTCATCGAACATGCCAATGACGGCACGCGTGCACAGCAACCGCGCATCGACGCCGCGCTATATCGCGAGAAGCGCGCGATCGTCGAATGCAACCTTTTCGGCGTGGATATCGATGCTCAAGCGCTCGGCCTGGCACGCCTGCGCCTCGCGTTCGAATTGCTCGCGCATGCCGCGTACGACGACGAAGGTTCTTTCGCCACGCTGCCTGATCTCGAAGCCCATTTGAAACAGGGCAATGCCGTGCTGTCCTGCATCGCTTTCGATGCAGAACGGGAGGACTCTACGCCTGCCGATGCCGCGCCGCGCCTTGCCCCCGCCGCCGGGTCTGACGCCTTCGAATGGCAACGCGAATTCCCCGCGATTTTCGTCGGCGATCACGCGTGCGCAGGTTTCGATGCCGTGATTGCCAACCCGCCGTACATCGATTCCGAACGCATGATCAACGAAGGCCAGAAGCCGCTGCGTGAAGCACTCACCCAGCGCTGGCCGAGCGCACGCGGCAACTGGGACCTCTATATCGTTTTCATGGAGTTGGGCCTCGCGCTCACCGCACCACACGGGACGATGGCCTTCCTCACGCCCGACAAATGGCTCGCGAAGCCCTTTGGCGCCGCGTTCCGCACGCACCATCTCGACAAGATCGCACGCGTCGTCGCGCTGGGTCGCGACGTGTTCGAACGCGCGATGGTCGATTCAATCGTGACCGTTTATCGCAAATGCGGCACGGACTGCGTAGAAACGGCTTGCCTCGAAGGCACAACGCTGACGCCGCTCGCGCGTGTGCGCAAACGCGACCTGGAAGCGCCATGGGCGCTCGATGCGCTGCTCTCGCCGCACTACGCGTTCGTACAGCGGCTCATACGCGCGCACCCAGCGCTGGGTTCGTTGCTGCGCTGCGAGAACGCGTGCGCGACATCGGACGCTTACCGGCTCGCGCCGTTGATCGATGAAGCGCAGGAGGGTTTCGATGCGCGTCGTCACTATCGCGTGGTCAACACCGGCACGTTGGGTCGTTACGCCTCGCGCTGGAACAGCAAGCCGATGACCTATCTCGGGCGCCGCTACGCGCAGCCCACGGTCGAGCGTTCGCGTTTCGCGGCAACCTTTGCGAATAGCTACCGCACAAGGGCGGACGCGAAAAAGGTGATCGTGAAAGGGCTCACGCACCTGCACGCGACGCTCGATCTCGCCGGCGATACGATCCCCGGCAAGACGACCCTGATCCTGTGCTCCGGCGATGAGAATCTGCTGAAATTCGCGGCCGCGGTGCTCAATTGTCCGCTAGCGGGATTTGTCACGCGCGCACGCTTTGGGGCGTCGAGCTATAACGGCGGAGTGGCGTTCACCAAGGCGATGATCGACGCATTGCCGGTGCCTGCGGATGCGGGAGTGCGGGCGGAAGTTGTGCGCATGGTGGACGTATTGCTGCGGTTGAACCAATCGGGCGATCAAGCGCAATGCGAAGCGCTAGCGCGGGAGATCGACTTTGTGCTTTACGCGGCGTATGGGTTGGGAGAGAAAGAGATCGCGCTGATCGAGAGCCTCGGCGGGAGACGCTAGCGAAGCGATTGCCGCGCCATTGCTTGTGTGTCTCCGTCCTGCATGTGCTTGCTGCTTTGGGCATTGTCGAAACACCGCAACGACGTAGCGAGAAGATGCAGTAGGCCATGGCAACCGCCGCCTCACTCACAGGGGCCGCACTGGAATACACCCAGGAAACCCACCCGGCCTGGATTGCCAGCCGGACCATGAAACCGCCTGTGGCAAATCAACACCTGAGAATGGGGTGATACCGTTCGTCGTAGAGGCTCAATTCATCGTACGATTGAAATCCGTAGCTCCATTGAGTATGCGCAATGACTCTATTCCGGCGAGATCGCCAGACAGGGAGCGCTAGTCGGCGCTGGCGCTGTCGGAGGCTGGGCCGTCGGCTCCGCTGCGGTAGCGACCGGTGTATGTGCCGCTACCGCACCCGTCTGCGTAGGCGTTGCAGCGTTTGCGGGCGGCTTGTTGGCTGTCTACGGAGCGGACGCCGGGTTTGGTGCGATGTACCCACGGCCGAGTCGGTGAGGTCCCGTGAGCGAATCGTTGAACATTGAACGCCGCGCACCTGTATGGGAAGCGCTTTCGGAGCTGTTCGTGGGAAAGGAGCTGCATGACTATGACTACGCAGCGATCACCAAGGCACTGCGCGAGTCGGGGTATTCACTCGATGAACTCGAACACGTGCTTTATCAAGAAGTCGCGCCGGTCTTCCGCAGCAATCTCTCCCCTTTGGCCGTCCCTGAAATGGAAGGATGGTCACAGGATGCAGTGACCACCGAAGTCCGCGCCTATCTAAAACACAAGCCACGCGGTCTTTCACACGTATTGAGGCGCCTTGTTTCGACAAAAGCGCTGCCAGAACTCGCCAGCGAGCGCTGGACCAAAGTCCGAACGCTACTTCTCTAACGTGCGTGTCGAAGGGCATCGCGGAACGCGATCCCGAACCCTCTCGACTTCGATCCGACAGGCTCAATCCTCGGCGTCGTGTTTGGTGCGGACATTTTGGCCGTAGTCGGCCAATCATTCTTGCAAGCGACCGCCTTCCACGTCCCGGAAGGTGTCTTGCGATGGTTGCCATGTACCTGTTCTGCGAGCTGACTCTACTGAAAATGCACTTTTCAGCGCTCAGAAAGCACAAGGGGTTACGTGAACCTCACGTAACCCCTTGGTCTGACTGGTGCCGGCTGCAGGACTCGAACCCGCCACCTGATGATTACAAATGCCTCGTGAACTGGCACTATAGGCCACTATCGCTTACTACACGGGCGTGGAGTCGCGCACGGATCACTTCATGCCCTCGTTCGCTAACTATTGCGTTGACAGCTCGTTGACGCACGGCTGATCGTTACCCGAGGCATCGGCCACCTGACAGCATTAGACGAAAGAATGGAACCATCGGTCAGCGTAGCATCTATCGCAGTGAAGAGCACGGTATCGGCAATCTGGAGCTTGCTGAAAAAGCCCCTCGAACTCGTCACTCAGATCCTGTTTCGTGCAGCCTACGAGCTATCCACACGGCATAAGTCCTATCGGGACGTTAAAGGGCTTTGGCTGGACGAACTAGGCGATTACTTCTCATACAGTGTGAACTGGAGAAAGGTGTTTCTCGGGAAAAAGCAAGAGGCATGCACGTTATGGATCAAGGCGAAGGAAGGGAGGTCGTTTAAGCGGGTCACACTGTGCGTAACCGCATCGCTCGAAACGCTTCGCTATCAATCAACCGTGGTCCTTTACGACGTTGGCGAAACGCCGACTGTCGCGGCCGTCCCAAGCATCCCGCTGCGACAAGTCGAGGTCCGGGGCAATATGGTCCATGTTCCCTATGACACCGTGCGAACCGAATTGAAAGAGCTGATCAATGAAGATGGCGAACCAATTCCGCTGCCGCGCGACGTGTCGGATTACGGCCACCCCTTCGATAACCTCGAAGCGGCGATGGGCCTCCGCAAGAGCGACGTGTTTCGGTGGGGGAAATGGTGGAACCTCGACTTCCTAGAAGGCGAGAAGCACGAATTCCGCGTCAATTATCGTGGCATGGCATTCCTCTCGGAGTTTCACGGTCAAAGGGTTGCTCACGCCTGGTACTCTTTGCTGGCCTGGCTTTCCAAGCGGGATTGGTTTCTCGAAATCTGCTTTTGGTCGAGAAATCTTGTTACTGCAAAGCAGTTGAGGCTGGCCTTTGAGGAAAGCTTCAGCGCAGAGTGAGCCGTCCTATGCGAGCGACACGTTTGGCAGAGTCAGATTACGAGCCAGATCACGCCATCACTCTCAGTGATTTTTCTTGACAACGGCTCGGCAGGTACATATAGTCTGCAATCAAGGGTGAGCGCTATCGCTCACACGTTCTTTGATTTGGAGATGGTTCCAGCTAGAAGGGCTTGGTTTGCTAGCTGCCGGGCAGTAGCCGGCGCTGGATGCAGCCAACATCCGGCTCTCGTGCGGGGCAGGTGCCGTAGGGCGTAGCGCTTAGCGTTGTGCCCGCAGGCATCCGTTCGCGGCATGTCGACGCGTCGTCCGTTGGGGCGGCTGATCGAAATGTGTAGGCGGTGGTGGGCTTCCGGGGCATCAGCAACTCCTTTCCGGCCTTGCTTTCTGGCGGCTGGGCATGTGCCCGGTTTTAGGAGCCCGTATGTCTACCAATTTGAAGAAACTCGTTGGCGAGCTCGAACACGTTCTCGCACAACGAGGTGGTTCGCTTGATGCCCCCGCTCGGGATGCATTTCAAGCTCGGATCGATAGCCTCAAAAGGGCGATCGATGAGGCAGATGCCGCCGAGGCTAGTCGGTTGTGCTACGACGCCCTCAACGTACTTGCGGCGCTGCTCAGCGTCATCACGAATGTAATGACGCTTCTGCGGTGACGAATGTTGCTGAGCAAGAAGCCCTACCTCTGGTGGTTGTTATGGAAATCGGACGTGCTCTAAAGGTCTGCCGCTCGGCCAAGAAGTTGTCGTTGGACGAGTTGGCAGAGCGCGCGGGACTATCCCAGTCGTACCTCTCGATGATCGAATCTGGTAAGCGGGAACCAACCTTGTCCAGCATCGAAAAAGTCTCGAACGCACTCGGCGTGCCGACGCCAATCCTCCTTTTCCTCGCGGCGGAAAAGGACGAGCTCAAGGGGCTTGACGAAGAAACGTCGCGCAGATTGGCGGAGGCCGTGCTTGACGTAGTACGCGGATGACCCCAATGGATCACCCTATCTATAAGCATCGTCCTGTTCAGACAATTAGCTCCCTCGCGCGAGCGCTACGCATATCCGAGTCTCTGCTGTTGGGAATTGCTGGGCGCGCAACCGACCTCTACATCGGCCCCAAACCGAAGCCGAAAAAGAACGGCGGAATTAGGTACGTGTTCGATACGAAGCCGCCGTTGAAGTCTTTACTTCGACGAATCAACGCCACGTTCTTCAAGCACACCCAGTTCCCGAAGTACCTGACGGGATCACTCTCAGGTCGCGATTTCGTCGCCAACGTCGAAATTCATAGGGACGCGCGCAATGCCGTTACAGAGGACATCGCTCAGTTCTTCGACTGCATATCCGCAGATTGCGTCTATCGAATCTGGAAAGACTTCTTCCACTTTGGCGACGAAGTTGCGGCGCTGCTGACCAAGCTGACGACAAAGGACGGGCGCGTATTTCAAGGGACGCCGACGAGCTCCTACTTGGCTAACCTAGCCTTCTGGGACCGCGAGTTCGCCTTGGTCGAAAAGCTCAAGGCCCGGGGCATCCGATACAGTCGATATGTTGACGACATTACGATCTCGACCGTAAGCACCCTAGCAGAAGGGGACAAGCGATGGGCTATTAGCCAAATATACGCAATGATCGGTGCGGCAGGATTCAAGCCCCAGCGGTCGAAGCACGGCTCATTCTCCGCTAATTCCCCAATACGGATCATGGGCCTCAATGCTAATCGCGCGCCGACGCTGCCGAAGCAAGAACGCTCCGCAATCCGCGCGCAGGTCTACCAACTTGAACAACGAGTCGCACAAGCCGATCAAAGTGTCGATCTTAGTGCCGCACTTAGCGCGGCAATAGGCAAAGTGGGGCGACTGAAACGCCTCCATCCCAGCGAGGGCGCCGCGCTACGCCTACGGTTGGACGCTATCCGCCGCACCTTGGACGCGCAGCCGGTAGTAACTCACGCCACGACACCAATCCAAGCCAGTAATGAAGTGGACACTGCCCCATTTTGACGTTCGATGCCGTATTTCCTGCACATACGGGATGCGACAATAATCAGTGAAGCTGCGGCCGGCCCTGATGGAATTTGGGAGAGAAATCAAACCCAGTCACGCACAACCGGTGTACGTTCGACTTTACTCGCGTCCGGGTGAGTGTCGAGTTCTTCATCGGTGACGTAGTAACCACACTGAACATGTGCAAACGCCTGATTCGCGCGTGCAATTTGCCGCTCCAGTCGAGCGGCGTTTTGATCCGAGTCGGCATCAGATGCGTTGATGTTCATCGGTGACTCATCCTTGTAAGGCGAATGCAGACGGTCAAAGGCGCTCAGAGCCATTCGTTACCGTCGTCATCCAGTGGACGACGCGGTGCGCGGATCAACTCTTCGTCGTCGAGCTCGACATCGGTAACGTAATAGCCGGAGTCGATGCGTGAAGCGGCTTGGCGGGCGCGCTCGATTTGTTCGTTGAGCGAGAACTGGTCAGCATCTCCATTGATGTCGGCATCGGCGCAGCTGATGTTCATCAGTCCCTCATCCTTGTAACAGCAGTGGAGCCCGCATCGGCGTCACCTGCGGTTAATTGTGACATTCCGGCACCGTGCTTTCGTTCTCGGTACCCCACGTGTCTAGCCATCGCCATACCTCCTCACCAGTGAGGTGCAAGCCCGTCTTTTGGAACTCCAGCCAGGAATTCACGGCCTCTTGCTGGAATCGCGCGCGTGCCGCCACTCTCTGACCGAGCTCGACGTCAGACGCGTGGCTCACATCGTGAGCTCCAGATGACGGTAATCGCGATTTCATAGCATAACGTAACGTATCAATCGTATCGTAACGTACCAAGCGACGGTCTAGACGCGCGTTGCTACGTTTGCGGCGGGAGCCGCCGCCGAGGGCCACGCCCTCGCCTCTACGATACTCGGTTTCGTTCGTCGGCCTCGCGCGGGAGCGCGAGGCAATCAAAGGAACGTTGGATGCGCGGACGCGAGCCGGTGTTCAAAGTCCCTCATCCTTGTATTCGCTAAAGCTTGGAGAGTTCGACCGGACCAAACATGAACACCATCAGATAACCAGTGGAGGTCTTGAATTTCCCCGCCGTAAAACCGGGCTGGACCTTTGCCACAAAGGCGACCCTCGTTTTCAGCCCGATGAATGGACCGTTCACCGAGCCGCCGACCAATTTTTCAAACTCGTCCTTGGTCACCGGCTGCGCCAAGTCAGAGCCGGATCGCCAGCTTCCATTGCTGTAATCATCGAACACATAGCCGGCGGCCGTCTTTTCCACCTTGATCACCGGTTCGACTTTTCCGTTTTGCATCGCGCCGTACATCCCCTCCAGCGTATCCGGCGAATTCCTGTTGCAGCCGGAAAGTATCGCCACAAGTAGTCCAAGCACAATACCCAAGAGCTTCTTCAATTTTTCGTCCTCTATATCGGTCAGCACATAAGGGAGTTTTAGCCAGCGCCTATAGCCCCTTGACGCTGTTCATGCGGAATCGACTCGTCGCAGCGCGAGCGGCAGCCTGGCCGGCGCCAATAGCATGGCGCGCGCCAGCTTGCGCACCACCCAGTGCTTTACCGCCCGCCCATTTCGAGCCTTGACCAGCCGCGCGCGCGATGATGCGCGACGCACCGCCAGTCGCTGAAGATACGACCCAGTTCCCGAAGCCGGTGCCGATCGGCGCACCTCCGGCGAGGCTAGATGCCACGTGGGTAACACCCATGATGACGAGCACGTCGATGATCGCAATCAGCAGCAAACCCAACGCACTGCCGAGGCCGGAGGTCGGAGTCATCGAATCCATGTACTGCTGAAATGCGACGTACGTGAACGACAGCACTGTCACCGCAAATACGTTGACGAAAACGTAGTTGACGATCAGACCTACCCACGCATCGAAGAACCGCTTCGTAACGTCGAAAATCAGGCAGCCGATGAAAATCGGACCAAAAGCCAACAGTACGGTCAACATGCCCTTTGAGAGCAGGATGAGGTAGGCGGCATAGACGGTCATGATGAGCCCAGCCCCGTAATACACTATCCCCGAAAAGAAGAATGAAAATCCGTTAGAGGTTAGCAAAGAACCCCGAGAGAACGCATCGCTCCCGAGCGACCATGCCTGACCCAGTTGTTGATCGAGGATCGATGGACCGGCAACGGTGTCAGCGGTCTGCCCAGTAACGATGCTCGTGAGATCTGTCGGCAAATTCAGCACGGGATCGAGCACGTACTGCCCGTACCCAGCGATGGAAAAGCCGATGCTCAGGATCAGCGTTATCTTGATGATCCGGAATACCATGTCATTGCCCCAATCCTGCACTTTTCCGCGAATGCCCGCCCAAGAATAGAGAATGAAGTAGATCCCGAGGCACGTTGTTACTACAGGCAGCATCGCAGTAATCGTCCGCTGGACTGCGGCGTTCAGGAACGCATCAATCGCAGCTTGGAAGTGCGTGAAGATGTTTGCGAAAATTGTCATCGTCATGGCGCTCTCTCCTTGCTATTGCCGGCGAGCCGGACTTTCGTTGACTAAAGTTTTGCCGGCACGCTGGGCCTTCAGAAAGCTGCCGTAGTCACGGCATACGCGTTCGATTGCCACATCGTCGTATGCATCAAGCGTACGTCGCTCAAAGACGAGTAGCTGCCGCTTGATATGTAAGCGCGCCAACATCTTCGCGTCAGGCCGAGGCTTTGCTTCCTCCGCCGCTATTTCGCTCACGATGAATCCGATCATCGAGTTGAGCACCTCCAATGCCGTTTCGAGGCGAGCCAAGCTATCGGTCATCACAGAACCTCCGTGACGGCGGGAAAGCCCTCGACCACCAGATGATCCAGTCGCTCGTAGAAAACGCCCAGCATTGCCGCGAGGTCCTCGTACATCGGATTCGGCCTCATCAGATCGATGCATTTGCCCATCCCATGGACGGCCTCCTGAAGCGACGTGTACCACGTGAGTAAATCGGGGGACGCGTTACTATTGATGCCAGCCATGATTCACCTCCTTGCAGGTGGGTCGTGGTTAGGGATGAAGGAGCGTCTCACCGCTCGTTCGTCCCGCTACGAAGAACGCATCGTTGTGCTTCGAACGACGCGCGAAACAACAGAACCTTGGGCGCAGCAAGACAAGCAAGGGCGACGAGCTCAACGCTCATGGTCATCTTTCCTTTGCGCACTATCGCGCGTTGGAATCACGCTCGGCCTCGACTTCTGCACACGAGTTCCTGCCGCACTTGCGACCTTCGGCCTCTCGTCACTGCGACGATCATGCCCTTCCCTCGTCTTCCTCATCCGGCTAGCGGTGTCCTGCCGCTCTGTCATCGGCGCCGGCACGCTGCTCACGAAACGTCTAATGTCGTTGCTCAAAAGCGCGTCACCCGGCTTACCAGAGGCTCGAAGCGCGTCAGCGAGTTCCCGCCACGTATTGGTCACTTCTTCATGCCTGCGCGCAGCTGCCGCCTCCCATACGCCATCTGCGCTCTTTCCAGTCAGTACGGCATTGGCGGCAGCTCGAAGCTTGGCGAGCTCCACATTCGACCGACAGGGATTGTCCTGGCGGTTCTTGGACATGTGGTACATGTTCTGTCGTTTTCCTTTCCGGACAACGCCGCGGATCGATCTCGGCGTAGCTACGGCCTCAATTCCGTGTTCACGTAGTTTCTGAGCGAACAGTTGCCGAAACTCCCAAAGCTGAGGCGGACCGTGAAGCAGTCGTTGCCCATCCACCGAGCCTGCTTTCACGCATACATGAGCGTGCGGATGCGGTGGTGCTTGTGGATCTGGATCAGTATCGGGCGTGTGGAGTGCGAAAACGTACTCGTGCCCAGCGAACGCTTCTCGCGAAAACTCCCTGACCGCCGACGTGAACCGCTCGACGTTCGTATCGGCAGGCATCGACAGCACCAAATTGACTGTGAGCTTTCCATTCGAGCGTCGCTTGCCGCGCCATTCAGACCAGTGCTGCTGCAACTCGCGCACATCATCGAGACACGTGAGTTGTTGGCCGCTATCCGTCTCGGCTGTGAGCCGGCCATTTCGAGTGATATACGTCAAATGAGCCCATACGCGACCGGTCGTTTTCGCGACACTGCTAACCTTCACAACCGCCTCCGGCGCTCGATGCACAACACGCGCTATCGCCGCTCGCGCCGTATCCGTGCTGGCAACAGCGCGCCGGCTACTGCGCATATGCAGGTCAGGAAGCGAAGGCCGCACCTGCGCGGTCGATTGCCGTCCGGCGCGAACCGATGTTAGTCGTCGGAGTTCTTCCGAATCCGATGAATCCAGTACCCCTAAAGTATCGAAGAGTTTTTCGACCTTGCGGTTGCTCATGGCTTCGCACTCCTTCGGCTGATGCTCGCCTCCGTCAGTTCCGCGACGAGAGCGCAATGCCGCTTGATTTCTGCACTGAGCGTTTCGACACGCTCGACCGTCACGCTTCGACTCGCATTCGGGTCCATGTTCAGAGTACGGGCGATCTGATTTAGGTTCCTCCCAATCGCCGCAAGTTGCCTGCTCGACTCGGCCAAGGCGTCAACCTCGGTACGGTTGAACTGTGGCTGCCGGAGCAATGTCGCCCGTATGAGCTTAACGATCCATTCCGTCCTTCGAAGGCCCTCCCCCGTAGCCGCTGCCGTGAGTAGCTGATGCTCTTCGGAGGTCAGCAAGACGTTCACCTGCGTCCCTGCGCTCCGCGACTTCCGCGTAGGCGGCAAAGCGGGTTTCTCTTCGGTATGCAACACCTTGTCCAGCATCAACCGTAGGAGTTGCGCTTCGCTCCGACAACCGTGGCGCTGTGCCGCCGCAGCAAACTTCAGCTTGGTTTCTCGTGACACACGCGCCCGGATCGTCTCGTACTCGTTCATGCCACGGCTCCGCCGCGTGCCCACTTTCTAGAAGAAAGTGTTTCCTGCCTTAGATCACAGAACACGTCGCGACTTTCGTTGACGAAAATTTTCGTCGATCTGTATTGCGCAATACACACTCGCATTGGGCATTGGGGCGCATCGTCGCGCTCCCGCGCGACCATGTCGTAGTTGCTTGCGAAGGCGAGGGGTTCCCCCTCGATGGCGGCTCCCGCCGCTAGTCCGCATATTCGGCTGTAGCTCATTGCATACCTCGAATGCCTTCGCCACATCCCACTAAAAAGCCCAAAACCGCGTCATAAACATAGGTGAGCGCCAGTGCTCCGGTCCCAACTGTCGCCATCAGCAACTGATTCCGGACCGGTACGGGATACGGGATAACAAGCGTCGCGGCGAGAACGAAAAGCGATGCACCGGACAGCAGCAATAGCGGCCACCTCACGACAGGGCGAACCCAACTTAGCCCGAGAGAAGCGCACATGACCAGAATTGCAACGGCTGTCAAAATTGTTCTACGCATGCCTGCCTCCTCGCTTCTGTTGGGCGATCCGCTTGATCACATCTAGCGCAGGTCGAGCAACCTGTGGATCACTGCGGGAAACCTCCATCCGTCGCAGCGACTCAAGGCATTGCTGCTCCTGTAGCTCGCGACGCTCTTTGACGCGCACCGCCCCAAGCGGCATAAAGCATCCTTCGTCGAACTTCTTCAGGACAGCACAAAACCATCTGAGGGGCGTCGTCCGAATGACCCTGTTCTCAATTACATCCGCCAACTCGTCCAGTAGTTCCTGCGCTCGATGGCCTTCCACATCTGTCCGCCGGCCCAAGAGGTCCTCGATGGCCGCTCTTTCAGCCGGCGATAACTGTCGAGGAAAAATCAAATCGCTCGTGCTGCGTATGCGCTCGGTGTTTTCTAGCTCACCTCGCATTTCATCCCCACAACAACCAACATCTTTCGCCGTAGTGGTTGTAGTAGTGGTGTTAACTGACTTTGGTATCTCTTTGCTTGGTAAACCTTTATGGCTGTTTCCGCCGGCGCCGGTCGTGCCGTGCACGGGGTCGCCGGAGTTGGCGCGACCGGAGCCGGAAAATCCGGCTATGGCGTTCGTCGCAGGCGGAGTTAGTGGCTCCGGGTTGAACTCAATGTTCCACACCCACTTTCCTCCTGCCCCCTGCCGCTTTTCGCGGATCAGATAGCCGGCAGCTTCGAGCTCGCTAGCTATTCGCTGCCAACGGTCCTTGCGAACCTGCAACCGAATTTGAAGCGCTTGCACACTAACCTGCCATCCCGCGGGCTTCACAGCGAGCCACGCGGCAACAGCGCGACTGTCGAGCGCCAAATGCTCGTCTTCTAGCAATGCTTCAGGAACTGATCCCCATCGTGTTCGATGCGTTACGCGAACAACTCCCCCCGCGTGATGGGGAAATGCCGATCGATCTCGAACCGTTGCGGATGCCGTCACAGGGAGAACCCTTGTTCAAGGCACCGCTGCTGAAGGAGTGCGACGTTGATCAGGCTGTACTTGCCGACACTTACTGTCGGCAAGTAACCCTTGTTGCAGAACCCGACGATAACGCCGACCGGTAGGCCGATTGCGGCGGCGAAGGCCTCGCGAGACATCATCGGAACCGGCGGAAGCACCCGCAGACTCGGCGCGCTCTTTGCCGCTTCGTTCATTGGCGTCATAATCACTCCTTGGATAATCACCAGTGATAGTGGTAAATTACCACTGTTAGTGATTTATAGTCACGGAACGATTTCTTGTCAACGGCCACGCTCATGCACCCTATAGCCACGCGGATGAAAGCGATCATCGAAGCTGAGACGGACAACCGGCGACGCTACAAGGAGCTGGAGGAAATCTCGAATGTTCATCCAGACACATGGAAATCGTTTTGGTACGGGAAGCAGCGTCCCACCGCCGAAATGATTGAGGCCGTAAGTCAGCGATGGCCGCAATACGCCTTTTGGCTCGTAACCGGCATCACCGATCCCGAGCGAAACCACATCGCGCCGACAACGGCCGCGAGCGGGTATCCGGTTATGCGAGGGGTCGAACAGGTATGGGCAACCCGCGAGTTTCGGTATCTGATCGCCGCGAGCAACGACGAGCCGACCGACGACGTTGAAAGAACTTTGCGCCGACGACAAATCCAAGACGCGGCTCTTCAAGCCATGGAGAAAGTGATATCGCCAGCGGCGAACGTCTCGTACGAGAAGGCAATGCGTGTGCTTGGCGAGTCCGGCCAGCATGATTTCTATCCACTGGCTCTTGATCCTGAATATCTAGCCATCCGGAAGGCTCGACGAGACGCAGAGGATCAGCTACGGAAGGACGGTTTCAGTTGGTTCGATAACGTGCTCGTATCCGCGAAGATCGACAAGCGGTTGCTCCAAAATCCGAAGGCGTTGCTTAGCAAGGTCTTCGGCACATTGTTCGCTCGACAAGATGACCATCAAGAAGACTAAGGGCGGCTGGCACGTTGATATCCAGCCGGGGGGGCGTGGAGGAAAGCGCTACCGAAAAACGCTCAAGACACAAGCCGAAGCGAAGGCATACGAAGCATGGCTCACGGCGAAGGTTGCTCAAGCACCCGAGTGGGTACCTGCCCCCAAGGACTCTCGGCGGCTGTCGGAACTTATCGAGCTGTGGAATCTCCATCACGGGATGCAGTTGCGACATACTCGCACGTACCCAACGCTCCAGCGCATGTGCGTTGCCCTAGGTAATCCGCTAGCTACAGCATTCAACGCTGACGACTTTGCGTCTTATCGCGCGTCCAGGATTGCCGAGGGCGTAACACCAAACACGGTCAATCGCGAGCATGCCTATCTGAGAGCGGTCTTCAACGAGCTTGCTCGGCTCGGTCATTGGCAGGCGGCGAACCCGCTCGCACGCCTCCGTCAGTTTCGAATTGCTGAACGGGAGCTATCCTTTCTCACGTCGGATCAAATCGAAGCGTTGCTGATCGCCCTCGGTCGGCGAAAAAGAAAAGACGCGCTGTTGATTACCAAATTGTGCTTAGCGACGGGGGCTCGTTGGAGCGAAGCTGAGTGTCTACGAGTACAGCAACTGAGAGGGAACGCAGTCCACTATACGCAGACGAAGACTGACAAGAACCGCTCCGTGCCTATCGACGCGACACTGGCTGAAGAGATACTCGTGTTTCGGGCGTCGAAGACGAAGGACCTAGGCGATCGCATCTTTGAAAGCTCTGCAGGAGCTTTCCGCATGGGAGTGCTCGACGCGCACATTGACCTACCAAACGGGCAGCTTACCCACGTGCTCCGCCACACCTTCGCTAGTCATTTCATGATGAATGGTGGAAATATTTTGACCTTGCAGCGTATTCTTGGTCATTCCAGTCTTCAAATGACGATGCGTTATTCTCATCTTGCGCCCGAGCATTTACTAGAAGCCAAACAACTTAATCCTTTAGCCCAACTGAATCGCAACAACAAGAAGTCCGAACAGCGATTGGACCTCATCTGACATAAAAATCAGATTGCGTTACTTTACTTCCGGTGACTGGCTTAATTTCTTTTTCGCCGAATCCAATTGACGTTGCACTTCTTTAAATTCCCGTCTTATCAGAAAAAGCAATTGCTGCGCCTCCCGCGCATCATCATATTCAAAATTTTCATCTAAATGATAATCAGCGCGAGTACGAAGCTCACGCATATCACGCGCCTTCTGGCAAATAGTTTTCAACCGACTATTGGAAATTGCCGGCTCCTTACAATGCCCCTCAAGACGTAGATACGCGCGCTCATGCATACCTTTATCTTTCCCCTCTTGCGTCGGGAGGGGATTGCAATGCTCCTCACCTGCTCGATCGCAAAGATGAAAAGCCACGTAATAAAGGCGCCCGGTGCCATTCCTCAGCTGGAGCTCGGAAGCATCCGCCTTGACGAGTTCTACCCCGTAGGCCGCCAAATCATCCAATGAGACCATGTCAATCTACGTGAGCGATCGAATGGAAATCGTCACCCTATCCGGAAATTTGTGACTTTCAAGGATATACTCGGTAGTGTCCCAGTCGAGGTCCATAGCTTCCTCAAAAGGAAGATTTACCAAAATCCGGATTGCGGCGTAGGCGATACCCTCTTCCCTATCGGTAGATACTCTCGCTACAAGATCCGCAATAGAGATTGAGCGTGAATCCAAGTATGCCACTATATTTTTGTATAATGGATACGCGCTTCTCGTGTCGCCTCCAATTGCCGCAATTGCAGCCACAACTCGATCCCAGTGGGGCAACCCAAAACCTTCTACGTTACCAACGCTAGTCGATATATTTGCGCCACCGATTATCGGAAGCGCATCGACCGCAAACAGTCCATCATAGTCGTCAATCAACAAATTATGCGCGTGAACACTCGCTGCAGATAATCCTTCACGATTCGGCATCGCGTGAGTCAAATTGATCCCAGCAAGCATTGCCACACTCAGGATGCCGGCTAATGCGTGCCCACCTTTCGCTGTGAAGTTTGCTGATTGATTATTCATATATGGGATCGAGCTTGGCAACGAGTTCTTCGGTCAGCAACCCAAAAAAGACTTTCTTGTTAGATGCGTGAATTTCATCCGCAAGCTGTGGCAGCCGCTCCTTAAATTTAGCAGCAGGTTCTTCCTCGAATTCGTCAATGGTCGCCGTGTTTATGATAATTCCTTTAACCGCTCCACGATTGGCAACCTGCGCATCCACGGAATTATTAATCATCACGTCGTGTACTAAGCGCCCGTCTTGCAAGCGAGTAGTGATCGTTGTCCGCTCAGTAGTAATGTCTTTACCCGCGATTCGCATGCCTACGTCGAGCGCGCTGATGTCGCTTGCAATTATTGATTGCTCCACGACATCAATGTACCGAATGGAGCACAGAACAACGGAAGAGACTAGGCCAGAACCCAGCACGGCATCCAAAACTGAAAGAATAGCGCTTCGGAATCCGCTCCACCCTGAGTATGGCAACTTGGCCCCTACGATCAGAGCACGATCTCCGACATTGATAAAATATTTCCCGAATTCCAGTCTTACAAGTGGCTGGAAGGACAGGCCCGGCTGAGAATCACGAAACTCCTTTGGAACCGATCCCAAAGGGAGACTCTGAACTGTTCGCTCGATACCTGGTATCGCAAACATGAGGAACCCGGGCACGCTTGCCGCCAAGGACGCTTCAGAGGGCGCGAAATGCACCTCAAAAAGTGCATCCACGAGCGGTTCTTTCCCGAGTCTCTTGGGTATTCTGGAAAGCATCAAGCGTCCCGATCTATCTAACTTGCGAGCACTGTTGCTGTGCTAGAGGCAAAATTTCCCGCGCGCGTCCTGCTTTCAACAAGCTGCGGACCAAGGTTCCTGAATTCTAATAACGGCTCAGCCTGAGCGAACTTTACACGAAGCAAGTCTATGGGTTAACGGGAAAAACCCAAATTCGCAACGGCCTGCAACCGTCCGCTCGAAAAGCGTGCCGCACAGTTGTGCCGCCTACCGGGCGCTCCGTTGACACTCGGTTGACAGTCAGATGCGCAAAAGGGCTTACGATGATCGTAAGCCCTTGATTTATATGGTGCCGGCTGCAGGACTCGAACCCGCCACCTGATGATTACAAATCAACTGCTCTACCAGATGAGCTAAGCCGGCGTAGCCCGCTATTCTACTTCATTTCACGATCTTGAGGTGGCCCTTTCCGCCCTTCGCTGCACCGTCGTCGCCTTTGTCCTTCTCGGGCGCCGAGACTGCCGGCTCCGGCGCCGATGCCTCATGCGTCACATCCGCGGCAACGGGCACCGAATCTTCGTCATGCTCCTGCGCGGAAGGCAGCACGTCATCGGCATCGCCCGGCGGCGCGTCGACCGGGAACGCCATGCCCTGGCCGTTCTCGCGCGCGTAGATCGCGAGCACGTTCGGCACGGGCACCTCGATCTTGTGCGACTTGCCGGAAAAACGGGCATGGAACTCGATCATCTCATTGCCCATCTGCAGCTGGCTCGTCGCCTCGAAGCTGATGTTCAGCACGATCTCGCCGTCGCGCACGAACTGGCGCGGCACGCGCGTACGGTTGTCGACCCGCACCGCGATATGCGGTGTGAAGCCGTTGTCGGTGCACCACTCGTACAGCGCGCGCAGCAGGTACGGCTTGGTGGAAATCTCTTGCATCAACAATCCTCTGACGAGGCGGCGCAGCCAGCGTGACCGCCAGCGCCCGCCACCTCCTGTTACAACACCGGCTTAGCGGCGCATCACCTTTTCCGAAGGCGTCAGCGCTTCGATATAGGCCGGACGGCTGAAGATACGCTCGGCGTACTTCATGAGCGGCGCGGCGTTCTTCGACAGCTCGATCCCGTAGTGATCCAGACGCCACAGGAGCGGCGCGATCGCGACGTCGAGCATCGAGAACTCTTCGCCCAGCATGTACTTGTTCTTCAGGAAGATCGGCGCGAGCTGCGTGAGGCGGTCGCGAATCGCGAGACGCGCCTTCTCGTGGTTCTTCTCGGCCGCCTTGCCCTTCTCGTTTTCGAGCGTGCTCACGTGCACGAACAGCTCTTTCTCGAAGTTGAGCAGGAACAGGCGCGCGCGGGCGCGCTGGACCGGGTCGGCCGGCATCAGCTGCGGGTGCGGGAAGCGCTCGTCGATGTACTCGTTGATGATGTTCGATTCGTACAGGATCAGGTCGCGCTCGACCAGAATCGGCACCTGACCGTACGGATTCATCACGGCGATGTCTTCCGGTTTGTTGAACAGGTCGACGTCGCGGATTTCGAAGTCCATGCCCTTTTCGAACAACACCAGCCGGCAGCGCTGGGAGAACGGGCAGGTAGTGCCGGAGTACAGAACCATCATGATTTACATTTCCTCAATAAACCCAAAAGGCCGGCGGGCAAAAACACCGTCTGACTGTCGCAAGACTGTCAGGCGGTGTCTCGTCGCACCGGCCCCACGTCGGTCAGGACGTGATTATTTGATATCTTTCCAGTACGCGGCGTTCAGTCGCCACGCGAAAAAGCTCAGAACGCCGAGGAACAGGAGCACCCAGACCCCAAGCTGCTTGCGGGTTTTCTGCTCCGGCTCGGCCATCCAGCCAAGGTATGCAACGAGGTCGGCCACAGCAGAATCATAATCCACCGGTGAAAGCTTCCCCGGTGTGACCTGTTGGTACCCCACAAAACGGTGGATCTTTTCCCCCGTTTCCTCGTCCGTCATGTCTTCGAACTTCGCCGTGCGCACGCCCTGCAGTTGCCAGAGCACGTTGGGCATGCTCACGTTCTCGAACACCAAATTGTTCCAGCCGGTCGGACGCGTGTCGTCACGGTAGAAGCTGCGCAGATACGTGTACAGCCAGTCGCGCCCTTTCGCGCGCGCCTCCACGGAGAGGTCCGGCGGCGCCACGCCGAACCATGCCTTGGCGTCGTCCTGTCGCATCGCGATGGACATCGTGTTGCCGACCTTGTCCGTCGTGAACAGCAGATTATCTTCGATCTGCTTCTGCGGGATGCCGATCGCTTCCAGCCGGCTGTAGCGCATCAGGTTCGCACTATGGCAATTCAGACAATAGTTTACAAACAATTGCGCGCCATGTTGCAGCGAAGCAAGATTTTCCCCGTTATCGGGTGCGCGGTCGAGCGGAATGTTTTCCTGCGCAATCGCCGATCCCGCCCCCAATCCCATCGCGCACGCCAGCGCCAATCCGGCGACACCCGTACCTGTTGCCCGTGCGAGCGTCGAAAAGAGAGATTTCATCATCATGTCTTCCTCGCTCGCTGATTAATGGGGCTTGAACTGCACGCGCTCGGGCGGCTGCTTGAAGGTGCCAAGCCGCGTCCAGAAAGGCATGCCGAGGAAGAATGCGAAATAGACGAGTGCGCAGATCTGGGCGATCAGCGTCGCCGCCGGCGACGGCGGCCGGGTGCCGAGGAACCCGAGCGTCAGGAACGCGAACACGAAGATCGCGAGAAACACTTTGTGGAACATCGGCCGGTAGCGAATCGACTTCACCGGCGCGCGGTCGAGCCACGGCAGGAAGAAGAGCGAGATCACCGCCGTGCCCATCACCACGACGCCCCAGAACTTCGACTCCGTGAAGGCCATCGCGAGGACCACGAGAATCGCCAGCACCGGCAGGCCCGCGCGCCACTTGCCGCGCGCACGCACGAGTGCGAGCAGGCCGAGCAGCGCGACCACGATCATCAGCACGATCTTGAACGGGTCGGTGGTGGCGCGCAGCATCGCGTAGAACGCCGTGAAGTACCAGACCGGCGCGATCTCAGGCGGCGTCTGCAGCGGGTTGGCCGGGATGAAGTTGTTGGCTTCGAGGAAGTAGCCGCCCATCTCCGGCGCGAAGAAGATGATCGCCGCGAAGATCATCAGGAAGATGCACACGCCCATGAAGTCGTGCACGGAGTAGTACGGATGGAACGGGATGCCGTCGAGCGGAATGCCGTTCGCGTCCTTTTTCTCCTTGATCTCGATGCCATCGGGGTTGTTCGAGCCCACTTCATGCAGCGCCACGACGTGGGCGATCACGAGCCCGATCAGCACGAGCGGGATCGCGATCACGTGGAAGGCGAAGAAGCGGTTGAGCGTGACGTCCGAGACCACGTAGTCGCCGCGGATCCACAGCGACAGGTCCGGGCCGATGAAGGGAATCGCCGAGAACAGGTTCACGATCACCTGCGCGCCCCAGAACGACATCTGGCCCCACGGCAGCAGATAGCCGAAGAACGCTTCGGCCATCAGGCAGAGGAAGATCGCGCAGCCGAAGATCCAGACGAGCTCGCGCGGCTTGCGGTACGAACCGTACAGCAGCCCGCGGAACATGTGCAGATACACGACCACGAAGAACATCGACGCGCCCGTGGAGTGCATGTAGCGGATCAGCCAGCCCCACGGCACCTCGCGCATGATGTACTCGACCGACGCGAACGCGAGCGTCGAGTCGGGCTTGTAGTTCATGGTGAGGAAGATGCCGGTGACGATCTGGTTCACCAGCACCAGCAGCGCGAGCGAGCCGAAGAAGTACCAGAAGTTGAAGTTCTTCGGCGCGTAGTACTCGGAGACGTGCGCTTTCCATGTCGACGTCATCGGAAAGCGCTTGTCGATCCAGCCGGTCAGCCCCGAAGACGCGCTCGTCGTGTCCAGTTCCTTTTCGTGTCCCGTGGCCATCACGCTTCTCCTTGTTCGTCCTTGCCGATCACGATCTGCGTCGGGGACGTGAACATGTAGCGGGGGATGTCGAGGTTCTGCGGCGCGGGCTTGTTCTTGAACACGCGGCCGGAGAGATCGTAGGTGGAGCCGTGGCACGGGCACAGGAAGCCGCCGGGCCAGTCGTCGGGCAAGTTGGGCTGCGGGCCCTCCTGGAAGCGCGGCGTGGGCGTGCAGCCCAGATGCGTGCACACGGCCACGGCCACGAGGATGTTCTGGTGCTCGGCGCGCGAGCGGTATTCGTTCTTGCAGTAATCCGGCATCGGCATGGAGAACGGATGCTCGGAGTTCGGGTCCGCCAGCTCGGGGTCGGCCTTCTTGCAGTCGGCCAGCATGCGCTCGGTGCGGTTCAGGATCCACACGGGCTTGCCGCGCCAGGCCACGGTCAGCATCGAGCCGGGTTCGAGTCCGCTGATGTCGACTTCGACCGGCGCGCCGGCAGCGCGGGCTTTTTCGGATGGTGCAAACGAAGCTACGAAGGGTACGACAGTGGCAACACCTCCTATGCCACCTGCTACGGACGTCGCAATCAGCCAGGTACGGCGGCTGCCATCGACGCGGTCGTTCTCATTGTCTCGCATCACATCGCCCCACTTCTGAGTTGGATTTTTCCGTCACGCCAGCTGTCCCGCGGTGCTGCCGAACGCTAGTTTGCGCGAATGGAGTTGGCATTTACAAGGGGCGTTCACCAAAAAGCGGGCGAAGTCCTTGATAACTCGGGGTTTTCCCCCAGAAAACGGGGCCATTTTCTTTTCATCTTGTAAACGCCCGCTGAATAAGACATGCCGATGCGCTCCGCCATGAGTCGATCGGGCGAAGCGCAAAGACAATCGGCCGCTCGATTGCGCCGCTCAAACCACCCCGCTCAAACGGGATTGTGGATATCGATGAAAAGATGCTCGATGTCGAACGCCTCCGCCAGGTGCGCGCCCACCGCCTGCACGCCAAACCGCTCGGTGGCGTGATGGCCCGCGGCAAGGAACGCCACGCCGCTCTCGGCCGAGGTATGGGTGATCGGCTCGGAGATTTCGCCGGTCAGGAAGACATCGGCGCCCGCTTCGATCGCCGCATCGAAGAGACTTTGCGCCGCGCCCGTGCACCATGCCACGTGGCGCAGCTCCCAATCGGGGTCGCCGAGCACGAGCGGTGTGCGGCCCAGCGTCTGCTCGACCTGCGCCGTGAAGTGCGCGAGCGTGATGGGCATGGGCAGCGTGGTCATCCAGCCGAGGTCCTGGTCGCCGAAGCGTTTTTCGCCGATCCAGCCGAGTTTGGCGCCCAACTGCGCGTTATTGCCCAGCTCGGGATGGCAGTCGAGCGGCAGATGGTAGGCAAACAGATTGAGGTCGTTGGCAAGCAGCGCTTTCAGGCGGTGGTACTTGCGCCCCGTGATCTGCGGCGGCTCGTTGCGCCAGAAATAGCCATGGTGCACGAGCACGGCGTCGGCGCCCCACTCCAGCGCCGCTTCGAGGAAGGCAAGCGAGGCCGTGACGCCGGTCGCGATCCTCTCCACGCGCCGCCGCCCCTCGACCTGCAGGCCATTCGGGCAGTAGTCCTTGAACCGCGCGGATTCCAGAAGATTGTTCAGATACAATTCCAGTTCGATCCGATCCATATAATCCTCTAATCTTCAGATGCTTAGACGCTTTTGGCTGTTCTTCGCCCAGGCGGTGACGGTCCTGCTGGCGTTGATGTTCATCATCGCGACGCTCAAGCCGCAGTGGCTCCAGCATCAGGGGCAACTCGGCAAGCAGCTCGCGGAACCGATCGTTGCCCTGCGGGAGGTGGCGCCGGGCATTGGCGGCGGCCCCGCGCAAGGTTCCTATGCGGACGCGGCCCAGAAGGCGATGCCCGCGGTCGTCAACGTATTCTCGAGCAAGGACGGGTCGCTGCCGCCCGACCCGCGCCAGAACGACCCGCTATTCCGCTACTTTTTCGGCAATCCCAATAACAACCGCAAGCAGCAGGAACAGCCTGCGGCGAACCTCGGTTCGGGCGTCATTGTCAGTCCGGACGGTTACATTCTAACGAACCAGCACGTGATCGACGGCGCCGATCAGATTGAAATCGCGCTCTCCGACGGCCGCACCACCAACGCGAAGGTGATCGGCATCGACCCGGAGACCGATCTCGCCGTGCTCAAGATCAACCTGCCGAACCTGCCCACCATCACGCTCGGACGCATGGATCAGGCGCGCGTGGGCGACGTCGTGCTCGCCATCGGCAACCCGTTCGGCGTGGGCCAGACCGTGACGATGGGGATCATCAGCGCGCTCGGGCGCAATCACCTCGGCATCAACACTTTCGAGAACTTCATCCAGACCGACGCGCCAATCAACCCGGGCAACTCGGGCGGCGCGCTCGTCGACGTCAACGGCAATCTGCTCGGCATCAACACGGCCATCTATTCACGCTCGGGCGGCTCGCTCGGCATCGGCTTCGCCATTCCCGTCTCCACGGCGCGCAGCGTGCTGGAGAGCATCATCACGACGGGCTCGGTCACGCGCGGCTGGATCGGCGTGGAGCCGCAGGACGTGACGCCCGAGATCGCCGAGTCGTTCGGGCTGAACCAGAAGTCGGGCGCGATCGTCGCGGGCGTGCTGCAGGGCGGCCCCGCCGACAAGGCCGGCATCAAGCCGGGCGACGTCCTGACCGCGGTGAACGGCGAAGCGATCACCGACACCACGCGCCTGCTGAACGTCATTGCGCAGATCAAGCCGGGCACCAGCGCCAAGGTCCACCTCGTGCGCAAGAACAAGGACATGGACCTCGACGTGATGATCGGCAAGCGCCCGCCGCCGCCGAAGCAGCCCGCGAACCAGGACGAAGAAGGCGACGACGACGGAGGCTGACCGGAACGCCCGCGACGTGGGCTCACCGCTCACGTTGCCGCCAGCGCGCATTCGCTGACTGGCGCCCTCGCCTGCGCCGCGCAGCGAAGCGAGAGAAGCAAAAAAGGCCGCGAACGTCACCGTTCGCGGCCTTTCTTTTTGGACTTTACCGGCTTCGGGCCCGCACGCCTGAGCGCGCCCCGTCAGCTCGTTGCCTCACTCTCGTCGACAGCCTTCTTCTCGCCGGTCCCGACGAAGAGTCTCGCCGCGATAATCCCCGCCTCGTACAGCACGATCAGCGGGAGCGCGAGAATGAGCTGCGAAAACACATCCGGCGGCGTGACGACCGCGGCAACGATGAACGCGCCGACGATCACATAGGGACGAATCTCCTTGAGCTTCTTGACCGTCAGCACGCCCATGCGCACGAGCAGCACGACGACAATCGGCACTTCGAAGGTCACACCGAACGCGAGGAACATCGTGAGCACGAAGCTCAGGTAATTGTCGATATCGGTGGTCATCTCCGCACCGAGCGGCGCGTTGTAATGCGCCATCACGCGGAAGATGGTGGGAAACACCACGAAATACGCGAACGCCATGCCGCACAGGAACAGCGTATAGCTGCTCGCCACCAGCGGCCCGACCAGCTTCTTCTCGTGCTGATAGAGGCCTGGCGCCACGAACGCCCAGATCTGATAGAGCACGACCGGCAAGGCGATCACGAAGGCGACGAGCATCGTCACCTTCATCGGCACGAAGAACGAGCCGGTCACGTCGGTGACGATCATCTTGCCGTCGCGCGGCAGGTTCTGCATCAACGGGCGGGCGAGCAGCCTGAAGATGTCGGGCGCCCAGTACACGAGCCCGACGAACACGACGATCACGGCAATGCCCGCGCGAATGATGCGGTCGCGCAGCTCGACGAGGTGCGAGATGAAGGTCTCTTCAGTGCCCTCGTCCTGTCTTTGTTGGGGGTCGCTCACACCGGCCCTCGGGGGTTGGAGATGGACAAGTTCAGACTCGACTGCGGTATCGGAGCATCAGAAGAAGCGCGTGGGACGGCGCAAGCTGGCCGGCGTATGCTGCGCGACGCGCGCGGCACCCGATTGCACGCGCGTGCGTCGCAGCGTCGCCCGTTTGTACCACGTGGGCGTTGCCGTTTGCTTCACGCGCCAGTTCTTGCGTTTGCCGCCGGTTGCGTTAGACGCGTTACCCGAGCGCCATGACGTGGCGCCCGAACCATCGGCCGTGCCGGACGTCCCGAACGCGCTGCCTTGCGCCGGGTCCGAAGCGGCGCCGCCCGCGATGCTGGGGGCCCCACCCGTGCCGACGTTCCAGGCCTCGTTCAGCTCGGTCTCCTGCTTGTGCAGGTTATCGTGAACGGTTTTCTCGACGTTTTGCGCGGCCTGTTCGAATTCGCCCTTCATGCGGCGCAACTCGTCCAGTTCGATCTCGCGCGTGACTTCCGCCTTGACGTCGTTGATATAGCGCTGCGCGCGGCCAAACAGGGCGCCGGCCGTACGCGCGACGCGCGGCAGCCGTTCCGGTCCGAGAACGACCAGCGCGACGACGCCGATCAGCGCCATCTTGGTTAGACCCAGATCGAGCATGAATGAAGCTTTCCGTCAGCCTTGGGGCGGGAAATAACGGCTGCCGCGCTTAGCGGTAGTCGTTCGAACGCGGGGTCTTGTCCTTGGCGTCGACATCGACCGTGCCGCCGTTGTTCGGCAGCTCGCGCTTTTGCGTATCGGCGCCGGACTCCTCGCCCTCGCGCATGCCTTCCTTGAAACCCTTCACCGCGCCGCCCAGATCGCTGCCGATATTGCGCAGCTTCTTCGTGCCAAAGACGAGCGCCACGATCAACAACACGATCAGCCAGTGCCAAATGCTCAACGAACCCATGATCAAAACTCTCCTTAACCCCGTTGCCACGCCTCATGCGCAGCGAAAAAACCGTGTCGCGCGAACGCGCTTCCTGACGCCCGTGCCGATCGACTGGTCCGGCGTGGCGCCATGCCTGGCGCGCCTGGCGGGTTGCCGGGCTGCGTGCCCGGTATGGTAACTGCAAGCTATTTCGGCTGCGTGGCAACGTGCCCTTTTTCTCGGCCGCCCCTGGGATTGTGCCGTCTTGCCGCGCAAGCGCCCGGTCTATCCCATGCGCTGCCACGGACGCGGTCCGGACAGCAGATGCGCGTGCAGGTGATAGACCTCCTGGCCGCCGCCGGGCCCCGTGTTCACCACGGTGCGATAGCCGGTCTCACCGCCCGTGTAGGACACGCCCAGATCCCTCGCCAGCCGCGCGACCAATACAAACATTCTACCAAGCAGCGGGGCTTCGTTTTCACCGCAGTCCGCGAGGGTGGATATATGTTGGCGCGGAATGACCAGCACGTGAGTTTGTGCTGCGGGCCGAATGTCCCGGAACGCGACGAACTCGTCGTCTTCATAGACGCGCGTGCTGGGGATCAGGCCGTCGGCGATCTTGCAAAAGAGACAGGTGCTGCGGTCGTGACTCATGGTGCTCCTGGGCCGCCGTATGGGGAGAAAGCGTGTCGGGTTCCGCGCACGGTCCCAATCTGCCGCAGCGTCAGAGCCACGCGCGTGGATCGGACAGCGGCTTGTTGTCGTACAGGTACAGCCAGCCTTTGATGATACGGTACAACGTCCAGATTCCGACAGCCCACAAAATCGGAATACCGATCACGACGACGAAGAGCGCGCCGCCGATCAGCGTTCCGGCGAGCCCGAGCCAGAACGTGCGGATCTGCCACGTGAAGTGCTGCTCGTAAGGCGTGCCGGCCGCTTCGTCGCGCTTGATGTAATTGATGATGATCGCCACGAGCACGGTCACGCCACCCGTGAGCAAGAAGATCGCGTAGAGCCCGTAGAGGATATGCGTGAGGGTGCGAAGGCTGCGCAGACGATCCGCGTCGAGCGGATCGTGCTCCGGGGCGCGGTAGGCAGGAGGCGGGCAATCGCCGGGCGTGGACATGGGTGGCATCTCCAGTCAGGTCGGTGGCGACACACGCCTCGCGTGCGTCACCTGGGCCAGTATCGCTGCGATGACTCGACCCAATAATTCGACCCGAATCCGCGGCCCGAATTCAGTCCCGCAGCGTCATTCGCCGTTTTCTTCGCGCTCGCGGCTCTTGCGCAGCGCCTTCTCCTCGAGGCCCGAGAGCCCCTCACGGCGCTCCAGCTCCGCCAGCACATCGGCCGGGCTCAGGTCGAAGTGCGAGAGCGTGACGAGGCAGTGGAACCACAGATCGGCCATCTCGCCGACCAGCGCCTTCGGCGCGCCGCCCTGACGCACGTCCTTCGCGGCCAGCACGACTTCGGTCGCCTCTTCGCCCACCTTCTTGAGCACGGCGTCGTCGCCCTTATGGAACAGGCGTGCGACGTAGGAAGCGTCCGGGTCGCCGCCCTTGCGGCTGTCGATCACCGCCGCGAGGCGCAGCAGGGTGTCGTTGGTGTTCAGTTGCGTCATTTGTAGATGTGTTCGGGGTCTTTCAGCACGGGATCGACGGCGACCCAGCGGCCTTCGTCGACGGTGCCTTCGAATTGCTGGAAAAAGCACGAGTGACGGCCCGTGTGGCACGCGATGTTCGACACCTGCTCGACCTTGAGCAGCACGACGTCCTCGTCGCAGTCGAGGCGAATGTCGTGCACGTGCTGCACGTGGCCCGACTCCTCGCCCTTGAACCACAGGCGCTGGCGCGAGCGCGAAAAGTACACCGCGCGGCGCAGCTCGACCGTCTTGGCCAGCGCTTCGCGGTTCATCCACGCGAACATCAGCACGTCGCCGGTCGTGGCTTCCTGCGCGATCACGGGCACGAGGCCGTTGGCGTCCCAGTTGACCTTGTCGAGCCAGCCGGCCTTCGCGATGTCGTGGGTTTGTGCGTTGTTCATGGCGTCACATCCTCACCGAAATGCCCTGATCGGCCATGAAGCGCTTGGCCTCGCCAACCGTGTGCTCGCCGTAGTGGAAGATACTCGCCGCCAGCACGGCGTCGGCATGGCCCTTGACGATGCCATCCGCGAGATCTTGCAGACCGCCCACGCCGCCCGAGGCGATCACGGGAATCGGCACGGCGTCGGACACCGCGCTCGTGAGGGCGAGGTCGAAGCCGCTCTTGGTGCCGTCGCGATCCATGCTCGTGAGCAGGATTTCGCCTGCGCCGAACTCGGCCATCTTGCGCGCCCACTCGACGGCGTCGATGCCGGTGGCCTTGCGGCCGCCGTGCGTGAAGACTTCCCAGCGCGGCGCTTCGCCCGGCGCCGAGGTGCGCTTCGCGTCGATGGCGACGACGATGCACTGCGAGCCGTATTTATCGGCGGCATCGCGCACGAGCTGCGGATTGGCCACCGCCGACGAATTCATGCCGACCTTGTCGGCGCCGGCGTTGAGCAGGCGCCGCACGTCGGTGACGGCGCGCACGCCGCCGCCCACCGTCAGCGGGATGAAGACCTGCGAGGCCACCGCTTCGATGATCGGCAGGATCAGGTCGCGCCCGTCCGAGGTGGCCGTGATGTCGAGAAAGGTGAGCTCGTCGGCGCCCTGATCGTCATAGCGGCGCGCGATTTCGACGGGATCGCCCGCGTCGCGCAGCTCGACGAAGTTGACGCCCTTGACGACCCGTCCGGCAGTCACGTCGAGACAGGGAATGATGCGTTTGGGTAGAGCCATGATCTTGCCGATATTCCGGGGCGTGCCGGGACCGCAGCAGCTACGCCCATTGTCGCGCGATAGCGGTTATCGCGAAATTAGCCGGCGAACGAACGGCCGGGAGCGGCGACTCGCCGCCGACGGCGCGCGGCCCGCCCTTGCCGGTCGCCCCGACGGTCGCACCGGGGAGCCCGAAGGACCAAAAGGACCAAAAAGGACCCCGAAAGCCCCGCAGGACTCGGCCGCCGCTCGGGAGGCCGTCCACGCGACGCTTTAAGCGTCGTCCGATTCGCGCAGGCTGTCTGCGCGCGTTTGCGCCTCGGCAAAATCCAGATCGCCCGAGTAGATCGCGCGGCCGCAGATCACGCCTTCGACGCCTTCGTCCTCGACTTCGCAGAGCGCATCGATATCGGCGAGATTCGAGAGGCCGCCGCTCGCGATGACCGGAATCTTCACCGCGCGCGCAAGACGCACCGTCGCTTCGATATTGATGCCTTGCAGCATGCCGTCGCGGCCGATGTCGGTGTAGATGATCGACTCGACGCCGTAGTCCTCGAACTTGCGCGCGAGGTCCACGACTTCGTGGCCCGTGAGCTTGCTCCAGCCGTCGGTGGCGACTTTGCCGTCCTTGGCGTCGAGCCCGACGATGATATGGCCCCCGAACGCCGTGCAAGCTTCCTGGAGGAAGCCCGGGTTCTTGACCGCGGCCGTACCGATGATCACGTACGAGAGGCCGTCGTCGAGGTAGCGCTCGATGGTGTCGAGGTCGCGGATGCCGCCGCCCAACTGCACGGGGATCTGGTCGCCCACTTCCGCGATGATCTCGCGAATCGCGTCTTCGTTCTTCGGCTTGCCTGCGAACGCGCCGTTCAGGTCGACGAGGTGCAGACGCCGCGCGCCGCGCTCGACCCAATGTCGGGCCATGGCCGCCGGTTCCTCGGAGAAAATCGTCGCCTGGTCCATATCGCCTTGTTTGAGGCGTACGCAGTGACCGTCTTTGAGATCGATGGCCGGAATCAGCAGCATAGCAATCGGGTGATGTCTGGGAATGGGGTTGAAATCAGCCGGCAACGACCGGGAAAAGCCCCGATCCGACGCCGTTTCGCTAGTTTAGTACAACTCTTTCGGCGGCCTTGCTGATGTAAATCGGCTTCGGGCGCACACAACGCTTGCAGGACTGACCTGGGTGATCCGAGCCGGCAACGCCGCGCGTGAATTACGGGTTCCAGTGGACGAAGTTGCGATAGACGCGCAAGCCCGCTGCGGCGCTCTTTTCCGGGTGAAATTGGGTGGCGAAGATGTTATCCCGCGCCACCGCCGAGGTAAAGGCCGCGCCGTACGGCGTTTCGCCCACCGTGTGAGCTGCGTCGGCCGGCACTACATAGTAGCTGTGCACGAAATAAAAGAAGCTTTCGTCGGGCACGCCGTCCCACAGCGGGTGAGCGCGGGTCTGACGCACGCGGTTCCAGCCCATCTGCGGCACCTTGAAGCGCGAGCCGTCGTCCTGCAACTGGCCTTCCAGCGCGAAGCGCACGACCTTGCCCGGCAGCAGGCCGAGGCCCTTCGTGTCGCCCTCGGCGCTCCAGTCGAACAGCATCTGCTCGCCCACGCACACGCCCATCAGCGGCTTGGTGCGCGAGGCTTCGAGCACGGCGTCCTGCAGGCCCGATTCCGCGAGGCTGCGCATGCAGTCGGGCATCGCGCCCTGACCCGGCAGCACGACGCGGTCGGCTGCGCGGATCGCTTCCGGCTGCTCGACGATCTGCACGTCGGCTTCCGGCGCGGCCTGCTTCAGCGCCTGGGCCACCGAACGCAGGTTGCCCATCCCATAATCCACAATCGCAATTGAAGTTTTCATCTCGGATACCGCTTACAGGCTGCCCTTCGTCGACGGAATCTTGCCCGCCTGGCGCTCATCCAGCTCGGCGGCCTGACGCAGCGCGCGGCCGAAGGCCTTGAACACGGTTTCCATCTGGTGATGCGCGTTCAGGCCGCGCAGATTGTCGATATGCAGCGTCACGCCGGCGTGATTGACGAAGCCGCGGAAGAATTCGATCGACAGATCGACGTCGAACGTGCCGATGCGCGCGCGCGTGAACGGCACGTGGAACTCGAGCCCCGGACGACCTGAGAAGTCGATCACCACGCGCGAGAGCGCCTCGTCGAGCGGCACGTAGGCATGGCCATAGCGGCGGATGCCCTTTTTGTCGCCGATCGCCTGCGCGACCGCCTGGCCCAGCGTGATGCCGACGTCTTCAACCGTATGGTGGTCGTCGATATGGGTGTCGCCATGCGCCTCGACTTCGAGATCGATCAGACCGTGTCGCGCGATCTGGTCGAGCATGTGGTCGAGAAACGGCACGCCGGTCGCGAGCTTTTGCTCGCCGGTGCCGTCCAGATTGAGTTTCACGCGGATTTGCGTTTCGCTGGTGTTGCGAACGACTTGCGCGACGCGCATGGCAATTTCCTTCAAACAGCCTGTAACAGGAGGGTTCAGAGAACGAAGCTCGAAGCGCTGTGCGCTTCGCAACGATGGGAACGATTCACTTGAGCACGAGCTTCAGGGCGGCGAGCAGCTGCGCGTTTTCGTCGGGGGTCCCAACGGTCAGGCGCACGCAATTCGCCAGCAATGGGTGCATTTTACTCACGTTTTTGACCAGCACCCGCGCTGTCAGCAGCGTATCGAACACGGCGGAGGCATCGGGCACGCGCACGAGCAGGAAATTGCCGGCGCTTTCGAACACTTCGGCGCCCGGCAATGTCGCCACCGCGGCGGCCAGTTGGGCCCGGTCCGCGCGCAACTGGGCGGCCTGCGCGTCGAGCACGCCGATATGGTCGAGCAGGAAATCGGCGGCCGCCTGGGTGAGCACATTCACGTTATACGGCGGGCGCACCTTGTCGAACTCGTTGAGCCATGCAGTGCGGCCCGCGAGGTAGCCGAGGCGGATGCCCGCAAGCCCGAGCTTGGACATCGTGCGCATGACGACCACGTTGTCGAACGCGCCCGCGCGCGGCATCCAGCTCGTCTGCGCGAACGGCTGATAGGCCTCGTCGATCACGACGAGGCCGCCGGCAGCGTCCGCGGCTTCGATGATGCGTTCGATGTCGGCGTCGGCGAAGAGGGTCCCCGTGGGGTTGTTCGGGTACGCGAGCCAGATCACGGCCGGCTTGTGCTCGGCGACGGCAGCAAGCATGGCGCCGGTATCGAGCGTCAGATCGGCCTTGAGCGGCACGCCGACGAATTCCACCTGGGCGAATTTCGCCGACATCGCATACATCACGAAGCCCGGCACCGGCGCGAGCACCTTCGCGCCCGGCTTCGCGCACGCCATCGTGATCATGCTGATGATCTCGTCCGAGCCGTTGCCGAGCAGCACGTCGCACTCGGGCGGCACGCGCATCGCGGTCTTGAGCTTCGCCATGAGGGCCTCGGGACGCGGCGCCGGATAGCGGTTCAGCGCCACGCCCGCGAGATGCTCGCCCAGTTGCACCGCCAGATCGGCGGGCAGCGAGTACGGGTTCTCCATGGCGTCGAGCTTCACGAAGCCGGCGGCGTCGGGGACCGGATAGCTCGTCATGGCGAGCACATCGGGGCGGATGATGTCGTGTGGTGTCGTCATTGTCGATTGGCTCGCGCGCGGGGCGTGGAGCCGGCACGGACGGCCAGCCGGACTACAGTGCCGCAGCGCTGCAGGGCCGTCCAGATTGGCGCCCGTTTTCGGGCGCGCGGGTTATTTCGGTGTTCCAGGCATCGGGCGCTGGCCTGCGTGCGCCTGGCGCGCCGATGCTTGCAAACGTCTCCTCAGGGGGCGCGGCGCACAGGAAACTCATGCGCGCCGCCCTGTCTCCACCCTGTCTCAGCTTTGCTTCATGCGGTACTCGGCGCTGCGCGCGTGGGCCTGGAGGCCTTCGCCGTACGCGAGTTCCGCCGCGATCTCGCCGAGCGTCTGGGCGCCTTCGGCGCTCACTTCGATCAGGCTCGATCGCTTGATGAAATCATAGACGCCGAGCGGCGACGAGAAACGTGCGGTACGAGACGTAGGCAGCACGTGATTCGGCCCCGCACAGTAGTCGCCGAGGCTTTCACTCGTGTAGCGGCCGAGGAAGATGGCGCCCGCGTGGCGGATTTCGGCGCCCCACTTCTGCGGCTCGAGCGCCGAGATTTCGAGGTGCTCGGGTGCGATGTCGTTGGCGATCGCGCAGGCTTCGGCCATGTCGCGCACCTTCACGAGCGCGCCGCGGTTCGTCAGCGACGTGGCGATGACTTCGGCGCGCGGCATCGAGGGCAGCAGTTCGTCGATCGCGTCTTGCACGCGCTTGATGAACGCGTCGTCCGGGCACAGCAGGATCGATTGCGCGAGCTCGTCGTGCTCGGCCTGCGAGAACAGGTCCATCGCGACCCAGCGCGGATCGGTCGTGCCGTCGCACAGCACGAGGATCTCGGAGGGGCCGGCGATCATGTCGATGCCGACCGTGCCGAACACGCGGCGCTTGGCCGAGGCCACATAGGCGTTGCCCGGGCCACAGATCTTGTCGACAGCCGGGATCGTGCGGGTGCCGTAGGCGAGTGCGCCCACGGCCTGCGCGCCGCCGATAGTGAACACGCGGTCGACGCCGCCGAGCAGCGCCGCCGCCAGCACGAGCGGGTTCTTCACGCCGTCGGGCGTGGGCACGACCATGATGATCTCGCGCACGCCCGCAACCCGCGCGGGAATCGCGTTCATCAGCACCGACGACGGATACGCGGCCTTGCCGCCCGGCACGTAAAGGCCCACGCGGTCGAGCGGCGTGACCTTCTGGCCGAGCACGGTGCCGTCCGCTTCGGTGTACTGCCAGCTATGCGAGCCGCACTCGATGCGCTGCTTCTCGTGGTAGCCGCGCACGCGCGCGGCCGCCGCTTCGAGCGCCGCGCGCTGCTTGGGCTCGAGACTTTCCAGTGCGGCCTCGAGCTCGCTGATCGGCAGCTCCAGCGCATCGACGCTCGTGGCGTTCAGGCGGTCGAAGCGGTTCGTATAGTCGAGCACGGCGGCGTCGCCGCGCGCCTTCACATCGGCGAGGATTTGCGCGACCGAGCGCTCGATGGCCTCGTCTTCGCTCGCCTCGAAGGCGAGCACCGCGTGCAGCGCCGCCTTGAAGCCTGCGGCGCTGGAGTCGAGTTTGCGCATCGTGATAGCCATGCTGATATCCATCCGTAACGGTTGTGGGCGCGGCGCATCGGGTGCTCCGCGCGGGCGTCGCCCGGCTCGCTCGTGCGAGCTTCTTCAGTTCGCCAAACTCAAGTGGCCAACTCAGGTAGCCAAATCAAGTGGCCGGATCAAGCCGCCGGATCCGGCGGCTTGATCACGCTGCCTGCGCGCCGCGCGACGCGCGTTCGAACGCGTCGAGGAACGGCCGCAGCGCAGCGCGCTTGAGCTTGAGCGCCGCCTGGTTCACGACGAGGCGCGAGGAGATGTCCATGATCTCCTCGACCTCGACCAGATTGTTCGCGCGCAGCGTGCCGCCCGTGCTGACGAGGTCGACGATCGCGTCGGCGAGGCCGACGAGCGGCGCGAGCTCCATCGAGCCATAGAGCTTGATGAGGTCGACGTGCACGCCCTTGGCCGCGAAGTGCTGGCGCGCGGCTTCCGTGTACTTGGTCGCCACGCGCAGGCGCGCGCCCTGGCGCACGGCATTGGCGTAGTCGAAGCCCGCCTTCACGGCCACCGAGAGACGGCAGCGCGCGATATCGAGATCGATCGGCTGATAGAGCCCGCCGCCGCCATGCTCGAGCAGCACGTCCTTGCCCGCCACGCCGAAGTCGGCCGCGCCGTATTCCACATAGGTGGGCACGTCGGTCGCGCGCACGATGATGACGCGCAGGTTCGGGTCGGTCGTCGGCAGGATGAGCTTGCGCGAGGTTTCCGGGTCTTCGGTCACCTCGACGCCCGCGGCGGCGAGCAGCGGCATCGTCTCTTCGAAGATGCGGCCCTTCGAGAGCGCCAGCGTGAGCGGCGCACCGGCCGCCGCGGCCGGCGTGGGCCTGGATTCGACCGTGCTCATGCCGCGTTCCCCTTGATGCGCTTCACGTTGGCGCCGATCTTGTTCAGCTTCTCTTCCATGCGGTCGTAGCCGCGGTCGAGGTGATAGATGCGGTCGATCAGCGTCTCGCCGTCGGCGCAGAGGCCCGCGATCACGAGGCTCGCCGAAGCGCGCAGATCGGTTGCCATCACCTTCGCGCCCGAGAGCTTTTCGACGCCGGCAACGAGTGCCGTCTTGCCGTCGATCGTGATGTGCGCGCCGAGGCGGTTCAGCTCCTGCACGTGCATGAAGCGGTTCTCGAAGATGTTTTCGACCACTTGCGAGGTGCCGTCCGCGATCGCGTTGAGCGCCATGAACTGCGCCTGCATGTCGGTCGGGAACGCCGGATATTCCGAGGTGCGCAGATTCACGGCGCGCGCGCGCTCGTGCATGCGCACGCGCATCCAGTCGTCGCCCTCCTCGATCGTCACGCCCGCTTCGCGCAGTTTGTCCGTGACGGCGTCGAGGATATGCGGACGCACCTGGCGCAGCGTGACGTCGCCGCCCGCGGCCGCGACCGCGCACAGGAACGTGCCCGCCTCGATGCGGTCGGGAATGACGGTGTGCTTCGCGCCGTGCAGCTTGTCCACGCCCTGGATGACCAGACGATCGGTGCCGATGCCCTCGATCTGCGCGCCCATCGCGACGAGCAGATGCGCGAGGTCGCCCACTTCGGGCTCGCGCGCGGCGTTCTCGATCACCGTTTCGCCTTCGGCCAGCACGGCGGCCATCAGCAGGTTTTCCGTGCCGGTGACCGTGATCATGTCGGTGACGATGCGCGCGCCCTTCAGGCGCTTCGCGCGCGCCTCGATGAAGCCGTGCTCGATGGTGATCTCGGCGCCCATCGCCTGCAGGCCCTTGATGTGCTGATCCACGGGGCGCGCGCCGATCGCGCAGCCGCCCGGCAGCGACACCTTCGCCTCGCCAAAGCGGGCGACGAGAGGCCCGAGCACGAGAATCGACGCGCGCATGGTCTTCACGAGCTCATACGGCGCGACGAGGTTGTCGACCTTCGAGGCGTCGAGCTGCACGCGGTGGCCGTCCTGCTCGGTGCGCACGCCCATCTGGTTGAGCAGCTTGAGCGTGGTGCGCACGTCCTGAAGGTCGGGCACGTTGTCCAGATGGACGGGTTCCGCGCTCAAGAGGACCGCGCAGAGAATGGGCAGCGCCGCGTTCTTCGCACCCGAAACGGTCACTTCCCCTGCGAGCGTCTGCCCGCCGACGATGACGAGTTTATCCATGCCTGAGGTTTCCTGATCGGCGCGACCGGCTTGCGGCGTCGCGTCATGTTGTGCGGCGCCGCTCGCGGCGGCGCCATTGTCCTGGGTAATTCGCACTGAGATTCCAGATTATGCGTTCTGCCATTCGGCGGGCGTGAGCGTCTTCATGCTGAGCGCGTGGATTTCCTCGCGCATGCGCTCGCCGAGCGCCGCATAGACGAGCTGATGGCGCTGGATCAGGCGCTTGCCTTCGAACGCCGACGACACGATCGTCGCGAAGAAGTGCTGACCGTCGCCCTCGACTTCGAGATGCTCGCACGCGAGTCCTGCCGAGATGTACTGCTTGACCTGTTCCGGAGTCGGCAACATGGTGTGGGGCTCCTGCGTGAATGGCATTTAGTGGCGCAGCTTGTAGCCGCTCGCGAGCAGACGCATCGCCAGCGCGGCCAGCACCACGAAAAAGACGAAAACGATCGCGAGACTTGCGAGCGGGTTAATGTCGGACAAGCCGAAAAAACCGTACCGGAAGCCGTCGATCATGTAGAAGAACGGGTTCAGCCGTGACACCTCGCGCCAGACCGGCGGCAGCGTATGCGTCGAATAGAACACGCCCGAAAGGAACGTGAGCGGCATGATGAGAAAGTTCTGAAACGCCGCGAGCTGGTCGAATTTTTCGGCCCAGATCCCGGCGATCAGGCCGAGCGTGCCGAGGATCGCCGAGCCGAGCACCGCGAAGGCGATGATGTAGAACGGTGCGGCGAAGCTCATCGGAATGAACCAGATCGTCACGACGAACACGCCCGCGCCCACGGCGAGGCCGCGCACGATCGAGGCGAGCACGTAAGCTCCAAACATCTCCCAGGCGGCCAGCGGCGGCAATAGAACGAATACGAGATTGCCCGTGATCTTCGACTGGATGAGCGACGAGGACGAGTTCGCGAACGCGTTCTGCAGCACGCTCATCATCACGAGGCCGGGAATCAGGAAGCTCGTGTACTCGACGCCCGGGTAGACCTCCACATGGCCGCGCAGCGCGTGGCCGAAGATCGTCAGATACAGCAGCGCGGTGATGACCGGGGCGAGCACGGTCTGGAAGGCGACCTTCCAGAAACGCAGCACTTCCTTGTAGAACAGGGTACGGAAGCCGCTCATGCCAGCCCCTCGATCACTTCAGGACCGTTCATCACCTGCACGAAGACATCCTCCAGATCGGCCTTGCGCACTTCCATTTCTTCGAGCTTGCAGCCGTTCGCGCGGCACAGCGCGAGGATGCGCTCGACGTCGTCGTAGCTCGCGAGGCGCAGCAGGTGCTGGTGACCGTTGCCGTTCGATCTATCGATTTCGAGCGCGCGCAGCTCCGTCGGCAGCACGCCCTCCGAGAAGCGCAAGTACAGCTGCGTGCCCGCGAAGCGCTGCAGCAGCGTGCTGGTGCGCTCGAGCGCCACGACCTCGCCGCGCCGCAGCATGGCAATGCGGTCGCACAGCTCTTCCGCCTCTTCGAGGTAGTGCGTGGTGAGCACGATGGTGTGACCTTCGCGATTCAGGCGCGCGATGAACTTCCAGAGCGTCTGGCGCAACTCGACGTCCACGCCGGCGGTGGGCTCGTCGAGCACGATCACGGGCGGCCGGTGCACGAGCGCCTGCGCCACCAGCACGCGGCGCTTCATGCCGCCCGAGAGCGCGCGCATGTTCACGTCGGCTTTTTCGGTGAGATCGAGGTTGGCCATGATCTCGTCGATCCACGCGTCGTTGTTGCGCAGGCCGAAATAGCCGGACTGGATGCGCAGCGTCTCTCGCACCGTGAAGAACGGATCGAACACCAGTTCCTGCGGGACGACGCCGAGATTGCGGCGCGCGTTGCGGTAGTCGCCGACGACATCGTGGCCGCGCACGGCGATCGAGCCTTCGTCGGCACGCGCGAGGCCTGCGAGGCAGCTGATGAGCGTCGTCTTGCCCGCGCCGTTCGGGCCGAGCAGCCCGAAGAACTCGCCCTCTTCGACGGTGAAGCTGACGCCCTTGAGCGCCTGGAGCTCTTTGTAGCGCTTCTTGACGTTGCGGATTTCTATGGCTGGCATGACTCAGGCGCCGCCCGTCGTGAACGGCGCGGCTGATAAAAGCATCAATGCTGCGGGGAAGACCAGAATTTGGGGACGGCTTGTGCCGCCTGCTTCGATGCCACGATTGCTGCGGCAGCGCCAAAAAACGGTTGATTATAGGCCAAGTCGGAAAGCCCGGCCTGGGCCTGGCTTGGACTCGAAAGCGGAAGCGGCGGCGTGCGGCAATCGGGCTCGAGCGGTGCGCCCGGCCGACGTGGCCGCGAGGCCGCCGCGCGTCAATGTCGCTCGTGCAGGAGCGATTCGACGCCGTAAGCGCGCGCGAGGGAGGCGAGCGCGGCGGGAAGATTGAGCACGCTGAGGATGACGCCGCGCTCGTGCGCGGCACGCTGCCATGCGATCAGCACGGCAAGCGCCGAGGAGTCGAAATGCGTGAGCGGCGCGCAATCGACGGCGCTGGCGCCTGCTGCGATTTGCGCGAGCCCCGTCGAGAGCGCGGCCTTCGCGCTCTCGAGGTTCAGCGTGGCGCCGGTGGCGAAGCGCTCGCTCACGAACTGGCCTTGCCGGCGGCGAGCTGCTGGTTACGCTGCGTGAGGAAGGTGATCAGACCTTGCACGCCGCCCTGCTGGATCTTTTCCTGGAACTGCTGCTGGTACGCCTGGATCAGCCAGGCGCCGAGCACGTTGATGTCATACACGCGCCAGCCTTGCGGCGTCTTGTACAGACGGTAGTCGAGCTCGATCGGCTGGCCGTTGTTCATGACGGTCGAACGGACCACCACATCGGTGTCGTCCGGGTTCGCGCGGAACGGCTTGTACTGGATCTGCTGGTCGCGCACCTGGGCGAGCGCGCCCGAGTACGTGCGGATCAGCAGCGTCTTGAACTGCTCGATGACCTGCTGCTGCTGCTCAGGCGTCGCCGTGCGCCAGTTGCGGCCCATGGCGAGTTGCGTCGTGCGGCGGAAGTCCGTGTACGGCAGGATCTTCTCGTTCACGAGCGCCGTGATCTTGCTGATGTCGCCGGACTGGATCGACTTGTCGCCCTTGATCTGGTCCATGACCTGCTGCGTGATCGTCTGGATCATCGCGTCAGGGTTGCTGGTGTCGATCGTTTGCGCGGAGGCTGCGCCGGCAAACGCAAAAAACATGGCGAAAAACGGAAACAGAAAGAATTTTTTCATAGCGAGTCCTGCAAGTTGGGGAACAACGCCCCGTTGGAGGTCAACGATATCACGCGAGCACCAGGACACCGAGTCAAACAATGCCAGGAAACTGCGACAAGCGTTTCAGCTTGTTACGTCAGATTTAAGCGCTTGCGGCGTGCCGGCGCGACGCCAGGCGCCGCGCCGAATATCGTGCTCAATGCAAACGCAGCAGCCCGGGCGCGCCAATGCCGATGCGCGCCGGCGGAATGTACTGATCGCCCGGCACGGCGGCGCCGGAAGCGCCCGTTGGCGCCTGCGCGCCGGACGCTGGAATGCTCGCCGCGGCGCCTGCCGGGCCTTCCAGCGTGGCCGGGGCCGTGGTCGCGCCGTTGGGGTAGGCCGGCGTCATGCTGGCTGCCGTTGGCGCAGCAGCACGCGCAGCGCCCGATGCGGGAGCCGCCGCGCCCGGCGCGGCCGCACCCTCTTCGGGCTCGCCGTAGTTCGGCGGCGGCGCACCCTCGCCGTAATCGGGCAGGTTATTGGAAGCGTGGCCGTCCGAGAGCTGGTACTGGCGGCGCTGCAGATAGGCGTTGCGCAAGAACGAATACTTGTCGATCGCCGCGCCTTCGAGCAGGTCGCTCGCGCCCAGCAGGTTCGCGCGCGTGTTGATGACGTCCAGACCGTACAGGCCCCACGACAGCGCCGGCGGATCCACGTACGTGAGCGGATTGATGAAGTAGTTGCCCACGAGACCCACGCCGTCGCGCACCGTGCTCGGGCCGAACAGCGGCAGCACGAGATAGGGGCCGGGCGGCACGCCGTAGTGGCCGAGCGTGAGGCCGAAGTCCTGGTCGTGCTTGGGCAGCTTGGCGAGCGTCGCCACGTCGAACAGACCGCCCAGGCCGAAGACCGTGTTGATCACGATCCGCATGATGTCCTCGACGCCATCGGTGATCTTCAGCTGCAGGAAGTTGTTCGCTGCGTTGTAGACATCGCCGATATTCGAGAAGAAGTTCGTCACGCCGTTACGCACCGGTTGCGGCGTGATTTTCACGTAGCCCTGCGCAACCGGCTTGAGCGCGTATTGGTCGACCTTGTCGTTGAAGGTGTAAATCGTGCGGTTGAAACCTTCCCACGGGTCGTCCTTCGACGGCGTCTGCACCGTCGAGCATGCCGTCAGCGTGAGCGCCGCAACGCCAATCGTGATGGCGCGCATGCGAGTGGTCATCATCTTTTTTCTCCTTATTGCGCCGCCGCGCCCGAGCCGGCCGGCGCCGGTGCGGGTGCCGGAGCCGGTGCGGCGCTCTCGCCGCCTGCCGCCCCGTTTGCGGCGCCGCTCGCGCCGTTGCCGGCGCTGCTGCCCGACTTCGCGGCGCCCGAATCGGCCGCCTTGCTGTAGAGGAATTGACCGATCAGGTTCTCGAGCACGATCGCCGACTGCGTCATGGAGATGGTGTCGCCGGCCTTGAGCATTTCGGTGTCGCCGCCCGGCTCCAGCCCGATGTACTGCTCACCAAGCAGACCCGAGGTCAGGATCTTCGCCGAGGTGTCCTTCGGGAACTGATACTGCTGGTCGATGTTGATCGTGACGAGCGCCTGATAGGTGTTCGTGTCGAAGCCGATCGACGCCACCCGGCCCACCGTCACGCCCGCGCTCTTCACGGGCGCGCGAGGCTTGAGGCCGCCGATGTTGTCGAACTTGAGCTTGACCGCGTAGGTCGGCTGGAACGAAAGCGAGCTCATGTTGCCGGCCTTCAGCGCGAGAAACAGCAGCGCAATGAAGCCCAGCACCACGAACAGGCCGACCCAGAAGTCGAGAGCAGTCTTTTTCATCGTCATCCCAATGAGAATCCGTTGCGGCGGCGCCATGCACGGGGCGCCTGCCGCGCAGCCCGGGCGCTGCGCCGTCACGGCGCGCGCCCGCGCGAAATCCTTAGCTGAACATCAGCGCGGTGAGCAGGAAGTCGAGCCCCAGCACCGCGAGCGACGCATACACGACGGTCTTGGTGGTCGCGCGCGACACGCCTTCGGGCGTGGGCTTGGCCTCGTAGCCCTGGTACAGCGCGGTGAAGGTCACCGCGAAGCCGAACACGATGCTCTTGACCACGCCATTGCCCACGTCGGCCCAGACGTCCACGCCGCCTTGCATCTGCGACCAGAACGCGCCGGCGTCCACGCCGATCAGCAGCACGCCCACGACGTAGCCGCCCAGAATACCGACCGCGCTGAAGATGGCCGCCAGAATGGGCATGGCGATCACGCCGGCCCACATGCGCGGCGCCACGACGACGCGCACGGGGTCGACCGCCATCATTTCCATGGCCGTGAGCTGCTCGCCCGCCTTCATGAGGCCGATTTCGGCCGTGAGCGAGGTGCCCGCGCGGCCCGCGAACAGCAGCGCCGTGACCACCGGGCCGAGCTCGCGCACGAGCGAGAGCGCGACCAGCAGCCCGAGCGCCTGCTCGGAGCCGTAGCGGTTGAGCGTGTAGTAGCCCTGCAAGCCCAGCACGAAGCCGACGAACAGGCCCGACACCGCGATGATCAGCAGCGAATAGTTACCGACGAAGTGGATCTGCTTCGTGACAAGGCGCGGACGGCGCAGCAGCGGGAAGAATTCCAGCACGAGGCGCACGAAGAAGCGCGTGGCATGGCCCGCGCGCGCGATCGAGTCGAGAACCGCGCGGCCGAGCGAGCTGATGGCGCCGGTCATGAGCGGCCTCCGCCAATGCCGAAGTCCGCGTCGAGCGAGACGTTCGTGGGGTAGTGAAAGCGGAACGGGCCGTCCGGCGCGCCGTCGATGAACTGGCGCACGATCGGGTCGGTCGAGGCGCGCAGCTCGGCGGGCGTGCCCTCCACCTGGACGCGGCCGTTCGCGAGGAAATACACGTAGTCGGCAATCGCGAACGATTCCGGCACGTCGTGCGTGACGAGGATCGACGTGGCGCCGAGCACGTCGTTCAGCGTGCGGATCAGGTTCGCGGTGATGCCAAGGGAAATGGGGTCGAGACCGGCAAACGGCTCGTCGTACATCATGAGCTCGGGATCGAGCGCGATGGCGCGCGCAAGCGCCACGCGCCGCGCCATGCCGCCCGAAATTTCCGAGGGCGCGAGATCGCGCGCGCCGCGCAGCCCCACGGCATTGAGCTTCATGAGCACGAGGTCGCGGATCAGCTCTTCGGGAAGATCGGTGTGTTCGCGCAGCGCGAACGCGACGTTCTCGAACACCGACATGTCGGTGAACAGCGCGCCGAACTGGAACAGCATGCCCATCTTCCGGCGCAGCGCGTAGAGGCCTTCGCGCGATTGCGCGCCGATGTCCTGCCCATGGAACAGCACCTGGCCGCGCTGGGCGCGTACGAGGCCGCCGATCAGGCGCAGCACCGTGGTTTTGCCGCCGCCCGAGCCGCCCATGACCGCGACCACCTGACCGCGCCGAAAGCGCATGTTCAGTCCGGACAGGACGAGCCGGTCGCCGCCATAACCGAAGTCGACGTCGCGCAGCTCCAGAAGGGTCTCAGAGTTTGAGGGCACGTAGCAGACAGTCCATTTACACGAAGGCCGGATTATAGGGCCATCGTGGGAATGCTGCCGTGACACGCCCAAGCCCCTTGACGCAAGTCGGGCAACCCCGGAGGGCTCCACGGCTTGCGCCTCGCCGGTAGCCGCGTCTGGGTGCGCGGCCAGAGGCGAGGCGGGCTAATTATTGCGTAAACGCGTTGCGCAGCGCAGCAACGGCGGCAGCCGGGTCGGCGGCCTCCGTGACCGCGCGCACGACCGCTGCGCTGGGCGCGCCCGTGGCGAGCACGGCGGGCAGCGCGGCGAAGTCGATGCCGCCGATCGCGACCATCGGCACCACGCCGTCGAGCAGTTTCACGTAGCGGGCGAGGCGGGCGAGGCCCTGCGGCGCGGTCGGCATGGCCTTGGTCGTGGTGGCGAACACGGCGCCGCACGCGATGTAGCTCGGCCGGAAATGCAGTGCGGTGAGCATCTCGAAGTAGCCGTGCGTCGAAAGACCGAGGCGGATGCCCGAGGCGGCGAGCGCGCCCAGATCCGCCTCGCGCAGATCCTCCTGCCCCAGGTGCACGCCGTACGCGCCCGCGGCCATCGCCGCCTGCCAGTGGTCGTTGATGAACAGCTGCGCGTCGTGCTTGCGGCCCGCCGCGACGCAGCGCTCGATCTCTTGCGTGAGCGCAGCGGACTTCGGCTGCTTGCTGCGCAGCTGCACGGTCTTCACGCCGTAGTCGAGCACGCGCTCGACCCAGTCGGCGGTGGGCAGCACCGGATAGAGTCCGAGCTTCGCGGGACACGGCGCGAACGGCTGCGCGGGCGCCGCCGGCAGGCCGAGCACGCGCGGAAAGCGGGCAATGTCGACGGGCCAGGCGTCCTCCTGCTGCTCGTCCCCGTCACGCCAGGCGAGCGCCAGCACGAGCGCGTCGTGCGGGTCGAAGCCGCAGTCGAGGAATGCCGCCAGCGCCGGGATCCAGTCTTCGGCAAGCGCGCCTTCGAGCGCGTAGCGCTCGCCGCCCAAGTGCAGCGTCGCGCGGCCGGACGCCGGCGTGCCGGCAGCCTCGATCACACCCGCGCCATCGGTCATCCAGCGCGCGATGTTCGCCAGATGCGGCCCGGCGTCGGTCACGACGATCAGGTCGCCGCCATTGGGCGCATCGGGCGGCGTGAGGCACAGGCGCCACGGGGCGTGCGTGGGCGCCCAGTCGCCGAGGCGGGCGCGAATGCGCTCCGCCGTTTCGGTGAGCTCGTCCGCGGGCGGCCAGAACAGCTCGCGGTCCTTGAGTCGCAGCGTTTCGGTCATTGCTTGCCTCCATCCTGATGCCAGAACGGCATGCCGACCACCGGCGTGCTGGCCACGGCCGCCTCGCGCTCGGCCATCGGCCCGGCGAGGAATGCGGTGCGGCCCGCCTCGACACCCAGCGCGAACGCGCGCGCCATCGCCTCGGGATGCGTGGCCTGCGCCACCGCGGTGTTCAGCAGCACGCCATCGAAGCCCCACTCCATCACTTGCGCCGCATGCGACGGCAGGCCGAGGCCCGCGTCGACGATCAGCGGCACGTCGGGCAGCCGCTCGCGCAGCACGCGCAGGCCGTACGGATTGATCACGCCCTTGCCCGTACCGATGGGCGCGCCCCACGGCATCAGCGCCTCGCAGCCCGCGTCGAGCAGACGCCGGCCGATCACGAGGTCTTCGGTGCAGTACGGCAGCACCTTGAAGCCGTCCTTCACGAGGCGCGACGCGGCTTCGATCAGGCCCACCGGGTCCGGCTGCAGCGTGTAGTCGTCGCCGATCAGCTCGAGCTTGATCCAGTCGGTCTCGAAGACTTCGCGCGCCATGTGCGCGGTCGTCACCGCCTCGTTCACGGTGAGGCAGCCCGCCGTGTTCGGCAGGAAGGGCACGCCGTGGCGCTTGAGCAAGTCGAAGAAGCCGGCAACGGCGGTGCCGTCGTTCATCTGGCGGCGCAGCGCGACGGTGATCATGCCGGGGCGCGCGGCCTCCATCGAATCGGAAAGCGCTTGCAGCGACGGATAGCGCGAGGTGCCGAGCAGCACGCGGCTCGCGAAGGTTTCGCCGTAGAGCGTGAGAGCGTCGGCGGTCTGGGTGATAGTCATGGCGTGAATCCTGGGCGGGTGGCGACGGACGGGCGGCGCGCGGGAGTAACTAAAGCCGCTACTGAAGCCGCAACTGGAGCAGCGACAAAAGCGTGCTGATCGCGCGCGATCAGCCGCCGGCCACCGGGCTGACGACGTCGAGGCGGTCACCCGCCGAAAGCGTGCGCGCGCCGTGCTGCGTGCGCGTCACGAAATCGCCGTTCACGGCGACGGCAAATGGCGGACGTGCACCGAATGCGGCGAGCGCATCGGCAACGGTCGCGCCTTCGGGCAGCGTGAGCGGCTTCTGGTTGATCTGAATATCCATGGCAATTCGTCTGACTACGTTGTTTCCGGCAAGGCGCAAACGCTGCGCCTCATCTCCTGTGTGCGGTGTCGCGCTCGCGGGCCAACACGATCGTCCGGCCCTCGAGCATCCTCAGGGCATCTCAAGCGGGCTCGTGCGCGCCCTGCGTGTGGCGAGCGTGCAGCATCGACGCCCAGCGCGACTCGCCGCGCAGCGACTCGAAGGCGTCCGCATCGTTAAGCCGGCCCGCCAGCAGCGCCTGGGCGACGCGCACCGCTTCGTCGGCCACGGCGGGCGCGATCATGAAGCCGTGGCGATAGAGCCCGTTCACGCGCAAGGTGTCACCGTCACCCCGGCCGCCATCCCAGATGAGCGCGGGACGATGGTCGGGCAGCGTCGGTCGGCACTGCGAATTGAGCTCGAGAATACGCGCCTCGCCGAACGCCGGATGCACGGCGAACGCCGCACTCAGCAATTCGAGCGCCGAGCGCACGCTCACGGGCGAGCAGTCCTCGCCCTCGATCTCGGTCGCGCCGATCACGTAGAGATCGTCCTGTTTCGGCGCGATATAGAGCGGATAGCGCGGGTGCAGCAGGCGCACGGGCCGCGTGAGGCCGATGCCAGGCGCGTGCACGCGCGCCACTTCTCCGCGAATGCCGCGCAGCGCCGGCAGCACGGGCTTGGCCCCCAGGCCCCGGCAGTCGATCGTCACGCGTGCGCGCGGCAGGCTCGCTTCGTCCACGCTCGTGTGCCAGTGCGTTTCCACGCCGCGCTGCGCGAGGCCCGCGGCCAGCGCCGTCAGCGCCTGACGGTTGTCGAGCTGCCCTTCGCCGCCAAGCAGCCAGCCGCGCGCGAAGCGCCCGGCGAGCGCCGGCTCGGCGGCGTCCAGCTGCGCGCCCTGCAGGGTCGTGAAGTTCGCGTCGGCAAGCTCGCGTGGCGCGTTTGCACGCACGCGGCGCTCGAACAGGGGCGCCTCGGTGCGGTCGGCGTGGTGCCAGACCACGAGCGTGCCGTTGCGCTGGAAAAACACGGGTTCGGGCAGCTCGGCGAGAATGCGCGGCCAGGTCTCGAGCGAGGCGACGCCCAGCTCGGTGATCAATAGCTCGGCGACCGCGGCTTCGGCGAGCGGCGCGAGCATGGCCGCCGCGATCCAGGCGGCCGACTCCCCGCCCTCGGGCCCGCCGCGCTCGTAGAGCGCCACGCGATGCCCCGCGCCCGCGAGGCGCCATGCAACGAGGCGTCCGCATAGGCCGCCGCCAAGCACTGCGAAATCAGGCACTGCTGACGAGGCGCGCGCGGGCGTGTGGCCGCTGGCCAAAACCGGGGAATGATCAGAACAAGGTGCAGAAGAGGCGGTCATCGTATCCCTTTCGTACGGCAACTAGCATGCGTACCCAAGGACGAAACCGGCTGGCAAGGCCGGCCGTGCAAACGACGCGAAGCGCAAAAACGATATGCGCAGCACGTGCTGCCCGGCGGGAATCTGGACGCCTGAACGAATTCAGTCGAATCGACTGATCAATGGCGCGAGCAAGACTTTCCGGAAACTTCCCGCGCCGGTATTACCCGGATCGGGTGCGAAGGGTCTCTCTCAGCCTCACTGCGGCATGTCAGGCATACCGGTGAAGCACCCCTGTTTCGTCAGCGGTCATTAGACCACAAAAGACGCGCGCGCCGCAAACGGGCCGGGCAGCAGGCGTTTGTGCTCTGGCACAATGCCCAAACCGGTGCGAACCGCCCAGCTCACGCGGGCGGTGAGACAATGTCGGACTCCCACACGCAGCCGTCGCGAGACCGCGCGCAAGGCGACCGGAAGCCATGCGCGCCATTAAGACTCGCTTAAGCGGCTCGGGACACAATCGCAGCGCCAGGGCGCCGCGTACGGCGGGTATCGTCTATTCCGGCCGCGGGCCGGCACAACATCAGGACGCACATGACCAACCTCACTCCCCGCGCCACGCCGGATCAGAACGAGCATCACAAGATCACGGCCTGGAGTCTGATCAAGCCCTACTGGGTGTCCGAGGAACGCTGGTTCGCCTGGGGCCTGCTCGCAGCGATCATCGCGATGAACCTCGCCGTCGTGTGGATCAACGTGCGGCTCAACAGCTGGAACGCGGACTTCTACAACGCCCTGCAAAACAAGGACGTCAAACAGTTTCCGCATCTGCTGGTGATCTTCACCGTGCTCGCGTTCGGATTCATCATCCTCGCGGTGTACGGACGGTATCTGCGCCAGATGCTCGGCTTTCGCTGGCGCCAGTGGCTCACCACGCGCTTCCTGAACGATTGGCTCGGCCAGGGCGCGTTCTACCGCATCGAGCGCGACCGTCTCGCCGACAACCCCGACCAGCGGATCAGCGACGACCTGCAATCGTTCGCCACCACCACGCTCTCGCTCACGCTCGACCTGCTCTCGACGGTCGTCACGCTGGTCTCGTTCATCACGATCCTCTGGTCGCTCGCGGGCGCGCTCACCTTCGCGCTCGGCAGCACGCCCGTCACGATTCCGGGCTACATGGTCTGGGCCGCCGCGCTCTACGCCGTGTTCGGCTCGCTCGTGATCCAGAAGGTCGGCCACCCGCTCGTGTCGATCAACTACCAGCAACAGAAAGTGGAGGCGGACTTCCGCTTCGGCCTCATCCGCCTGCGCGAGAACGCCGAGCCGATCGCCCTCTACGACGGCATGGAAACCGAGCGCAACAACGCGCAAGGCCTGTTCGCGCACATCAAGGACAACTGGTGGCGCGTGATGAAGTACACGAAGCGCCTCACCTTCGTGCTGAGCTTCTACGGCCAGATCGCCATCATTTTTCCGATCGTCGTCGCCGCGCCGCGCTACTTCGCGGGCGCCTTCTCCTTCGGCGTGCTGATGCAGATCTCGCAGGCGTTCGGCACCGTGAGCGACTCGTTCTCGTGGTTCATCAACAGTTACTCCACCCTCGTCGAATGGCGCGCCACGGTCAACCGTCTGCGTGAATTCGTGCGCGTGGTGCACTCGCCGCGCCTGAAAGAAAGCGTCTCGCCCGCGACCGAGCACGGCGGCATCAACCTGCACTTCGTCGACGCGGGCGAGCTCACCACCGAGCATCTGAAGCTCGCGCTGCCCAACGGCGCGCCGCTCTCCGAAGTGCGCAACATCGCCATCAAGCCCGGCTCGCGCTGGCTCGTGCGCGGCCCGTCGGGCGCGGGCAAGAGCACGCTGATACGCGCGCTCGCGGGCCTCTGGCCGTTCGGCGAAGGCTCGATCGACGCCCCCGTGGACGCGCGCATGATGTTCATCCCGCAGCAGAGCTATCTGCCGATCGGCACACTCAAGGCCGCGCTCACCTACCCTTCGCCCGCCGGCGACTATAGCGACGAAGACTGCCGCGAGGCGCTGCGCGCGTGCCGCCTGGAAGACTATGTGGGGCGCCTGCACGAGTCGGCGCACTGGACGCGCGTGCTCTCGCCGGGCGAGCAGCAGCGGCTTGCGGGCGCACGCGTGCTGCTGCACAAGCCCGATTACCTGTTCCTCGACGAAGCGACCAGCGCGCTCGACCCCGACAACGAAAGCCGTCTCTACAAGGTCTTCATGGAGCGCCTGCCGAAGGCGGCGATCGTGAGCGTGGCGCACCGCGAGTCGCTCGCGGCCTACCATCACGAGACACTCGAAATCGAGCGCATGCCTGAAGAGCGGGTCGCGGCATGAGCGCAAGCCGCGGCGCCCATGGCGAGCGCGTCGTCCTGATCACGGGCGCGGGCTCGGGTATTGGCGCGGCGCTCGCCCGGCGTCTTGCCGCGCCCGGGGTCGCGCTGATGCTGCACGCGCGCGGCGCCGACGAGCCAGCGCGTGCGCGGCTTGCCGCCGTTGCGGCCGAGTGCGAGGCGCAAGGCGCCACCTGCGCGACGGCCTGCGCCGACCTGGCCGCTGCCGGCGCGGCCGCGCAGCTCGTTCAAACCACGCTCGCGCGCTTTTCGACGCTCGATCAACTGGTCGCCAACGCGGGCCATGCGCAGCGGCAGACGCTCGCGGCGCTCGAGCCCGACACGCTCGCCGCCACTTTTGCCGCGATGCCAGCCGCGTTCGCGGCGCTCGTGCGCGAGGCGCGGCCGGCGCTTACGCGCTCGGCGCACGCCCGCGTGGTGGCGGTGAGCTCGTTTGTCGCGCACCGCTACCGCGCCGACGCGCCGTTCGCGGCCACTGCGGCGGCCAAGGCCGCGCTCGAGTCGCTCGCGAAAAGCGCCGCCGCCGAACTCGCGCCGCACGGCGTGACGGTGAACTGCGTGGCGCCCGGCTACACGCGCAAGGACAAGGGCCCGACGCCCGAAAATGCGCCCGCGTGGGCGCGCGCCGCCGAGGAGACGCCGCTTGGCCACGTGGCCGAGCCCGCCGACATCGCCGAACTCATCGCCTTCTTGCTGTCGGACGCCGCGCGCCACATCACCGGTCAGACGATCCACGTCGATGGCGGGCTGACGCTGGGCTGAGCACCGGCGAAACGGGCCCCGAAGCGGGCCCAGGAACGGCCCCCAAAGCAGGCCCAGAAGCGGGCCGCAACGAGCAAGCAAGCGCGCCCCGAAGCGCACGAGGCAGCCCGCCAGCGAGCGCGCCCAGGCGGGCATCGTTTGCCCCGCAACATGCCCGGCTTTCATCTTCCCTGGCCGCCGCGGCACATCGCACCGTAAAATAGCGCAGTTCGAGCGCCTGCAGCGGCGCCCGGCGCGGGCCGAGACAGGCCCCGGCGGGCCCAAGCGCGTCTTATGCGCGCTGTGCATCACCCATCCCCGCTGCCCGATGTGCCGGACACCGCGTGCGCGACCTGCCTGTTTCATCGGTCGTTGCGCACACAATAAATAGGGGGAGACGACGCGATGGGATCTTTTCAGTGGTTCAGGGAGCTGAACGAGCGCGAGCGTCGCACGCTCTACGCCGGCTTCGGCGGCTATGCGGTCGACGCGTTCGACTTCATGATCTACTCGTTCCTGATCCCGACGCTCATTGCTGCCTGGGGCATGACCAAGAGCGAGGCGGGCATGATCGCGACGAGCTCGCTGATCTCCTCGGCGCTCGGCGGCTGGCTCGCGGGCATCCTCGCCGACCGCTACGGCCGCGTGCGCGTGCTGCAGTGGACCATCGCCACGTTCGCGCTCTTCACCTGCCTTTCCGGCTTCACGCATTCGTTCTGGCAACTGCTCGCCACGCGCACGCTGCAGGGCATCGGCTTCGGCGGCGAATGGTCGGTTGTCACGATCATGATGGCCGAGACGATCCGCTCGCCGCAGCACCGCGCGAAAGCCGTGGGCACCGTGCAAAGCAGCTGGTCGTTCGGCTGGGGCGCCGCCGCCATTCTTTACTGGGCGTTCTTCGCCCTGCTGCCCGAGCAGTACGCGTGGCGCGCGTGCTTCTGGATCGGCATCCTGCCCGCGCTGTGGATTCTCTACGTGCGGCGCAACGTGAGCGACCCCGAGGTGTTCCTGCAGACGCGCCGTGCCCGTGAGCGCGGCGAATCGCACGGCCATTTCCTGCAGATCTTCGCGCCCGCGCACCTCGCCACGACGCTGCTCGGCAGCGCGCTGTGCACCGGCATGCTCGGCGGCTACTACGCGATCACCACGTGGCTGCCCACCTATCTAAAGACCGTGCGCCATCTGTCGGTGTTCAACACGAGCGGCTATCTGATCGTGCTGATCGTCGGCTCGTTCATGGGCTATATCGTCGGCGCGATCCTCTGCGACAAGATCGGGCGGCGCGCGTCCTTCATCCTGTTCGCCATCGGCTCGTTCACGCTCGGCATGGCCTACACCATGCTGCCCATCACCGATACCGCCATGCTGCTGCTCGGCTTTCCGCTCGGCATCGTCGTGCAGGGCATTTTCGCGGGCATCGGCGCCTATCTGTCCGAGCTCTACCCGAATGCGATCCGCGGCTCGGGCCAGGGCTTCTGCTACAACCTCGGGCGCGGCCTCGGCTCGTTCTTTCCGATCCTCGTGGGCACGCTCGCGCAGACCACGACGCTCGTGAAAGCGATCGGCGCCGTGGCCGGCGCGGGCTATCTGCTCGTGATCGTATCCGCCCTGTGCCTGCCCGAAACGAAGGGCAAGGTGCTGGCCGAAGCCGCAGCAGCGACAGGCAACCCGACCGCGCCCGCCCACCCCTCTGCGGACTCCGCTGCACAATGAGCCCGAACGTGCTGCAATACCGTCCGTCCCCGTCTCACTCACTACGACCGGCATGAAAACGATCGTCCTCGGCGCCGGAGTGATCGGCGTCGCTACTGCGTATTACCTGAGCGAACGGGGCTGCGACGTCACGGTCATCGAGCGCGAGCCTGGCGTCGCGCTCGGCACGAGCTTCGGCAACGCCGGCGTGATCGCGCCCGGGTACGTCACGCCCTGGGCCGCGCCGGGCATGCCGGCCAAGCTCCTCAAGTACCTGCTCAAGCCCACCTCGCCGCTCATTTTCCGGCCCACGCTCGACGCCGCGCAATGGCGCTGGATCGCGCGCTGGCTGCGCGAATGCGACCTCGCGCGCTTTCGCGTGAACAAGCAGCGCATGCAGCGCATCGCCTATTACAGCCGCACGTGTCTGCACGCGTTCCGTGCGCAGCACGCGTTCGAGTACGGGCGCAGCCAGGGCTATCTGCAGCTGTTTCGCAGCGACTACGACCTCGAGCTCGCCCAACCCGCGCTGGGCGTGCTGCGCGATGCCGGCATCGTCTACCGCGAGCTGGATGCCGCGGGCTGCGCGCAGGTGGAGCCTGGCCTCGCGTGGTCGCGCGTGAAGCCCGTGGCCGGCATCTATCTGCCCGACGACGAAGCCGGCGACTGCGCGCGCTTCACGCGCGAGCTGCGCGCCGTGTGCGAGCGGCGCGGCGTGAAATTCGTCTTCGACACCGAAGTGCTCGCGCTCGAAGCCACGGGCGGCAAGGTGAGCGGCGTGCGCGTGCGGCCCGTGCCGGGGCGGCGCACGGCGAACAACCGCCGCGAGCTGCGGGAGCAGCGCCGCGAGCAACGCCGCGCGCCCGCCGAAGTGCTGCGACCCGCCGACTTGAACGAGGTGGCCGATACCGAGCCGCAGACCCTCGCCGCCGACGCCGTGGTGGTCGCACTGGGCGTGGAAAGCGCGACGCTCCTCGCGCCACTTGGCGTGCGGGTGCCGCTTTATCCGGTGAAGGGCTATTCGGCCACGCTGCCCGTCGTCGACGAGCAGAAGGCGCCGCGCGCCGCGCTCATGGACGAGTCGCTGAAGACGGCCATCACGCGCTTCGGGCCCTATCTGCGCGTGGCCGGCACGGCGGAGCTCGGCAATCACCGCGCGACGCTGCGCGAGCAGGCGCTGCACACGCTCATGAAAGTGCTCGACGACTGGTTCCCGCACGCGGCCACGCCTTCTTCCGCGCAGTTCTGGGTCGGGCGCCGGCCGATGGTGCCCGACGGGGCACCGCTGCTCGGGCCCTCGGGCGTGCAAGGGCTGTGGCTGAACGTCGGCCACGGCTCGACCGGCTGGGCGATGTCGATGGGCTCGGGACAGGTGGTCGCGGATCTCATCACCGGGCGCGCGCCGGAGATCGATCTGGATGGGTTGACGCTGGAGCGGTATCGGCGGCGGAGTGTGGGTTGAGTGAGGTGACGCTGGCTTGTGGATCGAACCCGGGTCAGCCGCCTGCCCATCAAGGAACTTGCGTATTTGCCGGCTTTGGGTTGTCCTGCCGATACGTGTGATCAGGCTTGCTGACCAGTCGCCTGACCTGCGCATCCAGTTCCTTGCTGTGATACAGGTCAAGGCATTTAAGCATGTCGAATCTGATGTCCTTTATTTCGGCATCGGCCAGCGGGTTCTGATAATCGCGCGCAAGGTAACTTTCAACCAGGGCCTTGATCGCATCTGGCGCCTTATCCAGGTCGTAATAAGTCCAGTCGCGCAACGCACTGACGCTACTCCCCGCATCGATTGCCGCGTCTTTGTCGCGCTTATAAGCCGTTGCTATGCAGGTGGCCAGAACCATGTCCTTGAAGTTCTGCGCGTAGGTGCGCGTCGCAGCTTGTGGCGAGGTATACATCTCGTCTTTTGCATGACCGATTGACGCCCAAAGAGTGAGGGTCGCCACGGCTAGCCAATACTAAAGCTTGTGTGCGCAGGATACGGCTTTCCCTGGAATGGCCGGAATGACAAAACCGGATTGATTCAGGATGTAGCTCATGCGAACTGCCCGTTTTCCGGCATCGAAAGGGTCATCATAAGCCTTTGTCTGCATGGCTGATTTTATAGATATTGACGCGCATCTAATCACTCCCATACTCGCATCGATTAATGGGAGAAACGCTCTCCATGCAAGTTAGCTGATGGGCACACTCGCCAGCGCCTCATAACGCGCGCCCTGTCGCGCCAGCGTGCTCGAATAGAGCACGAGCGAAGTAAACCGCAGCGGCGGCAGCGCCTGTGCCACTCCATCCGGCGGCGCACCACGTGCATCGCGCGCGAAGCGCGCCAATGTGATGTGCGGCCGGAACGCGCGCGCATCGAGCGGCAAGCCCACTTCGCCCATCAAGGAACGCACCCGCCAGTCGAGTGCCGTGAACGCTTCGGACATGGCGAGCACGGCCACCATCAGGCGCGGCTGCGCGCGACCTGGCCAGCATTCGATCTTCGTGACCGGCGCGGGCGGCAGAGGCGCCGCATGCTCGGCGAGTCGCTGCGCGAGCGTCTCGCCCTGCACGAACGACATCGCGCCGATGAACGCCACCGTCAGATGCAGTTGCGCATAGGGCACCCGGCGTGCGTTGGGCGGCACGTCGAGCGCGGCGAGGGCGTCACGCGAGGGCGCATCGGGCGCGAGCGCGACGAAGCAGCGCCGCCATTGATCGATCTCGCGGGCTTCGGACATGATCGGCAGGCCTCGGGATGAGGAGCAACCGCATCATGGTAACCCGCCGGCACGACGGGGTGCGCCCGTGACAACCCGCAGCGGGACAGGCAGGCAGCGCGAAAAATCACTGGAGATGCGCGCATCTGGCGTGTCGATCGCCGAGAAACGCGTCAGAAGCCGCCGATCAAACGGCGAAAAAAAGCCGGACCACCTTTACAGGCCGCCCGGCTTGACGTGTCGACCAGAGTTAGCGCTTTAGCGCTTACTCTGGTCCCATGCTTCGCGGTCGACCAGAGTTGGCGCTTTAGTACTTACTCTGGTCCCATGCTTCGCGGTCGACCAGAGTTAGCGCTTCAGCTGTCGACCGGAGTTAGCGCTTCAGCTGTCGACCGGAGTTAGCGCTTCAGCGCTTACTCCGGTCCCATGCAAAGCTCTTACTCTGGTCCCATGCACAGCTGTGCTACTACTGCGTGTTGCTCTGTTGCGGCCCGCAAGACGCGCCCGCGAGCCTTGACCCGCCTTAACGCGGCAGCTCCGAGCTGCCCATCAGGAACGCATCGACGGAGCGCGCGCACTGACGGCCTTCGCGGATCGCCCACACCACGAGCGACTGGCCACGGCGCATATCGCCGGCGGTGAAGACCTTGTCGACCGACGTGTAGTACGCCTTCTCGCCTTCGGTCGCGGCACGCACGTTGCCGCGCGCGTCCTTCTCGACGCCGAACGCTTCGAGCACCGGCGAGACCGGCTGCGTGAAGCCCATGGCGAGCAGCACGAGATCGGCTTTCATTTCGAACTCCGAACCCGGCACTTCGACCATCTTGCCGTCCTTCCACTCGACGCGCGCGGCGATCAGTTTCTCGACCTTGCCGTTCTTGCCTTCAAAGCGCTTCGTGGCGACTGCCCAGTCGCGCGAGCAGCCTTCCTCGTGCGACGACGAAGTGCGCAGCTTGACCGGCCAGTACGGCCAGACGAGCGGCTTGTTCTCTTCCTCGGGCGGCTGCGGCAGCAGCTCGAACTGCGTGACGCTCTTCGCGCCGTGACGGTTCGACGTGCCCACGCAGTCGGAGCCCGTATCGCCGCCGCCGATCACGACCACGTGCTTGCCCTTGGCCACGAGCTGGTCGGCCAGCTTGTCGCCAGCGTTGACCTTGTTCTGCTGCGGCAGGAACTCCATCGCGTAGTAGATGCCTTGCATCTCGCGGCCCGGCACCGGCAGATCGCGCGGCGTTTCCGCGCCGCCAGCGATCACCACGGCGTCGAACTGTTCCTTCAGCTCATCGGGCGTGATGGTCTGCTTGGCCGTATTGGCGATGTACGCCGGCAGTTCGCCCTTGCCGATGAAAACGTTGGTGCGGAAGGTCACGCCTTCGGCTTCCATCTGGCGCATGCGGCGGTCGATCAGCCACTTCTCGAGCTTGAAGTCGGGAATGCCGTAGCGCAGCAGGCCGCCGATGCGGTCGTTCTTCTCGAACACGGTCACGTCGTGGCCGGCGCGCCCGAGTTGCTGCGCGGCGGCGAGGCCCGCGGGGCCCGAGCCGACCACGGCAACCTTCTTGCCCGTCTTGTGCTTCGCGACTTGCGGCGCAACCCAGCCTTCGGCCCAGGCCTTGTCGATGATCGCGTGCTCGATTGACTTGATGCCGACGGGATCGTCGTTGATGCCGAGCGTGCACGCCGCTTCGCACGGCGCCGGGCAGATGCGGCCCGTGAACTCGGGGAAGTTGTTGGTCGAATGCAGGACTTCGATCGCGCTCTTCCAGTCCTGGCGGAACACGAGGTCGTTGAAGTCCGGAATGATGTTGTTGACCGGGCAGCCGTTGTTGCAGAACGGGATGCCGCAGTCCATGCAGCGCGCACCCTGGATCTTCGCGTCGGCGTCGGAGAGCGCCGCCACGAATTCCTTGTAGTGCTTCACGCGCGTGAGCGGTGCTTCGTACGCCTCATGCTGGCGCTCGAACTCGAGAAAACCGGTTGCCTTACCCATGTGGCTCTCGTCTATCTAATCTATTCGGTGAGGGGGACAGCGCCCGCCGCCGCGCGAGTTCTCGTAACTCGAATCGCGCGGCGGGCGCTCCTTCGTCTTGATGTCGTCGTCGCGGCTCAGTCAGCGAATCAAGCGGCCAGTTCTTCCTGGCTCGCCTTCTTCGCACCGAGCTCGCCCAGCGCGCGCTTGTATTCCGTCGGGAACACCTTCACGAACTGGCGGCGCGCCGAATCCCAGTTTTCCAGCAGCGCCTTCGCACGCGGCGAGCCGGTGAACTGGAAGTGACGCTCGACGAGTCCCTTGAGCAGTGCTTCGTCGGTCTGGCCCGTGTGCCACAGCGCGCGGTCCACGGTGCGCTCCTGCTCGGCCTGTTGCAGGACCGGATCGAGCGCGACCATCGACTTGTTGCACTTGCCGGCGAATGAACCGTCCGGGTCGTAGACGTAGGCGATACCGCCCGACATGCCCGCCGCGAAGTTACGACCCGTTTCGCCGAGCACAACCACCGTGCCACCCGTCATGTATTCGCAACCGTGGTCACCCGTGCCCTCGACAACCGCCGTAGCGCCCGAGTTACGCACCGCGAAACGCTCGCCGGCCACGCCGCGCAGGAAGGCTTCGCCTTCGAGCGCGCCGTACATCACCGTGTTGCCGCAGATGATGTTTTCTTCGGACTTGCCACGGAAATCGTTGGTCGGACGGATGATGATGCGGCCGCCCGAAAGGCCCTTGCCGACATAGTCGTTACCGTCGCCGACCAGATCCAGCGTGATGCCGCGTGCGAGGAACGCGCCGAAGCTCTGGCCCGCCGTGCCCTTCAACTGGATATGGATCGAGTCGTCGGGCAGACCGTCGTGACCGTACTTCTTCGCGACCATGCCCGAGAGCATCGCGCCCACCGTGCGGTTCACGTTGCGCACCGGCTGGATGAACGAGACGTGCTCGCCGTTCTCGATCGCGGCCTTGGCCTTCTCGATCAGCGTGTGATCGAGCGCGCGGTCCAGACCGTGGTCCTGGGTGTCGACGTGCTTGCGCGCGACTTCAGCGCCAACTTGCGGCTGATAGAACACGCGCGAGAAGTCGAGGCCCTTCGCCTTCCAGTGCTCCACGCCCTTGCGGGTGTCGAGCAGATCCGAGCGGCCGACGAGGTCGTCGAACTTGCGGATGCCCAGTTGCGCCATGATTTCGCGCACTTCCTCAGCGATGAAGAAGAAGAAGTTGACGACGTGCTCGGGCTGGCCCGAGAACTTCGCGCGCAGCACCGGATCTTGCGTGGCGACGCCGACCGGGCAGGTGTTCAGGTGGCACTTGCGCATCATGATGCAGCCCTGCACGACGAGCGGCGCCGTCGCGAAGCCGAATTCATCGGCGCCGAGCAGCGCGCCGATCACCACGTCGCGGCCCGTCTTCATCTGACCGTCGGCCTGCACGCGGATACGGCCGCGCAACTGGTTCAGCACCAGCGTTTGCTGCGTTTCGGCCAGACCGAGTTCCCACGGCGTGCCAGCGTGCTTGAGCGACGAGAGCGGCGAGGCGCCCGTGCCGCCGTCATGGCCGGCGATCACGACGTGATCGGCCTTCGCCTTGGCGACGCCCGCTGCCACCGTGCCCACGCCCACTTCCGAGACCAGCTTCACCGAGATCGACGAGACCGGGTTCACGTTCTTCAGGTCGTGAATGAGCTGCGCCAGGTCTTCGATCGAGTAGATGTCGTGGTGCGGCGGCGGCGAGATGAGGCCCACGCCCGGCACCGAGTAACGCAGCTTGCCGATGTACTCCGAAACCTTGTGGCCCGGCAGCTGGCCGCCTTCGCCCGGCTTCGCGCCCTGCGCCATCTTGATCTGGATCTGGTCCGCCGACGACAGATACTCGGCCGAAACGCCGAAGCGGCCCGACGCAACCTGCTTGATCTTCGAGCGCAGCGAGTCGCCATCCTTCAGCGGGATGTCCTTCACGACTTCCGGGCCGATGATCGACTGCATCGTGTCGCCGTTCTTGATCGGAATGCCGCGCAATTCGTTGCGATAGCGCTTCTCGTCTTCGCCGCCCTCACCCGTGTTCGACTTGCCGCCGATGCGGTTCATCGCGACGGCCAGCGTGGCGTGCGCCTCGGTCGAAATCGAGCCGAGCGACATCGCGCCCGTGGCGAAGCGCTTGACGATTTCCTTGGCCGGCTCGACGTCGTCGATCGAGATCGCGCGCGTCGGGTCGAAGTGGAACTCGAACAGGCCACGGAACGTCATGTGACGCTTCGTCTGGTCGTTGATGAGGTGCGCGTATTCCTTGTACGTCTGGTACGAGTTGCTGCGCGCCGAGTGCTGGAGCTTGGCGATCGCGTCCGGCGTCCACATGTGGTCTTCGCCGCGCACGCGGTACGCGTACTCGCCGCCCGCGTCGAGCATGTTCGCGAGGATCGGGTTGTCGCCGAACGCGTCGCGGTGCATGCGGATCGCTTCTTCGGCCACTTCGAAGAGGCCGATGCCGCCCACCTTCGAGGCCGTGCCCTTGAAGTACTTCTGCACGAGGTCGTCCGCGAGGCCGACCGCTTCGAAGATCTGCGCGCCCGTGTACGACATGTACGTGGAGATGCCCATCTTCGACATCACCTTGAGCAGGCCCTTGCCCACCGCCTTGGTGAAGTTGTAGACGGCCTTGTCCGCCGACAGATCGCCCTTCAGGCCCTGCGCCATCTGCGCGAGCGTTTCCATCGCGAGGTACGGGTGCACGGCTTCCGCGCCGAAGCCTGCGAGCAGCGCGAAGTGGTGCGTTTCCCGCGCCGAACCCGTTTCCACGACGAGACCCGTGCTCGTGCGCAGACCGTGCTGCACGAGGTGCGAGTGGATCGCCGAGGTGGCGAGCAGCGCCGGGATCGCGACGTTGTCGCGGTCCGCGCGGCGGTCCGAGACGATCAGGATGTTGTAGCCCGACTTGACCGCATCGACGGCTTCCGCGCACAGCGACGCGAGACGCGCCTCGATGCCTTCCTTGCCCCAGGCCACCGGGTAGCAAATGTTCAGCTCGTAGCTGCTGAACTTGCCGCCCGTGTACTGCTCGATCGCGCGGATCTTCGCGATGTCCTTGAAGTCGAGCACCGGCTGCGACACTTCGAGACGCATCGGCGGGTTGATGTTGTTGGTGTCGAGCAGGTTCGGCTTCGGGCCGATGAACGACACGAGCGACATCACCATGTTCTCGCGGATCGGATCGATCGGCGGGTTCGTGACCTGCGCGAACAGCTGCTTGAAGTAGTTGAAGAGCGTCTTGTTCTTGTTGGACATGACCGCCAGCGGCGAGTCGTTGCCCATCGAACCGACGGCTTCTTCACCCGACATCGCCATCGGCGCCATCAGGAACTTGAGGTCTTCCTGGGTGTAGCCGAACGCCTGCTGACGGTCGAGCAGCGCGGCGGCTTCGGCGCGCGCCGTGGCGACGTCTTCCGCCTTCGGCTCGATCTCGTCGAGCTTGATGCGCACGGCGTCGATCCAGCTCTTGTAGGGCTTCGCGTTGGCGAGGTTGTCCTTCAGTTCCTTGTCGTCGATGATGCGGCCGTGCTCCATGTCGATCAGGAACATCTTGCCCGGCTGCAGGCGCCACTTCTTGACGATCTTCGACTCGGGGATCGGCAGCGTGCCGGCTTCCGACGCCATGATGACGAGGTCGTCATCCGTGACGATGTAGCGCGCCGGACGCAGACCGTTACGGTCGAGCGTAGCGCCAATCTGGCGGCCGTCCGTGAAGGCGATCGCGGCGGGGCCGTCCCACGGCTCCATCATCGCAGCGTGATATTCGTAGAACGCCTTGCGGTTCTCGTCCATCAGCGTGTGCTGTTCCCAGGCTTCCGGGATCATCATCATCATCGCGTGGACGAGCGGATAGCCTGCCATCACCAGCAGTTCGAGGCAGTTGTCGAACGATGCGGTGTCGGACTGGCCCGGGTAGATCAACGGCCACAGCTTGGGCAGGTCGTCACCCAGCACGTGCGAGGCGATCGCTCCGGTACGGGCGTTCAGCCAGTTCACGTTGCCCTTCACGGTGTTGATTTCACCGTTGTGGGCGATCATGCGGTACGGGTGAGCCAGTTCCCACGCCGGGAAGGTGTTCGTGGAGAAGCGCTGGTGCACGAGCGCCAGTGCCGACACCACGCGCTCGTCCTGCAGGTCGCGGTAGTACACGCCGACCTGACCCGCCAGCAGCAGACCCTTGTAGACGACCGTGCGCGCCGAGCACGACGGCACGAAGTATTCCTTGCCGTGCTTGAGCTTGAGCGCCTGGATGCGGTGGCTCGCGGTCTTGCGGATGATGTACAGCTTGCGCTCCAGCGCGTCCGTAACCATCACGTCCTTGCCTCGGCCGATGAAAATCTGGCGGATCAGCGGCTCGCTCGCCTTCACCGTGGGCGAAATCGGCATGGTGTGATCGACCGGCACATCGCGCCAGCCCAGCACGACCTGGCCTTCGGCGCGCACCGTGCGCTCGAGCTCCTGCTCACACGCGAGACGCGAGGCGTGTTCCTTCGGCAGGAAGATCATGCCGACGCCGTACTCGCCGAACGGCGGCAGCGTCACGCCCTGCTTGGCCATCTCTTCGCGGTAGAACGCGTCCGGAATCTGGATCAGGATGCCCGCGCCGTCGCCCATCAGCGGATCGGCGCCCACGGCGCCCCGGTGGTCGAGGTTCTCGAGAATCTTCAGGCCTTGCTGAATGATTTCGTGGCTCTTCTTGCCCTTGATATGGGCGACGAAGCCGACGCCACAGGCGTCGTGTTCGTTTTGCGGGTCATACAGACCTTGCGCGGCGGGCACCGCGGCGCGCTGCAGGTGATCGTTCATGGGGACACCGTCCAAGAATGGCCAGAGGATGGCCGTTGATTCCGTACTTTTTTAGTTTCCCGCCGCTTGCGTGACCGCTGTACGGCGTTGCGCGGGCGATGCTGGCTTCCCGCGTTGTGCGTCCAGGAGAGCCGAAAGGCGAATATACGCGACGAATCAAGCACCTGGCAAATAAATTCGCATGGTTAGACCCCAATTTTCATGATGGTGCATCGCACAGCAATTTTACTAGGGTCGCATCGTATTGGGGCAAAATAAAACGGCATCCGAAGATGCCGTTTCCTCGCCTAAACCCTTGATCTGGAAGCCGATTAATGCGTTCCAGTACCGGGCTTGTGCTCCTGATGCACCGGCGACGAACTGGCGCCGCCACTCGAACCGGATGATGTCGAGCCCGACGAATGCCCCCCCGTGCCACCCGGATTTGTACCTGGCGTTGCGCCGGTACCACTATCCGCATGGGCGCCGGCATGACTTCCCGCGTGCGCACCGGATGGTGCACCCGCCGGTGGCGGATAATTAGGGCTCGATTGATTGCCGGCATGGGGCGCGCTCTGTGCAGCCGCGCTGCCGCTCGCAGCGGCGGTCGCTGCCGCGCCGAGCGCACTAACGCCAGGTGCACCCGGTGCACCTGCCGCCGCGGGCGCTTCGCGCACCTTGCGCGGCCGCCCGCGCGGCAGCGGCGAGACGCGCCGGTTCGCCGTGCGCGAAGCCCACTCACGGTAGGTGTCGCTGCCCAGCACCCAGCCCTTGAGGGTGGCCTGCATGAGCTGAGTCGTTTCGCGTTCGTCGAACGGCTGCTCGCAAAGCTCGCGATAGGCGCGCTGGCGCTCGAACGGCGTGTTGCCGAGCGCCCAGTAAAGCGGGTGATCGGTAATGAGGCTATCTACAGTCAGCCCGATGTGATGCCGATAACTCGACCATCGGTAATCTTCGGCCGCCGCCACGAGGTGATTGCGCACCGGCGCAAGCTCGACGACGCGGCTCGCCAGCAGGAAGAAGCGCTCGCCCTCGATGACCGTGGCGCGATAACGCCCCTCCCAGAGCGTGCCGCGCCGCGCGTAGCGGCGGTTGAAATGCGCCACATAGCGTCTGCCGACCGCCTGCATCGCCTTGGGAAGGCTCGATTCGTCAGAGGGCGTGACGAGCAGTTGCACCGCGCCGGGCATCAAGACCCACGCATGAACCGCCAGATGATGATCGCGCGCCGCCGCCTTCAGGCAGTCGATGAACAGTTCGTAATCCTGGTCGTCGACGAAAGCGGGCTGCTGGTCCAGTCCGCGCAGAATCACATGCTGCGGCTGGTCGGGAACATAAAGACGTGCAAGCCGTGCCATGCTCGATTTTCCTGGTACGTTAGTAAATACCCGCATGCCCGCCAGGCCGCGCCAGCCCTTGTTCTCACGGGCATGACGGCTCGAGCGGAAAGCTCGCGGCGCTTAGGGAAAAAGCTCTAGCGGTCGTCTATGGTTTGTTGCAAACGTTGTGTTCATAATGAGCGGGCCTTTAATGGAGGAGCACATATATGAAATTAAAACAGGCGCTGGCAGCGACCGCCGCGCTCGCCTGCATGTCGGGGGCTTACGCGCAAACAGCCAACACCTTCTACGTTACAACGGGGTGGTTCCGATTCATGCCGCAGGACAGCAGCGATCCGCTCAAGATCATCAGCGCAGGCGGCACACCCGTTAATCTCGCCATTCCGAACACGGGTGCCAGTGTCGGTTCGTCCGACACCGTAGGCCTCTCCCTCGGCTACTTCATTACCGACAACATCGCAACCGAAGCCGAACTGGGTATCCCGCCGAAGTTCGATCTTTCCGGCGACGGCAGCTTCAGCCAGTTCGGCAAGGTTGGCGAAGCACGCCTGTGGAGCCCGGCACTGTTGCTCAAGTACTACTTCAACAAGCCTGACGCAAAATTCCGTCCCTACGCCGGTATCGGTTTCACCTACGCCTGGTTCACCGACGCGCACATCACGAACTCCTCATTCGAGCAAGGCGTACTTGGGGGTCCGACCAGTGTTTCGACGGATCGTTCCTGGGCGCCCGTATTTAATGTGGGCTTCAACTACAACTTCACGAAGCACTGGTTCGCCGGCTTCTCGCTCTCGTATATCCCGATCAGCGTGACCGCCACGTTCGACACCACGGTCAACAACCAGTTGAACACCGAGCGGCGCTCCGAAGCCAAGATTCACCTGAACCCGCTCGTCACCTACCTGAAGGTCGGCTACATGTTCTGAGCGCCAGCGCGCTTCACAGCAACTGCACAGCAACTTCGCAGCAACCCGCCTCAGCCTTCCTCGGCCCAGCTCTCCGTCCCGCGTTCGCGGCGCCCGACGGAGAGCGGCGCCTCTCGCCGCCCCACCTGCTCCTACCTCAACGGCGACTGCCTCTGACATCCCTATTGGCTTTTCTTGATTCTATGCCTCTCGGAAAATCCGTGCTGTCCCCGTAATCATTTGTCGCAAACAAGGCGCGTTTATTTGCCGCCCAAGTGCCGCCCAAGCGCCGCTCAGCGGCCGCCCACCGGCCGCGGAACCCCGTCGGGCTCGCCCCGCCGGACAGGCCTCGCCAGCATGGTCCGGGCGAAATTTCGCCTGCGCACCTTGGCGCGCCGGGCACCCGAAATGCGCAATACTCGAACTCCTGTCCTCGCCTGTCCCGCTTTTTTTGCGCGGGCGCCGCGAGCCCTTTACCTGTGTTTTCACTAACGGAGCCATTCATGAGCGCATTTCCGAATACGCGAGACGCCATCGGAGAATCCTGGACGCGCACGGGCCGCCACGCGCGGCGCATTGCGCGCCGCGGCCGCAGCGCAGCCGCCGACATCGCCGAAGAACTGCGGGATTTGCTCGCCGAACTGGAAACCACGCTGAGCGAAGGCACGCAAGCCGACGCCGCGGTGTTGCGCGCCGACATTCGCAAGCGCCTCGACTCCGCGCGCGAACGCCTCGAAGTCGCGCGCGCCGCCACGCGCGATCGCGCCGACGCGGCCATGACCCAGGCCGACGACTACGTGCACGCGAATCCGTGGCAAGCGATCGCGATCGTAGGCGGCGTCGCGCTGGTCACAGGCGCGATTCTCTCGCGCCTGCGCTAAGGCCGTATCTGGCGACTCGGCCCGCCCATTTGTCTGTCTGCATCGATGGATGGGCTAGCGCACTCCGCGCCCCTGAGCCGGTCGCCCAAGAAGGCCCTGACGCGGGCCTGAAGCCGCGCTAGCCGTCCAGCGCGTGCGGCCCGATCAGGTCGATGCGGTCGGTGCAGAGGGTATCCACGCCCCAACTCGCGAGCAGGCGCGCGCGTTCGAGGTCGTTCACCGTGTAGGCGAGAATGAACAGGCCGGCTTCCTTGATGCTGCGAACGAGCGCCTCGTCCAGATGCCGATGGCTCGCATGCAGCGAAACGCACCCGAGCGCGGCTGTCTGCTCGCGCCAGTCATCGGGCACGCGCTCGAACAGCAGGCCGCGCGGCAGATCCGGCGCGGCTTCGCGCGCCGCCGCAAGCGCCTCGAACGAGAACGAGGAAAGCAGCGGCGGCGGCGCCTGATCCAGCCACAGCCGCGCCGTCTCCGCGCCGACGATGCGGCCCGTTTCCACTTCCCGCCCCGGGCACGGCTTGATCTCCACGTTCGCCGCCAGCCCTTCCTCGCGGCAGCACTGCGCCGCCTCGGCAAGCGTCGGCATGTGCTCGCCTTCGAAGCGCGGATCGCACCAGCTGCCCGCATCGAACGCCGCAATCTGGGCGTAGCGCAGTTGCGCCGCCGCGCCACGTCCGTTCGAAGTGCGCTCGACGGTGTCGTCGTGCAGCAGGAACGCGACGTTGTCGGCCGAGAGCTTGGCGTCGAACTCCACCATCGTGTGCCCGAAGCCGGCGCCGACGCACAGGGCCGCCAGCGTATTCTCGGGCGCAAGCGTGCCGCCGCCGCGGTGCGCGGCAACGCGCGGATACGGCCAGTTCTTCATGGTTTGGACTCCAGAGAGGGGATTCGCGCAGCGCTGCACGCGGCGGTTTTGGACACGGTCGGTCCAGACGCGGTCGGCCTGGACGCGGTCGGCCCAGACACGGTCGGTCCAGACGCGGTTGCCTCAAACATCGTCCGAGACGACGAACAGGCGCCGGTACTCCTTGAGCGCGTAGCGATCGGTCATGCCAGCGATGTAATGCGCGATCTGGCGAGGCTGCGAGGCTTCGTCGGGCGTCTGGTAAGCCGGGGGCAACAAACGCGGATCGTCGGAAAACGCCTCGAAGAGCCCCTTCACGACGCGCCGCGCCTTGTTCGCCATACGCATCACGCGGTAATGCCGGTACAGATTCCGGTACAAAAACCGCTTGAGGGCAGCGGCCTGCTCCGCCACACCCTCGCTGTGCGCGACGATGGGGGGCGCAGCGCGCACGTCGTCGAGAGACTGCGGCGCGTGCCTCGCGAGATTGCGGCTCGTCTCCTCGATCAGGTCGACGATCAGCGTGTTGATGATGCGCCGCACGGTCTCGTGTACGAGTCGCCGCCCTTCGATGTGCGGATACTCGGCGCGCGCGGCTTCGTAATGCGCCTGCCAGAGCTCGACCTCGGCGAGCTGCTCGATGGTGAGGAGCCCCGAACGCAAGCCGTCGTCCACGTCGTGGTTGTTGTAGGCGATTTCGTCGGCGATGTTGGCGATCTGCGCCTCGAGCGAGGGCTGTCGCCCGAGCAGGAAGCGCTCGCCCAGGTCGCCCAGACGTCGCGCGTGCTCACGCGAGCAGTGCTTGAGGATGCCTTCGCGCGTCTCGAAGCACAGGTTCAGGCCGTCGAACGCGCCGTAATGCTCCTCGAGCTCGTCGACGACGGCGAGACTCTGCAGATTGTGCTCGAAGCCTCCATGCTCGCGCATGCATTCGTTGAGCGCGTCCTGGCCCGCATGGCCGAACGGCGTATGGCCGAGATCGTGCGCGAGCGAGATGGCCTCGACGAGATCCTCGTTCACGCGCAGATTGCGGGCGACCGAGCGCGCGATCTGTGCGACTTCGAGGCTGTGCGTGAGCCGTGTGCGAAAGAGATCGCCTTCGTGGTTCACGAACACCTGGGTCTTGTATTCGAGCCGGCGGAAGGCCGTGGAATGGACGATGCGGTCGCGGTCGCGCTGAAATTCGCTGCGCGCGGCGGGCGGCGGCTCGGCGAAGCGACGGCCGCGCGTTTGCGAGGCATGCGCCGCGTAAGGCGCGAGCCCCGCGTCGAACGCGGCAAGCGTCGCGCTCATGCGCGGCGTCTGGGCGTCGCCTCGAATGTCGCTGCGGGTGTCGCTCAACGGTTCCTCCGCAAAGATCTCAATGGGGGCGGCCACTGCCTCGTGGGCGCAGGCCGCGCTCGTTCAGGTCCCGGGTTCAGGCCACGATTCAGCCAGCGATTCGAACCGCCGGATTCAGGCCTTCACGGTGGCGGCGAGCGTCGCCTGCACGGCTTCATCGGGCGCGCGACCGATATGCGTCTGCCCGAAGCGCTCGAGCAGGATGAACTTGATCGCGCCGCCTTCGGCTTTCTTGTCGACCTGCATGAGCTCCACGTAGCGCCCGGCGCCGAGCGCAGGCGCCTCGACGGGCAGCTTCGCCGCCTTCACCACGCGCACGAGCCGCTCCCGCGAGGCTTCGTCGAGCATGCCGAGCCGCACCGAGAGATCGGCCGCCATCACCATGCCGCAGCCCACGGCCTCGCCGTGCAGCCATTCACCATAGCCGAGACCGGCTTCAATCGCGTGACCGAAGGTGTGGCCAAAGTTCAGGATCGCGCGCAGACCGCCTTCGCGCTCGTCGGCGGCCACCACCGAAGCCTTGATCTCGCACGAGCGCTTCACCGCGTGCGCGAGCGCCTCGGGCTCGCAGCGGTTGAGCGCCTCGACGTTCGCCTCGATCCACTCGAAGAATTCGGCGTCGGCGATCGCGCCCGTCTTGATGACTTCGGCGACGCCCGCCGCCAACTCGCGCGGCGGCAGCGTGGAGAGCGCGCCGATGTCCGCGATCACGGCCTGCGGCTGATAGAACGCGCCGATCATGTTCTTGCCGAGCGGGTGGTTGATGCCCGTCTTGCCGCCCACCGACGAATCGACCTGCGAGAGCAGCGTCGTGGGCACCTGGATGAACGGCACGCCGCGCATATAGCAGGCTGCGGCGAACCCCGTCATGTCGCCGGTCACGCCGCCGCCCAGCGCGATCAGCGTGGTCTTGCGGTCGGCGCGCGCGCCGAGCAGCGCGTCGAAGATCAGATTGAGCGTTTCCCAGTTCTTGTACGCCTCGCCATCGGGCAGCACGACCGTATGCACGTCCTTGCCGAGCGGCGCGAGCGCGGCGCGCAGCTTCTCGCCATAGAGCGGCTCGACGACGGTATTGGTGACGATGGTGACCGACTTGCCGGCAATATGCGGCGCGAACAGCGCCGTCTGGCCAATCAGGTCGGTACCGATGTGGATGGGGTAGGCGCGGTCGCCCAGTTCGACGTTGACGGTAATCATGCGAGGCATTCGTTCAGGATGGGTGGCGCGTGCAGGAGCACCCTACTCGCGTGCCGGGGTTCGAGCGACGCCGGCCATGTCGAGCTGCATCAGCACCATGTTGACGAGGCCGTTCACCGATGGCCGGCCGGTCTCGATCACGAAATCGGCGACCTCGCGATAAAGCGGATCGCGTTGCTCATAGAGCGCTTCGAGGCGCCCCTTGGGGTCTTCGGTCTGCAGGAGCGGCCGGTTCTTGTCGCGCCGCGTGCGCAGCCACAGATCGTGCGGATGCGCGCGCAGATAGACGACGAAGCCGCGCTCCTTGAGCGCCGCGCGGTTCTCGGGCCGCAGCACGGCGCCACCGCCCGTCGCGAGCACGATGCCCTCGCGCGCGCTGAGTTCGTCGATCATCTGCGCTTCGCGCTCGCGAAAGCCCGCCTCGCCTTCCAGTTCGAAGATCACCGGAATGCGCGCGCCCGTGCGCGCCTCGATCTCGTGATCGGAGTCGAAAAACGGACGCTCAAGCCGGCGCGCGACCGCCCGGCCCACGGTCGTCTTGCCGGCGCCCATGAGCCCTACGAAAAATACATTGGCGTTTGCGTCCCGCACTTGCAGCGTTTCCTACGAAAGGTTGGTGCCGCAGCTTACTGGCAAAGCGGCGGCGTTGTCGAGCCTGCGGCGCCCGCGCTCCGGCCCTTTTCAGGGGGCCGCGCGGCACGGCGCAGATTAGGGGCCAAACCATGAGTCTCGCGTGCAACCTCTGCCCGCGCCCCTCATCTAGTCCGCGCTGACCACGCGCGGCGTGATGAACACCACGAGCTCGCTGCGTCTGTCGCGGTGGGCGCGATGCGAAAAAAGCGCGCCCAAAAACGGTATTTTGCCCAGGAGCGGCACGCGCGTCACATCGTCCCGGTCGTCGGTCGCGTCGATGCCCCCGATCGAGACCGTGCCGCCGTCCTCGATCTCCACGCGCGTCTGCACATGCTTGGTGTGGATCGCCGGCCCCGCGGCGGTTTGCTCGCCCACGCTGTCCTTGGCCACGTCGAGGTCGAGGATCACGCGGCCGTCGGGCGTGATCTGCGGCTCGACCTCCAGCTTGAGCGTGGCGCGGCGAAATTGCACGCCCGAGACGCCCTGCCCGACCTTGGCCTGATACGGCAGCTCGGTGCCCTGCTCGACGATGGCCTTGGTGCGGTCCGCCGTCACGACGCGCGGACTCGACACCACCCGCCCGCGCCCCTCGGCTTCCAGTGCGCTCAACTCGACATCGAGCAGGCGTGTCGCGCGTGCCGCCAGCAGCGTGAGGCCGAGCTGTGCGGCGTCGAAGCCGGAGAGCGGCCCCGCCGGCAAGTCGTAGACCGTGCCAGCCGTACTGCCGTGCAGGCCACGCGCAACGCCGTCGGGGTCGGTCGGATAGAGGCCGAGCCGCACGCCCAGTTCGCGCGACAAGCCTTCATCCCCTTCGACGATGCGCGCCTCGATCAGCACCTGGCGCGCGGGCGCATCGAGCCGCCGGATGAGCTCGGCAATCTGATCCAGGCGCGCCGGCAAATCGGTGACGAACAGCAGATTCGTGCGCGCGTCCGCGACAGCGGCGCCGCGCTTCGAAAGCGCGCGCTGCGTGCCGGAACCGGTCAGGATCCGGCGCAAGTCTTCGGCACGCGCGTACTGGAGTTCAAACGCCCGGCTCGCGAGCGGCTCCAGCTCGGCGGCGCGCGCGTGCGCTTCGAACAATTGGCGCTCGCGCGCAGCAAGGTCCGCCGCAGGCGCGACCCAGAGTACGCGGCCGGTGCGCTCCATGGCGAGACCGTTCGATACTAGCAGCAGGTCGAATGCCGCGCGCCACGGCACGCGGTCGAGGCGCAGCGTGACCTGGCCACGCACGCGCTCGCTCGCGACGATGTTCAGCTTCGTGAATTGCGCGAACGCGTGCAGCACGGCCGATAGCTCGGCGCGCTGGAAATTGAGCGAGATCGGGCGGTCGGGCGGCAGGCCGTCATCGTCCGGCGCTGCGTCACTCAGACGCGCAGGCGCGCGCAGCGGCACGGGCGGCCCTTCAAGCGGTGGAGTCGCATCGGGCGCGGCGGCGCCGGCTGCTGGCGCTGGTGCCAGCACAGGCGTTGGCCCCGCGCGCGACGCCGCCGGATCGACGCCCTCCCCCTCGGCCGCGCCCGGCAGCGAGGCGGCCTCCGCGCCGTTTGCAGGCATGAACGGATTCGCAACCCAGCCAGACGGCGCATCGGTCTCCCCGCCCGCTCCGCCTGGCGGCAGCGGCGGCGCCTCGTAACGCGCAACCGGCACGGCGGCCTGGCGCCACGCCGGCAGCGACGGCGGCACGGCGCAGCGTGCTACGGGCGTGACCCCAGTGGCCTGCGCGATCAATACGAGCACGCAAATGAGCAAGTGGGTCATGCGACGAACGGAATGCGCACGCCACGACAAGCCCGCGCCCAAACGCGCCGATTGTCCGAATTTCATTTGGCGTCCTCCGCCCAGCCCAGAGTGTGCGTCGCGCCGTCGAGCGCGAGCACAACGCGCGCCGGATCCACGCTCGACACGCGCCCGCCGCCAAGCGTGGCACCGGCCTGCACGGCCACCGTGCCTTCGGCGGTCTCGACAAGGGCAACGGCCCGGCCGCGCTCCACCAGCATGCCGGCGAGGCGCATCGCAGCACCGCCCGGAGCCCCCACGGCACCTTGGGCTCCAGCGAAGCGGCTTGCGAACGGATCCGCCAGCGCGCCGCCTTCTTCGTCGCTGCGCGCAATGGCGACAGCGGGCAGTCCGTCGAACACCTGCAGCATGGCCGAGACCGCCAGACTCCCGCCGCTGCGCCGGACCGTGAGCTCCGCAGGCACGGCAAGCTCGGGCAGCGCCGCGAGTCCTTCGAGGAAAGCACGCAGCTGTCCGAAGCTGCCCGAAGCAACCAGCTTCGTTGTGCGAAGCGCCTGTGCCCCGGCACCGCCCGAAGCCGCCGGCTCCAGTGCGATCAGCACCAGCCCGGCCTGCGCCGCGAGTTCCGACACGCTGCGGATATCACCGGCGGCGCTGCCGTCGCGCACGCGCTGCGGCCAGTCCTGCGCGTCGCGCTGCAGGGCAGGCAAACGCGCCAGCGTTTGTCGCGCGCCCACGAGCCGCGCTTTGGCATCGGCCAGCGCGGCTTGCGCCGCCAGCCCGCCACCGAGATCGAGAGCCACGCAGGTGCCGCCCGTCAGTCCTGCGGCTAGTGCGCCAAGCGCCATGGCAGCGGCGGCACGCCGCCGGCCGCTCCACGCGTGCAACGGCAGCCAGCCGCGCAGGAGTTCGGACACAAGACCAAGCGCGCGTGAGCGTCCAACAGGACGGGCGCGTATCCCAATGACTGCATTCATTTCGCCCCCTTCGCACCCACCCCACGCGTTGCGCCGCCTGCGTCTGCCGCCGCGCCCTGCCACGCGAGCCGCACCGCCACCCGGATCGGCGCGCCACGTCCCGTGCGCTCACGCGCGAGCGCACCCTCCTGTGCACGCTTCAGTTCGCGCACGTTGACCGCCGCGATCCCGGGGAGCGCGTGCAGGCGTGCAAGCCACGCGGCCGCCGCGGCTTCGTCGGCCGCGCTCGCCTGCAGCTCGGTTTCTTCGGCGCGCTGCGCAAGCTGCTCGAGCACAACGCCCGCCGTGCGCGCCTGCGACAACGCCTCGATGAGCGCAAAAACGTGCGTGAGCGGCCTCGCCCGCTGCTGCGCCTCGGCGCGCGCGGCGCGCCGCTCGTCGGCTTCGCGTGCGAGCTTGCGCGCCAGCGTCAGCGGTGCATCGAGACGCGCGAGCTGTCGCTCCACCGCCTCGCGGGCCGCCTCCGCACGGGTGCGCTCGAGCAGTTGCCATCCCGCCGCGGCACTGCCACATGCGCCGCCCACCATCAGCGCCGCCAGCCATTCGAGTGCGCGGCGTCTGCGCAGGCGCCGCAGCGCGCCCTGCCGCCATGGCAGGAAATTGAATCCGCCAATCCCCGATCCCGGCACGACGGCCCCGCCATTGCGCGCACCAACCGGCGCCGCGTGCCCGCTGCCCGCCCCCGCGCTCATTCGCCCACCCCGCGCATGGCGAGGCCGAACGCGACGGCGCACGACGGGTCGTTCAGCAGAGTGGCGTCGAGCGGCCGATCGGCGTCGGCGAGCGGTCCGCATTCGAACGGCAGCACGGGACAGCCGAGCACATCGCCGATATCGGCGAGCGAAAAATGCACGCCGTGCAGCATGGCAAGGTCGCCGGCCACGAAAGCGCAGCCCGCCTCCTCGGCCTGCGTCAGATCGCGCAAGGCCTCGACGAGATCCACATGCTCGAGCGCCGGAAAGCGCATCGTCCGCACGACCGACTCCTCGGCGACGAACCAGCCGTGCACGCCATCCACGCCGATCCACAGCGCCACCCAAGCCTCGTGCGGCGGCAGTTCGAACGCCGCGGCGTGGCGCATCGCCCGCAGCGCGGCGTACGCCTCGTCGTCCACCGCGCACAACGCGACGCCCGCCATTGCGGCGCATTCGATGCGTGCCTCCAGGTGGGCGCGCGCCGTCGCCGCGATCATGACCTGCGCGTCGTGCACGGACGCTACGCCGCACTCGAGCCCAAGCGGGCCGACGCGCCAGTCCACGGCGAGCTCGGTGCGCTCGATGCCGGACACGCGCTCCGCCTCGGCCAGCACGAGCGGCTCGAGCTCCGTATAGAGGCCCGATGCGTCCACCTTCCGCGCGGCTGCCCCCGCAGGCGCCGGCGCCAGCCGCGCGAGCGGCACCGATGCAAGCAGCGTCGCGCCCGAGGGCAGCGCCATCGCGCAACGCAACGAGGCCTGAGCGCAGGCGGGCGGCAGCGCGCCGAACACCTCCTGCAACGCGCCCACCAGCGCCGGCCGGTCGACGATCTCCGCGCCCGAGAGCACCTCGCGCGCGAGCGGCACACGCCCCAGCCATTCGATGCGCAGCGGGCCGCCGCCGAACAGCCGCTGACTCAGGACCACCAGCGTGACGCCGCGCGCCCCCACGTCGATGCCCGCGCCAAAACGGCGCGCACCCAGCAACAACGGATTGAGCAAGCTCATCGGATTCCTCCCTTGTGCGTCGCGCCGCGAACCATTCGCGGCGCGCTCAGGGGGAAATTGTGCGAAGCGGCGCGTGCCGCGCACACTCATCCGGATGGCCAATCCACGCGTGGCGGGCCTTCGCCGATCTTCTCGCGCCTTCGAGACAGGGCTAGAGTGCGTCTATGCGTCCAGGCCGTTCCGCCGACACCACCGCCCCGCCGCCACCCAGCCTCACCACGCACCAGACGTAAGCATTCCGAAAGCGCACCAGGGCGGGCGGCTATAATCGCGGGACTGTTTTTCCGGTGTCCGTATGCAAGAAGCTCAGCCTCCCTCGTCTGTTCCGCCGCCCACGCCGCCCGCGCCGCCCAAGCGCAAGCGGCCGTGGTGGCTCAAGCTGCTCATCGGCTTTTTCGGTCTGATTGGAGGCGCCGCTGCCTGCATGGTGCTCGTGCTCGGCTATGCGCTCATCGTCGCCACGCCGAACCTGCCCTCGCTCGACGCGCTCACCGACTATCGCCCGAAGGTGCCGCTGCGCATCTACACGCGCGACCATGTGCTGATCGGCGAATTCGGCGAGGAGCGGCGCGACATCGTCCATATCCAGGACGTGCCCGAGAACCTCAAGAAGGCGATCCTCGCGATCGAGGACGCGCGCTTCTACGAGCACGGCGGCGTCGATCTCACGGGCATCGCGCGCGCGGGCTTCGTCGCGCTCACCAATGGCCATGCCTCGCAGGGCGCGAGCACCATCACCATGCAGGTGGCGCGCAACTTCTTCCTGTCGAGCGAGAAGACCTACACGCGCAAGATTTACGAGATGCTGCTCGCCTACAAGATCGAGTCGAAGCTCTCCAAGGATCAGATTCTCGAGGTGTACATGAATCAGATCTATCTGGGGCAGCGCGCCTACGGCTTCGCAAGCGCGGCGCGCGTGTACTTCGGAAAGGATCTGAAAGATCTCACGCTCGCCGAATGCGCGATGCTCGCGGGCCTGCCCAAGGCGCCCTCGGCGTATAACCCGGTCGTCAATCCGAAGCGCGCCAAGGTGCGTCAGGAGTACATCCTCGAGCGCATGCTCGAGCTGCACTACATCACCCAGCAGCAATACGACGAGGCCGCGCAGCAGCCGCTCGTCGTCAAGGGCGCGGGCAAGGAATTCAGCGTGCACGCCGAGTACGTGGCGGAAATGGTGCGCCAGATGATGTACGCCCAGTATCACGAAGAGGCGTACACGCGCGGCCTGAACGTGGTCACGACCATCGATTCGGCCGATCAGGACGTCGCCTATCGCGCGCTGCGCAAGGGATTGATGGACTACGAGCGGCGCCACGGCTACCGCGGGCCCGAGGCGTTCATCGACTTGCCCGACGACGCCGACGACCGCGAGCAGGCTATCGACGACGCCCTGCTCGAGCACCCCGACAACGGCGAGCTCGTCGCGGCCGTGGTCACGTCGGCGAGCCCCAAGGAGGTGCAGGCCACCTTCATGGACGGCAACACCGCCACCATCACCGGCGACGGCCTGCGCTTCGCGCAATACAACCTCTCCGCGCGCGCGCAGCCGAGCCAGCGGATCCGGCCGGGCGCGATCATCCGCGTCATGCGCAATGGTTCCGGAAACAGCGCCGGCAACGGCTCAGGAAACAGCGCCGGCGCATGGTCGATCACGCAATTGCCGCAAATCGAAGGGGCGTTCGTCTCGATCGTGCCGCAGGACGGCGCCATCCGCGCGCTGGTGGGCGGTTTCGACTTCAACAAGAACAAGTTCAACCACGTCACGCAAGCGTGGCGCCAGCCGGGCTCGAGCTTCAAGCCGTTCATCTACTCGGCCTCGCTCGACAAGGGCCTCGGGCCGGCCACCATCATCAACGATGCGCCGCTCTTCTTCAGCGCCGCGGAAACGGGCGGCCAGGCGTGGGAGCCGAAGAACTATGGCGGCGGCTTCGACGGGCCGATGACCATGCGCACCGCGCTCATGAAGTCGAAGAACCTCGTGTCGATCCGCATCCTCAACCACATCGGCACGAAGTACGCGCAGCAATACATCACGCACTTCGGTTTCGATGCGGACCGCCATCCGGCCTATCTGCCAATGGCGCTCGGCGCGGGTCTCGTCACGCCGCTGCAAATGGCGGGCGGCTATGCCGTATTTGCCAACGGCGGCTATCGCGTGAATCCGTATCTGATCGCCGAAGTCACCGATCAGCGCGGCATGGTGGTCGCGCAGGCGCAGCCGCTCGTGGCGGCGCAGAACGCGCCGCGCGCGATCGACCCGCGCAATGCGTACATCATGAACAGCCTGCTGCAGAGCGTCGCGCAGCGCGGCACGGGCGCGAAATCGAACGCTCTGAAGCGCACCGACCTCGGCGGCAAGACCGGCACGACCAACGACTCGCGCGACGCCTGGTTCGCGGGCTATCAGCACACGCTCGCGGCCATTGCGTGGATTGGCTACGACAATCCGCGCAGCCTCGGCGACAAGGAGACCGGCGGCGGCCTCGCGCTGCCCGTGTGGATCGAATACATGCAAAAGGCGCTCAGCGGCGTGCCCGAGTACAAGATGCCGATGCCCGATGGCGTCGTCACGCTCGGCGACGAACTTTACTACGCCGACGCCACGCCTGGCCGCGGCTTCGTTTCGACGGTGGGCATCAGCCAGGCCGCGCTGGACGCCCAGGCGAGCGGCGCCTCGGGTGCGGGCGGCGATCAGGCTCCGGCGCCCGAGCAGGTCAACGCCAAGGAGAAGGAGGACATCATGAACCTCTTCCGCGGTCATTGAGCGCACTTGGCCGATGTTGTACCGGGAAGCCGCCGTGTTCGCACGGCGGCTTTTTCTTGCTCAATCAACGCGCAGTGCCGCTCTGACGCAGTCAAGCAGCTTCGTGGCCCGTCTCCTTGATCTCTCACAAGAAGGAACACTGTTCGAGGGCGAGGTTTATTTATGAGATATCTA
>NZ_BAYD01000020.1 GCF_000685075.1 Paraburkholderia oxyphila NBRC 105797
GCCGCGAATACAAGTTAAGGCCAACGCCCCAGGACCTGCGGCATAAAAAACGCCCCGCCGCAGGTAAAGCCTGATCAAATCGCCAGCACCATAAACACACCACACAACCCGATAACCGCGCAGCTAGCGCGATCCTTGAACGTAAAGACGATCGGATCGTCATGCATCTGCCCCCGGAACGCCAGCATCCACATCCGGCTCACCCAATAGAGCGTAAGCGCAAACACAGCCCAAAGCATCTTCGGATGCCGATACAGCAACTCAAGCTCCGGCGAATTCAGATAAAGCGCGAGCACGAGCACCGAGAGGTAGGCGGCCGCGGTGCCAAACGAGCGCAGTATCGACATATCCTGCGTGATATACCCGCGTCCTGCCGCTTCGGTCTTGCCCTGCTGGAGCATCGCATCGAGCTCGACATAGCGCTTGAGCATCGCGAGGCTAAGAAAGATCGGCACACTAAAGAGTATCAACCAGTACGAAAGCTCGATATTCGCGCACTCGCCCCCCGCGATCACACGCACCGTATAGAGACAGGCAAGCGTAAAGACGTCAATGAGCGTGAGCCGCTTGAGCACGAACGAATAGGCGACGGTCGCAGCCATATAGGCAACAAGCACCGCACCAAATTCCCAGGGCAGCAGCGTGGCAAGCGCGAGCCCCGCGCCAAGCAAGGCGATCGTCAACACGATGCCGAGCGACAGCGGCAGCTTGCCCGAAGCGAACGGCCGGCTGCACTTGCGTGCATGACGGCGGTCGGCGTCAAGATCGAGCATGTCGTTGAGCAGGTAAACCGACGAAGCGCTCACGCTGAACGACGCGAACGCAATGCAGGCCGAGATCACCGCCTGCAGGTCGTTGAAGCGGTGCGCGGTCAGCAGCGGCACGAAAATCAGCACGTTCTTGACCCACTGGTGCACCCGCATTTCCTTGAGCACGAGCGGCAGCATCCGGCGCTTTTCCTCGAAGAAGACGATTTCGGCGTTGACCTTGCGCGCGGCCTCGGCCACCTGGCGATCGCCGACCACGATCGCCTGGCGCGCGCGACTCCACACGGGCACGTCGGCGCGCGCGTCACCGCAGTAGTCGAAGCCGTGATCGCCGAACTGTTCGACGAGCGCGTCGGCCTTGTGCTTGCCGCGCAGGTTCATGCATGCGTTGCTCGCGAGCACGCCGCTGAACAGGCCGAAGTGCGCCGCCACCTGGCTGGCGAAGCGCTGGTTGGAGGCCGTGCACAGATAAAGCGGGCGGCCCGCCGAGCGCGCGTCGCGCAGATAATCGACGAGCTGCCGGTTATAGGGCAGCACGCCAACGTCGAGCGTGACGCGCAGCGCGATCTGATCCTTCAAATAGGCCTTGCCGCGCAGCAGCCAGTAAAAGCAGAGGAATATCGACAGCGGGCTCTGTTTGAGCAGCACGAAGAAGCTCTCGAGCAGGAAGTCGGTCCGGGCGAGCGTGCCGTCCAGGTCCACGCATAGCGGAATAGTCGGATTTGACATGGCGTGCCTCGTGACTGCATTGCAGTGCGCGCGGCAAGTGCGGATACACGAACGGCGCACGATCCTTGAACATCAGGGAACAATCGTAGGGCGGCATCCCGCGCGGTTCTGTTCGCCAACGCACGCCGCTTGCGCGCGCACGTTTCTCCCGATGAATGCGTGCGCACCTTAGGGCCTGTTATTAGCGTGAACAGGCCCTGGCCGTTGGGCACGTCTTCAGGCGAACACGAAGCGCTTGTCGAGCTGATATTTCGCGAGGTAGCCGAGCACAAGGCCGAGCGCGCCGCCGGCAAGGCGGGCTTGCTCGGAATGGAACAGGGCCTGCGCGCCGAACTCCATCGCCCAGAAAATCGCGGTGGTGGCGAGCCCCATGGCGACGTAGCGCGTGAACGTCTCTACGCCATGCGCGATGCTGCGGTGCTCGTAGCGGAAGATCCACACCTTGTCGAGCGCGTATTTGACGACCAGCCCCACGCCCGTGCCGATGCACACCGCAAGCGGGATCGAGAGCGGCCCGTCATAGACGAGCCACGTCATCTTCTGGCTACCAAGGTTCGCGGCCATCGAGATGAGCGCAAACAGCGCATACCACGCCACGAGCGAAACGCGGCCAGTGGCGACCGCGTTCATAGCGACACCCGCTTGAACACGAAGCGCGGCAGCGAGCGGATCACGAGCATGATCGCGCTCCAGAACCACGGCGTGTAGAGCGTGTCCTTGCCCTGGGCGATGGCGCGCACGATGTCGGCGCCCACGCGCTCGGGCGAGGCCACGAGGGGGCCGGGCAGGGCGAGGCCCGCCGTCATCGGCGTATCGACGAAGCCGGGCTTGATCGTCAGCACCCGCACGCCCGCCTTGAAGAGCCGCGCCCGCAAGCCCTCGCAGAATGTCGTGACGGCGGCCTTGGCGGCGCCATAGACATAGTTCGAGGCGCGCCCGCGGTCGCCCGCCACCGACGAGATCACGGCGAGGGTGCCGCTTTGCTGCGCCTCGAACACGCCGGCGAGCAGCGTGAGCAGCGCGATCGTGGAGAGCGCATTGGTCGAGAATTCGTGCAGCGCGGCGTCCACGTCGCGCTCGCACAGGGCCTGGTCGGACAGCGTGCCGTGCGCGATCAGCACGACGTCGATGGTGCCGAGCGCCGCGCGGCAGGCCTCGAGCAGGGCCGGATGCTGCGCGTGGTCGTTCATGTCGAGCACGTGCGTATGCACTTCCAAGGCGCCGCGCACGCGCAGGTCCTGGGCGACGGCTTCGAGCCGCAACGGGTGGCGGCCGGCGAGGACGAGGCGCGCGCCGCTGGCTGCCCAGCGCCGCGCGCACGCGCCGGCGATGGCGGAGGAGCCGCCAATGATCAGAATGTTTTTCATGATTGTGTGGTTCTCTTCCAGAAGCGCGACATCAATGCGGGATCGCGATGCCGCTCGAGTTCCTGCCACGCGGGGTAGGCCGCGCGGAAATGTTCACCGCTCATATGCGCATCTTTCGCCGGATATTGGCGCCCGCCCGATTCGGCCACGATGGCGTCCAGGCGCGCGAAGAGGGCCGTGTTGCGCCGCTCGTCCTGCGGGAAATCGAGCGCGAGCGAGACCCCCGCCATCGGAAACGAAAGCAGGCCCGGCGAGACGAGCGAGCCGCAGCGCTTGAGCACCGCGAGAAACGAGCCGCTGCCGCTCGTGGCGATCGTGTGCAGGATCGCGCGCAGCGCGTCGGGCGCGCTCGCATCGGGGATCACGCATTGATGCTGCTGGAAGCCACGCCGTCCGTAGAGGCGGTTCCAGTGGCGGATGTTGTCGAGCGGATAGAAGAAGCTCGCCGGATCCATGCGCGCGAGTTCGATGCCGGGCCGCTGGCGCCGGTAGTAGAGCGCGTTGAATGCCTGCACTGTCGTGCGGTTCACGGGCGAGAGCGGCAAGACGAACGGCACGGCGCGCGCGCGCTTCGCGGGCAGCGAGAGGTCACCGTCCAGGGCGTGGTCGCCGCAGGTGTAGATGCCGCGCCCGAGCGATTGGCCGCGCGCGAGGCAGTCCACCCAGGCCACGCCATATTCATGCGTCGCCTCGTGGCCGCGCGAGAGCGCGAGGAATTCGTTCAGGTTCGCATAGCGCATGCGCGAGACCGCGATATGGCTCGAGCGCACCGGCATCAGCTGAATCTCGACCCATTCGATCACGCCGGTGAGCCCGAGGCCGCCAATCGTCGCGTGAAAGAGCGCGGTTTCCTCGTCGGGCGCGCACTCGAGCGCCGGGCGGTCCGAGCGCAGCAGCGAAAAGCGGCGCACGTGGCGCCCGAAGGTGCCGCGCACATGGTGGTTCTTGCCGTGCACGTCATTGGCCACGGCGCCGCCGAGCGTCGCGAACTGCGTGCCGGGCGTGACCGGCAGCATCCAGCCGCGCGGCAGGCAGACGGCAAGCAGCTCGCCGAGCGTCATGCCCGCCTCGGCGCGCACCACGCCGCTCGTCCAGTCCGCGCTCATGAAGCGTGCGAGGCCGCGCATCGGCAGCACGTGGTCGGTGGCCGCGAGGCAACTGTCGCCATAGCTGCGCCCATTGCCGAATGCGAGCGTCGTGCCGAGCCGCGTGCAGGCGTCGGCGAGCCGCGCCCGGATCGTGTCGCGCCAGGCCAGCGGTTCACTCGATTGGGGCGCATAGGGATAGCGTCCCCACGATTGCAGCTTTGAGGCGCTCATGGATGGCGATGCCGAGTCGAATGCCGTGCATCGTGGCAGAGCGTCGCCGCGCGGACCGTTGCCCAGACCACAGATAAAGAGGGTCGCGGGCGCGCATGCGGCGTTCATGCGTGCGGGCGCGCGGCATGCATGAACGCCGCAGCACCGGGCGACGCGTGCAAAGCCGCCAGGGGTGCGGTTGTTTACTGTTGGCGCGCGCCCTGGGCGCATGGGTCTGATGAAACGCTCGCCTCGCTTGTGCCGCTCACGCCCGGCTTCGAAACGAACTTTCTCTTCAATCAGATCAATGGGCCGATGACGAGGCCGATGAACAAGCCGATGAATGCGCTCACCCGTGCACGGCAGCCGCACAGCGCGAATTCCTGGCGCCACACACATTCTTCAGATCAGTAGATCTCGCCCCAATCGGTGCGGTTGCGCACGCAACCGCAAGCGTTGCGCGCGCCAGCACTTCGCGCGACCACCGCGGTCGTGACGATCGCGAACCATTGGTGGGGTTGCGCACGGAATCGATGTTGCGCTGCCCGTACCGTGTCGATGTGGACCCGGACGTCGCCTGAGCGGTGCCGGGATCTGCAACTCAAGCGTGCTGCGTGGACAGGACGACCTGCGAGCGTCATCTCGCGTGGCGGTGAACGGGGAAAGCTCACATCGTTCGGCGCCGACGCCAGATGACCGTTGCAGGTGACGCGACAGCAACGCACTGCATGGGGGGCGAACACGTTCACCGTACACGCCACGTTTTGGGGTAGGGATATGTCTGCGCTATTTCATCGCGCGATCGATATCGCGCTTATCGTGCTGGGTGCTTTTGGCGCTTTGCACCTGAATCTGAATCTCCCCGATGTGGGCCCGGCGCATCGTCTGGATCCGACGCTGGTCGCCTTCGTGGCGGCGCTGGCCTTGTCTGTGTTTCCCGCGTGCGGCACCTATCCTTCGCGCGGCAGCCGCTCGGTCATGAGCGTGGCGAGCCGCACCGCGTTCGCGTGGCTCGCGGTGCAGCTGTGCGCGCTCGCGTTGCTCTACGGCCTGCATCGCGATCATCTGATTTCCATGCCGTGGTTCATTTACTGGACGTTCACCTCGGGCATCTCGCTGCTCGCCTCGCACACCCTTTTCGTCGGCGGATTCAGCGCGGCGCGCCATGCGGGTGCGTGGCTGCGGCGCGGCAATGCCGCGCGCGAGCCGCTCGAGACGCGCTCGCGCACGGTCGTGATGAAGCACGCGGTCAAGCGCGTCTTCGACATCGTCGTCGGTCTCACGCTGATTGTCATGCTGCTGCCGGTGCTGGTCTTGCTGGCGCTGATCGTGAAGAGCGATGGCGGTCCCGCGCTGTACGGCCATACGCGGGTCGGGCGCAATGGCCGCAAGTTTCGGTGCCTGAAGTTTCGCTCGATGGTGGTGAATTCGAAGGAGGTGCTCGAGCAGTTGCTCGCCACCGACCCCGAGGCGCGCGCCGAGTGGGAGCGCGAGTTCAAGCTCAAGCACGACGTGCGCGTCACGCGCATCGGCCGCTTCCTGCGGCGCACGAGCCTCGACGAGCTGCCGCAGCTCTGGAACGTGGTGCGCGGCGAGATGAGCCTGGTCGGGCCCCGTCCCATCATCGACCAGGAACTGGAGCGCTACGGCACCGACAGCAAGTACTACCTGATGGCGACGCCCGGCATCACGGGGCTCTGGCAGGTGAGCGGACGCTGCGAAACCGACTATGCAACGCGCGTGTCGCTCGACGTGAACTACGTGCAGAACTGGTCGCTGCATCGGGACATCGAGATTCTGTTCAAGACCTTCTTCGTCGTGATTCGAGGGACCGGGGCGTATTGACGGAAGGCAGGGCTGCGGGCGCTGCTGGCATGGGCGCACGACGCAAGGAAAACACAAAAACAAGCGGCAGCAGGGCAATCAGGGAGGAAGTGGTTGGCGGTGGCAGCAAGAAGCAAGTAGTTGAAGCATGCAGGTACGCAGGGAGGGGGACAACTGCGAGTAACAGGGCCTGTTATGAGCGGGAACAGGCCCTGAAGTTCGTAGCCGGGATCCGTGGCGCAAACGACGCCATGGGACGGCCAAACGCAAGATTGGGGGTAGGACGATGTTACTCAGCAAGCTTTGCAGGACATGGCTGACGTATGCGCGCAGCGCGGGCATACGCTCGTTGCGTCAGGTGGGCCGCCTGAATCGAGCTGGACGGACGTGGCTGTCAAGCGGGCACGGGAGTGCGCACGCGCTCGCGCAGCCGGCCAGGATCACGAAGGGGCTGGCGTCGGCGGCTGCGGTCGCGGCGCTGGCGGGTTGCGCGTTTTCTCCGGGCATGTCCTACAGCGGCATACCCGCCGATTCGGGCGGCGGCTCGCTTGCCACGACCGGCTCTGCCATGCCGGGCGGCACGAACGTCGCTGCCACCTCGCTCGCGAAGGCGGGCGCGGACGGTGCGCCCGCGGGCTCGCTGATCGAAATCACGCGTGAGCTCGTTGAGAAGGAGCGCGCCGAGCGTCCCGTGGGCGTGCCCACCGACGTCAAGGCACTGTTCGCCACGCCCACGCCATACGAAGTCGGGCCGGGCGACATCCTGAGCATCGTGGTGTGGGATCACCCCGAGCTCAACATGCCGGGCGCGGGCGGCGGCCCCGATTCGTCCGGTGCCAGCTCGGTCACGCAGGGCTATACCGTCGACACGAACGGATTTATTCAGTATGCCTACATTGGCCCGCTCAAGGTCGCGGGGCTCACGGAGATGGGCGTGCGCGACGCGCTCGCCGACAAGCTCGCGAAATACGTGCGCCAGCCGCAGGTCACCGTGCGCATCCAGACCTATCGAAGCAAGCGTGTCTACCTTGACGGCGAAGTGAAGACCCCGGGGGTGCAGGTGCTCAACGATATGCCGATGACCCTGCCCGAGGCGATCAACCGCGCGGGCGGCTTCACCGACAAGTCGGACCGCTCGCGCGTGGCGGTCACGCGCGGCGACTCGACCGTGGTCGTGGATATGCCCGACATGATCCGCAAGGGCGCGAACCCCGACCGCATCATCCTGCGTGACGGCGACCTCGTGCGCGTGTATGCGGCGGCCGACAGCAAGGTCTTCGTGATCGGCGAGGTGCAGCGTCCTGGCGGCGTGGAGTTCAACAACGGACGCATGTCGCTGAATCAGGCGCTGGGCGATGCGGGCGGCGTCAGCCAGGTCTCGGGCGACGCCTCCCAGGTGTACGTCGTGCGCGGGCGCGACGCCTCCAAACCGCAGGTTTACCACCTCGATGCCTCGTCGGCCGCCGCGATGGCCACGGCCGATGCATTCGAGCTGAAGCCCAACGATGTCGTCTTCGTCGACGCCTCACCGCTGGTCAAGTGGAGCCGCGTCATCGGCCTGATCCTGCCGGCCACCCAGGCGGCCGCGGCGGGCCGCGCCGTGGGCTACTGAACCAGACAAACATAGCGCGCCGCCCGCGCCTCATGAGGCAGCGGGCGCGGCGATGGAGAGAACAGATGAGCCAGCGTGATTACCTGATCCAGGGGCCCCCCGAACAAGGGCTGCCCGCTCCGCCCGAGGGCGGACACATAGGCGGCGTGCTCGACACGCTTTACCAGAGCCGCAAGATGATTGTCATCGTCACCGCGCTCTTTACGCTCGTCGGCGGCGCGTATGCGCTGCTTGCGCGGCCCGTCTATCAGGCCGACATCCTCGTTCAGGTCGAGGAGAACCAGAATTCCGCGAAGAGTGCGCTGGCCGATGTCTCGTCGATGTTCGCGGTGAAGACCGCGGCCTCGGCCGAGATCGAGGTGCTGCGCTCGCGCATGATCGTCTCGCGCGCCGTGGACGCGACGCAACTCTATCTCGCCGTCACGCCGCGCTTTTTCCCGGTGGTGGGCCAATGGATCGCGCAGCATATCCACGTGCCGGCCTGGGCCGGCTGGGGCGGTTACGCGTGGGGCAAGGAGGCGATCGACGTGGCACGCTTCGACGTGCCCGACCGGCTGCACGGCGCGCGCTTCATCCTGACCACGAAGCCGAACGGCGCCTACACGCTCAGCCACGACGGCGTGCAGCTCACTGGCAAGGTGGGCGAGCCGCTGCACACGAACGTGCCGGGCGGCGCCATCGACCTGCTCGTGAATTCGATCGATGCGCGTCCCGGCGTGACCTTCGAGCTCGTGCGCAACTCCGAGCTCGCCGCGATTCAGGCGCTGCAGGCCGGGTTGCTGATCTCCGAGAAAGGCAAGGAGTCCGACGTGATCGGCGTCGCGCTCGAAGGCGGGGACCCGGTCAAGACGGCCGCGATCCTCAATGCTATCGGCAGCGAATACGTGCGCCAGAACGTGCAGCGCACGCAGGAAGAGGCCGAGAAGCAGATTGCCTTCCTCGACAAGCAGCTGCCCGAGCTCAAGGCGCAGCTCGAAAAGGCGGAAAGCGAGTTCAACGCGTTTCGTTCCGCGCACGGCGCGGTGGATCTGAGCGCCGAGGCCACGGCGCTGCTGCAAAGCTCCGCACAGGCGCAGTCGCGCATCGCCGATCTGCGCCAGCAGCGCGCGCAACTGCTCGCGCGCTTCACGTCGGATAACCCGGCGGTGATCGCCATCGACGGCCAGCTCGACGAAGCGCAGAAGTCGCTCGCGCTGCTCGCCACGCAAACGCGCGCGCTGCCGCCGCTTGAGCAGGGCGTGCTGCGGCTGCAGCGCGAGGTGACGGTGGACACCAATATCTATACGAACCTGCTGAACAACAAGGAGCAACTGCGCCTGCTCAAGGCCGGCAAGGTCTCCAACGTGCGCCTGATCGACACCGCCGTGACGCCAGAAAGCCCGGTCCGGCCCAAGCGCGCGTTCATCGTCGTGGCGGCGCTGCTCACGGGACTGTTCGCGAGCGTGGCGTTTGCGCTCCTCAAGCGCAAGCTCAACAGCGGCATCGCGGTCGTCGACGACATCGAAGTGGGCACCGGCCTCACAGTCTACGCCGCCGTGCCGCGCAGCCGCGTGCAGCACGTGCTCACGCGGCGCCTGCCGTCGAGCACGCCGGGCACGACTACGGTGCTCGCGCGCACGGCGTCGTTCGACGCGGCCGTCGAGAGCCTGCGCAGTTTTCGCAGCGCGCTCGAGTTCGCGCTGGAGGAGGCCACCAATCACATCGTGCTGCTGGCCGGCCCCACGCCCGTGGTGGGCAAGTCGTTCGTCTCGGTAAACCTCGCGGCGCTGCTCGGCTCTTCGGGCAAGCGCGTGCTGCTGGTGGACGCCGACTTGCGGCGAGGCTCGCTCAACCGGCACGTTGGCGTGCCCTCGAGCCCCGGCATCACTGACATCGTCGAGCAGGACGGCGGTTACGACCAGGTGGTGCATCCGCAGGTCATGCCGGGCGTCGATTTCGTCGCCAACGGCGGCTATGTGACGAACGCGAGCGAGCTGCTCAGGAGCCACAGCTTCCAGCGCTTCACGCAGTGGGCGGACGGCATCTATGACGTCGTGCTGATCGACGCGCCGCCGATCCTGCCGGTGGCCGACTCGGGCATCGTGGGCAATCTCGCCGGCACGGTGTTCCTGATCGCGCGCTACGGCGTGACGAGCGTCTCGGAGCTGCGCGAATCGGTGCGCCGCTTCGAGCAGATCGGGGTGCCGATCCGCGGCGTGATCTTCAACGACATGACCTCGCGGCCCGGCAAGTACGGCAGCGAATACGCCGCCTATGGCTATTCGAGTTACGGCGAGCCGCAAGGCGGCGCCACCTGGAGCTGACTCCATGAAGGACATCACCGTTGTCATCGGCAACTACAACTACGCGCGCTTCCTGCGCGAAGCGATCGACTCGGCGCTGGCGAACGTGCAGGCAAGCGCGCGCCCGGGCTGGGGAGAACGCGTACGCGTGCTGGTGATCGACGACGGCTCCACGGACGACTCGCGCGCGATCATCGAGAGCTACGGCGATCGTGTGACGCCCGTCTTCAAGGAGAACCAGGGTCAGTCCTCCGTCTACAACCTCGGCCTCTCGCTCGTGCAGACGGAGTACGTGCTGTTTCTGGACTCGGACGACATTCTGTATCCGGAGGCCATCGGCGAAGTGCTGCGCGCGTTCGAGTCGGGCGACTACGCCAAGGTGCAGTTCCGGCTGGACGTGATCGGTGAGGACGGCATGCGCACCGGCGTGCGCGTGCCCAATTCCACGCCGCCGAGCGACTGTGCGGCGCTGTTGCGGCGCGGCTGGCTCTATCCCTCTCCGCCGGCCTCGGGCAACGCCTACCGCGTGAGCGCGTTGCGCTCGGTCTTTCCGATTCCGATGTCGATGCGTCACCGCAAGGCCGCCGACTTCTTCGCGATCTACGGCATCGCGCTCACCGGCGCGATTTGCGCGCTCGACAATGCGCTGGGCGGCTACCGCGTGCACCGCAAGGCTGCGGACAAGCGCGGCCACTCGATCGGCCATGCGGGCCTCTCGCTTGGCAACTGCGAGGACGTGAGCGAAGTGGAGCGCTCGTTCCCGTGGCGCTGGCAGACGCTGCGCCACATGATCCGTACGCGTCTGGGCGAGGACTTGCCGGAGGATTTCATCGACTTTTCGTTCGAGAAGAACCGGCTGTGCGTGCGGCTCTACGATGCGCCGACCGTCGAGCGCTGGCACTGGCTGGTGTTCGAGTCGCGCCGCTACTTCGCCTCGCTCGTGCACAACCCGTACTGGAGCATCGGCAAGAAGCTGGGTGTGCTCGGACTCACGCTGATCTGCCTGATTCCGGGTCGCCAGGCCAATAATTTTGCACTGCGATACATATCGAATCCGGCTGCACGTTTTGCCACGCACGGCTCCGCCGCGGCGCGCGGCTGAAGACCGATCAAGGGAACCCGTCCGGACCATGCCGATGAAGACTCCGCAAGCCCGCCCACTGGTGATCAACGGCCGCTTTCTCGGCCGGCGCGCCACCGGCGTCGACCGCTTCGCCTTCGAGACCGTGCGCGCCATCGACGAGCTGATCGAGGCGGGCGATCCGCTCGTGGCGGGCCTGCAGGCGCAGATCGTCGTGCCGGCCGCGCTTGCCGACATGCCGAACCCGTTCACGCACGTGCGCCTGCGCGCGAGCGGCAAGGGCGGCGGCCTGCGCTGGGAGCAATTCGCGCTGCCGCAAGCGGCCGGCGGCGGCCTGCTGCTGAACCTGTGCAATTCGGGGCCGCTCCTGTACCGCAGCCAGGTGACGGTGCTGCACGACGCGGCACCCGCGCGCGTGCCCGACAGCTATAGCCGCTCGTTCGTCGCGTGGTACCGGCTGATGGCGCCGAGCATCGGGCGCATCGCGCGCCGCGTGATCACCGTCTCCGAATTCTCGCGGCGCGAGCTGTGCGAGGCGTACCGCATTCCGTTCGCCAAGATCGGTGTGGTGCTGGAGAGCGGCGAGCACATGCTGCGCATGCGCGGGGCACAGGACGCACGCGATAAGCAGTCCGGGTTGGCCGACACCGCGGCCAGCACCGGCGCAGCGGGGCGTCCATTCGTGCTTGCCGTCGGCAGTCTGAACCGTCACAAGAACTTCCAGCTCGTGGCCGACGCGGCACGGCTCATTCGCGACGCGCGCTTCGACATCGTGGTGGTCGGCGGCGGCGACCCGCGCGTGTACGGCGCTTCGGGCGGCTCGCTCCCCGGTTTCGTGAAGCATCTGGGCTACGTGAGCGACGAAGATCTCGTTGGGCTCTATCGGCGCGCCGCGTGCTTCGTCTATCCGTCGCGTTACGAGGGCTTCGGCTTGCCGCCCGTCGAGGCGCTCGCGCTCGGCTGCCCCGTGATCGCCTCGCGCCTGCCTTCGGTCATGGAGGCCTGCGGCGACGCCGTGCTCTACACCTCGCCCGACGATCCCGCACAACTCGCGGTGCTGCTCGAGCGCGTCACCGCCGACGCCGCGCTGCGCGAGACGCTGCGCGAGCGCGGCCGCGAGCGCACCGCCGCACTCACCTGGCGCGCCACCGCCGTCAAGCTGATCGAGGAGATTTCGCCATGGCTCATGTAGTCCACGCCAATCTTGCCGCGAACGATATACGGCGCTTCGGCCGGGTGGCGATCGTGCACGACTGGCTGGTCGCGTATGCGGGCTCGGAGAAGGTGCTCGAGCAGATCATCCAGATGTGGCCCGATGCCGACCTCTTCAGCATCGTCGACTTCTTTCCCGAGCAGCATCGCGGCGCACTGGGCGGCAAGCACGCGAGCACCTCGTTCATCCAGCACCTGCCGCGCTCGAAGTCGTCGTTTCGCAGCTATCTGCCGCTCATGCCGCTCGCCGTCGAGCAGTTCGACCTGTCGGGCTACGACCTCGTGCTCACCTCGAGCCACGCGGTGGCCAAGGGCGTGCTCACGGGCCCCCACCAGGTGCACGTGAGCTACGTGCATTCGCCGATTCGCTACGCCTGGGACCTGCAGCATCAATATCTCGCGGAAGCCGGCATCAAGCGCGGCTTCAAGAGCTGGCTCGCGCGCAGCGTGCTGCACTACATGCGGATCTGGGATCAACGCACGGCGCATGGCGTCGATGCGTTCGTGGCGAACTCGGCGTTCGTGGGGCGGCGCATCCGCAAGGTGTACGGCAGCGACGCCACCGTGGTCTATCCGCCCGTCGACGTCGAGCGCTTCGAGCTCGGCACGCAGCACGAGGACTTCTATCTGATTGCGTCGCGCATGGTGCCGTACAAGCGCATTCCACTCATCGTCGAGGCCTTCGCGGCCATGCCCGAAAAGCGTCTCGTGGTGATCGGCGACGGGCCGGACTTCGAGCGCGCGCAAGCGCTTGCCACGCCCAACGTCACGGTGCTTGGCTACCAGCCGGACAGCGTGCTGGTCGACCATATGCAGCGTGCGCGGGCGTTTGTGTTCGCCGCCGAGGAAGACTTCGGCATTTCGGTCGTCGAGGCGCAGGCGTGCGGCACACCGGTGATTGCGTTTGGCCGCGGCGGCGCGCGCGAGACCGTGATCGACTCGCACGATCCCGAGCTCGCCACGGGACTCTTCTTCGAGGAGCAGAGCGTGGCCGCCATCGTCGATGCGCTCGCGCGCTTCGAGGCGCATGTACCGTTTCGCCCGGAAGTGTGCCGGCGCAACGCGCAGCGCTTCACGGCCGAGCGGTTCCGGCGCGAATTCTTGAGCGTCGTCGAGCGCACGGTGCGAGCGAGCCAGGACGTCGACGACGAGCCCGCTCTCACCCGGGCCCGGCGCTGGCGCTCCGCGTGAGCCGTGGCGAGCGACCCACCAGAGACTGACTCAAGACCGACTAACCATTCGAGAACATCGGGGAAACGCATGAAGAGGTACGTCATCGTGGCGACTAAAGGGCGGCCGGTCGAAACGGCCACGCTGCTCGACTTCCTGAACGAACAGGAGGCGCCGCCGCACGCGGTCTATATCGTCGGGGCGAGCGCGGCCGATCTGCCGCGTATCGAAGGGCATCCACTCTGCGCCACGGCGGCTGTCAAGCTGCTGATCGCGAAGGGATCGGGTCTGACGACCCAGCGCAATGCCGGTATCGAGGCACTGCTCGCGGATGTGCGCGGCGCGCAATCGAATGGGTCCGCGAATGTGTCCGCGAATGTGTCCGATGAGGCGCGCTGGTTCGTGAGCTTCTTCGACGACGATTTCAGGCCGCATCGTGGATGGTTGCGCGGATGCGAGACGCTGTTCGAGGAGAACGCGCACGTGATCGGCATGACGGGGCAGATCCTCGCCGATGGCGTCAAGGGCGGCGGCCTCACGGAAGCTGACGCGCTCGCGTGGCTCTCGGGCGAGCGCGCCCCGCAGGAGCACTGGGCCACGGGCGCGCAGCGACGCGAGATTGGCTGTGCGTATGGCTGCAACATGGCGTTCGTCGACCGTGTGATCCTGCAATGCCGCTTCGACGAAGCGCTGCCGCTCTACGGCTGGCAAGAGGACTACGACTTCACGGCGCGCGCGCTCGCGCACGGAACGGCGGTGTACGAGCCGTCGTGTCTGGGCGTGCACATGGGCGTGAAGAGCGGCCGGACCTCGGGCGTGCGTCTGGGCTATTCGCAGATCGCCAATCCGATCTATCTCGCGCGCAAGCACACCATGGCGCCGCGGCGCGCATGCAGTTTCATTTCGCGGCACCTGTGCTCGAACCTCTATCACAGCATGCGCGGCAATCCGCTGTTCGACTATCGCGGACGGCTCAAGGGCAATGCGCTCGCGTTCGTGGACATCCTGAAGGGCATCCTTCATCCGCAGCGCATCCTCGAACTCTGAGCGCGCGGCGTGCGGTGACAGATAAAGACAGACAACGGCGCGCGCCCGATGCGCGCCAGGCATCCGGGGTTGGGGGCTGAAGTGGGACTTTCCGCATACGGCATCATCGTGTTCCTCGCCGGGCTGCTGGCGCTGAACGCGTCGTACCGCTGGTCGATCTATGGACTGGTGATCTTCAGCCTGCTCGCGTGCGCGGTTGCGCTCGTGCTGCCGGGCGGCATTGGCATCATGCCGGCCAATCTGTTCCTCGCGTTCTTCATGATCCGCGCGTTCAACCTCGGCGGCGGCAAGACGTTGTGCGAGTCGGTGTCCATCGGCAAGCCCGGCTTCTGGCTGCTCTGCACCTGTGCGTGGGGCGTGTTCGGCGCCATGGTGCTGCCGCGCGCGCTCGCCGGCTCGACGCTCGTGTTCACGATCGACCGCAATGCCGATCCGAACACGGCGGGGCTGCTGCAGTCGCTCGGGCCGGTTTCGGGAAATATCTCGCAGGCGGTCTATTGCGTGGGCGATCTCGCGGTGTTCTGCTGCATGTACGTGATGCTCAAGTGCCGCGGCGCGTATGACGTGCTTGCGAAGGCGGTGCTCTGGCTCACGGCGCTCGACGTGCTTGCGGCCGTGGTGGACCTCGGTTCGCACGTCGTGGGCATCGATGCGCTCTCGTTCCTGAAGACCGCCGATTTTGCCTACTTCAACGGCGACGAGCTCGGCGGCCTGCTGCGCATCAGCGGCACGTTCAGCGAGGCGTCGTCGTTTGCGTATTTCACGCTGCAATTGTTCGCGTTCTGCATGAATCTCTGGCTCTTGGGCTATCGGCCGAAGATGGCGGGCGCGCTCGCTGCGGCAACCGGCGTGCTGTTGCTGATTTCGACTTCGGGCAGCGCGTATGTGGGCCTCGGCGGCTATCTGGTGGTGCTGCTCATGAGCCGCCCAACCCGCATTTCGCGTGCGAGCGGCGCGCGCAAGACGCGCATGTGGGTGATCATGGCGTGCCTGGGCGTGCTGGGCGCGCTGTACATCATGCTGTTCATGCCGGGCGTGGCGCGAGCGCTCGGCGACTTCGTCCAGGCGACGGTGCTGAACAAGGCGGACAGCGACTCGGGCGTCGAGCGCTCGAGCTTCAATACCCAGGCGTTTACGAACTTTATCGACACCTATGGCATCGGTGTCGGGCTCGGCAGCGTGCGCGTGTCGAGCTTCGTGATGGTGGTGCTCGCCTGTCTGGGCGTGGTCGGCGCGATCTGCTACACGACCTTTCTTGCCAGGATCACGCTCTCGCCGATTTCGCCCGACTATCCGTTCGCCGAGCGCGCGGTGTGCTATGCCTCGCGCCATGCGATGTTCGCGGCGCTCATCGTGGCGTCGGCAACGGCTTCGACCTTCGATCTGGGTGTGTGCTTCTACGTGCTGGCCGCCGCGGCGGGCGGCCTGCAGGTGCGGGCGCGGCGCCGCGCGCCGATGCCGGTGCGTCGGCACGCGGTCGTCGTGGACGATGCCCCGGTGGTCGTGAGCGACGCGTCGGCGCAGGACGGGCAAGCGCAACGCGTGTTCGCACCGGTTCAGCTTGGGGTGCGCCGGGCGCCGGGGTGGGGTGGGCGCAGGTAAGGCGGGCGGCGAAGGTGAGGCAGGTGTAGCAGGTAAGGCAGACTTCGCCTACCGCGCCGCCACTTCCGGCATGCGCGCGCCGTCTTGCACTGCCTGGCGCGATTTCGCGAGACGCCTGCGCGTCCAGCGGATCGCAGGCCGCTCGACGCAGTGCCACGACACGTACGCGCAAGCGAAGATGAAGGGCCCGGCAATCAGCAGCGACGTGAGGTGATCCATATTCGGCCAGAGGTGAGCGACGCTTTGCTGGACCGGAAACCCGTAAATATAAATCCCGAACGAATAGTCGTTGCGCGGCGCGAAGCGGTGCAGGAGCGGCGTGGTGCCGACCCACAGCACGCCATACGCGAACGCCACGTAGAAAACGGGTTGCGCGAGCGGCGTGCCGCGCAGGGCGAGATAGACGGCACCCAGCGCCGCCGCTGCCCAGCCGCTGACCGGCACGCGCTCGCGAAACGCGTAAAGCAGCATGCCAGCCATGAAGACCGGTTCGGGGAAGAACGCGTAACCACCGGGCTTGTTCGCGAGATTGCGCAGCGTGACCGAGAAATGCGGCGACAGATGCGGATGCACGAGAAACGGAATCGTGCCGATGAGCACGGCCAGCATCATGCCGCGCCGCGTTTTGAGCAGGCCCATCATGCCAGTGATCAGCACGACGAAGTAGTAGCGCACCTCGATGGGCAGCGTCCAGAGCGGCTCGCAGATCGAGGTGAAGCGGTTGTGCTCGAACACACCGGGCACCTGAATGCGCTTGCCAAGCACGATGATGGAAAAGCTATCGAGGTTCCCCCATGTCGTGCCCGATGCGAAGTACTGGTGCAGGGGCAGCGTCGTGAAGAGCGGGCCCAGCACGAACATCACGACGAGCGCGCCGCCGAAAACGGCCGGCCAGATCCGCGAGGTGCGCAGCGCGAGAAAGCGTGCGGCGGAGCGCTGACGGTCGAAGCTCGCGGTCACGAGCATGCCGCTTAGCAGGAAGAACGCGAACACGCCCAGGCTGCCGGAATAATCGAAGCCGAGGAACGCCGTGGCGAGGTCGGTGTGCCCGTCGGGTTGCTGGAGCACGAACGAATGGCCGTAGACCACGGCCATCGCGGCGATCAGGCGGACCAGATCGAAATTATTGTGTTCGCGCTCGAGCGCATTCGACAGCAGGGGCATAGCAAGGGCTCCGGACGGCGCGGGCGCGCCCATGGAGCGCACGAGCGAAGGGCGAGGCAACCGGCCCCGCCGCTTATGAGAGTCACGACACGTATGACGCATTCTGTGTGCGCGATAAGCGATCCGACTGTGCGTTGAACCACGGTGGCGCGCCGTTCGGTGTGTCTTCTCGCGCCGTGCGCATGCTCTGTTGCGCCTGCGCCATGCGCGCGTCGTGTTGGACACGTGCCGTAGCACATACAACGCACGCACAGTCTTTCGCATTGCACAAGTTTGTGTGAGGTAGCCAACAGTGCGCCCGCTCCGTGCCGATACCATTTGCGGGGCAATGCTACGCAGCGCGCTCTGCCGCGCAGCGCCATCGCGCGCATTCGTACACCTTCTTGCGGGCCCGCGCGTTAGCGCAACCCGCAGCCACGTGGATATTCAGGGTGACACCACAATGAGCGCCTCATCGCGCAAAAACGCACAGAGCTATCGACCCGATGTCGACGGATTGCGTGCCGTCGCGGTCGCGTCCGTGGTCGTCTTCCATGCTTTCCCGAGCACGCTGGCGGGCGGCTTCGTCGGCGTGGACATCTTCTTCGCGATCTCCGGCTACCTGATTTCGCAGCACATCATCGAGACGCTCGATCAGGGGCGCTTCAGCCTCGTCGACTTCTACGCACGGCGGATCAAGCGCATCTATCCCGCGCTCATCGTCGTGCTGATCGCGAGCCTCTCGGCGGGCCTCGTGCTGATGGCCTCCGGCGAGCTCGCGCGGCTCGCGAGCGATGCGCTCGCGAGCGTGGCGTTCGTCGCGAACATCTACTTCTACATGACGCAGGACTACTTCTCGCAAGGCGCCTCGGCGAGCGCGCTCCTGCATTTGTGGTCGCTCGGTGTGGAGGAGCAGTACTACATTGTCTGGCCGGTCGCGCTCTATGTGCTCTGGCGTTTCGCGAGCCGGCGTGTTGCGACGCTCGCCATCGTGGCGACCATCTTGCTGTCGCTCGCCAGCAGCATCTATCTGAGCGGTACACACGCCACCGCCGCGTTCTATTTGCCTGTCACGCGCTTCTGGGAGCTGCTGTTCGGCTCCACGCTCGCGTGGGCGGAGTTCCACCGCGCGCGCAAGCTTGCCGCGAGCGCGTCTCAGGACACGCAGCCGGGGTGCGCGATGGTGGGGCTGCGGCCGCCGCTGCGCGATTTCGCGGCGTTCGCGGGGCTTGCGCTCATCGTCGCGAGCCTCGTGCTGTTCGACCCGAAGACGGTGTTCCCGAGCTGGCGCGCGGCCTTGCCGACGGGCGGCGCCACGCTCATCATCGCGGCCGGTCCGCAGGCATGGCTGAACCGCCGCGTGCTCTCGCTCAAGCCGTTCGTGTATATCGGGCTGATCAGCTATCCGCTCTATCTCTGGCATTGGCCGATACTCGTCTTCGTGCGCCTCTTGAGCAGCGGCGCCCCGACGACTTCGATGCTGCTCGCGGCGGTCGCCCTGGCATTCGTGCTATCCGCGCTCACGTTCTACTTCATCGAGGCGCCTGCGCGCTTCAGCCGCCCGGCGCGGCGCTATCCGGTGCGCGTCGCGAGCGGCCTGTTCGCGGTGATGATGGGCATCGGCTTGTCCAGCTACGCGATTTCGCGCGAGGATGGCTTGCCCGGCCGCTTCCCGGACGCGAGCTTCGGCGCGCAAAAAGAGGGCTGGACATTCACGGACGAGTGCAAGAAGGCTTTTCCAGGCTCCGACTTCTGCATGACGCCCGCGCCCAACGGCCGCCCCGAAGTGGCGCTGCTCGGCGACAGCCACGCCAACCAGTATTACGCGGGGCTCGAGCCGGCGCTCTCCGCCGGTGGCGCCGGGCTCTTCGCGGTGGGCAGCGGCAATTGCCCGCCGTTCTATGGCATCGACATCCACCTCGGCGGCTACGTCAAACACTGCGCGGCGCTGTTCGACGGCGTGCTCGATTACGTGATCAAGTCTCCCGATATCCATTCGGTGATCCTCTCGAGCTATGCCATTTCGTCGATCACGGGCGGCTTCGACTACGACACGGGCGGCTATATCCGGCTCGTGGCCGCGGCGGGTGAACTGGCGGGGCGGTCAGGCGAGGGGAGCAACCTGGACGTCTACCTGGCCGGCCTCGAGCGGACGCTGAGCAAGCTCACCGCCGCCGACAAGACCGTTGTCTTCGTGCTCGACACGCCCGAGCTGGATTTCGATCCGAACACCTGCGTGCGCCGGCCCGTGCAGATCTCCGTGCGCTCGCCGTGTGCCGTGCCGCGCGCGAAGGTCGATCATCGGCTGACGGGCACTCAAGCACGCATCCTCGCGGTGCTGGACAAGTTTCCCGCCGTCAAGGTGTTCAACCCGGTCCCGCTCCTGTGCGACGCGCAGAGTTGCTACGCACGGCAGGGCGCCGAGTTCTTTTATGCCGACCGGGACCATCTCTCGTCAGATGGGTCGCGCTACATCGGCAAGTGGCTCGTGCAAGACCTCAAGACGAAAGGCGGAACTTGACGATCACCGGCTTCATTTGCGGCGATGCTCCAGCCGCAAATGAAGCCGCAATAATAGGGGTCGGGTTACCGGGCACCCTGCCTGGAGGGCATGCGAAAGCGGCGGATTGCGACGGATTGCGACGGAGTGGGGAATTCCCTGGGACGCGCAAATTGACGCAAGAACGCGCAGGATGGGCATGCGCACTGCCGGGATTCGCACCTCATCTGGCGGCCCGGATATCGCTGGATATTCTCATAATTCATTGATTTGTAAAGAGTTTGTGCAACGCAAACTCCCCTCTCTCGCGGTCGTGATCCGAGCCGCGACCGTCCATTTTCGGCCTCTCTCCCCCCTCAAAAAAAGCCATCTGGCCCGTTCTTGAATTTGTCATTCCCCGTCCATATAATTAGCACTCACCGCATGAGAGTGCTAACAACTCTGGTGCTAAAACATCTCTGGCTGGCGGTTGCCGGCAGCCAGGTTTTCTTGAGTCTTTCAAGTCCCAATCAAGATAGAGGATCTATCCATGAACCTTCGTCCTTTGCATGATCGCGTGATCGTCAAGCGCCTGGATCAAGAAACCAAGACCGCTTCGGGCATCGTGATCCCGGACGCAGCGGCAGAAAAGCCGGATCAAGGTGAAGTCCTGGCCACGGGCCCGGGCAAGCGCGATGACAAGGGCGCCCTGATCGCGCTCGACGTCAAGGTCGGCGACCGCGTCCTGTTCGGCAAGTACGCAGGCCAGACCGTCAAGGTCGATGGCAACGAACTGCTCGTGATGCGCGAAGAAGACATCATGGCCGTGGTGAACAAGTAAGTTCAGACCACCGCTTATTCATCAAGAATTCAAGGAGTTAGAAGATGGCAGCTAAAGACGTCGTGTTCGGCGATTCCGCCCGTTCCAAGATGGTTGAAGGCGTGAACATTCTCGCCAACGCAGTGAAGGTCACGCTGGGTCCGAAGGGCCGCAACGTGGTCCTCGAGCGCTCGTTCGGCGGCCCGACGGTCACCAAGGACGGTGTCTCGGTCGCAAAGGAAATCGAGCTGAAGGACAAGCTCCAGAACATGGGCGCGCAAATGGTCAAGGAAGTGGCTTCCAAGACCAGCGACAACGCCGGTGACGGCACGACGACGGCGACGGTTCTGGCCCAGTCGATCGTCCGCGAAGGCATGAAGTACGTCGCATCGGGCATGAACCCGATGGACCTGAAGCGCGGCATCGACAAGGCCGTCGCAGCAGCCATCGAAGAGCTGCGCAAGGTCAGCAAGCCCTGCACGACCAACAAGGAAATCGCTCAAGTCGGCTCGATCTCGGCGAACAGCGACACGTCGATCGGCGACCGCATCGCTGAAGCGATGGACAAGGTCGGCAAGGAAGGCGTCATCACCGTCGAAGACGGCAAGTCGCTGCAAGACGAGCTGGAAGTCGTCGAAGGCATGCAATTCGACCGCGGCTACCTCTCGCCGTACTTCATCAACAACCCGGACAAGCAAGTCGCGGTGCTGGAAAGCCCGTTCGTCCTGCTGTTCGACAAGAAGATCTCGAACATCCGCGATCTGCTGCCGGTTCTGGAACAAGTCGCGAAGGCTGGCCGTCCGCTGCTGATCATCGCTGAAGACGTCGAAGGCGAAGCTCTGGCCACGCTGGTCGTCAACAACATCCGCGGCATCCTGAAGACTGTTGCTGTCAAGGCTCCGGGCTTCGGCGACCGTCGCAAGGCCATGCTGGAAGACATCGCGATCCTGACCGGCGGTCAAGTCATCGCGGAAGAAACCGGCCTCACGCTCGAAAAGGCAACGCTGGCTGAACTGGGTCAGGCGAAGCGCATCGAAGTGGGCAAGGAAAACACGACGATCATCGACGGCGCTGGCGAAGCCGTGAACATCGAAGCGCGCGTGAAGCAAATCCGCACGCAAATCGAAGAAGCGACCTCGGACTACGACCGTGAAAAGCTGCAAGAGCGCGTTGCCAAGCTGGCAGGCGGCGTGGCAGTGATCAAGGTCGGCGCTGCGACCGAAGTCGAAATGAAGGAAAAGAAGGCACGCGTGGAAGACGCGCTGCACGCAACCCGCGCTGCCGTTGAAGAAGGCATCGTCCCGGGCGGCGGCGTTGCGCTGATCCGTGCACGTACGGCAATCGCCGGCGTCAAGGGTGCGAACGCTGACCAGGACGCAGGTATCAAGATCGTCCTGCGCGCCATGGAAGAGCCGCTGCGCCAGATCGTCACGAACGGCGGCGAAGAAGCTTCGGTGGTCGTGGCAGCGGTTGCCGCTGGCCAGGGCAACTACGGCTACAACGCAGCGACCGGCGAGTACGGCGACCTGGTGGAAGCCGGCGTGGTCGACCCGACGAAGGTCACGCGCACCGCGCTGCAAAACGCAGCTTCGGTTGCTGGCCTGCTGCTGACGACGGACGCAGCTGTTGCTGAACTGCCGAAGGAAGATGCTCCGATGCCTGGCGGCATGCCCGGCGGCATGGGCGGCATGGGCATGGACATGTAATAGCGGCTTACGCCGAAATTACATCGAAGTGCAGGGGGCGTACCGTGAGGTGCGTTCCCCAGCCCGAAAAGAAAAAACCCGCAGCGATGCGGGTTTTTTTTTTGTCTATACGGTCTGGAGCTGATGGGGCAAGCAGCATGCTTGTGATCTCACGCGCCGCCCCTTCAGCGCTACATCAGTGCCGCGCCTCGCCCGGCGGCGGATCGTCGGGATCGTCGGCGCCGCCCGGCGCTGCTTCGCCGCCCTCGGCGTCGTTGCTCCGCGCCCAAAAGAACCGGTCCGGCATCCACGCACCCATCCCTGGCCGGAACGCGCTCTGCACGGCCTGATAGAGATACTCCTGCGCCTCGCGCACCGCTTCGGGCGGCTCCTGGCCGTTCGCGAGCAGCGCGGCGATGGCCGAGCCCAGCGTGTCGGCGAGGCCCATCATCGGCTGGTTCGCGCGGTCCCAGAAGTCCTGGCGCAACTGGCCTTCTTCGCTATAGAGCGTGTTCACCACGCGGTGCGAGCCCGTCTCCATCGAGAGGATGTATTCGCAACCGGTGGAAAGCAGATGCGAGATGGCGGTGTCGATGCTGGGCGTATCGGCGTCGCCGTCGGGCTGCGCGAGCGCCAGCAGCACCGAGACGTCGGCGACGAGCACGGTGGTCTGCGGCACGAGCAGATCGGTCACGACTTCGCGCAGCTCATCGGCGGCCAGCACGTGCTCGTCGTCGAGCGTGAAGTCGGGCGCGACGATCAGCGGAACCTCGTCGTAGTCGGCGACCACTTCGGCAATCGCGCTCACCACCTCGGCGCGCGTGCCCGCGCCCACCTTGAATGCCGCGACGGGCATGTCTTCCAGCAGCATGCGTGCCTGGCTCGCGACGGTTTCGGGGTCGAGACCGGTGACTTCGTCGCAGCCGGCGGAGTCGCGCACGGTATAGCCGGTGAGCACGCTCACGCCGTGGCAGCCCATGCTGGCGAGCGTGAGCAGGTCGGCTTGCAGGCCGCCGCCGCCGGTCGGATCGGAAAGGCCGAAGGTAAGGACGATGGGAGGGGTGTCGCCGGACATGAACGTTGACGGGGAGAGTTGGGTTGGCTCGCTGTGGGTGCAAATGCAGTGCAGACGCGGTGCAGATGCAGGCGCCGCTATCTATTCAGGCGCCGACAAGTCAATTATGCAGCCTCGCGGCGCTTGCGGGGGACGGATGACGCGATCTCTGCGAGGGATTTTCGCGCGTTGACAGTGCGCCAGGCACAGCACTCGAGTGCCGACACAGTTGCTAGGCATGGAAACGGCAACACGGTACCATCATGGCTCTTGTTTTCCTGGCAGTTTCCCGACCGGTCGCGGCCTGTGCGCGCGGGCGGTTTTTTGGACTTTTCGACGCGGCATAAGAATGGAATATAGAAGCTGGATGTGCCTGATCTGCGGCTGGATTTACGACGAAGAAGCCGGTTTGCCAGACGAAGGCATCGCGCCCGGCACGCGCTGGGAGGATGTTCCCATCAACTGGACCTGCCCCGAGTGCGGCGCACGCAAGGAAGACTTCGAGATGGTCCAGATCTGAGGCATCTTGCCCGCTGCCGAAGCGGCGCCTCACCGCCGGTCCGTCGGCCTGCAGGTGGCATTGCTTGCAGGCAGCCCGATTGGCGCTTCGGCCGGTCCTTCGATTGCCTTGATCGCCGGCTGATTTCGTACCTGCTTTTCCTGGCTGTTTATGTGCATGTGGCGGCGCCGGGTGGCACGATGTTATGAGGGTATGCTGGCGGGTCTCCAGCCGAATCGTCTGCCATTTAAGTATCGTTTTCGAACGTCGTGCCGGCTGGTGGTAGCGGCACGCTGTGCAGAAGCTCTGGCACAGAATGCCGCGCGGCCCTCGCGGCGCGCAAATTGCTGCGCTTCTCGCCGGCATTGATCGCTGGCGCCTTCCGGCTGATTTCGCCGGTTTCCGCGCGGGGCAGTCGGCCAGCCGGCCGGCTCGCCGCTATCGCATCCGCATCGCAATTGCTCCTGGCGCTGTCTCATGAGTCTTCATACGATGTCGGCCCCCCATTTCGAAGCGCTGCCCAATCCGCGTGGCGGGCATGTGCCGTTCGCTCACGGAGCGCTGGCCCAGGCGCTTGCCGCGCTCGACGAGCAGCGCGACGTCGCCCGGCCGCTGCGCCAGGCGGCGCGCACGCTGCGCGACGCGGGCTGGCTCGCGGCGGCGCGTTTTGCCGACACGCTGCTGCTTGCCTCGCCGCTCGCGCTGGCGGCATCCGTTTCCACGTCACCGCCGCCGGGCATGCCGCCGCGGCCCGCGCACGATCACGACGCGCCAGACGACCGAGCCGTTCGCGCAGCGTTTCGCGTCGCGCTGGCCGATCTGGCCGACGCGCTCGAGCGTCACAACCTGCGCGAGCTGGCCTGTTCGCCGGCGCTCTATGCGCGTCAGCGCGTCCTCGTCGAAGCGCTGGCGGAGCACGCGCCGGGCGTCGCGCTCGCCTATGAGGATGTCGCGCTGCATGGCCGGCCCATCGCGGTCGCCACGCTGAGCACACAGCCCGCACATCGGCTCGCACAGGCCCGTGCGCGCTACGAGGCGGCGCTGTTGCCCGCGCTCAAGGCGCGCAACGGCAATGGCAGCCGAGCGGCGCAAGCGCTCGCGCAGGCCGCGTTCGGCGAGATGGACGCGTGTTTCGCGGATCTCGCCAGCGCCGATCCCTACGACTTCTGGCGTCTCGCATCGGCTTGCGGCCGGGTGCTGCGGCGCGGCATGACGACCTGGGGCGACGAGGAAGTGCGTCGTTTCTACGCGCGCTGCAATTTGCTGATTGGCGAGCATGCGCGTGGCCTGCGCGTCGCGCCCCAGTCGTTCGTGCGCATGGCGCTTGCGCTCTTGTGGCGCGATTACGCGCTCTTCGGCGCCGCCGCGGAAGACACCGCCGACGTCGATCTGCTGCTCGACTACGGCCTGACCGTGGACTGGCACGTTGCGGGCACGCAGGCGTCCGAGGCGCTTTGGGAGGCCGGCGCCGCGCAAGCCGACGCGCTGGCGACGCGCGTCGCGCCGACACGCGAGCTGGGTGCGCTCGTCGTGAACGGCAACGCCTACGAAGATTTCCTGCAGACTGCCGACGCCGCAATGCTCGAGCTCGGCACCGCCGCCCGCGTGTTGTCGCTGCGGCCTGCCGGCGCGCCGGCCGATCCGGCGGCGGCGCTCGTCGCGGCCGATGCGGCGTACCGCACCGGCGCGGCGGCGTGGGCGCTCGGGCTTGGCCACGTGGGCTTGCTCGCCGACGCGCTCGGCCTTGCCTGGCGGTGTACCGCGCACGCGGCGGCAGCCGGTGCGGCGGCCGATGCCGGCGTGCAAGCGCACTCGGCTGCGGCAGGGCGTGGCGTGGCCGCGACGCCGCCCGGCACGGAGGCGATCGGGCACGCGAACGAGGCGCTGCGCGCGATACTGCACAAGGTGGCGGCGGGCGTCGCGCAACCGGACGCGAGCGCAGCGGTGCGCTCGCTCGGCGCAGCGATTGCAGCAGGCGCAGGCGGCGCAATCGCCGCGGGTGCAGCGGGCGCAGCAGCGCCGCTCGTGCCGCGTTGAGGCGCATCGGCTGGCCCGCCATATTTTGCAAGCCCCGGCTACCATTCAGCCGTGTCGCCCGCGCATGGTAGAGTGAGCCATTCTCCGTGCCACGCAGCACGGCCCGAAGGGCACCCGGAAGGCGTTGAAGGTCACCGCCATTCCGTATCGTCTTTGCTAGAATTCAAACCATGTCCAAGAGTAACGATCGCATCAATCTGACCAACCAGTTCCTGATCGCCATGCCCAATATGGCGGATCCCACGTTTTCAGGAACGGTGGTCTACCTTTGCGATCATTCCGAGCGCGGCGCGCTCGGCCTCGTCATCAATCGTCCTACCGACATCGATCTCGAAGCGCTGTTCTCGCGCATCGACCTCAAACTCGAAATCGAACCGCTGCTGCACGTGCCCGTCTATTTCGGCGGCCCGGTGCAGACCGAGCGCGGCTTCGTCCTGCACGCACCCAAGTCCGGCACCAACTACACCTCGTCGATGTCGGTACCCGGCGGCCTCGAGATGACCACGTCGAAGGATGTGCTCGAAGCCGTCGCGAGCGGCACCGGCCCCGAGCAGTTCCTGCTCACGCTCGGCCATGCGGGCTGGGGCGCGGGCCAGCTCGAAGACGAAATCTCGAAGAACGGCTGGCTCACGGTTGAAGCCGATCCGAAGATCGTGTTCGACGTGCCCGCCGAAGAGCGCTTCGAAGCGGCGCTCGCGCTGCTCGGCATTTCGTCGTCGATGCTGTCGGGCGAAGCAGGCCACGCATGAGCATGGCCGCGGGGCGAGGCGCCGCCGAGGCGACCTTGCTGGCGTTCGACTATGGCGAAAAGCGCATTGGCGTGGCGCTCGGCAACGCGCTCACGCGCAGTGCCCGCGCGCTCACCGTGATCCAGAACCGCAGCCAGGGCTATCGATTTGAAGCCGTGGGCGAATTGCTGCGCGAGTGGCAGCCCGACCTGCTCGTGGTCGGCTTGCCGAGCCATCCCGACGGCACGCCTCACGTCATGACGCAGCTGGCCAAGCGCTTCGGCAATCAACTCAATGGCCGCTTCAATCTGCCCGTGGTATGGGTGGATGAGCGCTATTCCTCGGTCGACGCCGAATCCCGCCTGCGCGAGCGCGGCGAGCGCGCGGAGCACGTGGACGCCGAAGCGGCCTGCGTGATCCTCCAGCAGTACTTCGACGAAAACCCGCCTCAATTCACCTGATGAACACACCCGACGCCGAGGCGCTATACCGCGCCGTTCTCGAGCAGATCCGCGCGGCTTACCCGGCCGGCGCGTTCAGCGCGCCCGACGGCGTGGCGATCGCCGGCATCCACAGCGGCGGCGCCTGGCTTGCCGAGCGCCTCGCACGCGATCTTGGCGCGGCAAACTGGGGCGTGGTGAACGTCGCGCTGCATCGCGACGACTACGCGAAGAAGGGCCTGCACAGCCAGGCGAGCCCGACCGCGCTGCCGTTCGAGGTGGAGAACCGCCGCATTCTGCTCGTCGACGATGTACTGCACACCGGGCGCACCGTGCGCGCGGCGCTCAACGAGCTCTACGACTACGGCCGGCCCGCTTGTGTCGAGCTGGCCGTGCTCGTCGAGCGCGGCGGGCGCGAGCTGCCAGTGACGGCAAGCTTCGTGGGCGGCGAGGTGCAGCTGGATCCAGACTCGACGCTAGTGCTCGAGCGCGCCGACGATGGCCACTTCGAATTGCGCATCGAGCCTCGCGACGCGCACTGAGCGCGCCTGGCGCACGCACGGAGCGCCATCGAGGCGCATACGGCGCCCAAAGCGGCGACCGAACCCGACTCAAACCCAACCCCGGCCAGACCCGGCTAGATCGAACAAGATCGAGCCAGACACCAGCGCAGGATTAATGCGATGAACACACAGCCCACGCCGGCACCGACCGTACCGGACGACAAGCGCTTTCACTACGGCTTCCTGAAGGGCAATCCTCAGCTCACGAAGAGCGGCGAGCTCAAGCATTTGCTCAGCATCGAAGGCCTGCCGCGCGCGATCGTCACGCACATCCTCGACACCGCTACGCAGTTCGTGAGCGTGACCGACCGCGACGTGAAGAAGGTGCCGCTCTTGCGCGGCAAGTCGGTGTTCAACCTGTTCTTCGAGAACTCCACGCGCACGCGCACGACCTTCGAGATCGCTGCCAAGCGCCTCTCGGCGGACGTGCTGAACCTGAACATCAACGCGTCTTCGACGAGCAAGGGCGAGTCGCTGCTGGACACTATCGGCAATCTTTCGGCGATGCACGCCGACATGTTCGTCGTGCGCCACGCCTCGAGCGGCGCGCCGTACCTGATCGCCGAGCATTGCGCGCCGCACGTGCACGTGATCAACGCCGGCGACGGCCGCCATGCGCACCCGACGCAAGGCCTGCTCGACATGTACACGATCCGCCACTACAAGCGCGACTTCACGAACCTGCGCGTGGCGATCGTCGGCGACATCCTGCACTCGCGCGTCGCGCGCTCGGACATCCACGCGCTCACGACGCTCGGCGTGCCCGAAGTGCGCGCGATCGGCCCGCGCACGCTGCTGCCGGGCGGACTAGAGCAGATGGGCGTGCGCGTGTTCCACAACCTCGACGAGGGGCTGAAGGACGTCGACGTCGTCATCATGCTGCGCCTGCAGAACGAGCGCATGAGCGGCGCGCTGCTGCCGTCGGCGCAGGAGTACTTCAAGAGCTGGGGCTTGACGCCCGAGCGCCTCGCGCTCGCCGCGCCCGATGCGATCGTGATGCACCCGGGGCCGATGAACCGCGGCGTGGAGATCGACTCGCAGGTCGCGGACGGCCCGCAGTCGGTGATCCTCAACCAGGTGAGCTTCGGCATTGCGGTGCGCATGGCGGTGATGGGCATCGTCGCCGGTAACCACGATTGAACGGGCGAGAACAAAAAGGGCAGCGCATGAAGATTCACATTCAAGGCGGCACGCTGATCGATCCGGCGAGCGGCACAGAAGCACGGCAAGGCGTGTACATCGCAGACGGCAAGATCGTCGCGCTCGGCGACGCGCCGGCCGGCTTTCACGCCGATAGAACGCTCGACGCGACCGGCCTTGTCGTCGCGCCGGGACTCGTCGACCTGAGCGCGCGGCTGCGCGAGCCGGGCTACGAGCACAAGGCCACGCTCGACTCGGAAATGAATGCCGCGCTCGCGGGCGGCGTGACGAGCCTCGTGTGCCCGCCTGACACCGATCCTGTGCTCGACGAGGCCGGCTTGATCGAGATGCTCAAGTTCCGCGCGGGCAAGCTCGAGCGTGCGCACGTGCATCCGCTCGGCGCGCTCACGGTCGGCTTGAAAGGCGAAGTGATCACGGAGATGGTGTCGCTGACCGAGGCCGGCTGCGTCGGCTTCACCCAGGCGGACCGGCCGATCGCCGACACCCAGGTCCTGCTGCGTGCGCTTCAGTACGCGAGCACCTATGGCTACGCCGTGTGGCTGCGCCCGCAGGACGCGTATCTCGCGAAGGGCGGCGTGGCGGCGAGCGGTGCGCTGGCGTCGCGGCTGGGGCTCTCGGGCGTGCCGGTGAGCGCGGAGACCATCGCGCTGCACACGCTCTTCGAGTTGATACGCGTGACCGGCGCGCGCGTGCACGTGCAGCATCTTTCGTCGGCGGCGGGTGTCGCGCTCGTGCGCGCGGCGAAGGCGGAGGGACTGCCGGTGACGTGCGACGTCACCGCCAATCACATGCACCTGATCGACATGGACATCGGCTACTTCGACGCCCAGTTCCGGCTCGATCCGCCGCTGCGCCAGCAACGCGACCGCGAGGCGATTCGCGCGGGCCTCGCCGACGGCACGATCGACGCGATTTGCTCGCAGCACACGCCCGTGGACGACGACGAAAAGCTCCTGCCGTTCGCCGAAGCGACGCCGGGGGCGAGCGGGCTCGAGCTGCTGCTCTCGCTGACGGTGAAGTGGGCGCAGGAAGCCGGCGTGCCGCTCGCGAAGGCGCTTTCGCGTGTCACCTCGGTGCCGGCCTCGGTGATGCAGCACGCCGTGGGGCGTATCGACGTGGGGGCGCAGGCTGACCTCTGCGTGTTCGATGCGAACGCGCACTGGCGCGTCGAGCCGCGCGCACTCAAGAGCCAGGGACACAACACGCCGTTCCTCGGCTACGAGTTGCCCGCCGTAGTGCGCGCGACGCTGGTGGCGGGGCGCATCGGCTTCGAGCGCCACGCGGAACCTCATTGAGGTTCAACGAGCGCACTCGCGACCGACTTCGACACCCGAACTGCCATGAGCCTCTTTATACGCAAAGCCCGACTGCTCGGGCACCTGCTGCGCGGCGCCTGGACCGTTGGCGTGCGCTTCCCGCGTGCCACGCCCGAGGCGCGCCATGCCATGAACCGCGCCTGGTCGCTCAGGATGCTCGAGCTGTGCGGCATGAAGCTCGTCGTCCATAACGACGCGGCGCGCCTGGACGCGGGTGCGCTCGTCGTCAGCAATCACATCTCGTGGATCGACATTTACGTGATCAACGCGTGGCGCCCGACGCCGTTCGTCTCGAAGGCAGAGATCCGCCATTGGCCGCTGATTGGGTGGTTCGCGCAGAATCTGGACACGGTGTTTGTCGAGCGCGAGAAGCGCAGCGACGCACGCCGCATCATGCACGAGCTGGCGGCGCGCCTCGAGCGCGGCGAGCTGATGTGCGTGTTCCCCGAGGGCACGACCACCGACGGCTTCGCCATCAAGCCGTTCCACTCGAACATGTTCCAGGCGCCGGTGTCGGCGGGCAAGCCGGTGCAGCCCATCTGCATCCTGTACGAGGACGCGCAGGGGCGGCAGTCGGCGGCGCCGGCGTATATCGACGACGTTTCGCTCAAGGAGTCGCTCGACGCGCTGCTCAAGGCAGGGCCGATCACGGCGCATGTGTACGTGGGCGAGGCGATCGAGCCCGGTGAGGATCGGCGCAAGCTCGCGGCGCGCGCGCAGGATGCGGTGGGCGCGGCGCTTGAGGCGATGCGCGGGGCGCCGCGGGTGGAAGGCGGTGGGGTCGTGCAGCGGGTTTGACGCTTGCGGCCGTCGTGAGCCTTGCGGCCATCGAGGTCATCGCGACGCCGCGTGGCGGCAGGATTGCGCAGCGCGCACATCATCATTGAATGCAGAAAATCGAAGGCAGGACAGCCATCATGGATCGTACGCAACTGGGCGAGCACATTGCGGCGCGTCTCGAGGCGGAAGGCGCACGGTTGCGCGAGCAGTGGACGCAGACGGCGCCGATCAACCATTTCCATATCGACGACGTGCTGCCGGCGGACGTCGCCCGGCAGATTCGCGCGGCCTTTCCCGATACGTCGAAAATGATGCTGCGCAAGAGCCTGCGCGAGCTCAAGTATGTTTCGGCGCAGATGGACGCGCACGCGCCGCTGCTCGAAGAGCTCATCTTCGCGTTCCAGATGCCGCGCGTGGTCGAGCTCGTGAAGGAGATCACGGGCCTGCGCTCGCTGTATCCCGACGAGCATCTCTACGCCGGCGGCATTTCAATGATGGCGCCGGGGCACTTTCTCAACCCGCATCTCGACAATTCGCACGACAAGGACCGCGAGCACTATCGCGTGCTGAATCTGCTTTATTACGTGTCGCCGGAGTGGTCGCTCGAGAAGGGCGGCAACCTGGAGGTGTGGCCGAACGGCACGAAGGCGGAGCCGGTGACGATCGTGAGCCGCTTCAATCGCCTGGCCGTGATGGTGACCAACCAGCACTCATGGCACTCGGTGTCGAAGAACGAAAGCGCCGAGCAGCGCTGCTGCGTGTCGAACTATTACTTCTCGGACCATCCGGTGGGCGACGACGAGTACTTTCACCCCACTTCGTTCCGCGGCCGGCCCGAGGAACCTGTGCGCGACGTGTTGCTGCAGGCCGACGCGGCGGCACGATCGGCAATTCGACGGGTTTTCCCGAAGGGCGTGAAGACCACGACGTACGTGTACAACAAGAAGCGTTGAACTTACCCTGACACGCCGCGGCGCTCGCTCAGCACGAGACCGCGCGGCAGGTCGAGCAGGGCACCTGGGTGAGCACGCGCTCGCGCGGATCGGCTTGCAGGCTGACCGCCGAAAGACGCGCGCCCCACACGCAGCCCGAGTCGAGGCCGATCAGGTTTTCACGCAACGTCAGGCCTAGCGCCGCCCAATGGCCGAAGACCACCGTGACGTCATCGGTCTTGCGTCCCGGCACGTCGAACCACGGCATGAAGTCCGGCGGCGCGGAATCGAGCCCGCCGCTTGTGGAGAAGTCCATGGCGCCGTCGGCATTGCAAAAGCGCATGCGCGTGAGGGCGCTGCAGGTGATGCGCAACCGCTCGATCCCTTTCAGATTCTTCGACCAGCGGTTTGGCTCGTTGCCGTAGAGGCCAGCGAGCGCTTCCTTCCAGTTATTTCCGCGCAGCGCCTTTTCCAGATCGTTGGCTAGCTCTAGCGTGAGATCGACGTCCCACTGCGGCAGCACGCCGGCGTGGACCATCAGCATGCCCTGGTCGTAGTGCGCGATCGGACGATGGCGCACCCAGTGCAAGAGATCCTTCGCGTCGGGGGCGCTGAGGATGTCGTCGATGGTGTCGCCTTTCTTCGACTTGCGGATGCCGGCGGACACGGACAGCAGATGCAGGTCGTGATTGCCGAGCACGGCGACCGCGCGATCGCCGAGTCCAATCACCTCGCGCAGCGTCTCGAGCGAATCGGGGCCACGATTGATGAGGTCGCCCGCGAACCACAGCGGCGTGTCGGAGGAGGGGCCGGCTTTGGCCAGCAGCTGACGAAATGGGGTCAGACAGCCTTGAAGATCGCCGAAAGCGAGGGGCGGCGGGAGCGACGCGTGCTGGGTCATCGAAACGAAAACAGGTGCGAATCAGTTGTGGATCAGCGTGACAGGTTGTCAGGGCAGGAGGATGACGGTATCACAGGAAGACGATTGCGGTATGAGAGGCACTGAATTGTCTTGTTTGTTCGCGCGCAAATTGCTGCGACCGTGCAGTCGCATATTTGTGTGCTGGAACGAAAAGGACAGAAATTGTCAAGCTGTTTCAAGATGTTAGGGGTATGGCTTTCGCTCAGGCTGCCCGTATAATTGCCGTTACAAAATCAGAGTCAAAGTATGCTGTGCGGATAAAAACAGGCGTTATCTCGCCTAAAGTCCAGTTTTACAGCATTCTTTCGAGCGTCTGTCTAAGGGGGGCATGCCAGACCAGCCTCCAATCTCGCGCCAAAAAGGGAATTCCATGATCCTGGTAACGGGCGGTGCCGGCTTTATCGGCGCCAACTTTGTGCTTGACTGGTTCCGTCAATCCGACGAAGCCGTTCTGAACGTAGACAAGCTGACCTACGCGGGCAATCTTGGAACGTTGCAATCGCTGCAGGGCAATCCGAAGCATGTGTTCGCCCGTGTGGACATCTGCGATCGTGCTGCGCTCGACGCGCTGTTTGCCGAACACAAGCCGCGCGCGGTCCTGCATTTCGCGGCGGAAAGCCACGTCGACCGCTCGATTCACGGCCCGGCAGACTTTGTTCAGACCAATGTGGTCGGCACCTTTACGCTGCTCGAAGCCACGCGCCAGTACTGGAGCGCTCTGCCCGAAGTCGACAAGGCCGCATTCCGCTTCCTGCACGTTTCCACGGACGAAGTGTTCGGCTCGCTTTCGGCGACCGACCCGCAATTCTCTGAAACCACGCCGTACGCACCGAACAGCCCGTACTCGGCCACCAAGGCCGGCTCGGATCACCTCGTGCGCGCGTATCACCATACGTATGGGCTGCCGACGCTCACCACGAACTGCTCGAACAACTACGGTCCGTACCAGTTCCCCGAGAAGCTCATTCCGCTGATGATTGCCAATGCGCTCGCCGGCAAGCCGCTGCCTGTGTACGGCGACGGTCAGAACGTGCGCGACTGGCTCTACGTGGGTGACCACTGCAGCGCGATCCGCGAAGTGCTCGCGCGCGGCCAGTCCGGCGAGACCTATAACGTCGGCGGCTGGAACGAGAAGAAGAATCTCGAGGTCGTGCACACGCTGTGCGACCTGCTCGACGAGCTGCGACCGAAAGCCGCGGGCTCGTATCGCGACCAGATCACCTATGTAACGGATCGTCCCGGCCATGATCGCCGTTATGCGATCGACGCGCGCAAGCTCGAGCGCGAACTGGGCTGGAAGCCGGCCGAGACCTTCGAAACCGGTCTGGCCAAGACGGTGCGCTGGTACCTGGACAACCAGGCATGGGCCGACGAAGTTGCCTCGGGCGACTATCGCAAGTGGGTCGAAACGAACTACGCGCAGCGCGCGTAAGGGCTCCCGACATGGCGCGCAAAGGCATCATTCTCGCCGGCGGTTCCGGCACGCGGCTCTATCCGATCACCCATGCGGTCTCGAAGCAGCTGCTGCCGGTGTACGACAAGCCGATGATCTATTACCCGCTCTCGACGCTGATGGTCGCGGGCATCCGCGACGTGCTGGTGATTTCGACGCCGCAGGACACGCCGCGCTTCGAGGCGATGCTCAGCGACGGCAGCCAGTGGGGTATGAACATCCAGTACGCGGTGCAGCCGTCGCCGGACGGGCTCGCGCAGGCCTTCATCATCGGCAAGGAATTTGTAGGCAACGATCCGTCGGCGCTCATTCTTGGCGACAACATCTTCTACGGCCACGATCTGGCGAAACAGCTCGAGCGTGCGGACGCGCAGGACACGGGGGCGACCGTGTTTGCCTATCACGTGCATGACCCTGAGCGTTATGGCGTGGTCGAGTTCGACAAGGGCTTTCGTGCCCTGTCGATCGAAGAAAAGCCTGCGCAGCCGCGGTCGAACTATGCCGTCACGGGCCTGTATTTCTACGACAACCGCGTGTGCGATATCGCGGCGGATATCAAGCCGTCGCCGCGCGGCGAACTCGAGATTACCGACGTGAATTCGCGCTATCTGAGCGACGGCGCGCTGAACGTCGAGATCATGGGGCGTGGCTACGCGTGGCTCGATACCGGCACGCATGACTCCCTGATCGAGGCGGCAACGTTTATTGCGACGCTGCAAAAGCGCCAGGGTCTCGTGGTTGCGTGCCCGGAGGAAATTGCCTACCGCCGGCGGTGGATTGATGCAGAGCAGGTGCAGAAGCTCGCCAAGCCGCTCTCGAAGAACGAGTACGGTAAATATTTGTTGAACATTCTCACGGATCAAGTTGCATGGCCATCACGGTAACTGCTACGGCGCTCCCCGAAGTCAAGATCATCGAGCCGAAGGTGTTCGGCGACGCGCGCGGCTTCTTCTATGAGAGCTTCAACGGACGCGAATTCGAGGAACTGGTTGAGGCCGGCGTCGAGTTCGTGCAGGACAATCACTCGCGCTCGGCAAAGGGCGTCCTGCGCGGGCTGCACTATCAAGTCCAGCATGCTCAGGGCAAGCTCGTGCGCGTGGTGGAAGGTGAAGTGTTCGACGTTGCCGTCGATATCCGCCGTAGCTCGCCGAATTTCGGCAAGTGGGTCGGTGTGCACCTCTCGGCAGAGAATCATCGGCAGCTGTGGGTGCCGCCGGGTTTCGCGCACGGCTTCGTCGTGATTTCGGAATCGGCGCAGTTCCTGTACAAGACGACCGATTACTGGTTCCCCGAGCACGAGCGCAGCATCGTGTGGAACGATCCCGCAATCGGTATCGAATGGCCGATCGACTTCGAGCCGTTGCTGGCGGCGAAGGATGCAGCGGGCAAACGGCTGGCGGAAGCAGAAGTCTATGCGTGAGGACTCGATGGACAAGCAGCCGGCGATTCTCGTCACGGGTGTGAACGGTCAGGTCGGGTTTGAGTTGCTGCGCAGTTTGCAGGGGCTCGGGCGAGTGATCGGTCTGGATCGCGCGGCGCTCGATCTCACGGATCTCGATCGCGTGCGTGAAGTTGTGCGCGCAACGAAGCCGTCGATCATCGTGAATCCTGCGGCGTATACCGCCGTGGACAAGGCCGAGTCGGATGAGGTCATGGCGCGACGGCTCAATGCCGAAACGCCACGCGTGCTCGCCGAAGAGGCTGCGAAGTGCGGTGCAACGCTGATCCACTATTCGACCGACTATGTGTTCGACGGCACGAAAGACGCGCCGTACGCGGAAGACGACGCTACCAACCCGCAGAATGTTTATGGCCGCACCAAGCTAGAAGGCGAGCAGGGAATTGCGGCGAGCGGCTGTGCGTACCTCGTGCTGCGCACAAGCTGGGTCTATGGCCGCCGCGGCAAGAACTTCCTGCTGACGATGCTCAAGCTTGGCGCTGAGCGTCCCGAGTTGCGCGTGGTGGCTGACCAGGTCGGCGCACCGACGTGGTCGCGCACAATCGCGACGACGACTGCGCACATCGTCGCGCAGGGCCTAGCTGCCCAGCGCGGCGGCAATGCGCAGTGGTGGCATGAGTGCTCGGGCGTCTACAACCTGACGGCCGGCGGCGCGACGTCGTGGCACGGCTTCACGCAGGCCATCCTCGGCATCGCGATGGGCGACAAGGCGCCGAACGTGCTGCCGATTCCGGCGTCGGAGTATCCGGTGCCAGCAAAGCGGCCGGCAAATTCGCGGCTCGCGGGCGACAAGCTCGCACAAGCCTTCGGACTGCGACTGCCGATGTGGGACGAGGCGCTGCGCCTTTGCCTCGAAGATTGATGGATGCAAGTGTGGTGGGCGATGCCGCGACCGGAACGGTCGTCGTGTTCTACCGTCCCGACGCGGGCTGCGTCGCGCGGGCGAACCGGTTAGTCAATTTCGGCCCTTGTGTGGTGGTCGACAACACCGAAAAAGTGTGTGACGCCGCCGCGCTCGGGCTCGACCCTCGCATTCATTTTCTGGCCAACGGGGCCAATCTGGGTATTGCCACGGCGATTAACCAGGGCGTCGAGGTGTTGATCGCGCGCGGTTGCACGAGCGCGATCCTGTTCGATCAGGACAGTGAGCCTTCGGACGAGTTGTTGCGGGCGCTGCCGCGTGCCATGGAGAGCGAGCTTGCGCGTGGCACGAAGGTGGCGCTCGTCGGCCCGGCCTACGAAGACGCCAGGTTGGGCGGGATCGCCCCGTTCGTGCGATTCGGAATGTGGCGGCTCCAGAGGGTCGCCCCTGTCGGGACTCGTCCGCTCGAGGTCGATTTCCTGATCACGTCTGGGTCGTGCATCAATCTTGCCGCATGGCCGGTGATTGGTCCGATGGACGATGCGCTTTTCATCGACTTCGTCGATCTCGAATGGTGCGTGCGGGCGAGAGGGCGAGGGTTTTCGGTGCTCGGTGCGCCTGCGCTGAGGCTGGCGCATTCGCTGGGCGGCGAGCCCGTACGGGTGTTCGGCCGAGCTTATCCGGGTCATGGCGCGCTGCGTCACTATTATCAGTTTCGAAACGCCATTGCACTGATGAAACGCGGCTACATGCCCTGGAGCTGGAAGTCAACCGAGCTCGTGAAGTTGCCGGGGCGGCTCGTGATTTATGGCCTGTTCATGTCACCACGCAGCGAACATCTGAAGATGGCGCTGCTCGGCATCTGGCATGGCTTGAAGGGCCGTCTGGGGGCGTTGTCGCGCGGCTAGTAGCCCGTGCGTGACAATGTCGCTTCTAACCTATTTTTCTGAGATATCAGACCGACAGCATGTTATCCCTCGCATTGCTCGATCTAAAAAATAGTATTGCGTCGTGGCGCCTCTGGACGCTGCTCGGATGGCTCGAAGTGCGGCAGCGCTATGCGCGCTCGCGCGTCGGCCCGTTCTGGCTGACGATCAGTATGGGCGTGATGATTGCGTCGATTGGCGTCGTTTACGGCACCTTGTTCGGCATGAAAATGGCCGAATACTTGCCGTTTCTCGCGATCAGCCTGGTCATGTGGACGGCGTTCTCGCAGACCGTGGTTGACGGTGCCGTCGCTTATATCAATAGCGGCCAGTACATCCGCCAGGCTTCCACGCCCAAGCTCATCTACGTTTTGCAGGTGGCCTGGCGCAATCTGGTGGTCCTCGCGCACAACTTTGTCATCGTGATTGTGCTGTTCTGCATTTATGGCGTTAAAAGCTGGGCCACGCTGCCGCTTTTCATACCGGCACTGCTGCTCTATTTTGCCAATGCGCTCTGGGTTGTAATGGTCGCCGGGCTGCTTTCGGCGCGCTTCCGCGATTTGCCGCAGATCATCCAGGCGCTGATGCAGGTCGCGTTCTACATCACGCCCATTATTTACCGGCCGGATTCGCTCAAGCGTTTTTCGTTCATCGTCGATTACAACCCGCTCGCTTATCTGCTCGGCGTGGTGCGCGAGCCGTTGATCGGTCAGGTGCCGAGTGCGCTGACGTGGGGCGTGACCATCGGCATGGCTATCGTTGGCTGGATTTTCGCGCTGCTGCTGACTGGCCGTTTCCTGAAGCGCATTTCGTACTGGGTTTGAGGAGAAATCATGGCGTTTATCGAACTCAAAGGCGCAACGCTCGATCTGCCGATCTACGACGTACAGGGCCGCTCGCTGAAAAAACAGGTTATGCGCATGGGCCGGCGCAATACCATCGCCGAGGGCAACGACGGTGTGATCGTCGTACGCGCGCTCAACAACGTGGATCTGCGCTTCGATACCGGCGACCGTATTGGCCTGATCGGCCACAACGGCGCGGGCAAGTCCACGCTGCTGCGCACGATGGCCGGCATCTACGCGCCCACGTCTGGTGAGGTGCGCAGCGAAGGCAAGATCGTGCCGTTGCTCGACATCAGTCTCGGCATGGACGAGAACTCCACCGGCATGCAGAACATCCGCCTGCGTGGCCTGCTGCTAGGCATGTCGGATGCGGAAATCCGTGCGAAGCAGCAATCGATCGCCGACTTTTGCGAGCTTGGCGACTATCTCGATCTGCCGCTGCGCACCTACTCGAGCGGGATGCGCGTGCGTCTCGCGTTTGCCGTTTCCACGGCTGTCGACGCGGAGATCCTGCTGCTCGACGAAGTGATGGGTGTGGGCGACGCCTCGTTCATGCACAAGGCCAAGGACCGACTGGCTGACCTGCACAGCCGTGCGGAAATCGTCGTTCTCGCCATGCATGCGAATGCCGAGATCCGCAAGGTCTGCAACAAGGCGTTGTGGATGGAGCGCGGGCATGTTCGTGCCTTCGGTCCGGTGGAGGACGTCGTTTCGGCTTACGAGTTGGCGATGGCCTGACAATCCGCGTGCCCGCGTCCCGCGGCACACGGTAACAAGGACTGTCAGCATGAATGCCCTGGATCATGGATAGAGTCGAACAGAAGAACGGCGAAGGTCAAAGCGATCCGCGAGATCGCGAGCCCCAAGGGGCGGAAGCCCCCGGGGCTAGGCCGTTGGAGGGCGAGACGCCGCACGAGCGCGCAGCCGGTCTGAAGGCGCGCTGGCTCGGCGCGCGGCAGATGGCAGGCTCCGTCGCGCGTCGCGTTCGCCAGGGAGGCGGCCTGCTGGCGGTCTTGCATCGTTTGATGGAGATTCGGCGCAACGAAGGGATCGAGGGCATTCGCTCGCGGCTTGCCGACCGCTTCGGTGGTGGAACGGAAGCCGCGAGACGAAACAACTATGGCGAGTGGATTCGTCTGTACGACACACTCGACGATGCGAAGCGCGCGGCGCTGCGCGCGCGCTTCGCCCGAATGCGCGACGCGCCGCTCATTTCGGTGCTGATGCCGACCTACAATCCGAATCTGCAATGGTTGCGTGAAGCAATCGAGTCGGTGCGCGACCAGATCTATCCGAACTGGGAGCTTTGCATTGCTGACGATGCATCGACCGACCCACAGGTGCGCCCGGTTCTGGAAGCCTACGCTCGCGACGATCGCCGGATCAAGGTCACGTTGCGCGAGCGCAACGGACACATTTCCGCGGCTTCGAATAGCGCATTGGCGCTTGCCGGGGGCGAGTGGGTCGCGCTGCTCGATCAGGACGATCGTCTCGCAGAACACGCGCTGGTTTGGGTGGCCGATGCCATTGAGCGTGACCCGACACTTCAGTTGATCTATTCCGATGAGGACAAGATCGACGACCAGGGGCAACGTCACGATCCCTATTTCAAGTGTGACTGGAATCGTGACCTGTTCTATTCGCAGAACATGTTTTGTCACCTCGGCATCTACCGCAGATCGCTGCTGAATTCGATTGGCGGCTTTCGCGAGGGTGTTGAGGGGGCGCAAGATCATGATCTCGTCTTACGCTGCATCGAACAGACGGGAGATGCGCCGATCGCTCATATCCCGCGCGTGCTTTATCACTGGCGGGTCCATGCGGGCAGCACCGCGGCCGGAGCCGATGCCAAATCGTATGCGGCCGCTGCCGGCGAACGGGCGCTCCAGGCACATTTTGTGCGCACCAATGTGGCGGCCGCAGCTGAGTGGGTGGGCTACGGGTATCGCGTACGTTACGCGTTGCCTTCACCGGCACCGCTCGTCAGTTTGATCATTCCTACGCGTAATGCGCTCGAACTCATGCGCATGTGTGTAGAGAGTATCCGGACGCGCACCACCTATCCCAATTACGAAATCATCATCGTCGATAACGGGTCGGACGATGCCGAGGCCCTGGAATACTTCGCCTCTCTGGCGGCCGGCGACGGTGTGAGCGTGTTGCGCGACGACCGCCCGTTCAATTATTCGGCGTTGAACAACCGGGCGGTTGAACAAGCGCGGGGCAGCCTTGTCGCATTGATCAACAACGATATCGAAGTGCGCTCACCTGATTGGCTCTCGGAAATGGTGTCGATTGCCATGCAACCGGGCGTAGGCGCCGTTGGCGCGAAATTGCTTTATCCTGACAATACCTTACAGCACGCCGGTATCGTGCTCGGTATCGGCGGCGTGGCCGGCCACGCCAACAAGCATGGCCGGCCGCCTCATCGCGGCTATTTTGGCCGGACGGGTTTGATCGGCTCATGGTCCGCCATAACCGCCGCGTGTATGGTGGTGCGGCGCGAGGTCTTCCAGGGCGTGGGCGGCTTGAACGAAACGGACTTGACGGTTGCGTTCAACGACGTGGACTTCTGCCTGAAGCTGAAGGCAGCGGGCTATCGCAATGTACTTACACCGTACGCGGAGCTTTACCACCATGAATCGGCGACGCGAGGCTACGAAGACAATCCGGAAAAGCGCGCACGTTTTAGGGCCGAAAGCGATTACATGCGGCGTCAGTGGTCTAGTTGGCTGAAGAGCGATCCGGCATACAGCCCGAATCTGACACTGCAGCATGAGGATTTCAGTCTTGCCTGGCCGCCGCGCGTCGCGCCGTTGGAAAGCCTGGCCCGGAATGCTCCGGTCGGGGGCGTTGAGCCCCACGGCGGCTAAAGGCGACCGAAGGAACACCATGATTACGGAGTCAAAGTGAACGTCTATCCCGTTATCCTGTGCGGAGGGAGCGGTACCCGCCTGTGGCCGATGTCGCGCGGAGGCTATCCTAAACAGTATTTGAAGCTGGCGGGCGATCGTACACTCGTGCAGCAGACGGCGCTGCGTCTCGCCAGCGCGCCCGATGTTGGGGCGCCGATCGTGATTACGAACCAGAATCAACGCTTTCTTGTCGCGGATCAATTGCACAGTGCTGGCGTGACGCCCTCTGCGATCGTGCTGGAGCCGGCGGGCCGCAACACTGCGCCCGCCGTTGCGGCCGCGGCGCTGCTGCTTGCCGAAAGGGACCCGGACGCGCTAATGCACGTGCTGCCCTCGGACCACATCATTGCCGATAACGTGGTCTTCGTGAGGTTGACCGAGCGAGCGGCGGAAATCGCGCAGAGCGGTCGGCTCGTGACGTTTGGCATCGAGCCGACCATGCCGCACACCGGCTACGGCTACATTCGTGGCGCAGAAGTACTGCCGTCGCATGCCGACGCGTACGCTGTTGGCGCTTTCATTGAAAAGCCGGATTTCGAAACCGCGACCCGTTTTCTGGACGAGGGCGGTTACTACTGGAACAGCGGCATGTTCATGATGAAAGTTTCGACGTATCTGGAGGAGTTGGGGCGATTCGAGCCTGAGGTCCTTAAGCACGTCAAAATGTCTGTGACTACCGCGCGACGCGATGACGACTTCATCCGGCTCAACGCGGAAGCTTTTGAAGCTAGCCCGAGCATTTCCATCGACTACGCCGTGATGGAGCAAACCGATCGCGCAGTGGTGATCGCGGCAGCGGGACTGGGGTGGAGCGACATCGGCTCCTGGTCTTCTCTGGCCGACACCTGCGACAAGGACGAGCGAGGCAACACCGTCGTGGGCGACGTGATGACGGACGACGTCGAGCGCAGCTATATCCGCGCGGAGCACCGGATGGTGGCCGCGATCGGCGTGCAGGATCTCGTGGTCGTGGAAACCGCGGATGCGGTGCTCGTTGCGCACCGCGATGAGACCGAGCGCGTCAAGAAGATCGTCGAGCGGCTCAACGCATCGGGCCGCCATGAATCGGTCACGCACCGGCGCGTCGTACGTCCTTGGGGCATGTACGAAAGCATCGATCAGGGCGAGCGGTTTCAGGTCAAGCGCATCATTGTCAATCCAGGCTCTTCGCTTAGCCTGCAGATGCACCATCATCGCGCCGAGCATTGGATCGTTGTGCGTGGCACTGCGCTTGTGCTCAACGACGGGCAGGAACAGCTGCTTACTGAGAATCAGTCGACTTACATTCCGCTCGGCGCGAAACACCGTTTGCAGAATCCAGGAAAAATCCCCCTCGAATTGATCGAGGTGCAATCGGGCTCGTACCTCAATGAGGACGACATTGTTCGCTTTGAGGACAACTATGGTCGCGATGTAGCGGCGATGTGAATGTGCCGTGATCGCGTTCGGCGACTAATGGCCGGAGTGATCGAAAGCATGAATGGGTTCCTAAGCTCATTCGCTGTCATACATTTCGTGATGTTGAATAGGACTTGCCAGGCCACGCCTCAAAAGCGCTTGCCGGAGTTGAGAAATTTACGGCAGCTGGGGCTGACCAGAAAGGAATTCAGTGAAAACTTCAGTTGATCAACACTCGCTTTCCGAGATCATCGCCGAATTGGGGATTGAGGATGAACTGCTATGGGCTCCGCGCAGGCTTGTTTCCCCCGGAGCGTGGGCAGGACATATCGCTACCGCCTTTTGGCTCGTAAAAGCCATCCGGCCGCGTATCGTGGTCGAACTCGGCACGCATAGCGGGAACTCCTACTCCGCGTTTTGCCAGGCGGTTTCCCAACTGGGTTTGTCGACGCGCTGTTTCGCCGTTGACACGTGGCAGGGCGACGAGCACGCCGGAGAGTACGGCGAAGAGGTCTTTCGCGATATTTCGAAGTTTAACGAGCTTCACTACGCGGGTTTTTCCAAGCTGCTGCGCATGACGTTCGATGAGGCGCGTGCATACTTCCCGAGCAAGCCACACGGCGAGATCGACCTTCTGCATATCGATGGGCTGCATACCTACGAAGCAGTCAAGCATGATTTCGACACGTGGGTCGATGCGCTTTCCGATAAAGCAGTCGTGCTTTTTCACGACATCAACGTTCGGGAGCGAGGCTTTGGAGTATGGAAGCTTTGGCAGGAACTGTCGTCGCGATATCCGGCTTTCGAATTCGACAACTCCGAGGGTCTCGGCGTGCTTTGCGTCGGCAAGGACGCCGCGCCGCACGTAGCCCGGCTCCTGGAGCTCGGCGCGCACCCGGAGACTGCGGCGAAGATCCGCACATTGTTCGCGGCGCGCGGCGAGGCATTCAGGCGGCAGGTTCAGGCGATTGACCTCGACAGGCATGCGACGAACCTGACCGGCGAGATCGCGCGCCTCGCACACGAGCTGCAATCCGCGCAGGCGGCGCTCGCCGAGCGCACCCATGGCGGGCAGGAGGTTGAGGCTTTCAATCAGCGCATCGAGGCGCTGACGGAGGAACTGGCACGAGTGCGCGACGAACAAGTGGCGCAAGCATCAACAGTTGCCGAGTACGAAAAGCTGGCATCCACCGCGAAGGACCTCGAGGCAAAAATGGCTTCTCAGCGCAAGGCGTACGAAGCGCAACTTGCGGCGGAACGCAATGAGCACGAGGTGCAAATGCACAGCCTGCTCGAAAGCGGGTTGCGCGAGCGCGATCAAATAGCCCAGGCCTTTCGGAGTTCAATGTCGTGGCGCGTTACCGCGCCGATGCGCGCGGTCGTTTCCCGGTTGCGAGGCGTGCCATCGGCGAAACCGGGGGCACACGCGGCTCCCGTGACGCAGAGCGCCGCGAAGTCGTCTGGCGTAGTTGCGCCAGATCCGCTTGCATCGGAAGCCAAGGCGGCGATGCGCTCCGGGTTCAAAGTGCGTCTCGACGCTTTTCTGACGGCCAGCGGCATGCTGCGTTTCAAGCGCGAAACGTCTCCCGACGTCAGCATCCTGATCGTGCTCTACAACAGCGCCGAATTGAGCTATGCGTGTCTAGCTTCCATCGCTGAAGTCCTGCACGACGGCGAGATTCGTGCCGAAGTGATCATTCTCGACAACGGTTCGACCGACGCGACCCCGCAGCTGCTCGACCGGATCGAAGGCGCCAAGATCATCCGTAGCCGGGAGAATCTGCACTTTCTGAAGGGCGCGAACCGCGCCGCGCAGGAAGCGAGCGGCAAATACCTGCTTTTCCTGAACAACGACGCACTGTTGTTGCCCGGCTCACTCGAAGCCGCGGTAACGCTTTGCGAGGCGAACAGCGACATTGGCGCGGTGGGCGGTCGCATCATCCTGCCGGATGGAACGCTTCAGGAGGCCGGTTCAGTCGTCTGGCGCAATGGCGCGTGTACGGGTTACGGCCGGGGCGCCGCGCCGGACGCCCCCGAATTCATGTTCCGCCGGGACGTCGACTACTGTTCCGGCGCCTTCCTGCTGACACCGCGCGCATTGTTCGAAGAACTGAATAGGTTCGACGAGCGTTACGCGCCCGCGTACTACGAGGAGACCGACTACTGTCTGCGCCTGTGGGAAGGGGGGCATCGAATCGTATACGACCCGGATGTCGTCATCCTGCATTACGAGTTCGGCAGTTCGTCGAGTTCGGAGCACGCGCTCAAGTTGCAGCAGCGCAATCACTCGATCTTCTGCGAGCGCCATGCTGATTGGCTCTCGAATCAGCGCGAAGTCGCTCTCGACAAAATGACGTGGGCGCGCGCAGCGCGCAGTGACAAGCGCCGCGTGCTGTATATCGAAGACCGCGTGCCTGCCGAGAATCTGGGTTCCGGATATCCCCGTTCGCATGAACTCCTCTGCTCGCTGGAGCGTGAAGGTCTGCAGATCACGCTGTTCCCGATGTTCCATCACGAGCAAACGTGGCCCGAGATCCGGCGCAACATTCCTGCTTCGATCGAGGTGATGCGAGGCTGTTCGTCGACGAACCTCGCGCAGTTTCTCAAGGAGCGAGCGGGTTACTACGACGCAATTGTCGTTTGTCGTCCCCACAATATGGAAGCCTTCCTTGCGGCGACCCGTGGATCGAACACGAAATGGCTGGGCGACGCCGCAGTTGTCTACGATGCGGAATCGCTCTTTGCGTCTCGCACACTGCTCGAACGGAAATTGCTAGGTGAAGCGGTGCCCGAAGCGGAGGCACGCAAGCTGGTCGCCGACGAAATCGAACTGACCAAATCTGCGAAGGCCATCATTTCCGTCTCCGAGGCGGAAAAGCGCCAATTCGAGGCGCACGGCGTTCGCTCGGTTTTTGTGCTGGGACACTCGGCCGAAGCCGTGCCTACACCAAGGCCGTTCGCGGAGCGTGCCGATTTCCTGTTCGTCGGCGCGATCCACGAGGACAAATCCCCCAACGCCGATTCGCTGCGCTGGTTCGTGGGAGAGGTCTGGCCGCGTGTGGTCGAACAACTCGGTCCGGATATCAGGCTTCACATCGTCGGGCACAATCGTGCGCCGTCGGTTCTTGCGCTCAAGAGCCAGACGGTCCACATTGTGGGTCGCGTGGACGACCTGGAGCCGTATTACGATGGTGCCCGCGTGGTGATCGCGCCAACCCGCATCGCGGCTGGCATTCCGTCAAAGGCGCACAGTGCGGCGGCTCACGGCGTACCGATGGTCACCACCCGGCTGATCGCCGAGCAACTCGGTTGGGAGTCTGAAGTGCATTTGCTCGCGGAGGATGAAGCCGATGCGTTCGCGCATGCCTGCGTACGCCTCTACACCGACACGGGGTTGTGGGAGCTCGTGCGAGCCAACGCGCTTGCGAGGGTCGCCACCGACTGTTCGCCGCTGAAATTCGTTCGAACGGTACGCGAACTGGTTGCCCAGATTCCCCGCACGGCTGATTAACAACCCTTTACTTCGGGACGGATTTTCATGATCGAGCCGACTCTTAAACCGGCTAACGACTTGGCTCGCGAAGACGAGTGGTGGGTCTCCACGGGATCGGACCCATTCTTTCTGCTTGAATTCGGCGCGTCGAGCGTTCCGACGGGTTGGAACCGGGTTCGCCTCGAAGTCGAGGTCGAAAGCGGAAGTTTCGCGCCTACGTTCTATTTTGACGTGGGCGGTGGCTTCTCGCAGGAACTCATCCACGCGCTGCCGCCTGGCCCGGCCGACACCGAAGGGGTGTTGCTCGCGGTGCCGGCCAATACGCGCGCGATCCGGCTGGACCCGATGAGTGGCACTGGACGCTTCAAGATCAAGAACCTTTCGTTCCAGCCGGTTTCGCGCCTGGCGCTTGCCTGGCGGCGCAGCAGGCCGTTGCTCGGAACGCTGCGCAGGAATCCTGACCTGTTTTGGCCTTATGCCGTCCAGGCGGCTCGCCTCGTCAAGCATCATGGTCTGACGGGCGCTTTGCGTTATGCGCTTCGCGATCGCGGCGGCGAGCTTGGCCAGCGGGCCACGCCGGCGAGCGAATACAAGGACTGGGTCGCACGATTCGATACGCTGAGCGCGGAGGACAACGCGAAGATCGCCACGCACATCGCCGGATTTTCGCAGCGTCCACTGATTTCCGTGCTGGTGCCGCTGTACAACACGCCGGAAGCCTTTCTGCGCCACTGCATCGAATCAGTGCGCGAGCAACTTTACGACAATTGGGAACTCTGTCTCGCCGACGACGCTTCGCCGCAGCCGCACGTGCGTCAAGTTTGTGAGCAGTATGCGCGGCAAGATTCGCGCATCCGCTACGTCCGGCGCGATAGAAACGGCCACATTGCAGAGGCCACCAATTCGGCGCTCGAACTGGCGACAGGCGACTTCTCGGCGCTGCTCGATCACGACGATGAACTCGCGCCGCACGCGCTGTACATGGTGGCGGCAGAGCTGAACGCCCAGCCGGAACTCGATTTCCTCTTCTCCGATGAAGACAAGATCGACGAGGAAGGCAATCGTTACGAACCGTGGTTCAAGTCGGACTGGAACTACGACTTGATGCTCTCGCAGAATGCCGTGGTGCATCTCGCCGTGTATCGCACCTCGATACTGAGGGACATCGGCGGTTTTCGCAGCGCATTCAACGGTAGCCAGGATTACGACGTCACCTTGCGTTTCAGCGAGCGGACTACACCAGAACGCATCCGGCATATTCCATTCATTCTGTACCACTGGCGCGCGATCAGTGGTTCGGTCGCATTGGCGACGACGGAGAAGCTCTATCCATACGAGGCGGCCGAGCGTGCAATTCGCGAGCACCTCGCGCGTACGGGCCGCAACGCGGTCGTCGAGCGGCAACAGCATCTGGGCTACTACCGGGTGTCGTGGCCTGTCGTTCAGCCGGAGCCGCAGGTGGCGATCATCATCCCAACGAAGGACAAGGTCGATCTGCTGCGCGTCGCGGTGAGTTCCATTCTCGAGAAGACGCGGTACAAGAATTACGAAATCGTGATCGTCAACAACAATAGTGTTGAGCCGGACACGATGGCGTATTTCGAACGCGTCGCGCGTGAGCCGAACGTACGCGTGATCGACTATGACAAGCCATATAGCTTCGCGGCACTGAACAACTGGGCAGTGACGCAAACCGATGCGCCGTTGCTCGCATTCGTGAACAACGACATCGAGGTCATCGAGCCGGATTGGCTGGGTGAAATGGTCGGGCATGCGTTGCGGCCGGAAGTGGGTTCTGTCGGCGCGAAGCTGCTTTATCCGAACGGGACGATTCAGCATGCGGGCGTGGTCGTCGGCATCGGTGGCCTCGCCGGTCATCCGCATGTCGGTGAGCGCGGTGACACCTTCGGGTATTTTGGCCGGGCTGCCTGTACTCAGCGCTACTCGGCTGTCACTGCGGCGTGCATGGTCATGCGGCGAGAAGTGTTTCTCGAAGTGTCGGGTTTCGATGAAGTAAACTTTGCGGTTGCATTCAACGATGTCGACTTGGGGCTTCGGCTCGGAAAGGCGCGCTATGCGAACGTATGGACGCCGAAGGCGATCCTTTACCATCACGAATCGGCGAGCCTCGGACTGCCGACCAACGAGAATCGCCGTCGGCAGTTCATCGAGGAGTGTGACAACTTTCGCCGGATCTGGGCCGACGTCATAAGGAACGATCCGTTTTACAATCCGAATCTGACCGTGAGCGGCGGCGATTTTCGCCCGAACTTCCCGCCTCGGGCGCGCATACCGTGGATCTTGGATCCCGCAAAGCAAGAGACATAATCGGTGTCCATGCGTTGAGTGCGTACTGATAGCGTGCGGCCTCCCTGTAGTAAATGTCCGGTAAAGAAGATGAGTCTGGAGAGGGCCATGCGGTGCTCGTTGTGCAGGCCATACGCGGAACGCACGGGTGGCTGAGCGCATCCCGGAAGCTCGGGGGGGCGGTTCCACTGGTCTCCCGTAAGTAGTCGGTGAAAAGCGCAGTTCGATGAAGGCGTACTTCACGTCGACTCCTTCGCGAAGTATGCGCAAGCCTCTTTTAGGATGTCACGCTTCATCTTCAGGAGTGCCACTTCGGCGGCTAAACTCGCACGATGCTGTGCTTCAAATCGCTGCGAGCGATAATATCAACGCTTTATTCTGAGAGTGGCGCTTATTTTGACGAGCGCCATTTTCACATTGTGAATCTCGAGTTTTTGGGCCCTGATGGTTTTATCAAGATTCTCAGGGTCGACTCGGCACCTTTGGTGATAGTTCTTCACCGATGCACGGTAGGGAGTATCGGGATCGATCAGCTTTCCTGCAACATTTGCCCGTATCCCCACTAGCGCGTCTGAGAGGTGCGACGCTGAAATTCAGGGTGGGAGTGGTGGATGTAGTCCATTCAATATGCATAGTCCATTGCGCGTTCGCCAAATCGCGATGGCGTCGGGCCTCGAATGCCATCGCAGTCATGGAGAGAGGTCACCCGGATGGATGCGTACTTGTGGCAAAGTGACAACCCCCGAAGACTGCTGTGCCTATTCGTAAATGAAGTGACGATGGGAGCGCATCGCTTTTGCTACGGCCACTTTGGCGCGGTTCAGCGCCGCCCGGTCATTGCGATGTGTAGCGTAACCACGAGATTGCGATGGTTGGCTGTAACAGAACGCAGCATATAATGTCACAGAGTTGGGCTGGGGCGCTATGTCAGCTGGATGATCTGCACGAAGTAGTCAAACATCCTGCTTATCAGGGCTCGATGTGTGCCTTGAGCCCCGCCTTTTCTGGGCGCAGATCTTCTTGTTGAAGATTGCGTGAGTTGAGTTGAATTGAGGAATTGACAATGTTGGATATTCAGAGCCCGCATCCTATGGTTGATCTGGAGTGGATTCGGATGCAATGCGGTCAGCCGGATATGAGTGTTGCGGAATGCATGGCAGCTCAAGAATCCGTCGGGCCGAATATCCTTTTCGACACGAAGTTCTATCGACGGACCTATGGGGACGAAATTCCCAGCGGGATGACGTGCCTTGAGCATTTTTGTCGGCAATCGCAAGACGCTCCTCGTAACCCTAATGCGCTTTTTTCAACGAAGCAGTGGCATGAGACCATAAGTTGGAGCCTCGATAACCCAAAAGATTGGAAGGCCGCTCTTTTTCGGACGCTTGGAAAGGAGGCCGTATTTTCTCGGAGAGAGATGGCTCGTCATGTTGAAGGACAGGTTGTTGTCGGCGACGAGGAGTTAGGTAAGCGGCCAGTCCCTGGGCAGGATATTTGTCTGTTCGTTCATTATGATAAGGATGATGCCGTCCAGCAATACGTGCTCGATTATCTCGACGAATTCAAACAACGAAATGTCAGCGTTGTTTTTTTGACCAATAGTTCGAGGCTGCGTCCAGCCGCTCAGGAGAGCTTGCGCGGACGAGTGTGGCGCGTCGTGAACAGCGTTAATCATGCGCGCGATTTCGGACTGTACTATGCTGGAGTGCGACTGCTCGGGAAAGAATTCACGGAAAATGCCGTTATTCTTGCTAACGACAGTGTTGTTGGTACGTTGAACAGTCTCGATCCACTATTTGAAGCAGCGCGTTCTGGGCAGTACGACATTGTTGGGGCCGTCGATTGCCTGCTGCACGATTGGCACCTTCAGTCTTTCTACCTCCACTGTGGCATTAATCTGGTGAATTCCGATGTGTGGAGTGGGTTCTGGGATGCTTATCGGCCACATTTCGACAAATGGTGCGTGATTAACAGTCAGGAATTTGGGTTTTCGCGCTGGATGGTTCGTCATGGAGTGAAGATGAAAGCCATCTGGGAATATAAAGATATCCTTGAGGCGGCGGATCCAGATTCAGCGTCGGAGTGGCGAAAAGAAATTGTAAAGAATGGTGGGATTACGAATCCAACCGTGGAATTTTGGGACGTCATGCTTGAAAAGAATTTTCCTTTTTTCAAGAGGTCTATTTTCACAACAGAACTCGCAGCAGGAAATATGTCGCATCTTTGCAATGTCTTGAGTGATCTTGCGTTGCGTGGTCAACGCAGTTCGTGAATCTATTGAGCATGTTTTGTGCCCGATGGCCGCCTTTCGGCGGCATATCGTCAAGATATTACGACTCGTGGGTAAGTATCAGTGGCAGCACGGAGGGTAATTCTCTCGGGCAACCTTGCTGTTGGTTGGGATTTTACGAAAATGGACCGAAAAGTGTCTGAGATGGAAGAACTGGTATCGGATTTGCGAAGGGTCTCTGATTCACAACTTCAGACGATTCGGCAGTTGGAAGCTGAGCGTGGTGAATTGGCAGTTCGAATTCATATGCTCGAATCGAGCACCTTCTGGCGCATGACCGGTCCGCTGCGGCGGACCGCGAGCCGTATGTCACCCAATGTTGTTTTTGCGCTTCGGCGTACGGCCAAGCTGATCTGGTGGACCATTACACCCCATCGGATACCTGCACGATTGCGTTTCATTGCTGCCCGACGAAAAGGCATCGCGGAGAGCTTGGCACGCGTTAGCGCGGTTGACAATATCTTGCCACGACAGTCGCAAAACGTCAGTCCAGCAGGGCTCGAGTCGCACTTCGATGGCAAGTGGTATATCGCTGAATATCCTGAGGTTGTGGCGTCGGGTATGGACCCGTTGCAGCACTACTTGGCCCACGGGTGGAGGGAGGGAAAGAATCCGAATCCACTGTTCGATGTGCGATGGTATCTAGAGAGCAATCCGTCACTACGGGAGCAATGTATCGAGCCGCTCGGGCATTTCCTTTCAGTGGCGGCAGGGGCCGTTGCACCTTGCACCGGAAATTCGTTGCGAGGCTGGCCCCTTTCAGCGGACAGATTTGGCCAAGTCCCAGAGCAGTTCCCTGCGCACTACGGACCTGTTGGTCGAATCGTCGCGCATGGAATCCCTGATGAAGTCTTTCTTAGCCAGTTGGATGACGTTGATGTTGTATCGTTCGACATTTTTGACACCGCATTGGTGAGAAAGGTCGCCCATCCGACTTCGGTGTTCGACCTCCTTCAATTCCGTTTCCCTCATCTTCGCACGAGTGAGAATTTTGGGGTCGCCGACGTGCGGTTCTGGGCGGAGCGAGAGGCGCGAGAGCGGGCGCAGCGTTTGCAAGGCACTGTTGAAATTGGTATCGACGATATCTATGCCGTTCTTGGCGAAGCTCTTTCGATCAAAGGCGCTGAGTTGAATGCTTTGAGGGACGCTGAGCTCGATATTGAACGCAGCGTTCTCGTTGCCAATCCAAAAGTGTTGGGTTGGTATAGTGAAGCGAAGAGGGCGGGCAAGCGTGTCATCTTCGTAAGCGACATGTACTTGCCGTCGGAGTTTTTGGCAAGCGTGCTCGTGAACCAGGGTTTCGAAGGTGCACAAGTTTATGTTTCTTGCGAATACGGTGTCGGCAAGGGGCAACGGCAGCTATTCGAAAAGGTACGCCTTGCATGGGGCATACCGGCACAAAAATTTCTGCACACCGGCGACAATTTTCATTCGGACAAGGTATCTGCCGAAGCGATGGGTTGGCGTGCGATTCATTTCGTCGAAGCTGCGAACGTTCAGCCTTACGCGCAGCAACTGATTGATACCACCGGTATTAATATCGGAAATCCATCGGTCTCTATTGGGCTCGGTTTGTCGCATGCTCACCGACTCGGTGTAGAGGCTTCTAACGACGGTGCGTCGGAGAAACTGGCGAAGCATATCGGCTATGAAATTCTCGGACCGACCATACTTGGTTTTACAGGCTGGCTGGGTGCGCGGGCGAAGCGGGCTGGTCTAAGTAAAATTCTATTTCTCGCACGGGATGGTTGGTTACCGGCAAAAACTTACGAACGTATACAAAGTCACGCCGGATTGTCCGCCGAAGGGCACTATGTTTTGGCGTCAAGACGCCTACTCTATAGCAATAATCTGCGTCCAGGGAGGGACGTTGCTAATGCCATACGCAGCATTGGTTATTCGAAAGGAACGACGCTTGCCGAATATCTCGATATTTTTCATGTTACGGCGGATGAGGCGCAAAGGTGCGGTGCTTCGATCGGCATCAGCGACGTCCATGCACCAATTGAACGCAGTTTTGGTGCAGATCTGAACTATAGAGAAGTTCAGGCAAAGCTGGCTGATCTGATCAAGGCCATGGCTCCGATCGTTCTTGAGAGAGCGGGTGAGCGCAGGGCTGCTCTGCGCGACTACTACGAAGGTGTCGCGGGTTTGCGTGGTACGGGAAAGGTTGGTTTAGTTGACTTTGGGTGGGCGGGCAGTCTGTTGGAGCCGCTAGAGGCTATTCTGAAAGAGATTGATCCTGCGTTGCAGGTCAGTGCCTATTTTTTTGGCCTTAACACACGTTCGAATTCGGTGATCCCGGGTTCGATAAACGCGAGTAGTTATTTCTTCGATCGCAAAGATTGTGCACAACCACAATCGCCTCTTGTACTGCCGAACATGGCTCGGCCGCAGGATGTGGTCGGCGCATCACTTTCGCTGCTGGAAGTGCTTGTGAGTGCAAACAATACGACGGTTGTGGATCTGAGCACATCTTCGAATGGAAAGGGGTTTTCTGTGACTTACGCCGAAGATTCCTATAGCCCGGCCCAACGTAGATTCTTGGAGACCGCACACGAGGCATGCCTGCGCTTCGTGGACGATGCGTTGCCGTTCCTGCCACGAAACGCGGAACTTTGGGATCTAAAGCCGTTGATCGCGCAGGGATGGCAACGCTTGCTGTCTAGTCCGGAAAGTAGCGAGGCTGCCTATCTTGGCGCATTTCCGCATCGCGTTGACGCGAGCGGTCATGCTGCAAACACGACGCTAGTCAGTTTGCCGGATCCTGGGGCCGGGGCAGAGTCCCTGTGGGATGAGTTTCAACGCGCTATGTGGCCAGCCGGATGGTTTGCGCTACTCGATCCCGCAGCGCGAGCAACGATGTTGGGCAGTTGGCGAAAGTGAGGGACCGGGCTCGAAGGACTCGAGCCCCGTTTTTTCAGCACTGACCCGAAGGGGAAAGTGCGAGAGAAGTCCTTTGGCTGATGCGGCAGCCACACTTATCGTTCTGACCGAGTGTGGCGTAATTTGAAATGTGGAACAATCTCCAGTTTACGGACGGCGATTCTATTTTAGATGGGCCTGTTCAGGGCGTATGGGGACCATTGGGTGAACAAGTGATTAATAGCGAAGCTCTTATAAATGCTCTCCGCACCTTCAAAAGTGCGGAACCTTTCGATCACTGCGTGATCGATGATTTTTTTTCTGTCGATACCGCGCGGGCACTCGACCGTGAATTTCTTGGCTACGATAGCGAAAAGTGGTATTTTTACAACAATCAGATCGAGAACAAGAAGGCGTTGAATGACTGGAACGCCTTTCCCGCGCTCACATACCGGGTATTTTCCTACCTGAATTCTCGTGAATTTATTGAAAAGCTCGAATCGTATGTGGGTGTACCACTCCATGCAGACAATGGTCTACACGGTGGTGGCTGGCACATGCATGCGAGTGGCGGAAACTTGAATCCGCACCTCGATTACTCAATACATCCGAAAATGGCGCTCCAGCGTCGGCTGAATATCATTATTTACCTGTCTGAAGATCTCCGTCCTGAGCACGGTGGATATCTCGGCCTGTGGGCGCACGACAATGAGGGCGAAAAGCCGGGAAAATTGATCAAGGAAGTCGAGCCGAAATTCAATCGTGCTATTCTGTTTGATACGACGCAAAATTCATGGCACGGAATGAGTCGACCACTTGTTCAACCGGATGGAATTTATAGAAAGAGCTTTGCCGTCTATTATATGTGCGAGCCTGTCGGTGATGTCGACCCGCGGGGGCGCGCTCTGTTCGCGCCACGAGTCGATCAAATCGGTGATGCTGAAGTTGAGCGTGTGATCAAATTGCGTTCTGATGTTAAATCGTCCGCGCAGGTTTATCGGACCACTGAATAAATGTCATGCTGAGCCAGCCTCCTGTGCCCTCGCTGTGAGGCTGGTCGACATAGGCGAATATCGAGCTGTAGAACCGACGGCCCCGTTCGAACCTGGGCGATCAGGCGCTGGACGAGGCATACTTCGTACGCTGTCCGCGATAAATTGGCAGCATGACTACCCCAGATGTTTCACCTAAAAATCTCAGAGGACTGCCCGTAAGAGCGAGGCCACCTCTCCATCCGCCATCCGATATATCAATCGGGTATAGTTTGCGTTCTTTCATCCTGCCAGGTACCAGGTTTTACCGAAGACTCCTAAAGCATTCTAAGCCCGATATTTCGGAATAAGGGAGTGGGGTAATCTGAGTGGGCGTCGTCGGGGAGACCATCGTGTTATCTCAAGTATCTTTATAATATTTTCTCTCACGTATTCGGCAGACGGCATAATTCCCATTTCGGTCAGGACGACCGCTGGGGTGGCAAAAGGATTCCAGCTTCTTGTATATCTGTATGCGGTACCTCCAAATCCCCACGTAAAGTCCCGCGAAGTCCACACAACATGAGGTGTGCCACAAAGCGTTGCCAAGTGCATTACGCCTGAAGATGGCCCTACACACGCACGAGAACTGGCCAAAACAGAGCAAAGCGATTCTGTATCGATGCCCCGAAGATCGACGACTCCCTCGGGCAGATATGATAGTTCCGGGATTCCAACGGCCGCTATCTTAAAACCCTTTAGTGAGCGGCAGAGTTCATCCCAATGTCCGGTAGGCCAATTCCGTGAGGATTTGGCTTTATTCCCCTCCAGATTTGGGATTGCCCTGGCATGTATGACTACGTCATATGAGCGGCCAAGTGAGGGGCGCCCGAATTTGATAAATTCTTGGTTAAATGTGTCACGTAACGCGTGACAATCGTTGTTCGCTAGCAAAAGATCGCACGACTGGAATGGCTCTGCCCACTTTTGATAGTCAAAGCGATATACTTCATAAAAATCTGTATCCCATGAATCGATTTCGACTGCATGAAATTCCGATGCAAAATCCCGATAAAAGTATTCGGAGGATTTTCGACCATAGACAACGGTTGTCTTGTAGAAGCGCGACAGATGGCGTACAAAGCCTTGCCATTGCATCAATTCCCAGCCGAATTCGCCGAGAAAAGGACCTGCGATAAGGCGGTCACTGGCTCCGCTTATCCGAGAAAAATCCATATTCTTTGCCAATTAGAGTTGAGGTCAGTCGTTTGATGTCGAGAGGACCCGAAAGCAACGGCGATCATCCTGCTTCAGGCCTTTCCAACGGGGTATCAGGATAACAGTTTGGAGTTGTGGTGGGCAGAGTACTGAGTTGCCCCCTGAACAATTTGGGATTGCGCAGTGACGATGTGAGCGGAAAGAGCTTTGGTCCGATGGGCCAAACGCCGGTGATGTGCGCTAGCGGCTGGCGCTTTGGCTGCAACAAGATCTCGGCTACCGTGTATAAGCCGATGGGTTTTGGGGAGTGATTGGCCCATTGTGTCATTGAAGGGGTGCCCCAGCTGTGTTCATCTCATCTACTGGCCGTGGGAAAGATGAATTTGGTGGATGCCGATCGGGCGCAACTGCCGTCGGCGGCGCCCAGCCGAACGACACGTGCGGCGGACGTGCGACGCGCGAAGTTGATCCCACTACTGGATGATGTAGAGTTACGCGACAGTATCATGCGCCCCAGTCAGTCGCTCGCCAGATTGGAAGCATGGGTGCTCAACCGCGCTCTCAAGCGCAATCCCACGCCACTGCGCGGCGTATTGGAGCAGCTACAAGCCCGCGGCAGAACTCGGCGACGTGCCGGTCTCGAGCGTGCAACGCATCTGGCGCAAGCACGCCATCAAACTTCTACAGCTGGAACTCCGCATGGTTTCCGCCGATCCGGACTTCGAGGCCAAGGCGGCTGGTGGCTAGGCGGTTCGACGTGTAGTGCCGCCAACAATTTCTCAAGACTGTAGCGAGGGTAGTGTCGAAGGGCTATACGCTGATCATGGTGCATTACATGGTGTTTCAACTGATATGCCAGCGAGTTGGCACCAAGTGTCGAATAATGGCCGTAGCATCATGTCGTCGGCATGACGGTCGAACGCGAAATCTATCGCTGCAATCCTGCGTTGCAGCCATGTTGTACCGTCCCACGCCGTAGTTTCGGCGATGCGCGTTGCGAGATCTTCGATATCGTCGTAGAGCATCCCAATTTCACTAATCGTTTCGGCAAAACCTGCTGACCTGCGCATCAGCGGTAGCGTGCCGTAAGCCAATGCGTTGATCACCGCCCTCGTGGGGCCCACGGGTATCAAACCAGGATCATCGTCGTAGTACGAGGAGCCTTCGAGATAGAGGCTGGCCTGAGACATAAGCCCATTGCATTGCTCAATTGGCAAGTCGACGTGAAGCTCAACGTTCGAATCATATTTCGCAACTTCAGCTTTCAATATCTCGACATTTGAGACATCGTCGGGCGCTGAATCCATCAGGATTGCAAATCGAAATGCGGGCAGTCGCTTTGAAACGCCTAGGAGCGTACGCAGTTCGCGCGCCGAAGCGGATGTGACGACCTGAATGACAAGTGTCGGAGTTTTGCTAGAGGCGATGTCTCGCGGAGGAATAATTTGAGTGCTATCGAAGACAACCGGCGTGACATGGATCCACGGACGCGGCGCAATGGCCGCTACCTGGTTAGGAAGGATGTCGGCGCGTGCGATGCATTCGTGTTGAGCCAGTGCCGCCAGCGCTTCTGGGTTGCGTTCTGTGCTCTCGGCTCGCAGTGTCAACGAAAGTTCTTGTGTGCGAGCGACTTCCATTGCGGCGGAAAGTACCTCAAGTCCGATTGCGTGCAAAACGAAGGGCTTGAATGACTCAACTGTGCTCATGAGCGATTCGTTGTGCACGCGGGCGAAACGGCAGGTATCTACCGGCGTCACTTTGTGGGACCAAACTTCAATCGTTGCGCCCGCCCGTTGCAGAGCACGTATCTCTGCCTCGATATCTGCGCGGGGCAGTTGTGAACCGTCTTGTACAGCAACGAGCACACGCAGTTCGGTGGTGACCTTTGGTAACCATTTGCGATAAATCAGGAGATGGTTACGCCGCATATCAGTACTACGCGTAATGCGATCAGTACCGCCCGTCCGATAGAGAACGCCCGCTATAGGCAAGCGAAGGGGCGTGTGATGTCCCGTGTAGCGCAGGATCAGATCCCAGTCCACAAGACGGGTCAACTCATTGTCGAATCCACCGTATTGCTCGTAAAGCGAACGCCGGTGGGCGAATACATTCAGGTCGATGTAGTTCCCGTGGATGAGCGCTTCCCGGCTCCACGGGCGCCAAAGCACATGCCTGCCGCCGAAGTTCGGGGTGTCGCCAACAACTGCTGCATAGACGGACTGTGTCGCTTGTGAGGCGTCGAGCGCACTCACCACGTGCATGAGGTAATTCGGAAGTGCCCGATTATCCGAGTCGAGATATGCAATGATGTCCCCGCGCGCGCGGGCTAGCCCTTCATTTCGCGCAGCGCAGACTCCCGAAGCGGGGATGCTGAATAATTGGATTCGCGAATCAGCCGCAGCTAACTCACGAACAACGTCGTCAGTTGCGTCGGTCGAGCCATCCGAGATCACAATCGCTTCCCAGTGAGGCATACTCTGCGCCTGAAGACTGGTGAGCGCCTCTCTGATTAGACTTGGCCGGTTACGGACAGGAACGATTACGCTAACGCGCGGAGTAGTGGTTGCGGCAATCGCGGCCGTATGCTGCACTTCGAGCGCTAGAAGCGCGTCCAATGCGCTCGCCAGAAGCGCGTCCGCAACGCTGGCATCCTGTGTTGCATGTTCGCGCAGTTCGTTGATGGCCCGAACGTGACTGGCGTTTTCTTCCTGCCGCTCGGTGGCCTCCGAAGCGAGTGCTCCTGACAACTCCCGGATGTTGGCTACGATGATGTCTCGTTCCTCTTGCCGTAGCGCCGCCTGTGGAGCCATCGCCTCTGTTAGCTCAAGCAGCTTGCTTTGTGTCCTCTCTCTTTCTTGTGACCATGCCGCCGTAATCCGTGCGATTTCCTCCTGATACGCAGCAGTTCTTGTGGCAAACGTTGTAGTCAACGCTTTGACCTCTTCCTCTAACGCGCGAATGCGGACTTCGGCCAAGCGATTGGTGTGGTCACTGGCCTGTGCCGCAAGCGCTCGTCTCAGCTCTTGCGCTTCGGCACTACGCGCTGCGATTTCCGCCTCGAGAGCGAGAGTAACAGGGGCAATCAGGCGATTGCGTAGACGTCGCAATAGATTCGGGGAAGAAGGTGTGTTGCTTGCAGCTTGCGCGTTGTTGGAACTTTCCGGGCGAGGCGACGAGGGCATGGAGCTGGGCAAAAGTGAATAACAGAATATTCTTGGCTAGACCGCGATAGGGTGATTCGGTTGTCTTCGAGTAGCGTTGTCCGCGCTGGCGGCCCAATGTTGACGTTCTAATGGGCTACGCTGTATTAAGCTAGTACCGAATTGTCACCATTTCTGACGGTGATGTCCATTCAACTATGCCGATAGCTTACCTTATCGGCGTCAGCACTTGCAGAATCGACCGGGCATTCGGTGGCCCCAATTTCAACGCCACGTGATCAAGGCAAACTGGTGCGGCCAGCCCTACGCTGTCGGATTTTCCTTGCACAATGGGAAATGGTGCGTGTTGCATATTGAGCAATTTCCACTGGCAATCAGGTTGTCGCGGTGCGCGGCAACGAGAAATGAGAAGCGCATGCGTATCCTCGGCGTATCTTGTTTTCGCGAATCGGGTACCGATTCGGGAAATGAGGACCATCTCGAGATCGGCGTGATATTCTTCGACCCAATTCGTGGATTTCCGATGCTTTCCGTGAGAATCAGGCCAACTGCTGCCCTGGTTCGACGAATAGATGATGATGTAGCGGTTTGCCGAGAAAAAGGCCAACTCACCTAGTAACGGAAAGCGTCATCTTCAATTAAATGGAAGATGACATCGAGTGACAGGGGCAGGTCGGCATGTTCGTGTTTGTATTGCGCGATATTTCGAAATGCTTGTTTTGAGTCGTTGCTCCACAGGAAGCGGTACACAGCTACACTTCCGTCTGTCGCAGCGTAGCCGAGACATGCAGGATAATTCGCGTGCTTGAGTTGTTGTCCTTCGCCGCAGCCGAATTCGACGACTGAATTGATCTATTATTCACTAACGAAGTTGTTGGCCGCTTTGCCCTTGAACTCTGCCAGCCTGCCGTAAGGCCAGGCTCCCGAACCGCCTCCAGCCCGATATCGCTTGGACCAGTAAGCCTTGCTACAAAGCGAGGCCGTAGTTTCGTCCATTGTTTGTAGAGAAGCGTTTTCGATGAGGCCGCCAATTGTCGCAATCGAAGGTTGAAAGCACGTTCGTCGCGCGCGAATGCGACCAGGAGCGGTACCTATCCGCTTCCCGGCGGGCGGGGGGGCGCGGCGGAGCCGGGCTTAGCAAGCGCTGCAGGAATGTGTATTTAGTTCACGTCGAGCTGTCTGGTATCTATAAGCGTTTGCTGTGGCAGGATCGGCGATGGAGCCGATCTGCCACCACTGCTGTTGTGTTGCAAAAATACAACGATACTTTCGGAAAGCACGGCGACTGCTTGGATCGTTGGGGCGCATCCCCCGTAACAAAAGGAAAAGCCAGTTGCCGGCCCTGCACATTTTTAGGAAACTACTTGTTTTTCCGGCCCTTTTAAGCGCCTATGCGAGTCACGCACGACGGCCGCGATTTCGAATGACGATGCGTGTGCCAATCAGCAACGACTGTCGCGGTTTATCCGCGTCTGTGGTCGTCTTCCAGCCCAATCTACCCCTTCTTCAGCGGACGCTCGCGAGTTTTACAGCCTCCGCTTTGTCCCTGGCGAGGGATGAGCCAGACATGGCCGTGCATTTGTACTTGGTGGACAATGGCGGTCTGCCAGATCTGGGAGATGTGTTCGTCGAACTTACTCGGGCGGGCATTGATTACACGGTGATGAGCGGCCATGGCAACGTGGGATACGGTCAGGGCCACAATCTCGCGATCGAAGCGGCGGCGAGTCGCTATCATTTGATCCTCAATCCCGATGTCGAGATGGATCCTTTCGCGCTGGCAACGGCGGTTGCGTTCATGGAGGCGCGTTCTGAGGTGGGGCTGGTGACGCCGGCCATTGTCGATGACAGGGGGCAACTTCAGTACTTGTGCCGCCAATATCCGACACTTCTCGATCTCTTTGTGCGCGGCTTCATGCCGGGTGTCGTGCGTCGCCTCTTCGCTACCCGACTGGCGCGCTATGAAATGCGTGCTGAAATTAACGAGTCGGAGACGCTCTGGGATCCGCCGATCGTGAGTGGCTGTTTGATGTTGTTTCGCACGACTGTACTCAAGCGGCTCGCAGGCTTCGATCCGCGATATTTTCTCTATTTTGAAGACTACGACTTAAGTCTGCGCACGCACGACGTCGCGCGCGTGGTCTATTTGCCAGCTGCGCGCGTCCTTCACCACGGCGGTGGCGCATCGCGCAAGGGTTGGGCGCATATCCGCATGTTCGTGGCATCAGCTTTCAAGTTCTTCAACCGCTTCGGGTGGAAGTGGCTGTGAGCAGCATCCTGGTCACTGGTGCGAATGGGTTCGTCGGCCGCTCCGTGTGCCGCACGTTGGCGGCCAACGGTCACGACGTGACGGCGCTCGTACGGCGCGTCGGCACGTCAGCGGACGCGGGCGCCGCGCGCGAATGGGCCCATGGCGGGACGGACTTCGCAGGCCTTGCTGAGGCCTGGCCGCGCGAACTCGTACCCGATTGTGTCGTGCACCTCGCCGCGCGCGTGCACGTAATGAACGACACGGCGGTGGACCCGCTCGCGGCCTTTCGTGCAACCAACGTCGAAGGCGCGTTGCGCGTGGCGCGCGCCGCCCGCGAACACGGTGCGCAGCGCATGGTGTTCGTGAGCAGCGTGAAGGCTGCGGCAGAGTTCGATGCTGGCGTGCCGCTTGCCGAATCGATGCCGGCGGCCCCTGATGACGCGTATGGCCTCTCGAAACTGCAGGCGGAGGAGGCACTCTGGCAATATGGCGAACAGAGCGGGCTTGAAATCGTGATCGTGAGGCCGCCGCTCGTGTATGGTCCGGGCGTTGGCGCGAATTTTCTCCAGATGATGAATGCGCTGTGGCGACGTTTGCCGCTACCGCTCGGAGCGGTTGATGCGCGCCGCAGTCTCGTCTACGTTGAAAACCTTGCCGATGCCCTCATGCGCTGCGCCACCGACCCACGTGCTGCGAACGCCTGCTTTTACGTTCGCGACGATCAGGATCCGTCGGTGGCGGGGTTGCTGCGTGCGCTGGGGCAGCATCTGGGCCGTCCGGCGCGGCTCCTTCCGATACCCGTGTCGCTGCTGCGTACGGCAGGCATGGTGACGGGGCGTGCCGCGCAAATGGACCGTTTGACCCAGAGTTTGAGAGTCGATGACTCGCGCATTCGTAAGACGCTCGAATGGAACGGCCCCTATACCCTGGACGAAGGACTGGCCGCGACGGCGCGCTGGTATCGTTCCACGCATTGAACTAACGGAGAGCGCTGAAGCTGATGTTGCAGGCACCCATGTCGATATCCCTGTGCGCCGCGGCGATCGCAGTCATTTGCGCCGCATTGTGCGCTGCGGTGTTAGGCGTGCTGCTGAGGACCGGCCTTGCCTGGCGTCTTGCCACCGATATTCCGAACGAGCGTTCGCTTCATGTGCGTCCGACGCCGCGCGTTGGCGGTTGGGGCATGATGCCTGTGATCGTGCTGGCGATACTGCTTCTGGCTCCATCGCTGTGGCTGATCGCCGTTGCCGTTGCTTTCCTGGCGGCGGTCTCGCAGATCGACGACCGGCGCGGCTTGCCTGCGCGCGTGCGCTTTGCGGCGCATTTCGTCGCCGTTCTGGCTCTAATCGTTGTGTATCCGGCCCCGGTTCCCTGGTGGTGCCTTGCCGGCCTGGCATTCTTGATGTTATGGCTGGTCAATCTCTACAATTTCATGGACGGCTCGGATGGCCTGGCTGGCGGCATGGCGCTGTTCGGCTTCGGCGCGTACGCGGTTGCTGCCCTGCTCGGGCCGGTGCCGACGCGTGAGTTGAGTTGGGCTTGCGCCGCGGTCGCGGGAGCAGCGGGGGGATTTTTGCTCTTCAATTTTCACCCCGCGAAGATTTTTCTTGGCGATGCCGGGTCGATCCCCACGGGCTTTCTTGCCGGCGCACTTGGCTACTGGGGCTGGCACAGCGGCGCCTGGCCTATCTGGTTCCCGGCACTCGTGTTCTCGCCCTTTATTGGCGACGCCTCGGTGACCTTGATCCGTCGGCTCCTGCGTGGAGAGAAATTTTGGCAAGCGCACCGCGAACACTACTATCAACGCATGGTTCGTCTCGGGACCGGTCATGCGGCAACGGCACTGACGTGGTATCTGGTGATGTTTGCCGGCATAATACTTGCTCTTTGGGCCTTGGCATTATCCACGGCTCTGCAGTGGGGGATCGTTGCAGGTTGGGCTGTCGTTCTCGTTCTGATGGGCGCGGCGATTGATATGCGCTGGCGCCGTTTCCAGTCCCTCACCAGAAAATCCTGAGGTCGAACGCTGATGCTCCGCAATAAAGCCACCTGGCTCTCGTTCAGCGCTTTTCTATTCGATATCGGCGCGGTGGCCGCCGCATGGCTGACGGCTTATCTCCTGCGTTTCAACGCGTCCGTTCCGACTGAGTTCTGGCACGGTGCCGTCGACAACTTGGCCTGGGTGTTGCCGGTCTACGCCGTCATGTTCCGCATTTTCGGGCTGTATCGCGGCATGTGGGTTTTCGCGAGCCTGCCTGATCTGATGCGCATATCGAAGGCGATCGTCTCGGCCGCGCTCATCGCGATGGTGGCCGCGGTGATGCTGCAGCCGTCGCCGATCATCCCGCGTTCCGTGCTGATCGTCTCTCCGCTGCTCTTGTTCTTCGTCATGGGCGGCGCGCGCGCGGTTTATCGCGCGACCAAGGAGTTCTATTTGTACGGCGGCCTTGTTGCGCAGGGCAAGCCCGTCATCGTCGTGGGGGCGGGCGGGGCCGGCGCGAGTCTCGCGCGTGAGCTGTCGCGTTCGGCGGAGTGGCGCCTCGTGGGCCTGCTCGACGACGACCCGGCCAAGCAAGGGCGCGAGATCTATGGCTACAAGGTGCTGGGGCCCATCGCCGACATCGAGCACTGGGCTGGCGCGTTGCGCTGTGAGTTCGCCATCATTGCCATTCCTTCCGCATCGGCGGATGTCCAGCGGCATGTCGCTTCGCAATGTTTGCGCGCGGGCGTGAAGGCGTTGATGCTGCCGGCGTTGACGGAGCTCGCGCCTGGCCAGGGTTTCCTTTCGCAGGTCCGCAACATCGACCTGGAAGACCTGCTCGGCCGCGACGCGGTCAACATCGATACACCGCACGTCGAGGCTCTTCTGAGCGGGCGAGTGGTCATGGTGACGGGAGCAGGCGGCTCGATCGGCTCGGAATTGTGCCGCCAGATCCTGCGCTTCGTTCCTGCGCAGCTCGTCGCCCTCGATCTGTCCGAATACGCGATGTACCGGCTCACGGAGGAAATTCGCGAGCGCTTCCCTGAGCTTTCTGTGGTGCCGATCATCGGCGACGCCAAGGACGCGCTGCTGCTCGATCAGGTGATGGCACGCTACACGCCACACATCGTGTTCCACGCGGCTGCCTACAAGCACGTCCCGTTGATGGAAGAGCTCAATGCGTGGCAGGCGATCCGCAACAACGTGCTGGGTACCTATCGCGTGGCACGGGCGGCGATCAAGCACCAGGTCCGGCATTTCGTGCTCATCTCGACGGACAAGGCCGTTAATCCGACGAACGTGATGGGAGCGAGCAAGCGTCTCGCGGAGATGACGTGTCAGGCGTTGCAGCAGACGAGCGAGCGCACCCAGTTCGAGACTGTGCGTTTCGGTAATGTGCTGGGCAGTGCGGGCAGTGTGATCCCGAAGTTCCAGCAGCAGATCGCGAAAGGCGGGCCGGTGACGGTCACGCATCCGGAGATCACGCGCTTCTTCATGACGATTCCCGAGGCATCACAGCTCGTGCTGCAGGCGTCCAGCATGGGACACGGCGGCGAGATCTTTATTCTCGACATGGGTAAGCCGGTCAAAATCGTCGATCTCGCGCGCGATTTGATACGCCTGTATGGCTTCACGGAAGAGCATATCCGCATTGCATTCACGGGTTTGCGGCCAGGTGAGAAGCTGTACGAAGAACTGCTTGCCGACGATGAGGCCACCACCCGCACGCCGCATCCGAAGTTGCGTATTGCACGTGCGCGGGAAGTGCCTGAGAACTTGCTCGACGAACTGCTGCCTTGGCTGATGCAGCATCGCGTGCCCAGCGATGATGAAGTGCGTCGTGATTTGCGCCGCTGGGTGCCCGAGTATCAGCCTTCGAGCGCGCCGAAGCTGCAGAGCGTAGGTGGAGCGCCGGCACGAGCGGCCGGCTGAGGTTGTCTGCGATGCTAGTTAGTCCTCGCATGCTGAACGGCGCCTCGCGCTGCTCCTTCTTGCTTTACTCAAACCCTCGCGGATTCTTCTCCTGCCAGCGCCAGTGATCGACGCACATGCGTTCGATTCCGAACTTTGCCTTCCAGCCGATTAGCTTTTCCGCCGTTGCAGGATTCGCATAGCACTCCGCGATATCTCCGGGGCGCCGCGCGACGATTTCATAGGGAACAGGGCGGCCCGACGCCTTCTCGAATGCCTTCACGACTTCGATCACGCTATAGCCTTGCCCGGTGCCGAGATTCACGACAAAGCCCTTGTCGAGCGAGACCAGCGCATCGAGCGCCTTGAGATGCCCCAGCGCGAGGTCGACCACGTGAATGTAGTCGCGCACGCCGGTCCCGTCCGGGGTCGGGTAATCGCCGCCGAACACGCGCAGCTTCTCGAGTTTGCCCACCGCCACCTGCGCGACATACGGCATGAGGTTGTTCGGAACGCCTGCCGGATCTTCGCCAATCAAGCCGCTCTCATGCGCACCCACCGGGTTGAAATAGCGCAGCACCGCAATGCGCCACGACGGGTCCGAGATCTCCACGTCGCGCAGGATCTGCTCGGCGATCAGTTTCGATTGGCCGTATGGGTTCGTCGCCGAAAGCGGGAAAGTCTCGTCGATGGGCGAGCGCTCGGGCACGCCGTACACCGTCGCCGACGAACTAAACACGAACTGCTTGACGCCGTGCTGGCGCATCACGTCGAGCACGACTAGCAGGCCGTCGATGTTATTGCGGTAGTACTCGATCGGCTTGGCGACCGATTCGCCCACGGCCTTGAGCGCCGCGAAGTGGATCACGCCCGTGATCTTGTGCGCTTCGAAAATCCGCGAGAGCGCTTGCGCGTCGCGCACGTCGGCTTCGTAAAAGGCGACCGGCTTGCCCGTGATCTGCGTGACGCGCGCAAGCGATTCCCGGCGGCTGTTGACGAGATTGTCGACCGCGACCACGTCATACCCGTCGTTGAGAAGCTCGACGCAGGTGTGCGAGCCAATGTAGCCCGCGCCGCCTGTGACGAGGATCGTGCCTTTGGAGTTCGTCACTGCCATGTTGTTTTCCCGAGTTCCCTGAAATCGTTCAAAACGTCAATCCGGTCAACTCCCGGATCAGCTCCCGGTAGCGTTGTACCACAACCCGTTCGTCGAATTCTTTCGCAATTTTTTTCCGGCCTCGCTCAGCCATGGCTGCTCGCGCAGTTGGGGCCATATCAAGCATGCGTGAGAGGGCGGCCGCGAGCGAGCCCGCATCGCGTGCCGCGCAGAGCAGGCCGTTTTCGCTATCTGCAACCACTTCGCGGCAGCCAGGCACGTCGGTTGCGACGATCGGCCGGCCCATCGCACTCGCTTCCATCAGCGTGCGCGGCACGCCTTCGCGATATGACGGCAGTACGACGCAGTCTGCATCGTCGATATAAGGGCGCACGTCGGCGGTCTCGCCCAGATACTCGATTACGCCTTCGCGCTCCCACGCGGCCACTTCCTCACGCGTGATTGCGCTTGGGTTGTCGACACCCGCCGGACCGAGCAGGCGAAACCGCGCATGCGGATAGCGCGCGCGCAACTGGCGCGCGGCCTCGACGTACTCGCCCACCCCCTTGTCCCATAGCAGCCGGCCGATCAGCACGAACGCGAACTCGTTGCGCTCGGGCAGCGGCGTGAATGCGTACTCGTCCAGATCGACGCCTTCGCCGTGCAGCAGGCGCGCGCGCTCGGGATGCGCGAGCAGGTTCTGTTCGCGGAAGGCGGTCTCATCGTCGTGATTGAGGAACCAGACTTCGCGTGGAAAGCGGAAGGCGAAGCGATAGAGGCGCTTGGCAATCTGTGCCGCGCGGCTCTTCTGGATGAATACGTAGCCGAGCCCCGTCGTGACTGCGACCGAGGGGACGCGCGCAAGTGCCGCCGCGACCGAGCCGTAGATATTCGGCTTGATCGTGTAATGGAACACGACGTCGGGCTTGAGCGCGCGATAGTGCTTGAGGAGGGCGAGCAGTGTGCGCAGATCGTCTAGCGGATTGGTGCCTTTCGAGGCGACCGGCAAGTCGATGCACTCGCAGCCCATTTGCTCAAGCGGATCGAAGGTACGGTCGCGTGGGGCGATGATGCTGACACGCGCACCGCGCTGGGTGAGCGCGCGCAATAGCCCCCGGCGATACGTGTAGATCGCCCAGGCGGTGTTGCAGACGAGGGTGACATGGAGCGGGTGCGAGAGACGGGCGTCGCGAGGCGCGGCGGCTGGGTTGTCGTTCGGTTTCACGAGGGGGCAGCGGTATCGCCAATCAGGATGTTGGACGGCCGAGCGAGCAAGTAAAATTAGCAGTTTACCGGGAACCTGCGGAAACGACTCGTGCGCCTGCGCGCGGCGCAGGCGACTTGCAGGCAGTGTTTAGGCCCTCGATGTGCGTCCGTAGGTGTCCTCGAAACGAATAATGTCGTCTTCACCGAGATAGGCGCCTGATTGCACTTCGATCAGCTCGAGTGGAATCTTGCCGGGGTTGAACAGGCGGTGGGTGACGCCCAGCGGAATATAGGTCGATTGGTTCTCGCTAAGCAGAATCTCGTTGTCGCCGTTCGTGACGAGCGCAGTGCCCTTCACGACGATCCAGTGTTCCGCCCGATGGTGGTGCATTTGCAGGCTCAACTGCGCGCCCGGATTCACAATGATGCGCTTGACCTGGAAGCGCTCACCTTGGTCGATGCCTTCATACGAGCCCCACGGACGCACGACGCGACGGTGGGTAACCGACTCGTGACGGCCGGACTCACTCAGTCGCTCGACGATCTTCTTCACGTCCTGGGCGCGGTCGCGATGCGCCACGAGCACGGCGTCGGCGGTTTCCACTACGATGAGGTTTTGCACGCCGATGGCGGCGACCATGCGGTGCTCGGCGCGGACGTATGAATTCGTAACCGATTCCTGAAGCACGTCGCCGAGCAGAGTGTTGCCTTCGGCGTCGGCGTCGGACAACTCCGCGAGTGCACTCCACGAGCCGATATCGTTCCAGCCGAGATCGTCGGCGGCAACCACGACGGCTGCCCGCGTTGTCTTTTCCATTACGGCGTAGTCGACCGAGACGTTAGGCGATGCCGTGAACGCTTCGGCGTCGAGACGCAGAAAGTCCTTGTCCTTCTGCGCGCGCTCGACCGCGACCTCGGCCTGCTTTGCGATTTCCGGATGATGAACACGCAGTTCGTCGAGAAAGGTGGATGCCTTCAACATGAACATTCCGCTGTTCCAGTCGTAGCTGCCTTCCGACAGGAAATGCGCAGCTGTTTTGGCGTCGGGCTTCTCGACGAATGCATCGACTGCGAACGCGCTCGCGTTGTAGCCGAGCGGCGTGCCGCGGCGGATATAGCCGTAGCCCGTGTGCGCCTCGGTCGGCGCGATGCCGAATGTGACGAGGTATTGATCAGCGGCAATGCTGGCGGCGGCGTGTACCGCAGCAGCGAACGCTGCATCGTTACGGATCGCATGGTCGGAGGGCAGTACGAGTAGCAGCGCGTCGGGGGCGTGTTGTATGGCAACGAATGCTGCCGCAGCGATGGCTGGTGCGGTGTTGCGGCCCACGGGTTCGAGCATGATGGACGAGGGCGTGACGCCCACTTCCCTTAGTTGTTCAGCGACGAGAAAGCGTTGTTCGTTGTTCGTGATGACGATTGGAGCGGACACTTTTTCGATGCCACGTAATCGCAAGGCGGTTTGCTGGACGAGCGTATGGTTGCCGTTCAGTTTCAGATATTGCTTAGGATAACCGCCGCGAGACATCGGCCAGAGCCGGGTGCCGCTACCGCCGCAAAGTACTATGGGAAAAATATTCATACTTGTAACCCCGTTCAGTGTGTCTGTTCTCAGAAATTAATTATTCAGGACGTCGATTGTGCGTTGACAATACGAGAGTTGCCCTCGTTGTGATTTAGCGCGCGTTGTCGCGTATGCCACCAAATATGTTCTATTGCGTTTCGGCTCCAGCGAAAAATTTTGCGCGCGCCTCGCAGCGGATCGCTGCGTACGCGCGCAAGCGGCCGGGCGGCATGCGGCGCGAGTTCGCGCACGATGCGCTCGGGAGTCGTGAAGCGGCGCAGTCGCCAGTCCCAGTAGAGCGGATAGCGAAGCAGCACTCCAGCGGTCAGCATGTCGAGTGAGAGCGTGCGCTGGCGCCACGGTAGCGGTGCGAGGTCGTCGTGCGTCAAGCCCCAACCAGCATAGAAGGGCAGGCCGTAAGTGAATACCGCCTTGCCGCGCAGGAGCGCCTCGAATCCCGATAGAGAAGAAATAGTGTGCACTTCGTGCGAGACATCGATCAGCGAAATCAAGTCCGCTTGCGTGTCGACTACGTCGGCTAGATGCTCGATCTCGACGAGACCTTGGCGATTGCCGGACAGCACGTCCGGGTGTGGCTTGTAAATGACAAAGGCGTCCGGACGTGCCGCGCGAACTTCTCTCAGTAAGGCGTCCACTGCCGCGATGCGGCGGGTCCCGAGACGAATCGACGCATCGTCGGCTACTTGGCCCGGGACGAGGATCACCTGCTTGCCGGCCGGGGCTCGCCATGTGGGACGTCGCCTGCCGAGGTTGTATTTGGTTAGCCCGCAGGCCACGATCTGGGCGCGCAGTGCCGCCGCACGTGCCAGCTCGCGTTCGCTGAACACGGCCTCGTTGAGCAGCGTGCTGAGATCGTTCGGGCTGCTAGCGTCGAAGTAGAGGCCGCGGAGATCGATGACCTGGCTGTGCGGTCGGCTCATATCGGAGCCGAGTCCGCACGAATGCAGAAAGCCGTCCTCGATGCGAAACGGTGCGCTACCGTCGGGCAAGCCTCGGTCGCAACGCGCACCCCAAAGCGCGGCGCGTTCTCCGGGCCGCACTGACGCTGGTTCGGCATGCCAGCGCAGCGTGCCGCCGCCCGCGGTGAGGAAAGGTGTGGCGAAGGGGCGTTTCCACCATTGAAAGCGTAGTCCGACCACATGATCAAGGTCGCGATAGCGTCGCGCAATCGCACGCTGCAACTCGACGTTGTCGAGAAACGATTCGAGCGTGCCGCGAGTATATGTCGTTGGGTCGAGGTAGCATGCGAAACGCTGGAACCCCACTTCGAAAAGATCGCCAAGCGATGGGCGCGCCGTACGTTCGACGAAGTCGTATACGTCGTGCGTGAGGCCCCACCCGGCGTACCACGGCGTACCGAAAACATGCAACGGCACGCCAGCGAGGAGCGCGTGCATGCCTTCGGGCGAGGACAGTGTATAGACATGATCGACCTGTCCGATGGCGGCGCACAGCGAATCGCGTGGGTCAAGCACGCGCAATGGCAACGTAGCGCTGCTCATTGTCAACTCAGACAGCCAGCGGCCGTGGCCGTCGCCATTCGAACGCCCAAGCCAGAAGATCGCATCAGGGTGGACGCAGCGAGCAGCAGCGACCATCGCCTGAAAGTCGGTTTTGCGTCGGGTACGCGTGCCGCCACCCTCCGCGACCACCGCGCGTTCATCAACGAGCAGCACGTGCATCGCCGAAGCGTCGTGTGTGCACAACGCTGCCGGGCAGGTGGGAACGTGGTGTGCGGGATCGAGGGCTGCGAGTTCCACAGTGCGGCGCATGAGGTGCTGGAGCGCGGCGTCGCGCCCGGCCGCAGGGGGAGAAGTAGATAGAGCGAGCAGCGCGTCGTTGAGCGCGGCGCCGAACGCGCGCATGGAGGCTTGCCCGAGCGGCACGGAAAACCAAGCGAGACGAGGCGTATCGATGTTAGGTCGGTGAGGGAACGGTGAGCCCCAAGCCACGCGCGCCCCCGATCCTGCTGCGCGCGCGAGCGCCGCCGCAAGCCGATGCATGCGCCGATGCAGCCATAGTGCTGGCAAACCCGACTCGGACCGGGCGCGCTGTTCGTGCCGGGTGTCGTGCCTGAACCGTACGTTTTCGAAAGACGGATCGCTCATCCGGCGGCGAGTGATTCCAGAAATTGATCAACGCGCGCGAAGTGGCCGTTCCAGGTTGGCTCCTGGAAGTTGCGCATGCGTACGAGCTGCGCGTCGCGTTCTGGCGATTGTTTGTCGCAATACGCGAGGATGCGTGAAATCCATCCTGGCCCGTCGAGCGGGTCGAGATAGTCGGGAATGTCGCCAGCGATTTCTTGAAAGACGCCGAGGTCGCTCGCGAGCACGGGCAGCCGCATGGCGAATGCCTCGACGAGTGGCATGCCATAGCCCTCCACGAAGGAAGGGAAGAGCAGCGCGCGGGCGTGCTGCATCCACATATGCAGATCGGCGTCGCTGCAATGTGCTTGTTCGATTACGTGGCCGCGCAGCGGCGCACAACGTTCGAGCATGTCGATGACGTTTTCGCATTCCCAGCCGCGGCGGCCCACGATGACGAGCTTGGGCGTGCGCTCACCATACATCTCGACCATGCGGCGCCAGACGTGAAGCATGAACCAATGATTCTTGCGCGGCTCGATGGTGCCGAGCATGACGAAGTACGGCGCGTCGAGAGGGCGCTGAAAGGCGGCGTGCGACGAGATGCCGGGCGCGAGCCGTGCGACGACGCTTGGCGGCAGCGGGAGTCCGACCGTGCGCGCCTCGCGCGCCAGCGCATCAGCCGTGTCCTGCGAGTTGGCGATCAGTCCGTCCGCGTGTCTGAGCGCAGTATGAATCCGCTTGCGGTGGGTTGCGTCGACACCCGTGCGGCAATACTCGGCGTGCGTGAGCGGTATCAGGTCGTGAATCATGAAGACAGACCGCACGCTGCGTCGTGTCATGCTCCGGTAGAGCTTTTTGCTCTCCATGCCATTGTGGCTGGTATGGAGCAGAAATGCATTCGTAAATTGATTGCGACTGCAGCGACCTAAATACCCACGAATGAAAAGCTCGATAATCCGTGCCCGATCACGGCGCGCAGAAAGAAGCATGTCAAACGTTTGCCGTGACACCGTTTCCGACAGGATTGAAGAATAACCACGTTGACTCAGGACCGCGTTCGCATTGACGGCGTAGCGCTCGACATAGGCGAGACTCACGCGGTCGACGCCAGTGGGCAACAATCCGTCATAGAGGCGCGTCAAAAGGCGTGTGACGTCAAGGAGGATTTTCGGCACAGCAGGTTCAAGGTCTCATCGACGTTCAGCGTAGATCTGCACAGAGATGTTGCATGGATACGGCGTGGTTTTTTTGCGTATCTCATTCTATTCCAAGTTATTACATGAGACAATTCTGCCAGACCTAAAATATGACCGATCAGAAAGAAAATGTTGCGTCAGTTGTTGTGCAGGGCCATTTTGATTGTGGTATCGGAAAGCGTAATTTCGCTGTCGGGTTGCTCGGCCATTCCGACTTCCGGGCCGAGTCGGGCTGCTGTCGAGAGAAGCGGTGCGGCTGCGAATCCTGAAGGCATACAAATCGTTGATGTCACCGATGACGTTGCGCGCAAACTTTTTTCGGAGCGTAGTAGCGCTGATTTTGCCTCTGCGCTGGGCAACAGCATGGCTTTCCGGCAACAGCTCGGCGTGGGCGACACTATTGACGTGTCGATTTGGGAGGCTCCGCCCGCAACCTTGTTTGGTGCTGCGCAGTCAGATTCGAGCCGCTACGGTGCGAGCAATTCGCGTGTCACGGAACTGCCCGGCCAGACAATCAACGGCGATGGGCAGATTTCCATTCCTTTCGTGGGTGAGATTCGGGCGGCGGGGCTGACGCCGACTCAGTTGCAGGGGGCGATCGTCGCGCGCTTGAAAGGCATTGCGCACGACCCGCAAGTGCTCGTGAAGCTCGAGCGCAACGAAACTTCTTATGTCACCGTTGTGGGCGATGTTGCGAGTAGCACACGCATGCCGTTGTCGGCGCGTGGCGAGCGCCTGCTTGATGCGCTTGCGACAGCGGGTGGTGTCAAGCAGCCAGTCGACAAGATCACGTTGCAGGTGACGCGAGGTGAGCAGGTTGTTTCTCTACCACTCGAAACGGTCATTCGTGATCCGCGGCAGAACATTCCGCTGCATGCCGGCGACGTAGTCACGGCGCTGTTTCAGCCATATAGCTTCACGGTGCTGGGCGCTGCAGGCAAGAATCAGGAAATCAATTTCGAGGCACAAGGCATCACGCTCGCCCAGGCGTTGGCACGTGCCGGCGGCCTTGAAGACAGCCGCTCGGATGCGCAAGGCGTATTCATTTTCCGTCTCGAGGATGCGAGCGCGCTCCATTGGCCGACGGCGCCAGTGCGTACCACTGCCGACGGCAAAGTGCCAGTTGTCTATCGCGTCGATTTGCGCGATCCGGCCTCGTTCTTCGTCGCCCAGAACTTCATGATGGATAACAGGGATCTGTTGTACGTATCCAACGCGCCGATTGCCGAAGTCCAAAAGTTCCTGAATGTCGTGTTCTCGGTTGCCTATCCGATCATTACCGGCGTGCAAACTTTCAAGTAATGGTTGCGCGGCTGGGGGGGGCACTTCGCCTGATGCAGTTGCGTTCAACATCGAGACTGGCTCTCCTGGCGTGGTGCAATGGGGTGCATGCCGTCTGCCGTCCAAGCAACTCGTTCCTGGTGTTTCTGGGGCGTCACTGGGAGGTTGCGGAGTGTGCCCATAGCTGGATTTCAAAACTGATCTGATGCGTACGATTTTTGTCGATGGATATAACTTGGGCCTCGAAAGGAGCACGGGGGTGGCCACGTATGGACGCAACCTATGTGGCGCGATCAAGGGGCTCGGATATCAGGTCGGCTTGCTCTATGGCGGTCGAAGCACGCGCTCGAAAAGCGAGTTTTTGAGCGAAGTGGCGTTCTTCGACGGCGCGAAGCGCAAGCGCCAAGGCTGGGCCAGTGTGCCAAAGATGCTCGCGGGTGCAGTTTCAGCGCCGGGAGGGTGTCGCGTCGATCGTATACCGGTGAGTGGCAGCGTGTTGTACGACGCGAAGCGCGCAAAGCTGCCACGCTTTGATACGCTTTGGAACAGTACGGATCTCTACAAGCGGTCGCAGCGCGCATTCCGCTGGTTTGGCTCGTTCGCAAGCGTCGATCTTCCAGATGCATTGATCGCGCATTGGACTTACCCTTTGCCGATTCGAGCGAAGCGTGTCGCGAATATCTACACACTGCACGATCTCGTTCCCCTGCGTCTGCCGCAGACGACGCTCGATAACAAGCGTCTCTATTATTCACTATGCAAGCGGATTGTGGATTCCGCGGATCACATCGTGACTGTTTCGGAGACGTCAAAGCGGGATATCATCGAGATTCTCGGCGCCGATCCCGGGAAGGTCACGAATACGTATCAGGCAGTCGAACTGCCCGAAGTCGTGGCGCGCAAAAGCGATGTGGACGTGAAGGATGAGCTCGAGGGTATCTTCAATCTGCAATACAAGGGCTATTTTCTCTTCTTTGGCGCGATTGAGCCTAAAAAAAACATAGGGCGCATCCTCGAGGCCTATCTTGCGAGTCGCCTGACGACCCCGCTGGTGATCGTGGGTGCGCCCGGCTGGAAATCGGAGGAAGAGCTCGCGTTGTTGAATACGCTCAAGCAGTTGCCGGCCGCCATTTGTCAGCGCGTTATCCGGCTTGAATATCTGCCGCTCGAGATGTTGATGACAGTGATTCGTGGCGCCAAGGCCACCGTGTTTCCTTCGCTTTACGAGGGGTTCGGGCTGCCGGTGCTCGAATCGATGATGTTGCGCACGCCAGTGATCACGTCGGATGTCGGCAGTCTCCGCGAAGTCGCGGGCGATGCCTGTTTGCTGGTCGATCCTTATAACAGTCGCTCGATCGTAGCTGCCCTGAAGGCAATCGACACCAACGAAAATTTGCGAGTCGAGCAAGCAGAAAAAGGCGCGAAGCAGGCAATGTTATTCAGTCCACAGATATACGCGGAGCGTCTTGAGCGCGTATACGAGCAGTGTCTTTCGACCGCGAGTCGGCGTGCGCGGTGAGCGATGACGTGTGTCGTCCGACGAGCCAATCGCGCAGTTCACAGCAGCGACGCTTGCTGTAAAGGGCATCGCGAATTTGCACGCCGTCTTGGCCAAGCTATGGGGAAATTTGTGCGGAAATTCAGAAAAATAAAAAGCGACGAGAGGGGTAGTGTCGAGCTCGCGATGGACTCGATGCACAAGCGCGCGTGGGCCATGGCGGCCCGGCATTTCAGATCTGAGGAATCGCGTACGCCGATCAATCCCGGCGTATCGATGCAATTTGGACACGCGCTCAAGGAAGCTGGATTTCTGTCGCGCGTTGAGGCGTACTATTACGGTGCCTCCGACAATGCCGATGGCGATCTCGAGTATCGCTTGCAGATGGCGCATCTTGCGAAAGTGCGGGGCCGCTTCGCGGAGGCGGCGGACTACTACACGAAAGCACTCGGCATCGCGCGCGCGAATGGTGATCTCGTCCAGACCTCGCAGATCAAGCAATTTCTCGAGCCCGTGCGTCGCGTACTCGATTGTAATCCGACGCATCACCAGGGTGTCGATTACTACGTCTCGTCGGCCGCGTCTGGCCTGCTCGCGTCGCTGGCTGCACCGGCCAGCGAGCAACTCGGCAAGGCCAACTATTCCTATGCGTTCGCGGCGAATGGATTCGTCGAAGCGTTCGAAAATCTCGGCTATTACGTTTCACCGGTTGCGCATCCAGAGTATTTCCCTGTCCCTAAGTCGAATGACGGCAAGCGCGTCAGACATATTAGCTTCGCCCCGCCACATCTCGCGCGCGTCATCAAAGGCGGCTACAACATCATCCATTTCGCGTGGGAATTCGCGCGCATTCCGAGTCAGGCAGAAAACGTCTCAGCGCATCCGTTCCAGGACTGGCTGCGTATGCTTAACGCATTTGACGAAATCTGGTTGCCGTCGCGATTTGCCGTTTCGGTCGTGGCGCCGCTCGTTTCAAAGCCCGTGCGCTACGTGCCTTCGCCCGTTGCCTTGCCGAAGCGCCAGCCTGCGCGCGACCGGGAGGGTTACGCGCTCGCGCTCGCGCGACCACTGGAGTCGCTGCGCTGGGTGCCGCTGAGCATTTTTCCGCGCCTGCAGGCCAATTTCGCGGCGCACGCAATGGCGCGCGCGCGCTCGACAATGGATCTCGTGCGCCGCGTCGGTTCAGGGCGTGTATCGCGCATCTTCCTTACGATTCTCAATCCGCACGACAGGCGCAAGCAGCTGAAGCCGTTGCTGCAGGCGTTCTGCGGACTCGCCGAGCGCGACAGGGACGCGATCTTGCTGATCAAGACGAGTTCGCCCGACGACACGAACGAGACGATTAATCAGCGCCTGCTGTCTCACCAGATCGCAGACGAAACGGAACTCGTGCCTCCGTATGTGAGCAATCAGATATGGATCTACAACGGTGCGCTTACCTCGGCACAACTCAGCGCGCTTTACGGCATCGCTTCGTTCTATGTATGTACGTCGTCAGCTGAGGGGCAGAATCTGCCGCTGCTGGAAGCAATGGCGCACGGTTGTGTGCCGCTATCAGTCACGCATACCGCGATGGCCGATTACATTACATCGGACAACGCAATTACAATCGACAGCGAACTCGCCGAGTCTCCCGCCAATATGCGGCAGGAGTACGGGATGTTCGACAATTTTCGCATCAATCACGTTACTGCGCAGGCCGTTGGCGACGCGCTTGACGTAGCGTTCAAGCTCGATAGGGAAGCATATCTTCGCTTGTCGCGCAACGCGATCGAGACCGTGCGCGCCGAGTACGGAGAGGAAGCTCTGCGCGGACGTATTGCGGCAGAAAAAGAAATGGAGTACGCGCCTTGAAACCCATCGCCTATATGGATATCGCACCGATGTTCGAAGAACATTGGACTGGCATTCCAGTGGTTTCCGCATCGCTAGCGAGCCGCGCGCGGCTGGACAGAAGGATCGAGTGGAAGTTCGTCTTCGAATCGATCTTGATTGAAAACGAGATCGTCGACGAATTGCTGACTCTGCGCCGTGGTGATGGTCATCTCGGCTATCTTGAGCGCCGTGTGCTGGACGGGTGTGTACTCAATCGCACGGAAGCGGCTCGCTCGCACGCGCTGTTCCCGAACATGAAAGCGCTGCGAAACGTGTTCGGTAGGGAAGCGGTCATCTACCACGATTTCTCGACACTGCTTACGCCGCAATTCCATAATCGCGACACCATCAATCACCACGCCAATCGCTTTGCGGGAGATGTGACAAGTAGCCAGATGCACTTCTGTGTGTCGCAATCGACGGCACATGATTTGATTAATTATTTTGGCGTCGATGAACGGGATGTGCGCGTCTTGCCACTCGGAGTGGATCTCGATCCCGCAATGCTGTCGAGTGTCCTCTCGATGCGCGATATGAGTGACGTCGAGCCATATATCTGCGTGCTCGGAACGGTCGAGCCACGCAAAAATGGCCGTATCATTTTCGAATTCCTCGAAAAATATCCTGACTTCCTATCGCGGTACAAGATTATTTTTGTGGGGCGCGACGGATGGCTAGACGAAAAGAATCGTCTGATGAAGCGGCTGGAAGCGATTGACCGAAATGCGGTGTCACGCGTGAAATTTTCGGGCTTCCTTTCGGAATCGCAAAAGCTTTCCTTGCTCTCGATGGCGAAATTCGTCGTCTATCCGTCGTTCTTCGAAGGTTATGGTATTCCCGTGGCCGAAGCGGGTGTGCTGGGCAAATATGTCGTCTGCTCGAATACATCAAGCCTGCCCGAAGTCTATCCTGAGCGCAGCTTCTTCTTCGATCCCGCCGACGTGCATTCGTTTGCCGCGGCTATCGACGCAGCGGAACTCGCGGCAAATATTACATTTCTCGACCGGCTCGATTTTTCAGAGATCTGGAGCGATTACGAGACGCGTTCGTGGGGTCGCACGTACGAGTGCGTAGCGAATTGGATTCACGAAGGATAAGTCATGTATTCAGCAGTTGAGACTATCAAGGTTAAGGCGATCAAGGGCTCGAATATCCAGGGTTGGGCGGTGCCCGCCGAAGGTGCGCGCTGTGCTTGCCTGATGTTTTATGCGGCTGAGACACTCGTGGCCGCCGCGCGAGCGGACCGTTTCGATGCGGAAGCAGCGAGGGTAAAAGTGCGCGATGGATGGTGCAAATTCGACATCACGCTGTCGCAGAAACATTTCGTGCTAGCGGATACGCTTAGCGTGCGATGCGCCGTAAGTGCGAACGAACTTACACGCATTGGTTTTTCTGATCTGGAATTCGATGCGGCGCCGAAGCTTGCGCACACGACTCCAGAGGCCATCATTGCTGCGCAGATCGATCAGCGTTATACCGACTGCACGCCGTTCGAGCCGCTGATCGAGCGCTTCGCTCAACGATTAAATGAGGATGAGTTCGTTGCGTTCGCGTATCAATTCGTGCTCGAGCGCCGCCCCGACCTCGTTGGGATTGCGCACTATCGTAAGTTTGCAAAGTACCAGCCGATGACCATCATCCGCGAGCTGATGCAATCGGAGGAATACAAACAAAAGCGTACCCCGGGGTTGATGGGTGTGTTCTCGCATGGCTTTCCGCAACTGCCGCTCTTCCAGTCCGGGGCCGCCAGATGAACGGGGCGAAAAGTGCGCGAACACATTTGACCACATTGTGGCAACGGTTGGCGAGTCATGCTTGAACTGTGCGATGTCCGCAAATCCTACTCGACGCGCCAAGGACACCGTGCCGTTTTGAACGGCATCAACCTGCAAGTGGGGCGCTCGGAAAAGATCGGCATTCTGGGCCGCAACGGCGCGGGGAAGTCGACGCTGATTCGTATGATCAGTGGCGCGGAACTGCCGACTTCGGGTCGCATTGACCGCCGCATGCGCGTTTCATGGCCGATCGCTTTTTCGGGTGGTTTTCAGGGCAGCCTGACGGGCATGGATAATTTGCGCTTTATCTGCCGCATTTACGGGGGCAACGCAAAGGCCGTCGAGCCCTTTGTTCAGGAATTCTCGGAGTTGGGCTATTACCTGCGCGAGCCGGTCAAGACGTACTCGTCCGGCATGCGCGCGCGCCTCGCTTTCGCTATCTCAATGGCGATCGATTTCGATTGTTATCTGATCGATGAGGTGGTGGCAGTTGGAGACAAACGCTTCCACGAGAAGTGTTATGACGAACTCTTCGTCAAGCGCAAGGATCGTGCTTTCATTATTGTCAGCCACGATTCAAATTATATTCGCGAGCATTGCCAGCGTGCGGCCGTGCTGGTCAGCGGACGCCTGCATCAGTTCGATGACGTGGATTCGGCGATGGCGTTCTACGACGCACAGGCCGCCTGACTGCATCATGCGCTCAGAGATAAAGCATCGTGCTCGACAACCGGCTCGCATCGGGCGGTATTCTTTTGCGGTGACGACAGGGGGACACGAGAGGAACGATGGCGAGTGGTTGAAAAACTGCCCTGTTTCCGGCTCCAAAGAGTTGCGAATAGCTGACAAGTCGCGACAAAAATCAAGAAATTTGTTATGTTAATGAAATATTTCTCATTAACATCGATGTCACAAATGTCTTCTATGTTATCTCGGCTCGTCTCCCGGTACTTTGTTCGAGATGTCATTGCAGACGTATATCGCGGGATGACTGGTCAGACGCCCGACGCCGAGCATCTTGAAGAGCTCGTAGAGCAGTCGAAAGGCGATGGACTCGCGCAGGCCGTGACGCAAGTCGCCGAATCCCCTGCGGCTTTTGAAGCTTTTTTCGGTCGCCATCGTGACATCCTGATCGAACGTGCCACGAATGGCGATTTGATTGCATTCCTCCTGCAGTTCATGGCTTCCGGAGCGCTCCGGAAGCAGATGTCGTTGCTTCACGACACCGAGATATCCGAAGTCGCAATCAGTAAGAGCACGCAATCGGTGGATCTTGCAACCCGCAATTTACTCATCGAAGCTTTTGTGTCGGAAGGAAACCTTTCCGGCATACTCGACATGCTCGCTGAGAGCATGCCGCTCCAGCGCGCGGTGTTCTCACGGATTGTCGACCAGTGCATTCATCAATTGTTTCGTGGCCTGTTGTTCCGGGCGCCGATGCTAGAAGAGCTCGACCACTTTCGCGGCTTGTTGCGCGGCCCTGAAGATCTGGGCGTTGCCGTTGTCGCGCTGATCGCCGCGCAAACGACAACACAACTCGGCCCTGCGGTCAGCCGTCTGGTGCACCCGGCCGACGCGGTCAGCGGTGTGATCGGCGATGGGCCTCTTGAATCTGGAGAAAGCCTGCGCTTCGGCACCGGCTTCTATTCGCTCGAGGACGACTTTTGCTGGTCGTCGAGTTCGAGCGAGATCGTAGTTTGTGGCGACGTGACTATTTATCTCGCATGTAACTATCTTCAGGCAGGGCAGCAGCGTGTCATTTCGGTTTTCGACGGACACGTTACGCAAACACTTGTAATCGACAACGCATACGGCTGTCACGAAATCCGCTTTACTGGCCACATCGCGCGACAAGTCACCTTCAATTCCGATGGTGCTTGGTGTCCGCAAGCGGACGGACAGGGCGACGACGATCGTCAACTTTCTTTTCAGCTTTATCGGCGAGAGCCGGCTGAAAAATTCGTGCATCACGATTCCTCTACTGCCGGTTCGATCTTGCTGTTCGTAGCTGACGATCGCAAGGAAATAGATAGTATCCAGCCGATCTACAAACGGATGCTGGCAGAGCATTTCAATGTGCTATTTGTGAATTGTGCGGACGCCATTCATCGCACGGCTCTCGACTATCCTTCGATTGCGGGCTATGTCATTTCCTCGGCCGCGACCTATATCAAACTCGTCAACGCCGGTTGTCGCGGCAGTTTTATTTATCTCGAGCACGGTGTTTCGCCGCTCAAACGGTATACCTACGCAGCTCATTACCAGCGCTATGATTTGCTGCTCATGCCTGGGGCACTTTGGCGTGACCGGATTGTGCGCCTGTACCCTGAGCTCGATGGCCGATGCGAAGTGGTGGGCTACGCGAAGCTGCAAAATCCGCGCAAGATAGAACCACAGGCACGAGCTGCGTGGTGCGAAAAACTCGGTCTCGATCCCGGGCGCCAAATTATTCTCTTCGCACCTAGTTGGAGCGACGGTGACGAGCGCTGTGGCATTTTTAATTTGCGTTCGTTTGACAAGAATGAAAATGTCTTCACGATTCCACATGACGGCGATATGAATTTCGCACACACCTTGCGTGAAATTGGATATCGAATATTGCGGCCGGCGACCGGGGAATCGATCAGCGATTATTACCATCTCGCGGATGTTCTCGTTTCAGACATTTCGTCTACGGCAATTGAATTTGCTTCGCTTGGCAAGCCAGTGATTTGCCTCGCCCTTGATTTCGTGCCGGATTTCGACATGAGCTATATGGACGGAGCAGGACGCTTGCGGGTACCGCATAGCGAATTCGATTGGGACTTCTGTGAGTGGGCCAAGCCTGAGGAACTCGGGTACGTGCTGGAGCGCGTGAAGGCCGGCAGTCTCGACGGCCAGGAACTGAAGAGACGTAGCGAACGAGTTAAACAATGGGTCGACTGCGCCGAAGAGGCTTCCGTTGAGAAGAGCGTCAAAGCAATCGAACAATTCTTTAAACAAAAGCGGGAGGCGAGTTTTCCGCGCAAGGGGACCAGCAATGACAGAGTCTGAAACTGAAAAGATCGTTTTGACCTATGGCACGTTCGACATGTTTCACATAGGTCATCTGAACTTGCTCAAGGGCGCACGTGCACTGGGTTCACGCCTGGTCGTCGGCGTGTCTGACGACGAATTCAATGCGCAGAAAGGTAAAGACACATTTGTGCCGTTCGCAGACCGCGCAGCGATCGTCGCCGGAATGCGCTACGTGGATGAGGTGTTCGCGGAATCTTCGTGGGAGCAGAAGCGCGACGACATTCGTCGCTGGAATGTATCTGTGTTGGCAATGGGTGACGACTGGGCGGGCAAGTTCGACGATCTTCAGGACGTCTGCCGCGTCGTTTACCTGCCGCGTACCATCGGCATTTCGACGACCGACATCAAGTCGATTTCGCGCGGGCGCATTCGTGGCGAGCTTGAAGGCGTTATGAGCGGCGCAGAACGCCTCACAAAGATGGTGGGATCGATGCTCGGCCATTTCGAATGACGGGCGTGTGATCTGCTGTTAGATACGCTTTGCCAAGAGGCGTGGATGATTTTGTCGAAGAAAGGACAGGCTGGGCACAAACGGACTCCAGCCTGTAGCCTTTGAATCTCCGCCTATTCTGGCTCGACGCGTTTGCTCGCGTCACGTACGAGCATGAGGGCCACGAGCCAGACCAGCAGATCGCATACGACCATGTAGAACGGGTTGTAATGTGGCTTCACCGCATTTCCGAAATAGCCGCCGCGTAGCATTTCGGTGCCGTGAACCATAGGAATGAAGAGCACCACCTTCTGGAACGCAGGCGGTAGCCATTGCACCATGAATACCGCACCCGAAAGTGGAAACATGAGATAGGAAACTGTGTGCCAGATGCGGTCCGCGGTTTCGCTGCGTTCGCTGAGCGCACCCACCGCGAGACCCAGACCCATGCCCCAAAAGCATAGATAGATCCATCCAGCGATCATCATTGCCACGTCGTGCGGTGGCTCCATCAGTCCGAACATCATGAAGAAGAGCGTCAGGAAAACGAAGGAGAGGCTGGCACCCGTCAATTCGAGCAAGGCTCGCGCAATAAACAGATCGATTACGCGAACGTTGCGATGATAGAGCAGGCTTTGATTTGGCACGATCGCCAGCGCGCAGCGGCCCACGGTGTTACGCCAGACCAGTACGCTCGAATAGCCAGTGACGGCGAAGGCGGTAATGGAAAGGGTCGAGCCGTGCGTCGCTTTGAGAATGGTCCAGAGTCCCGTGACACCGAGCGTGAACATCATCGGCTCGAAGAAAATCCACAGAAAGCCGACGTTGTGCCGCCCGTACCGAGTGAGTACTTCGCGCATCAGTAGCGCCTTGACGACGCGGATCTGGATGCTCAACGAGCGCGTCAAAGGTGTCGAGTGCTGCATTGCGATTAATCAGATAGGTAGCGAGTGCCCTGCCGAGCGATGGACGGGGTCTGAGAGACTAGTCGTGGTGTTCGCGGACGCCGGCGATGAGCAGGCTTAGCACCCCCCATGCAATTATCCCCAGCGCGAACACCACGAAAATGTTCTTCAGCCGTTTGGGTTCGATAGCGACATCCGGCAAATTCGGCTGTACGAGCCGTTCGAGATAAAGCTGCTTTCGTTCCGCTTCTGCGCGTGCGTTGTCGAGCGATGCCATGGCGGTTGCAAGCTGCTTTTCGGCAAATTGCGCGTCGAGTTGCAGGCGCGCGTACTTGGCCGCCTTCTCCGAAAGCGAGTCGTGACTGCCTGCAACATTCCCCGTCGCTGCGTCGATCTGTTTCTGTAGCGCCGCGATATCTATCTTGAGTACCGGAATCTGCGGATTTTGCGGTGAAATCGATTGCAACTGTGCGAGTTGTGTCTGGGCCGCGAGCAGTTGCGTCTGCAGTCCGGTGACCTGCTGGAGTTGGAGTGCCGATTGCCTGTCAGGATCGAATACGGCATATGAGTTGCGATAGGCGGCGAGTGCTGCGGCCGCGTCTTGCGCCTTGGTAGCGGCGATATCCACCTGACGCTGGGCGAATTGCACGGTGTCGGTCGCGGCGCGCACGTTCATGCGGTTTACGAGGCGCTCGCCCAGTTGCAGCAGCATTTCGTTGATATGCGTGGCGTCATTCGCTGAATAGGCGCGGACCTGAAGCGTCGTGATGCCGGAGGTCGTATCCAGTTCGACGTCGACGATGCGCCGGTTGTAATATTTCCACAGCGACTCGAAATTGTTGTCGAAACTGGTATGAAAGCGGCTCACTATGTCGCCGCGTCTCGCGAATGCGTTGAGTAGATAGTTGTGCTGGTTGAGCTCGCGGAGTGCGTCACGCGATTCAATATAGTCGATGACGGGATATGTATCGTCCTGTGAGCGTGTGAGCCCGCTGCCCTGAAGCAGCGCGCCGACGACGCTGGTTTCCGTTTGCCGTTCCGCACTGCGCACCACGAATCGCGACTCGGAAACGTAGACGTCCGATGCGATGGTGCCGTAATAGGCCACCGCGAGTGTTGTTGGCAGAATCACCGTGAGTGCGAAAAGTCGATTGATGCCTTTCAGTTTCGCAACAATCCCGCGCTTATTATTATTTCCCGTTGGCGTGGTCGCCAGACTGCCAGATACGTTATCCAACTCTATTCCAGGCTGATGTGGCCGCGCTGCATGCACCTAAGGCGCGATTACTTGCAGTGTGGCGAGAAGGTCAAAGGCGCTGTACCAGCGCATATGTGCGAACCCTTGGTGTCGATTCGCACTCGGCGAATTATGAGTCTGTGATCGCCTGATTATAGCGAGCGAATAGCAATGTAGCCATCTCCCAACACATGATTCTTTTTTTGGGGTCGCCTATGTTGATTTTTTCTGCTATGCGGTATTCTCTTTCCCCATCGCTGGACCAGCGAAATCTTCTATAACAAGTAGTTTCACCTCTACGAGTTCATCGGTCGGGTGCTTGTCGGCGCTCGGGGTGGGGCGCCTATGCCGTAATTTCATTCACATGTGTCGTTCCTTCCTTGCGTTGCAAGGCGCGGCTTCTCCCTTCTTTGGCCATATCGCTGATGCGCTGCACCTTCGCAGGCATTCGGTGCGCAGGGTGAACTTTTGCGGTGGCGATCTGATTTACGCCGGACGCGAGCAAGCCTGGAATTACAGCGGAGCAGCAAGTGAAGTGGGCAATTGGTACCGTGAAATCATAGAGCGCCATGATTTCACGGATGTCCTGATGTTCGGCGACTGCCGTGAGATCCATCGGCCGATCCACGCTCTTGCCGAAGCCGCCGGAGTCCGTATACATGTATTCGAGGAAGGCTATGTGCGGCCACACTGGTTGACGCTTGAGCGCTACGGTGTCAATGGGCGCTCGAAGTTGCCGCGCGAGCCCAACTGGTATATCGAGCGCCGTGCTGCGACACCTTCGAGCCCCCTCGGAGTGGCCACCGGTTATAACCTGCGCGATCGTGCTTGGCACGATATCCGTTATCGCGCAGCAAATTCATTATTCTTCGCGCGTTTTCCTCACTATCGAAGTCATCGGCCACACAATGGGTTGATCGAGTATATGGGACTCGCCCAGCGTGCGATGCGGCAGAAAGGGCACGACCGCGAAGCGGAAACAATCACGCGCGCGGTGTTCGCGACAGGGTTCCCGTATTACCTGTTCCCACTGCAGTTGAATTCGGACGCGCAAGTCGTCGTGCACTCGCCGTTCGACGGTATGCGTGCTGCCATTGAGCAGGTGCTACGGTCGTTTGCCGGGCACGCACCTTCAGGCGCATTGTTGGTCGTCAAAAATCATCCCCTCGATACCGGCGTGATCGATTATCGGATGTTCACTGCGCGCCTTTGCAAGGAACTCGATATTGCGCATCGCGTGTATTTCATCGACGCAGGGCATCTACCGACCTTGCTTGAGCGCGCGCAAGGCGTCGTCGTCGTGAACAGTACGGTGGGACTATCCGCGCTGCATCACGGTTGCCCCTTGATCGCATTGGGCACTGCGATTTACGACATGACGGGCCTCACCTGGCAAGGAGGGCTCGATGCGTTCTGGCATGGCGGTACCGCACCCGACAAGGCTCTGTATCAAGCATTTCTCGACTACGTCGTGCATCACACGCAGATCAACGGTGATTTTTACACGAAGAGTGGTATCTCGATGGCCTTGCCGGCCATCGTCGCGCGCCTGGAGGCTGCCGATGTGTAGCGCTGCGCATCGCCATATCGTTATTACCGGCGCAAGTGCGGGCATTGGTCGCGCGCTGGCGCTCGCGTATGCCCGAGGGGGGCGCGAAGGGCTCGTGCTTGGGCTGCTAGGCCGCGACCGGCAGCGCCTCGAAGCATGCGTGACACAGTGTCGCGCGTTGGGTACGAAGGTGCTATCGGCGGTGCTCGACGTCCGCGATGCTGCCGCAATGCGACACTGGCTCGAAACATTCGACGCCGCATATCCCATCGATCTGTTGATCGCCAACGCCGGCGTAGCTAGCACGCTGGTGCACGCCGACGATTGGGAGGCGCTCGAACGGGCGGCCGCGATCGTCGACACCAATTTTTACGGCGCGATGCATTCGGCGCTGCCTGTCATTGAACGTATGCGCGCACGCCGCAATGGCCATATCGCGCTTGTCAGTTCGATCGCCGCGTTGCGTGGCATGGCCATTTCCCCCGCGTACTGTGCGAGCAAAGCTGCACTCAAGGCATGGGGCGATTCGGTGCGCCCGGTGCTCGCGCGAGACGGCATTCGCGTGTCGATCGTGCTGCCTGGCTTCGTCAAAACGGCGATGAGCGACGTGTTCCCTGGTGAAAAGCGGTTCCTCTGGACCGCCGAGAAAGCGGCCGCTCACATCCATCGCAAGCTCGATGCACGGCGCGCGGAGATCGCGTTTCCAGGCCTGCTCGTGTTTGGCATGCGGCTGCTTGCGCTGCTGCCCGCCGCGCTTGCAGACGCCATTCTTGGGCGGCTTTCCTATCTTCCGCACAAGGAGCGCTAGCGTGAGCTTGCCAATTGCGCTCACGTTCATCGTCGCCGCAGCGCTTTCTTTCGGTGCCGACGCACTCGCTGTGCCGCGCGCCACTTGGCGACGCGCACCGTGCGCGCTGGCGCTGCATGTCGTGAGCGCAGTTTTTCTCGCGTGCCTGCTACTTGCGCTTGCGCGCCGTCCTTATTTCGCGGCTGGCCTTACGCTCGCGCTCGTTGCGCTCGCGAGTGCCGTGAGCAATGCCAAATACGCGTCGCTGCGCGAGCCGTTCGTCTTCACCGATCTGAGCCTTTTCAGTCAGCTTTTTGCGCATCCGCGTCTGTATCTGCCGTTCCTGAGCGCGCGTACGGTTTTTGCCATCGTTGTAGGCGTCTTCGTCGTCGTGGGCAGCTTTTTCCTCGATTTTGCGGTGCCTGCCAATGTGGTTCTGAACTCGGCAGGCGCTGCCGCGCTGTGCCTCGCGCTGGGTTACACGCTCGCCGCGCGACTGCCACTCGGGCTCGAGCCGCTCGACGACCAGCGTCGTCACGGTTTCTTTGCCGTGTTCGCAGCCTATCTGCTCAACGGTCTGCGGCGCGCGACGTTCGCGCATCTGGCGCGCGTGCTTGCCTCAAGCCCGTTCACGCGCGCGCGCGGACCCGCGAGCCGTCCGGACGTCATCGTGATCCAGAGTGAATCTTTCTTCGACGTACGCACGCTGAACACGGCCATCGATCTATCGGTCCTCGCGAATTTCGACGCGGCACGTCGCGATTCGGTTGCACACGGCGCCCTCGATGTGCCCGCTTGGGGTGCCAACACCATGCGCTCTGAATTTGCGCTGCTCAGCGGCGTGCCGTCCGCAGCGCTCGGCTACGCGCGCTTTTATCCGTATGCGTTCGTGCGGCGAGCCAGCGCTTCTCTTGCGCGCTGGTTTCGGTGCATTGGCTACGCAACGCTTGCGGTTCATCCGTACTACGCCGATTTTTTTGGCCGCGAGCGCGTTTTTCCGCTTTTGGGGTTCGAACGTTTTCTCGACATTCGCGCATTCGCCAAGGCTCCGCGCGCAGGTCCGTACGTCGCTGATTCGGCGGTCGCGGATCGTATCGTGCAGGAGCTGGATTCGTCGCGTACACAGCCCGTGTTCATCTTCGCGATGACGATGGAAAACCACGGCCCGCTGCACCTGGAGCGTGTCGAAGCAGGCGAGGCCGCGAACTACCACTCGCTCGGCGACGACCCAGCGTGGCGTGACCTCACCGCGTATCTGCGCCATGTAGCGAACGCCGACGCCATGATCGGGCGCTTGCTGGCGTATTTGCGCGCCCGCCGCCGCGACACCGTGCTCTGCTTCTACGGCGACCACGTGCCCGCGCTGCCTCACATATTCGATCGGCTCGGCAAAGTACCAAGCCAAAGCAACTACTTCATCTGGCGGAATTTCGGAGATCATTCCGCCGCGAAGCAGGACTTGCCCATCGAGAATCTCGGCGCCGCTGTGCTCCAGGCCATGGGGGCCGCGAAAGCGCGCGACGTGTCGGCCGGCATGTCGGAGAGAACAGAAAAGATATGAACAGCAAGATCGCAATCGTCGGCATGTCATGCCGGTTTCCTGGGGGTGTTCAGGGGCCGGAGGAGTTTTGGAATTTGCTGGAGGGCGAAAAAGACGCCATCACGCAGATTCCCGCAGACCGCTTCGGCACCGAGTTCTATCAGCATCCGTCAAAGCGCGAGCCTGGCAAGAGCTACACGTTCGCCGCGGGTGTGCTCGACGACGTCGCGGGCTTCGACGCTGCGTTCTTCGGCATCTCGCCGCGCGAAGCGACGCAGATGGACCCGCAGCAGCGCCTCTTGCTCGAGCTGAGCTGGGAGGCGTTCGAGGACGCGGGTGTGCGGCCGAGCGAAATGCGAGGCCGCGCGTGCGCGGTGTTTGTCGGCGTGGCGAGCTCCGACTACGGCAATCGCAGCATGGACGACCTGAGCTCGTTGGACCCGTACTCGGCCACGGGCAACACGCTAAGCATCGCGTCCAACCGCATTTCCTATCTTTTCGATCTTCGCGGCCCGAGCATGTCGATCGACACGGCATGCTCGTCGTCGCTCGTCGCGCTCCATCAAGCGGTCAAGGCGCTGCAGACCGGCGACGCCGAGATGGCGCTCGCGGGCGGCGTGAATCTGCTCCTGCATCCCTACGGTTTCGTGGGTTTCTCGAAGGCGTCGATGCTCTCGCCGCGCGGCCGCTGCCGTGCGTTCGACGCGACCGGCGACGGCTACGTGCGCTCGGAAGGCGGCGCGATCGTCATCCTCAAGACGCTCGAGCGCGCGCTTGCGGACGGCGACACGATCCACGCCGTCATCGCAGCTTCGGGTGTCAACTCGGATGGCTACTCACAGGGCGGCATCAGCGTGCCGGGCGCGCCCACGCAGGCCGCGCTGCTGCGCGAGGTCTACGGGCGCGCGGGCATTGATCCCCATTCGGTTGACTATCTGGAAGCGCACGGCACGGGTACGGCCGTTGGCGATCCGATCGAGGCCCGCGCGCTGATCGAGGTCGCGGGCGCTGGGCGCCCGGCCGAGCGTCCGCTGCTCGTCGGTTCCGTGAAGACCAACATTGGCCACCTTGAGACGGCCTCGGGCATGGCGGGTCTCCTGAAGGCAGTGCTGTGTCTGAAGCATCGCGCCGTACCGCGTTCCCTGCATTTCGAAGCACCCAATCCGAATATCGACTTCGGGGGCGGCCGTCTGCGCGTAGTCGACCGCTACACGTCGCTCGACGAGCAGAGCCGGCCACTCGTGGTCGGCGTCAATTCGTTCGGCTTTGGCGGCACCAATGCGCACGTCGTGCTGACCGAGGCGCCTGCCGCCCTGGTCACACAGACCGCGCAGTCCGATGCGCTGAAAGCGCACGCGGACGATAAACCGTTCGCGCCGCTGGTGCTTACCGCGCGTTCGCCGAAGGCGATCTCCGCGCTGGCAACGCGTTATCTGCAGCGTCTGGACGCGGGCGTGCCCTGGCGCACGCTCGCGGCGGCCGCTGCGCACCGCCGTCAATGGCTCGAGACGCGTGCCGTCGTTGCACCCGCAACCATGGAGGAAGCGCGCGCATCGCTGGCCGCGCTCGCGGCGCGCACGGAAGAAGTACTGCCCGGCGCCGTGGTCGAGGCACAGGCTGTGCAAGACGATGCGCCCGTCACTTTGCTGTTCTCGGGCAACGGCTCGCAATGGCCGCTGATGGGCAAGCAGTTGCTCGCGGAAGACCGCGAGTTCCGCGCCGCCGTCGCCGAAGTGGATGCGATCTGGCGTGCCGACGGCAGCGATTCGCTGCTCGCCTTGCTCGAAGCGGGTGCCGACTCCACCGTGCTCTCCGCAACCGAATACGGCCAGCCGCTTCTCTTCGCAATCCAGGTGGGCATCGTGCGAGTGATGCAAGCGCGCGGCTTCGCATGGGGCGCGTGCGCGGGCCACAGCGTGGGCGAGGTCGCGGCGGCGTGGGCTGCGGGTGCGCTCACGCTCGAAGACGCCGTGCGCGTCGTCAAGGTGCGCAGCCGTGCCCAGGCGCTCACGCGTGGCACCGGCCGCATGGCCGCCGCGGGCATCGGCGAGGCGAGGGCGCGCGAGCTGATCGATCAGCTTGGCCTTGCCGCCGACGTCGAACTCGCGGGCATGAACAGTCCGCAGTCGGTCACGCTCGCGGGCTCGCTCGCGGGGCTAGAGGCGATACAGGCCGCGCTGCAGCCGGAAAAGGCCTTCTTCCAGCTCCTCGATCTCGACTACGCGTTCCACAGCCACCACATGGATGGCATCGAAGCGATGGTGCGCGAGGGGCTAGCGGATCTTCATCCCGTCGAAGGCACGCACCGCTTCGTCTCCACGGTGACGGGCGCGCCGCTCGAAGGCTCGGCGCTCGACGCCGCGTACTGGTGGCGCAACATCCGCGAGCCGGTGCGCTTCGGCGACGCTGTCGCGCAACTCGCACAGGCGGGCGCACGCCTTTTCGTCGAAGTCGGTCCGCATTCGATCCTGCGCACGTACGTGAAGCAGTCGCTTGATGCGCTCAAGATCGCGGGCGCCACGCTCGCGACGCTCAAGCGCCAGCACGACAGCGAGGCTACGCTGCAGCGTGCGCTGTTTTCGGCGCTTGCGCACGGTGCGCGTGTCGACCTCACACGTCTCGTGCCGCCGGCTGACGCTGCCGCAGCCACTGCCGCCACGCTACCGCGCTACCCATGGCAGCACGAGCGTTACTGGCTGATGCCCACCGTCGAGGGCTACGGCCTCGTGAACCGTCGCCGCGAGCATCCGCTGCTCGGCTACCGGCTGCACGAGCATGCCTTCGCGTGGGAAAACCAGATCGATCCGGTGCGCCTGCCGTATCTCGCCGTTCACGTGGTCGACGGCGGCGTGACGTTCCCTGCCGCCGGTTTCGTGGAGATGGCGCTGGCCGCCGCGCGCGTGTTTTTCGCGACCGACTCTTGCGCGCTCGAAAACATCGAGATTCGCCAGCCGGTGGTCTTCCAGGCGCAGCACGCGAAGCGCTTACGCCTGAGCATCGATGCGCGTACCGCGGCCTTCACGATCGAAACGTGCGATCGCATGAGCGGCGACGCGTGGTCGACGAACGTTGTCGGCCGCCTGCTCGCGAGCGGCAATACGCTCGATGCCGCAAGCGCTGTCGACGCGCACATGCTGCAGACGCTTGCGGCGCAGCCCGCCATCGACGCACACACGCTCTACGCCGCGACCGAATCAATCGGATTGACCTACGGCCCCGCGTTTCGCCGCGTCCTTTCCGTGCGCGCCGCGGGCGAGGCGGTGCTGGCCGACCTGGCGGCGCCGCAGGTCGCCGACGATGCCGCTCTCTACCGTCTGCATCCGGCCTTGCTCGACAGCGGCTTCCACCCGCTTTTCGCGCTGACGAGTGCCCACGGTGGCGATCGCGCGGCCTGGCTGCCGGTGCAGTTCGGCCGCATCGACTATTTGCGCGGCGACACGATCCGGCAGGTGCTGGCCGTGGTCGAGCGGCGCAATCCGCATTCGGTCGTCGTCTCGTTCCATTTCCTCGACGCCGCAGCGCGCGTGGTCGCGCGCCTCGCGCAGTGCCGTTTTCGCCGCGTCGATCTGCACGCGCGCCGCCATGCCGCGCCTTCGCACTATGCCTATCGCCTCGAAGCTCGGCCGCTTGCAGGCGGCTTCGACGCTTCGGCGCTGCCCGCGTCGGCCGCGTTGCTCGGCGAGGCGCAAAGCGCGCTCGCCACGCGCGACGCGCAAGGGCGTCGCGAGATGCATCTGACTGAAGTGCTGCCGCTCATCGACGTGCTCGCGAGTGGCTACGCACTGCGCGCGCTGGATGCGATCGGCGCGTTCGTTGCCCCGGCGCTGCCAGCGACTCCACTTCCGGCGCTCACGGCGCGCCTTGCGGGAATGCTCGTCGAGGACGGCCTCGCGCGCTGGGACGGCGATCGTCTCGTGCGCGACACCGAAGCGTGCGAGGCGTTGCCGCCCGTCGACGATCTGTGGCGCAGCCTGCTCGAACAGTCTCCCGCGCACGTCGCCGAGCTGACGCTGCTCGCGCATTGCGGCGCGGCGCTTCCGGCACTCCTCGCGGGGGAGATGAAGCCGGAGCAGTTGATGTCGCCGACGAGCAACAGTCTCGTCGAGCACTTTTTCGAAGCGTCGCCGACGTGGTCGCACGTCCGTGCGCTGATTAGCGCGTTCACGGCGTGCGCGGTGACGGCATGGCAGGCTCCACGACGTCTGCGCGTACTCGAGATCGTCCGCCTGGACGTGGAAGTGCCGCGTCCGCTCGAGGTTGCGCTGCCGGTCGGGCGCTGCGACTACGCGATTGCTTGCACGGCGCCACAGCAGGCTGCGCTGGCGGCCGAGGGTGGACACGCCGCACGGTTCGTGGCGCTCGGCACGGGTGAGCGCCTGACGCTCAAAGCCGATGACGACGCACCCTACGACGTCGTGATCGCGAACCAGCTGCTGGCTGGCCAGCGCGACCCGCTCGCGGCATTGACCGCGCTGCGCGGCTGGCTCGCTCCGGGCGCGTTCGTCGTGTTTGCGGAACCGCGTCGCGGCCGTTTCGCCGATCTCGTGTTCGGTCCGTCTCGCGCTTCAACGCCGGCGCCGCCTGGTGCAGCCCAAATCGTGAGCTTGTTCGACGCGGCGGGTTTCACCGATGTCGTGTCGTACGCGGAGCAGGGCATGGAGATCGAGGGCGCGCCCGCGCTGGTCGTGGCCCGCGCTCCTTCGCGTGCAACGGCAGACGAAGCGCGGCTTGCGTTGCTGAATGCATCGGACGCGCAGGAGACTCTCAACGCGCCCTGGTTACTCGTCCATGCGGGCGACGCAGCCGATGCGCGGGTCGATGGACTCGCGTTCGCACTGCGTGCACGCGGCGGTGACGTTGAGATCATTGCGCAGTCCACGGTGGCACAGACGCTGCACGCGGCGAGTGCTGCGCGCGGCGGTGCGCCGCTGCATCTCGTGTTCATCGCGCCCGATGTCGTCTTGTCTGTCGATGTGGACGGCGCTGCCGTCATGCAGGCGCAACGCGCGACGTCGATTGCGCTCGCGCGGCTCGTGCGCGAGCTGGGCGCGGGTGGCTTGCCGGTGCAGTTGAGCGTGGTGACTCAGGACGGCGCACCTTTCGCGTCCGGCACGAGCTCTACGCCTGACAGCACGCCGCGCCGCCCCGAGCAGGCGACGCTCTGGGGCTTGGGACGTGTGTTGGCCAATGAACATCCCGAACTCGGTTGCCGTTTGATCGACGTTTCGTCGGCGTGCGCAGACCCGTTCGTCGCGCTCGCGGACGAATTGCTCTCCGCAGACGCCGAAGAGGAAGTGCTGCTTACTGCCCACGGCCGCTTCGTGCCGCGCATGCTGGATGCCGCCGAGGCGCAACGGCGCGACGCGCCATCCGGCTCCCGTGGCGAACAGCCCGCCATGCTGGCCTTCGACACGCCCGGCTCGCTGCGCAATCTCGAATGGTTTGCGTTGCCCGAGCGCGCGCTAGAAGCCGACGAGGTCGAAATCGAGCCCGTCGCGACAGGCCTGAATTTCCGCGACGTCATGTATGCGATGGGTCTGCTCTCCGACGAGGCCGTGGAAACCGGCTTCGCGGGTGCGACGGTGGGCATGGAGCTGTCCGGGCGCGTGACGCGCGTCGGCGCCGACGTGACGTCGTTCAGCGCCGGCGACGCGGTGCTCGGTTTCGCACCGGCGTCGTTCGCCACGCGCGTCGTCACGCGCGCGGGTGCGATCACGCGCAAGCCAGCCGCAATGACCTTCGAAGAAGCGGCGACTGTCCCGACCACGTTCTTTACCGCGTGGTACGCGCTCGTCGAGCTCGCTCGATTGCGCCGCGGCGAGCGCGTACTCGTGCACGGTGCGGCGGGTGGCGTGGGCATCGCCGCAATCCAGCTCGCGCGCCATCTGGGCGCCGAAGTCTTTGCTACCGCGGGCAGCCGCGAGAAGCGCGAGTTCGTCCGCCTGCTGGGCGCGGACCGCGTGTTCGACTCGCGCAGTCTTGCGTTTGCCGACCAGGTTCGCGAAGCCACGGGCGGCGCGGGCGTCGACGTCGTGCTCAACTCGCTCGCGGGCGAGGCGATGGTGCGCAGCATCGACACGCTGCGCCCGTTCGGCCGCTTCCTCGAACTGGGCAAGCGTGACTTCTACGAGAACAGCCACATCGGTCTGCGGCCGTTCCGCAACAACATCAGCTACTTCGGTATCGATGCCGATCAGCTCATGGGCGTGCTGCCCGAGCTGACGACGCGCCTGTTTGGCGAAGTCATGCAGTGTTTTGGCGATGGCGTGCTGCATCCGCTGCCGTATCGCGTGTTCCCGGCCGCGCATGTCGAAGAGGCGTTCCGCTACATGCAGCAGGCGCGCCAGATCGGCAAGGTGCTCGTCGGCTATCCGGCGGGTACGCCTGCACCGACACGCGGCGCAACCCACGCCGATGCGCTGCGCCTCGATGCGAACGGCGCTTATCTGGTGATCGGCGGCACGGGCGGCCTTGGTTTCGCAAGCGCGCGCTGGATGGTCGAGCGGGGGGCGCGTCACCTGACGCTAGCGAGCCGCAGCGGCGCGCTCAATGAGGAGGCGCGCGAGGAGATCGCGCGCTGGCGCGAGGCGCACGGTGTGCAGGTTCATCTGGCCTCCTGCGACGTGACGGACGCAGCGGAGGTTGCGTCGCTGGTCGCTCAGATCGCTGCGCGCGGCACGCCGCTCAAGGGCGTGCTGCATTCGGCGATGCACATCGACGACGGCCTCGTGCGCAATCTCGACGACGCACGCTTCGAAGCCGTGCTCGCACCGAAGCTGGCGGGCGCGTGGAATCTGCATCGCGCGACGCAGGGCTGCCTGCTCGACTTCTTCGTCGTGTATTCGTCGGCGACGACCGCGCTCGGCAATCCGGGCCAGTCGAACTACGTGGCCGCCAACACCTTCCTCGAAGCGCTGGTCGAAGCTCGTCGCGCCTCGGGTCTGCCTGGCACGTGCATGGGCTGGGGGCCGCTCGCTAACGTGGGCTTCCTTGCACGCAACGAGAAGACACGCGAGGCGCTGCAGTCGCGTATCGGCGGTGTGTCGATTACATCGGACGAGGCGCTCGCGGCGCTCGAGCGCGTGCTGCTCACGGGCGGCGCGGGCGAGGCTGTTGTGAGGCTCGACTGGCAGGCGCTTTCGCGCGGCATGCCGGCAGCAAAGGCTCGCCGCTACGCCGCGCTGCACGCGCACGGCGACAACGAGCCCGCCCTCGAGCGCGGTGACCCGCTGCGCGAGCGTGTGTGCGCGTTGCCGCGTGACGAGGCGCTCGCGCTCGTCGAAGAGACGTTGCGTTCGCAGATCGCCCGCATCCTGCACCTCGCGCCGGAGCGTGTGGCGCTCGACACCTCGGTGCTCGACATGGGCATGGATTCGCTGATGGGCATGGAGCTCGGCATGGCGGTCGAGGAAGCCTTCGAGGTCAAGCTCTCCGTGATGGCGATCGCGGAGGGCGCGACGGTGCATTCGCTTGCCGTGCGCATTGTCGATTCGATTGCTTCCGCCGAGGAGGTCGAAGCCGGCGACCCGGCCGCGCCGGTCGCCGCTTCCGCGCAGCAAGCGCAAAGCGCATCGGCTGCGCTTGCGCTTCTCGCCGGCAAGCACGCGCTCGATGCCGAAATGCCGGCGTTGCTCGCCCAACCCGGCGCGCCCGTGGCAGAGCTGACCCAATGAGGACGCCGGCGGGTTGGGGGAGCACCGAGGGCACGCTCGCACGCGAACTCGTCATGGCCGGGCACGGGCTGCACACGGGCCGACGCGTTCAGGTGCGCATCCGGCCAGTGGCCGAAGCGGGACACGGTATCGTGTTCCGGCGCCTGCATGCGGGTCGCGAAGTTGCAACACTGCGCGCCGATCCGGCGTTGCGCGAGGCGCAGCCGCTGTGCACGATGCTCCGCGCGCGTGAAGGAGCGAGCGGGGGCGCGAACGCAGGTCCCGGCGTGCGCACGGTCGAACATCTGCTTGCCTCGCTGCTCGTGTGCGGCATCGATCACGCGTTGGTCGAACTCGACGCAGAAGAAGTGCCGATTCTCGACGGCAGCGCCGCGCCCTGGATCGATGCAATGCGTGCGTGCGGGCGCACCGCGCTGGCGCGCCCCAAGCGTTTTCTCCGCGTGAAAAAGGCCATCGTGGTCGCAGGCGGTACGGGCGCGCAGCGCCGCGAGATGCGCATCGAACCGTGTGATCGCTATGCGATCAGCGTCCGTAACGACCTCAAGGGTTTCGGCGACATGCTGTGGGAGGGCGATCTCACGCCCGAAGTGTTCGCACGCGAGATTGCGCCGTCACGCTCGTATGGGCGCCTGAAATGGGCGCTGCCGGCCATCGTCGCCGGCTACGTGAAGCGCACGCCGATCCTGCGCGGTGCGCGGATATCGTGCACGGCGTCGATCGTCGGCAATCGCGTGATCGGCGGCATGCGCATGCCGGACGAATTCGTCCGGCACCGCGTGCTCGACCTCGTCGGCGATCTCGCGCTTGCCGGCGCGCCTTTGCTCGGACGCGTAAGCGCGCTGCGGCCGAGCCATGAAATGAACTACAGGCTGTTGTCCGCGCTGCTTGCTGACGACGATGCGTGGGAGTGGGAAGAGTGCGCGGCGTAGTGGTGTCCTAAATAACAACCGGGGTAAAGGCAGCAGATGGGAATGGGAGACCAGATTCGCAAGCAACTTGCGGCGGCGGCGCTCAAACGTCAACTCGAGCGCGTCTCAGGCGAGGCGCAGGCGCAACTGGACGGCGCGGCGCCGCAAGTTGGCGCACGCACGGGCGTGGTGGCGGATGCGTCCTGGGACGCGCGTGCGCGTTTCGAGGCCATGCCGCTGTATCAGCAAGTCAAGCTCATGAAGCAGATGGGCGAGACGTTGCGCGTCGAGTCGCCGTTTTTTCGCGTGCATGAAGGCATGGCCGGTGCGACGACGACAATCGGCGGGCGCGAGTACGTCAATTACGCGAATTACAACTACCTCGGCCTCGCTTCGGAACCTTCGGTGATGGCCGCTGCGCAGGCCGCGATCGGTCGCTATGGCACGTCGGTTTCGGCGAGCCGCATGGTGGCGGGAGAGCGGCCAGTGCAGCGCGAGCTTGAACGCGAGCTCGCGGCATTCTACGAGACCGAAGACTGCGTGGCGTTCGTGAGCGGTCACGCCACCAACGTAACGGTGATTGGCGCCTTGTTCGGTCACGGCGACCTGATCGTGCATGACTCGCTCGCGCACAATAGCATCGTGCAGGGCGCGCAGCTGAGCGGCGCGAAACGGCTCTCGTTCGCGCACAACGACTGGCGCGAACTCGACAGCCTGCTTGCGCGCGTGCGCCATGAATACCGCAACGTGCTGGTCGTGCTCGAAGGGCTGTACAGCATGGACGGCGATTATCCAGAGCTCGAACGCTTCGTCGAAATCCGTCGCCGTCACGGCGTGTTCCTGATGGTGGACGAGGCGCACTCGCTTGGCGTGCTGGGCGAGACGGGACGAGGCATCCGCGAGCACTGCGGTGTGCCAGCATCCGAAGTCGATCTGTGGATGGGCACGATGAGCAAGACGCTCGCAGGCTGCGGTGGTTTCATCGCGGGCTGCCAGCCGCTCATCGACATGCTGCGCCATCTCGCGCCAGGTTTTCTGTACAGCGTCGGGCTCGCGCCCGCGCTTGCAGCGGCTTCGCTTGCCGCCCTCGAGCGTCTGCGAGCAGAGCCCGAGCGTGTGCAGGCACTCAAAGCGCGCGGCCATCAGTTTGTGCGCGAGGCGCGCGCCGCAGGGCTCGATACCGGAACCAGTGCGGGCTATGCCGTCGTGCCGGTCATCACGCGCAGCTCGCTCAAGGCCGCACAGTGGGCGAATGCGCTCTTCGATGAAGGTATCAATGTGCAGCCGATCTTCTACCCGGCGGTGGAAGAGCGCGCTGCGCGGTTGCGTTTTTTCATCTGCTCAACGCACCAACCAGAGCAGATCACCCATACCGTTGCGACGCTCGCACGCATAGCGAAACGCTAAAGGAAGAACAATGACAATCGAGGCTCCCGTATCGCACACCTCGTTTGAGGACGCGACGGACGCGCACGCCGAATCGCCGATATCCCGGCGTGCGCCAACGCTGACACGCGCGTTCACGTTCCGTCCCGCGCGCGTGAGCGACGCGACGGCGTGTGCGCCGCTCGTCTTCGCTTCAGGTGAGCACGAGTTCGAATTCTTTCTCGGCGCGCCACGCGAGGAATGCATCGCATTTCTGCGGTACGCGTTTGCGCTTTCGGCGGGGCGCTTTTCGTGGCGCCGCCATGAAGTCGCTATCGACGCACAGGGGGACATTGTGGCGGTACTCGCGGCTCACGACGGCCGCCGCATCTTCGCCGACGATCCGCACATTGTCTGGACACTGCTGCGTTACTTTGGCATTTTGCGCACCGTCCCCATGCTGCTGCGCGGCCTCGTGCTCGAAACGGAGCTGCCCAAGCCGAAGCGAGCGCAAACGCTCGTCGCGCATTGCGCGACACGTGCCGGCGCGCGCGGAGCGGGCGTGTTCACGGCACTCTTCGAGCATGGGCTTCGCGCGGAACAAGCGGTCCAGCGCGGCCTCGAAGCCGCTGAACGCGAAATCGTGCTCGATGTCCTCGTGAGCAACACCCGGGCGATGGCGCTGTATCGGCGCCTCGGATTCGTCGAACTGCCACGCAGGCGCTCGCGTTCGCGGTATTTGCCGGCGCGGCTCGAGTCAGTGCGCATGCGGCTGGCGTCGCGTCGTCCGGCATGACGCGTGCGTGGAGGAGTCACGGCCGCAGTGTGTGGTATGGGTAAGCTGCTCGCCAAGGCTGCCGTGGCCGCTGTGGCGTGCGTCCGGTTCCGGTAAACTTCGGGCGCGTCAATGCCACTCGCGTGAGGCAGTTGCGAGAAGCGCGCTCTTGGTGCGCCACTGACCCACGCCGGCCGGTACCTCTGCGCCATCGGGCCAAGCTCCGTTCTCTAGCAGCCCTCCTGATTTTCCAGTGCCTCGGCGAGAGCGTTTCCTGCGTTTTTTCGCTGCCCGTTCCCGGACCCGTGATCGGCAGGCTGTTGCTGTTTGCATTCCCAATGTTCCGGCCCAGTGCGGCCGAATCGATCGAGCCCACTGCGCTCGAGCTACAGCACGACCTTTCGCTGCAGCGTGAAGTTTCGCGAAGGCCTCATGCCGTTAGCGAGGCTGGCGTTGGTGCGACGCTTCATGCTGAGTTCGGGCGCGGTGTGGCGAAAGTTGCAATCTGCGTGCTTCGAGGCCGCGTTTCCCTGAAGAGCCGAGCTTGTAATGCGGACACCGCTAGCGCGCCCTCTGGTATGGACAGCTCTGGCGGTTACCCGGTCGGATATCGGGCTGGAAGGGGATTCCGATTCCAAGATCAGCAAGCATCCCGTTTATGCGCCTAAACGGAAATGTCCCATTCGCGCGCTAGTCCAATCTTTTTACACGGATCGACCCGAGTACGAAAGTGTGAACCTTTGAACCGAAGGCAAGCACCACCGGCTAGCCCGAATTCGGTCAAAAGCTTCACAAAAACAGCGTCATTCTGCCTTTAACTGTTTAGGCGCCTAAAAGGGGATGCTTCCATGGTGCCTACGGTACGCAATTGCATGCTGAGTAGCTTGTCTTTTTCTCTGACGAGTGCCACCTTGCGCTGATTCAATTGACAGTCTGCCCACTGTCTGTGCGTTTCCATGCCTCTCCTTCGAGCGCGGGTCCTTAATTGAACGTTTGGGACCACCCAAGAGCGGCGGATTGCGCCACGATTTTGCACATTTTGAACGTGCACAATTCGTCGACGTGACGAAAAATAACCAGTAGATTCAATATCGTAACGGTGTGGAGTTGTACGATGAAGGCCAAATCGCGTTTAGGCGCCTAAACGGCTTAGACTGGAATGGTGCTGCTTTTCATGCAGCTTTTGGATCAGCCACGATCGTCGGATTGAGTGATACTGTTGCACGGTTTGAACGTGCATAATTTTTTAATGTGATGAAAAATCGTCGTTAGATTAGAAATTTGCGCAACGTGGATTGTACGATGACAGACCAATCGCTTGCAGGCGCCTGCAAGCGGACCACGAACGTGAAGCACGTTATCTCCTCCAAACTTCTTTGCATTTCGCTTGCCTTAAGCGCTTTAAACGATGACTGTGCTTCACGACGACTCGCTAGACGCCGATAGGGCCGTTAGCTGTAGGGTCCACGAGGGTCTTCGCTCCCATTCAAAAGCAGGGCCCGTGGAGCTGGGAAACTACTATCACACGCATCTTACGTTGGGGTTTTGGCCATCTCAAAGTGCCTTGGCAGCCGCGCTCGCTGTCTCGCCAGGTCACGTCTCTCGGTGCATTGCAATCAGCGGCCTACCAAAGCCAGTTGTAGATGCCTTTGGGGGCTCGGACCACGTCAGCTTCCGGCTGGGCAGGAAGCTATTGGAGATGAGCCAAAGGCTTGGAACCGACGAGATATGTCGGCGCGCAAAGGCAGCCAAAGTCTTGAAGCTGGTTAGCCCAAGCGATGTCCTAAGGCTACTTGACTCCGGTTCCGCTCCTGCGCCCCAAAATCCACAACTATGGGTCTCGGTCGAGCGCGGCGCGAAAACGCTTCGCATACAGGGCCCAGATGCCGAGAAGCTGATTTCGCATATTGACGCGCTAGAACGTGCTATCAGGGCGTGTCTGATTAACCTCCAGGATCAACAGAAGATCGCCAACATGTTCGCGAATCTTCCTTCCGGCGTCGGGGACGGCGATAAGACGTTCGAAACGTCCTCCCCTGGGATCCGGAGAAAACGCCGTAAGCGGTAACGGCCCGCCGGATCCCCGGCAACGCGGATCGTGGTCGACGCGTACCTTGGTGCTAGGCCGGCCAGTCCGACGATCAGGCGGTGCGCTTGACCAAAAGCAGATCCATGCTGCACAGGGGGACGATCGGACACGTCGTCGCTACGGTCGTCTATGGAGTACCGGAGCCCGCAGCATGACCCGGGCGATGCATCAATAGGCAGCCATCGTGGTAGTCAGTCATGGGCGTGGCTAACGCACCGGTGCACAGCACAGTGCGCTGCGTCATCGGGTGTTAGCTCATCCTTGCCGCTGTGCTGGGAGGTCAAGTGCGTGTGTCTAGTCGAAGTAGTACGCAAGCTGGCTACCCAGATCGGAGCTGAAATCCAGCCCAATGTCCGCTGCGCTGCCTACACTCAGGGTCACAAAACTCTCGGTCACGTTCGCTTCGTTCGTTGTTAACCTCGGCGTTTGGGCGCTCTCTGGTGCGGGCGATACAGGCGCCGGATGCGAAATAGACTCCTGTCGCATCATTTCACGCAGAAGCATCGCTTCGGCGAGCAACCGCAACACCGCTGCGCGCTCGCGCGCCGATATGCACCGGCCCAATCGCTCGTGCAGCAGTGGTGAGACGAGAGGGTTAATCGTCACCTCGATCGTGAATTTGTCGTTCATGCCGCGCACCGCTCACGCGCGATTCCAACTTCGCCAGCGATCAGGAATCCACGTACGTTTGCGAGGCAGGGAGGATCGATCCTCTCGATTACGACGCGCGGGAATGCGCGACGGATTGCCATGGCATAGAGCGCTGTACCGCCGCCCGAAAGAATGATTGAGCGCACGTCGGGCAGGGGGCCGATGTGGTTCCGTATGTCCATCGCAACGCTGGCGATGATCGGCGCGGCCAGCTCGACATACGGTGCGAGATCGATGTTTTTGCCATAAATGAAGAAGGGTGTCTTCTCGCGCAGTGCCTTGTCGATGAGCTCGATCTCGTTGATCTCTTCGTCTTCCTCGCGTGAAATGAGCTTCGCGATGTGCTGGGAGATCTGCGATGCGCCGCCGGATATGCCGCTACTGAGGTTGTGATCCATCTTGAAGCCGTTCGCATAGACCCAGTTCGTCGTAAAGTAGCCCACGTCGATAACCAGGTGCGCATCGTCGCGTCGGAAGCTGCTGCCGCGGGCACTCGCCACATGCACGAGCGAACCAATGGGCTGCGGGATGACCACCACCTTCTCGACTACGACGCGGCCGTGGCCGAAGTCGTGCTCGCCGACGAATCGTTCCTTCAGAACCGCTGAATCTTTTTCCATATTGTGAACGGATACGCCGAGAACGAGACGCTCGATACGCGTGACACCGGAAAAGTGAATCGCGCCGAAAAGCAACGCTGCGTAGTTGTCGGTCAGCACGTAGTCGACTGCGAGCGCGCGGCCAGTCCTGCCATAAGCCGCGGTGATCGGCACGTCGGGGCCAACCTGATATTCAATGCGGCCGATGTTGATTGTTGCGACCTTGCGCGCGGCGAGCACGCTCTCAGTGTCGCCCCAAAATATTTGGGTCGGGGCCAGCGGCGCAAGCGATGGAAACATACCAGTCGCGACCGTCCCACTCGCGGTACGGTACGAGTACTTCGTATTGCCGTAGCCGACGTCGACTGCGAAGACGGGTGTTTTCATGCTCGGTGTCCTTTCAAAGCGGTATTGGCAGCGTTGAGAAGAAGTCGAAGACGGGTGTGGAGATCCGTTTCGTTTTCCACGAACCTCCGACTCATTTCCTGAGGTTGATTCGCAGTACATCGAAATAGACGGCGAAACATCGACTTCGCTGCATCCAGTCTATCGAGCGTGGAGAGACGCAAAGTCGGCGAAATCTCACGGAAACAGGGGGGCTTTTGCTTGCTCTCGCTCGTCTGAGTCAGACAGGACGTGTGGAGGACGCCACTGACGTTGCATGCGCGTTTGGAGAAGTCCTCTGTGGTCAGTCCGCAGACGGCTTTGAATGAACACAGGTGCCTTGACTTTGCAATGGGCATGCGATGCTTAAATCACGCTGCGGTGACGCAGCGCCCTGCGCCATGCACCGGTGCAGGAACCTCAACTGCGAAACAAACATGGAATACCAATTGACCAATGCCATCTTTTGCGGTCACCGTCCCCTCGCTTGTAGAGCGTGGCGAATTTCGTCGTCTTTCCAAGCGCTGACAACCACCCGAGCGAATACGCTCGGCCAGTAAGTGTCAGAAGATCACGCGTCGCATTGCCGCTAAGAGGCTCCTGAGTCGCACAGTCCACATAGAGAAGCCAGTATGAGCAACAAGAAAAAGCCGCCGATTGACCCGAATTTCGATCCGACCGTGCCCGAGGAGGTCGTTGAATTCCTGGCGGAAACGGACATGCAGTCCCTCCTCGCCAAGGACCTCAGCGACGACATCCTGAATGCCGTCATCGAGAATCGCAAGGCACACCACGAAATGTCCACGCGGGAGGCGAAGTTGCTGATTGCGGCGTACCGACAGATGCGGAATGAGCTCGCGGCAACAAAGGAGCGGGTCGAGTCAGTCAACAACGAGATGGCAAGGCTGAACGCGCTGTACGACGTAAGCAAGGCGGAAGAGCTGCGCCTCCAGCGTGAAATGGAACAGACGCAGGTCGAGCAGTTGAAGACCCAGGAAGCGAACGGGTGCCTGAGCAACGAACTCGCGCTCGTCAGAGGCTCATGCAGTGCACTTCATCTGGAGATCAGCAAGACCGAGAAGGAGCGCGACGCCGCCCGCTGGGAAGTCGCGCAAATGCGTAAGCGGCCGCCAAAGTTGGACGACGCTGAGGCGAGGGCGCAGCTGCGCCGCATCAATGAGCAGTTCGGCAGGAAGTTGGCCGAGTTGCAGCAACTTGACGACAGGATCGAAGCGCTGAAGGCCGAAGAAGCCGCGATTGGGGTGAAGCTGCGGGAGGGCAAAGCGGCGCTCGAAACCCGTAGCCGCGTCGACGCGCAAATGAACGCGCTGTGGGTCGATTTCGGTGAATTTGCGCAGCGATATCACAGCGCGCAGTTGCTGTGTACCGCCGAAGGCAATCCCGAGCGATACCAGGCTATCTTCGACGCGCTCGCAGACGTCGTCGGCAAGTTCCACATGGGGATCGTGGCTGCGAGCAAAGGCCGCTTCAAGATACGCGCGCGGAGAGCGCGTCGACGTGCAGGGACGGCACGTCCCAGATGAACCAGGAAGACAAAAGGCGAACCGGCAACTACCACACCCTGTAGCGTAGAGCTTGACGCCCGAAATCAAGCTCGGGCTGACCCGACCCCGTGCCGCAAGGCGCTACGTTGCGCAGAAGACGGCAGACTCACCGCCGGATGCTTCACCCAGTCCGCCGCTCTGGAAGGGGCGGTTGCAGACAAGCGACCGGGCAAGCACGAAACGGATCGTCCCCCTCCGCTTCATCGCTGACACCTGCTGCGCAACATCGTCGAGGGAAGCGTCACAAGGCCCGTAAGGGCAACGTTTGTCGCGGCGCCAACGTGCGCTACCGTTGGCCCCGCTTTCTCAACCTCAGCAAATCCGAAGGCTGGTTTGCGCCGTCATGCTGTTCTCTGGAGCGTGAAGAGCGGGAAGTGGCTCAGATAGCGAGAAAGCCCACTGATTTTGCCCCTCTATCGACCGACCAATCGCCGAAAGCTCAACAGAAAATGCATCATTCCGGGTTTAGGCGTTTAGGCGCCTAAACGGGAGGTCGGCCAGACCTCACCCTGGCCCGTGTCGAGACGACGTATGAGACGCTCGAAATGAAGAACACCGATATGACGTTCGCGAAGTTTCTGCGCAGCGACCGTGCGCAGAAAGGCCCGCACGTCGATATCTCCAGTTACGACGACGTCCTCTTTGATGCGCCGCGGTCGAAGAACTGGATCACACGGGCAGCCCTCCTCAAGTCCGGCAACTAGCGGGCTACCTCGACTAGCCACGCACACTTGACTTCCCGCACGACGTGCAAGGATCAACTGAGACCTCATTGACACAGCGCGCCGCGCTGTGCAGCGGGGCATCACCGTCAAAGGGAAAGCTGACATGGAATATGAACGCCTTTACGCCATCCTCCACGGACAACGTCTCGACGAGCCTCTCTCTTGGGTCTATCTCGCGGCCTTGGCCGCAGTAGCGATCGCCGGCTGGAAACTCGGCGGCATTTTATTCGACGCACGCCATCGCTCGGGGGACGAGTGATGAAAAGGTTCGAGAAAGCAATGAGAAGTTTCATGAGCTGGCACTGGCTCGCGCGCCGTGCAGCGATTTCCATCGCCTGCTATCTGCTCGCATTGCTCGGTTTGTGGCTCTACGCCGAAGGCATGCAACAGAGCGGCAAGTTCCTTTTTACCGTTGGCAGCATAGGATTTAGCTGGGCAATCGGATTCTGGTATGTCATAGGAGGGGCATTTTCCCTGCTTCTTCGGTGCCGACGCATGTTTATGTAGCTCCCGACGATTCGGATAGCTACAAAGAAGTGGCACGCAACAGAAGGGACTATCGTCACCCATCGCTCTGGTCTGCCCTCACGCTCGCACCGAGTCAACGACCGCCACGCCAGCTTCAACTGTCTATTTCAATTACGGCCGCGCCTTCGGGTGCGGCTTTGCCTATTTCTCGTTGCTTTTTATGCGCTGGACGCATGGATTCCTGCGGCCGGCATGGCGGGTGCCGCACCGATCGGCGTCACCGGCACGATACGGGGGCGCGACGTGCGTAGATGGTGCGCGAAGGAAGGTTGCCTGCCTTGGCACTTCACCCGCAGACGTGCGCTTGTTGTGCCATCGCGGCTATGGGGGAGTATGAAAAGCGTCGAGCTTCAAGGCGAAACCGGTCCTCGATATACGCCTTTGCCAGTCCATTCGACACTTGGGGGCCGCCGTCCTTCGTCGAGCCTGGGCCGTCTTGACTGGCGTTACCACCGCTCGCAGTCTTCTGGATTGATTCCTGTAGATATCCTGATGATGTTCTCTTGCCAAAAACTTGACTTTGCAAATTTGGGGAAATACTGGGTTGGCGAACGTCCTCCGGAACGAGGCGATCGCTAACCCCGCTAATCAGGAGAGTTGAAATGACGTTTGATGAAACGCCTCGATGCCAGTGCGACCAAGATCTCGTGTGCGCAGAATGCGAATGCAGTTTCGAGATGCTTGCGCGTGGACCATTCGAAGAACGATGCATCCTCAAACACACGACTGCGGAATCCACCGAAGAGAAAGAGGTCAAGGGGAAAGCGGGTTGCTTCAATTGTCGGCGTTGCATGGTGGGATGCGTTGACGAACGGAACAACTGGATAGCTTCCTATGTCCGTACAAGACTCAGAACGATGGCTGGCGACGACTTCCCTATCTCCCGTCACACCGCTGACTTTACAGCACACGCAGTGCAGGATCGTTTTCTCTCGGATACGGATACCGTATTGAAGCGGATCCTTGAACTTGCTGCTCTTCGGTATCTGCGTGACGGCTCAAGTACTGTCACGCAGGAGGACGTCGCGGTTGCCTTGCGCTCGCTCGCACACCCGCACCGATGACAAGTCGTCCGGCGACTGGGACTGGCTGGAAATACCGGCCGGTCTCCCATGAGAGGCTGGACTGGGCGCAGTCGAATCCGAGTCGACGCACAGCGGATCAAGTCTGAACCCGCGGCGGAAGGGGAGGGTGTCGACGGCTTATATCGGCATCAGTCAATGAAATTAAATAGATATGCAAATTAAGAATAATTATGGCCGGCCGCAACATGACCGTCATGTCTTTTGCCGACATGGTGGGCTATTTCAATCGTTCGCCGTGTCGTACTCGTAAGCTCGGTGGTGCGGGCTCCGCGATGTGACTGCGCGATGTATCGTCGATGCAGTGAACATGGGGTTGACGCCCAGCACTTCGAGATCGGCGAGAGTCCAGAACGAATAAAGGGCTACACGCGGCGGTGCGGCCCTTTATTTGACGTGGCCCGGCTAACGTCCGTGCCGCATGAATCTCGTGCGAGTTCCGATGGCGTTCGCGGTCCGCTTTGCTGCCGTTGCGATCCATTGATCATGCTAACGCCGCATAGCTACAGCGCGACCAGCCTCGCGACAATTCAGAAACCTATGGTCATTCTCCATTGATCTGGAAACCATCACCTGATAAATAGTTACCGCAAAGGCAATCGCCAACCCGAGCTGATCACTCTTGTTCCCATGTGTCTCGTGGATAACGGGCTTCTATCGCCCAACCTGACTTGACGAGGTTCGGTCGGCCCCTGTCTCGGCAGGCGAGCGAACTGAGCCGCCTGCCAGACTTCCGGTTCGCGTTTCGATGCCTCACCGGCGGAGACTTGCTGTGGAAATAACGGCGATAAGTGAAACTCCAGATCCAAAGCAGTGGGTTTCACACATCTGCCGCCAATCACGAGAATAATCTGCTGCCACGTGTGCGATCTATGGAATAAACACTAGCTGGTGCCGTGATTTCTGGCGGATGAGGAGCCTTGTCACATAGGCATGTCACAATCGGCAAGGGCTCTCGTTTCTCGCCAGACTTAGGATTCAACGTGACGCATACCAACCGACTATCAAGCGGTGCCGCCACCTTGGCTGTCGTGTTGTCGCCGGCTGTCATGCTGTCGATAAGAGGGGGCACTGGCTACTGCTTTTTCGTTATTTTCGCGCTAGCTCTGGCCTACCTTGGCAAAGCAGAGCATCGCCGTCGCGCGGCGGCGCTGTTTCGCGAGCACCGGCTCTTCGTCCTGGGTCTGATCGGCATGCCGGCTGTCATCCTGTTCCAGATCACGGTTCTTCGAAGCGGCACATTCCCTGCACTCGATCCATTCCTGCGGCTGGCGCTCGTCGTCCCCGGGTTTTTCTATCTTGGGTCGCTGGCGTCCCGGCAACTGCGCCTCGTGCAATGGGGATTTGTAGCGGGTGCGCTAGGTGTTGGCGTTTGGGCGGTCTACGCGCACTATCATCCAGCCGTGTGGGTGCAGCCTGGTCGCCTCGGCAATTCTTTTACCAACCCGATCCCCCTCGGCGACACGGCATTGCTGCTCGGTTTCCTTGCGATTGTGTCGATTAGGCGAGGCAGACACGCCCATTCAGCTGAGGTAGCAATCAAGATCGCGGCGTTTCTGCTCGGCGGATACGCGTCGTATTTGTCGGGCTCGCGCGGGGGATGGGTCGCGGTGCCGCTGCTTCTATGGACAACCTTCGGCGGCCGGCACTGGCTGGCCGGCAGACGGGCACGCATGGTATTGGGATGCACGATCGTGGCGTCCTTCGTGGTATTCGCTTCCGGCAGCCTTGTCGGCCAACGGTTCAACGCGATCATCTCGGACGTACAGGAACTGCACCAAGGCAACATCGATACTTCGGTCGGCTTGCGCCTCGAATTGTGGCGCGCATCCGCGCTTCTATACTCGCGCTATCCGGTGTTTGGCGTGGGGCGCGGCCGTCTGGAGGATGCGCTTAACGGGCTTGCCCAACGTGCCGAGGCGCCGCGAGCGATCGTCAACCCGGGCGCACATAGCGATTTCTTTTCAACGCTATCGCAAATGGGCACTGTCGGCGTGGTGGCACTGCTGCTTCTCTACGTCGGAACCTTCGCACCGTTCTGGCGAAACCGGCTCAGCACGGACGGCGAAATCGCTACCGCATCATATTTGGGACTCGCCGTAGTTGGCAGCACGATCATCTTCGGGTTGACCATCGACGCATTGACGCTCGTGATGAGCGCATGCTTTTTCGCGCTGAATGTAGCAACACTGCTCGCGTGGATCGAGGCGCGAAAGCGGGAAATCGACGAAATGGCACGCCCGTCTGCGCTGAAGCCGGAACTGCCTCCGCGAACAAGCCCGTCTGCGCTGAAGCTGGAGCCGCCTCCGCGAACAATTCTGGTGGCCTGCACCCGCCGCATAGGCGATGTGTTGCTGGTGACGCCGCTTGTCCGATCGATGAAGACGCAGTGGCCCGAAGCTAAAATCGACATGATCGTGTTTCAGGGCACAGAGGGGGTACTTGAGAACAACCCGGACTTGCGCCGCGTTATTACGGTCACTCAGCGGGCACCGATCCGTGAACGAGTGGCGGATGCCGTGCGGCTCTGGCGGCGTTACGATCTTGCCTGCGCAGCCATCGACTCAGATCGCGCACTGATCTATACGTGCCTTGCCGGGCGCAAGCGAATCGGGCTCGTCAATGCCGATCGAGTGAAGTGGTTCGCCACCGTCATGCTTCACCGTATCGCGCTCGACCGGCAACTGCACAAACACGTGGTGTCGAGCACACTCGAACTGGCGCGGTTGGTGGGCGTGACGCCGCGTGGGGAGGTGGTCGCACCGGGCATCGGTCCCGATCCCGAGCGCAGAGCCCGGTTCGAGGCTCGGTTCAATGCGCCGCCCGCCTCGATGCCGGGGCAGCGAATAGTCGTGCTGCATCTGTGCCCCATGTACACATACAAACAATGGACCGTCGATAATTGGGCTACAACGCTTCGCTGGCTGCGCGCACAGGGCTTTGCCGTGGCGCTGAGCGGGGGAGCCGCGCAGGCCGAGCGCGAGTATGCCGCACAGGTGGTCGCCGCGGCTGGGGAGTCGGTCCTGAATCTTGTCGGTGAGCTGACGCTGGGCGAAACGGCGGAAATGATCCGGCATGCGAATCTCTTTATTGGTCCCGATACGGGTACCGCCCATATTGCTGCCGCATGCGGCACGTCGACGATCGCGCTGTTCGGTCCATCCGACCCGGTTCGCTGGGGGCCGTGGCCGTGCAGCTGGCCGGCGGGTGAAAACCCATGGGCTCGACGCGGCTCAGGCCTGCGCGGCAACGTGTACCAACTGCAAGGGGAGACAGAGTGCGTTCCGTGCCGGCAGGAAGGGTGCCACCGGCATAAGGAAAGCACGAGCGATTGCCTGACCGGCCTGCCGGCAAGCCGCGTAATTGCTGTTGCTGCGCAACTGCTTGGTATACCGGAACCGACACAGACCCAGATCGTCGACATCAGCCGATACAACAGGTTGCGGGCTTCTGCGTAGACGCCATTCAGACTGACGGTTGAACCATGCAGGTCCGCGCCAATGGGGTGGACCTGCTGACCAGTGTCGATCATGACGCATGGCCGCCTGCGCTCGCCAGACGGCTGCCGCGCTATCCGCAAATGCCCGTTACACAGCTCGGCCGCTTGGCCGTCGATGCGAATCATCAAGGCGCCGGGCGCGGCAAGCGGCTGCTCATGGATGCTCCGTATCGCAGTTGGCAAGCTTTGCAACAAATCGCGTCGATGGCGGTGATCGTTGACGCAATCGACGAACGCGCACGCGCATTTTATCAAGCTTTCGATTTCCTCGTTTTTCCCGATTAGGACTGCAGCCTATTTCTGCCGATCGCGATGATTGCGCAGCTATTTTGATAGGTGCCGCCGCGAGAGACCGCGGCCCCGCAAGGATGCGTCCGCGGCCCACACCATGTCTGGTGGCGGGCAGAGTTTTCATGGCCGGCGAGGCTGGACATTGGATAGCGCTGCAGGAATGGAAAGCTATTCGGAAGCCTTGCGGCTCTCCGAATTTGCCCCGACTAGAGCACCGAAAGTTGATCCGGCTTTTTGCCAATGTGACGTCGCGCGCAGAATGAGGGGTAGTATCCCGTGCTACTTGAGGTGAGACGGCGAACCCTGTGGCGAGATCCGCGCGGAGAAGAGGTTCTTGGGTGAACATGTGATGCAATTGCCCATCGTTGATGCGGCGTCGCGCGATCAACTCAAACGCGTTAATACAAACAGCACCGCGGACGGGTTTGTTCGGTTTGTCTGTTGCCCCCCATTTGTCTGGCAGACACCTCCTGCTTTGGCAGTTTGGAGAATCCATTGTTGCGTCAGCAACGACAGGCGTTTGTCCGACCTTGTCGCGCCAAAATATCTAATCTATTGATTTTGGAAGGACAAAACTTTCGCGCTTGGAGAACGCCCGCCACCAGAAGTGGCCCGGTGAATCAAGGCCGAACCCTGGCGACGATTTGCGTCCGGTTTGCGACTGGCCTCGACGACGAGTATTAGGTACCAGATGCGCCGTCGGAGCTCCCCGATGAAGGGTCAATGGGGCCGCGTCTCTTCATGAGTGCGGCGCGCCGCCTGTACCACCGATACGATTTCCGCATCGAGGTCCGCGCTCAAAATTCGTGAGAGCGCGGCGGCAACGCCTGCGCGCACCGCTGCATTGCTTGCGTCGCAGTATATATTGACGACGCATCCCTGGACGAAGTGGTGGCCCTCAAACGGATGCGCCACGCCCGGGCCGCTGTATTCGTCAAAGTGTTCATCGATTAGCTCCGTCAGCAGCATATCAATTGGCTGGTATCGGTGTGCGTGACCGCGGCGATAGCTCAGGATAAGGGGATCCTCAGCGATGGCATTGAGCAAGAACTCGAGCGCGATTCCGTCGCAGTTCTCGTCGTCAACTTCGTCAGGGTCGAGAGGCTGCAGCAACTTCAAGGTCAAACTTCCCCACGAGGCATCCCGGTGCCAGACGGCGGAACTTTTGAACTTCGCGTGTCGCTGCATGTATGCAGACGACGTGCGCAGGGAGTCGGCCGTGGTCGCCCACCGATACATATGCGTTTCGTAGTTAATGCGCCGTGCTACGCGCGCCAGAGTGCTGTTCAGAGCGATCGCGTCGGTGAGGAGCGGTGATAACGGCTCGCTGCGAAGACTGAGCGCGCGAGCGACAGCATCTACAAGGGCGTTCCGATCAATCTCTGATGTCATCTGGTGGAACTCATTCATTGCGATATTCCTATAATTTGGAGGAACGGTAAGGGAGCCCGGCTCATTCAGTTACACGGACGCCATTGCGACGCCGCAATGGCGATACGGGATGCGGTGCTGGTGCTCGCGGGCGCGCTCGATTGGCGTGGATACCGAGCTTTCGGTGACCGAAAGCCGATTGAGCGCGTGGATCAACGGACCTCAAGTGGAGGTGGACCGTTGATCTCCCGTGCAGTGGCTTCGTTACCCGGTCGCGATTCGAAGCCCTTAATCGAGCGCCACGGTCCGCGCGCGCTTACGGTTCGTAGTTGGTGCGCATTCGGCACGCCACTCATCCTGCGAAATGCACGGTAGTCCGAGTGCGTCGACGACGCGCTTGAACGTATCAGCAGTGCCCAGCAGATCGCGCTGGGCAATCACCTTGTGAGCGAGCGCATGCACGATTTTCTCTGGTGCACTATTGAGTCGCGCCGCAGTCAATTCCGTTTCGAAATCGACAGCGCGGTTCAAGACAGCGGCGATCGGCATCTTGAATTGCTGAGCCTTCGCGAGAGATGTTGACACCGGGAGCACAGCCTCAGGCGATACCGTGATTTGGGCTTCACGGGCGTACTCAACAACTGCCGGGTAGACGTCGTCGAACCGGGCGTCTGCCGGCAGGTCGGTCCCCAGAATCCCGATGCTGGCAGGATTCACACCCGCCGCGCAAATCGCGGTAAGCGTTTCTACGGCGGCCAGCTGTGACGTAGTATCCGGGGACACCGACACGATGATCGTTTTCAGTTCGGTCAGAACGTGCCGTCTGGCCTGGATAAACGCGATCATGACGTTCTGATCCTCAGGCGAGACGTCGATGATGCCTCCGCGCGGCGAAGTCATCATGGTGCAGTAGTGATCCTGCAGCGTGTCTTCGCTTTCCGCCAGACGTGTGCTGCTCACGTCGTCACCGCGCACATCGAGCAGACCTGGCTTCAGAAGCATTCCACCCGTCTGTGCGTGAAGGATTTGCGCTGCCGATGCTTGCGCTGCGGTGTTCGAGCTTTGGAAGTGAGCCACAATCAGATGAGTCATTGTCGTTCCTGCTATGGTTGTTAATGGAGAGATGGTTGCGTGAACAGCGTGATTGCTTAAGTAATGGGGTCTTCGTTGCGAGCTTGATCGCTGGTACACGCTTCTTGTTCGGCCCGGCGCTTGCGATTTCTCGCGAGCTGCGAGGCTTCGAGCGGTCGGTACGTTCGCAAGCGGAATGCATCCCATTGCCGATTCTGGATAGGGCGACGGATGCGCGGGATGACGATGGACCGCAAAATCCTGGCGTTGTAGCCCGCGTGCAGGCACACGAGAAGGACGGCGCTCAGGGCAACCAGGGCGTCATCGATGTGGCAATCCCGGTAGTCGAGAAATGTCGCGTACGCGCGTAGTGACTCCTCCGGAATGTCCGGGATGGCAGAGGGCAACACGCCGCGCGATTGCAAAAAGCCCTCGAACTCGAGCCATAAGGGTAGGAGCATCCGGGCCGCTTTGTCGCTGCTGTACCGGGATAGAGAAATGCGCGCTTCCTCTGAGAGTTGGGATTCGGACATTTCTTTTTTACCTCCTTTATTTAGACAAATCGTGTGGTTGGTCGTGTGATTCGTCATGCTGATTAGTTGTTCTTGCGATCATGCTGAAACCCCGTGTGATTCACCTGGGTGCGGCGTCCGCGCGCCGGTCGTCGACGCCTGTGTTTGGCGCGGTTGCCATGCTGCGGTCGATCGTTAACGCTGGCCATTACGGGCATTTCGCGGTTCCTCGCGACTGTTTTCTCTAAAGGTACGAAGTCACTGGGTAAGTGGATCTTCTCGGGAAACCGGTGGCGGATCTGCCAGCAGTAAACGTCGAGAATCATCTTCACGCGTGACGGACCGTGCCCGAGGCGGTCCGATAGTTGGGTCAGTACCTCAACCGGCGGCACGCCGCGATCGAGTGCGGCGTTGCCAAAATCGACGGCATAGGTAAACCTCAGGCTGTGACTTCCGAGCTCTCTGCGCATCGGCAGTTGGTCAAAGCGAGACTTCAGGCGGGCCTTTGCGCTTTTGAGGTCATCGTGGCAGCCGGTGATCAGTTCAAAGTCGCGGTCGCGGCAGAACGCCAGCGCTGCGTTGATCGCGTCGAGCGTTTCCTCTACGTGATCCGCAAGCACTTCGGTACGACGCGGACGCCCGTTTTTCGCGCCGCGTTCGATGGGCAGCCGTCGATTTCCCTGCAGGATCAGGTCTCGCCAGATTTCCAGCGACTTGCCGCACATGAGTGCTTCGCGCATGCGAAGTCCCAACCAACGCATCAAGCGAATAACGTGCACGACGCCGTCATCACCGAGCTTTTCTGCCGCGGCAAGTAGGTCACTGAACTCCTGCGGCGTACGAGCACGGTGCTTGCCATGCCGCTCCCGGCGCTCGAGCTGGAGGGGCCGACTGCGGGTTGAGCAGGACATGTCCTGGCCAGCCGTGCCCTGGATCACCGAGAGCGACGCTCGATAATTTGCGAGCGTGCCAGGCTTCATCGCCCCGGCGACCAGGAACCAGACAAAAAACTCGAGCATCCAGTCTTCCGCTTCGTCGACTGCTTCCAGCGTGTGACCGATCCGGGCTGCGAAACGCGAGAACTCGCTCCAGTGCAAGCGACGGTGTTTCTGCGAGTCCTTGCTTCCGCCTGCTTCGCGGCTTATCTGTGCGGCGTGGTTGACACCTTTTGATCTTCGACCCATGGAACTCCTTTCCTGTGGCTGGTTATTCCGCCTGTACCTGACCTCATGCGCGGGCGGAAGCGCGAATGAGGGCACCCTGTTGCCATCGGTTGCGATGGCGACGTGTCCGATGAGGACACGTGGTTGGAACGAGCAGGTTTCAACGCGGGTGCGACGTTGATCTGCTGGCATGCGGGACTACAAAGAGACGGGCAGAGGCGGTTTAGCTGAGGGTCCCCGGTTGGCACCGGTGGAAAGGTCTGCGCGTTTGGAAGAGGGAGCCCGGGGCGGGTTGAACACGGCGCGTCGTGTGGCGGCGCATTCGATGTTCAACCGCATTCGCGTGCATGCAGCACGTGGGCAGTGGCGGCTCGCGTGAGGGCGAGCACGAGGTGGGCGGATTCTCGGGGAACACGTCACACCGAGATCGCGCTTGATGGAGGGTGAAAGGATTGATGTGCGCCAGAGCGGCGTGTCGCAGACCGAAACGATCGATGAGCTCGACCGTTTCAAGACGCAAAGGAAGCCTGCTACCGTCCGCAGGCGGGCAACCGAGGCATGCGGAGGATCTCGGCTACGCCGGGAAGCAACTCACGCCTCGGGAAATGCCCTTTGCATTTGGAAGGGTAGCGCGTGCGGTACTCGCGCGAAGAAGTGCATTGCGCGCGAAATGACGCGCGACCTTTCGGGGAGAGCTTGGCTTTCCAGAGAGCAAAAAGCGATCGGCGACTGGTTAGTTGCCCATCAACACAGGGCTGCTGAACCTGTAGTCCAGCCCGAAGCCTGGAAAGCCTTCTTCCAGGTGGCCCAAATCCGTTGCCCGCGTCTTGCGACAAGAGCCATTTCGATGGATTTTCAGCGCCGCCCGCGTGTAGCTTGTCGGTGCCGACGTAAGAACGACAAAGTGCGGGTAAATAGCACGTTGGCGTCGGATCCGCGCTCGCTGCGAGCGCAAGCAGGGGAACGCGCAGATTAAGCCGCGTGTTGTTCGTGGTGTGTGCTGCGGGTGGCAGCCAAGGAGATGTTTTCGCCAGACGGACTACGGGAGCCGTGCCCGAGGCGTTCGATCGATGCGTCAGAGACGCGACAACAGCTGCTACGTTAGCACAGTGTTTTGCGGTTGCAAATCAAATCACGCATCCACGTATCGGCCCCGGGAAAGCGACCTAAAAACATGCGTCTTTTCACATGCTGAATCGGCTGGGGTGCGCAACCGTTCGAATTTGATCCGGCGGTATTGCACCGCAGGCAAGTGGCGCAGAAACGTTCGCTCCTGAAACATGGACGTTACATTCACCAATAGCAATGGCCAATAGCAGATAGTCTTCCTGCGATGGGGGTACATTTAATGCAGCGTGCCGCCCGCGGACCAGGGCGGCGATGGGCGTGTACGTCTGGAGGCGGATGTGGACCAATCTTGGGTATGGCTGTCGGGATGATCATGCGCGTGATCGCGGCAGTGGGCTTTGCCGCTCACTATCGACGTGAACGGCGCCGGGCAGATCTTCTGCGTAACCTTGATCACCATGAGTGGTGCCGATGGACCCAATCGCGACGTTAGCTATCTTCGCAAGCCGTTGCCAGCGTCGATGTGCTTCTCGCTCTTCCGTGAGCTCTCTGCATCACAAGACGATTCCAACGGGTACGCTGGGTTTGGGGCGGGGACCACGTTCCGAGATGCTGCCAGCTGTCGGGGTCCAACTGCACTGGCCTTCATTGCGACCGCGGTGGCAGGGACGTTGCACAGCAACATCAGCAGTTGCGCACGCGTGGCCTTCTTGCGCCACACCCGGCGAATGTCATTCCCGATGACTGGCACCAGAACGCTGACTAGACGCAGTCCCCCAGTACCAAATGGTTCGCTGCCGGGCATGAGTTCTCCGTCTTCGTGCGGCCGTGCCACTCCTCGCTGAAACAACCACGAGCCCATCGTATCGTCGCTGATGTTGGTCGCGTGCACTGGCGAAACTTGCTGGCAACCCCAAGATATAAACGTATTAAAATTACAAATAGATTTTGATTTGACATGAAGATACGAAGGTTGTGAGCTATTTCTATGATTAATACTTTTGCAGCATATCAGTCGTTAGCTATCCTATTTTAATGTCTTAAGAATTGCAGCGGGATCGCTAAGCACGGGGAAATCTAAACCTCGAGACCTTTGTAGCAAGATCTTTCCTTGTGTGCGGTATCGCACATAGAGAACCCACATGGTGCGTAGAATGAAAAGGAAAAGGGAAATCTGGCAGATTTTTAGGCATCCATATAAATAATATATAACGCCATCCTAAACATAAGATTCTGCTTGAAGTGTTTGCGTAAATGTCGAGATGTTGACGCAATAAAAAGCTCCTTGACATTAATTGCCGATGGGTTACTGTCACTTGTAATGCGAATAAAAGTTTCGTGCGCAACGGCTTGTTATCAGCGTTGAGCGAAGTTGAGGGGATTAATATGATCCGCTTTCTCCATTTTGCTGCCCTACGGCCAGCGCGCTCCCCCCGAAGCCGAACCAACTGGGCATGCCCAACTTCCAGTTAGCCGCGCCGCACCATTAATTTGGTGGGATAGCTGTTTTCGGTTGAAAAAATTTCGATCTGATTTAGACGGTAAGTTTAATGATTATTAATCTTAGCATTGCTAATAACATTATGGGCAGCCTGTTGGCGTGCAGTTCTGCTCATATTCCACGTTCACACGCCAATTTGGAGTTAGCCATGAAGAAGCTTCTCATTGCAGTGGCAGTTCTGGCAATGTCGGGTGCATCTTTCGCTGGCACGTCCACCAGCTCGTCGAGCGGCGGTGGCTCGCAAACGAGCGCCAGCGTTAATGGGTGGGGTGCTCAAGCTGCGGTCGCAGGTGGTGTGCAAAGTGCGAATGCGGTTGCCGTTGAAGGTGGCAACCGCTACGTGAACGGCTCGTACACCGCCACGAACTCCAGCAACCTGGAAGGTGCGGCCGCGTTCGGTGTCGGTCATGGCAAGTCGAGTGCTTCGTCGAGCGGCGGCTCGGGCTCAAGCGCAAACGCTTCGTCGCACTGAGCTGCGCGCAGCTTGTCAAGTGCTGGGGCCGAGTCTGAAATCCTGATGCAGACTCGGCTTTTCGTACAAATTAAGGAATCCATATCATGAAAATGAAAGTGATCCTTGCTGCGGTGATGACTCTTGCTTCGGCAGTCGCCATCGCGGGGCAACCGGCGACTACCAGTCAGACACAGTCTACGGCGAGCGGTACGACCGGCTCGGTCTTGATCGGTTCGGGTGGCTATTCCAGTTCTTCGACCAATGTTGCGGCGACCAACTCCACGAGCAACTCGACGGCCGGCGGCAGCAACTCGACAGCCGGCGCGGCGCACTACTCCAACTCGAGCACGAGCGGCAGCGGGCTGGGCGGTTCGTATGCCGCGGGTGGAGCGATCGGCGTTTCGCAAGGTACGTCGTCGTCACCGGGAACGTCGACAACGACCACCGCGCTCTCCGGCGGGGTTACGTCGTCGATTACGCTGGGCGGAACGCACTACACGGCAACCTCGGGCACCGACGCGGGTGCAGCGGGTGCTGGAGCGACCGCAACCAGCGGAAAAAATGGCTCGACAACCAGCACGACTTCGGGTCAGGGAAATACCTCGACTGCCGGCAGCACCGGAAGCGCGGGGCAATCCTCGGCAGCAGGCGGAAGCCAAAGCTCGGGAACCGCGAATTCTGGCAGTTAATGGTTGCCACGTGGTATGGGCCAGCGCCCCATGCTGGTCCCTGATTCAACCGTTCTATTACCGGGAGTTGGCATGAAGCATACGTTGATTGCCGTTGCTCTTGCGCTCGCATCGTCAACGGCTTTAGCCCAGGCTGCGCCCGCAGCAAATAGCGAGCAGTCGAATGTGCAGCCATCAAACGGTCAGTATCCAACCGAGACAACCGGACCGTCGCACAAATCGATGCCTTCGGGCAACCTCTCCGGCGGTGGGAAAGGTCAGCCTGTCAATGGCGACAAGGTCGACTCCTGGTCGCTTCTGGGGCAGGGTTGGAAGCAGTTTGCCAACGGGGGGAAACAGTAGTCGTCACCCACAAGAAACCGACGGCCATACGGTTGTTAGCGTCGTTCAACGATTCCTGATCCGGAGAGACAAGGAGCACGTCAACTATTTCAGCATGCAAACGCTGAGGACCACGCCCTCTATCGAGGCCCCCGGTCTGGCGTCACGCTGTCGGATACGTGTCTGGGGGCTGTGGCAGACACAGGTAGTGGCCCAATCTGTCGCCCAACCGGCTCCCGCTCAAGGTAGTCAAGCATCAATCTCAGCCATCGAAGTGACACAGGCAACAGCGCCGCAGGAGAGCAACAACGTGCAATCGGCGCGGGTTGACAGCGTCACGGCAAAGCTGAGGGAACTGAAGTAATGCAGGCTCGTTATAGCGGGAGGTTAAGCTTCAAGGTACCGTTCCTCCTGCTTTCAAAGGGGCTTGGAGATCCCCGAATCCAGGTCCCCGTTTTTTGCGAAGTGCCAAGCCTGCCAATGCGGTCGGTATGCGATGAAACTAGTTCCTTCTCTTTGGTTCGCGTCGCTGGCACCAGCCTCCGGTCAGACGGGCTCTATCCCTAATGCGGTTGCAGGCGTTGTACTGCTGCAGCGACAAGAGCCGCAAGTCCATCCCCTGTGATGATCACTTGTATGCCGATCATTGTGCAAGTTGCGATGCATGGTTACAAATACGTCGAGCCCGAAAGCGGGTAGCCGGCTCCTGTTGAAAAATCTGCAGTCCAGATGAAATTATAAAATCTTGAGCAGATTAACAGAAGGTTCCAATGAAAGTATGAACTGCCCGACGCGCCGGGCCGGCTCCCGGGGCATTCGGGGGCACAGGACTCGAGTGCGGTGCCGGGGCTCACGTCCCCCGCGCAAACAACGCGCGTTTCACCTTCTGCAATGCGCCGTAGGGCGTCACGAAATGAAGCAGGCTTTTCGCGATCCCCGCCCAGTCGCGCCAGTTCAGCACGTTCAGATACCGCGCCTGCAAACGCAGCGTGGAGGCGATCTGCCGCCGCCGCTTCGTCGCGCTGATGCCGCCTTCATTGAGCTCGTAATAGAGCCCGAGTTCGGGCAGGTTTGCGCAGTCGTAGCGTTCCATCAGCCGCAAGAAAAGGTCGAGGTCCTCGGCGGCCGGATACTGCACGCGATAGTTGCCCACCGCGAGCACCGCATCGATTCTCAGCATCACCGAAGGATGCACGAGCGGCGAGCGCAGCATGCGCGTGCGGCGCAGCGTGCGCGCGTCGGCGGCGGGGCGCAGCATGAATAGCGGCGCACCGGCGCGGTTCACCACCTGCGTCCACGTGCCGAGCGCGGAAAGTTTCGGCTCGGCTTCCATGCGCGCACGCTGCTTCGTGAGGCGCTGCGGCGCGGCGAGGTCGCCGGAATCGATGCGCGCCGCATAGCGAAAGCCGCGCGCCGCGAGCGCTTCTACACCGGCCTTAAGCGCGCGCTCGATCCCGCCGTTCTGCGCCATGCGCAGCACCTCGATCTGCATGCCTGCCACGCTCGGCGCAACAATCGGCGGCGTGCTGCCATCGTCGACGACGAGCGCATACACCGGCGCATGTTCCACGAACGAGGCGAGCGTGCGCTCGACATCGGCCTGACCGTTGAAGGCGGGCATCAGCACGGCCACGTCGGCGAGTGCGCCGACGCGAGCGTTCGGGAGCGCAGCAGCGGGGGAGTTCGTCATGGAGCCAACTTGAAGCGGATGTAATAGAAGTTCACGCAGGCCGCGGCGACATAGCCGCCCGCAAGCCCGACGAGCGCGCCGTAGGCGCCAAGCCGCGGGATCGCCACGAGGTTCACGGCGAACGCCACCGCGAGCGCGAGCAGCCATTTGGCGAGCAAAACGAACTTCGCCTGATATTTGAGCACGACGAGGTTGCCGATCGCCTCGATGCCCGCAGGCAGCGAGAGCCACACGGCCCAGCGGAAGATGCCGATCGCCTCCGCATAGTCCGGCCCGAACACGTGGCCGATGATGAACCCCGCGAGCGCGTCGAGCACGAGTGCGCCCGCCACCATCAGCGCGGCCGTCATCGCGAAGAGGCGCACGAGGTTGCGGCGCAGCTGGGCGGCCTGCTGCACGCGATAGACGAAGGCGGGCGCAATCGTCTGCGAGAGCATGAGCGCGAGCGTGATCCAGTTTTCGTTGAGCTGCTGCGCGGCGGAGTAGCGGCCGAGGTCGGCGAACGAGATCGTGCGCTCGAGCATGAGCCGGTCGAGCTTGAGGAACAGGTACATGCAGATGAGCCCGAGCCAGAACACGGTGCCCGCCGTCGCGAAATGCTTGAAGAGCGCGCGGTCCACGTGCCAGCCGAGCTTGCCGCCGTGCTGACGCCGGAAATAGAGCACGAGCGCCGCGCCAATGGCCGCTGATTCGAGCGCCCAGAGCCAGCCGAAGCTGGCGGGCGCGAAGGCCGCGCGCGCGAGCAGGAACACGAGCAATGCCTTGACCACAGCCGTGCTCATGCTCGCGAGCAACTGCGGCTTGCTGTACGTCATGCTCTGCAGCCAGGCGTTGATCACGCCGACGAACGGCTCGCGAAACAGCATCGTGACGGCGAGCCCGGCGAGCATCGCGCCCACGAGCGGATCGGTCGCGCCCATCGCAATCCCGCCCCAGGTGATGAGGAGCGCCGCCGCCGAGACACCGATGCGCAACGCAAAGGCGCTACCGAGCACGGTGCCCAGTTCCTCGCGCGGTTTGTTCACAATCGTCGGCACGAGGATTTCGGCGCCGCAGACCCAGGTGATGGGGGCGAGCACGAGCAGCAGCGTGTTGGCATATTGCCACTTGCCGAACACATCGGGCCCGAAATAGCGCGCGAGCACACCGCTGATGACGATGGCCACGGCGATCTGCGTGACGCGCTCGAGGCCGAGCCACACGATGTTTGCGAAGGCGCGCTTGACGTCGGGATTCGCGTAGCGTTTGAGGCTCAGCATCGCGGGAGCGCCCCTTCTATGCAATGGGCATGCCGCGTGCTCAGGCATGGGGCAGGGTCCGGGTCCGGCCTGGATTTTGTCGTCTGAAGGAAACGGCGAGGCATTAAAATAGGTGCATAACCAACGGCTGACGCCGAAAAACGGCAATTATAGTTGTAACGATTCCGACTTTTCGTAACGATTGGGCCCGCCGGGCAGGCAAATCATGTTACGAATACACCCCGACTTTCCTTCGCACTGTGAGCCTCACCATGATTTCTCAATCGATTTTCAAGGCCTATGACATTCGCGGCGTTATCGGCAAGACGCTCGATACCGATACCGCACGCGCCATCGGCCGGGCATTCGGCAGCGAAGTGCGTGCGCAGGGCGGCGATGCGGTGGTGATCGCGCGCGACGGCCGCCTTTCGGGTCCCGATCTCTCGGCGGCGCTGGCCGACGGCCTGCGCGCCGCGGGCGTGGACGTCGTCAATGTGGGCATGGTGCCCACGCCGGTCGGCTATTTCGCAGCCAGCGTGCCGCTCAAGCTCGCCTCGGGCGAGCGCAGCATCGACTCGTGCATCGTGGTCACGGGCAGCCACAATCCGCCCGACTACAACGGCTTCAAGATGGTCCTGCGCAGCAAGGCCATCTACGGCGACCAGATCCAGGCGCTCTATCAGCGCATCGTCGACAATCGTTTCGAATCGGGCTCGGGCAGCTATGCCGACTACGACATCGCCGATGAATACATCGCGCGCATCGTGGGCGACGTGAAGCTCGCGCGCCCGCTGAAGATCGTCGTGGATACCGGCAACGGCGTGGCGGGCGCACTGGCGCCGCGCCTGTTCAAGGCGCTCGGCTGCGAGCTGGTCGAACTCTTCACCGAGGTGGACGGCACCTTCCCGAACCACCATCCGGATCCGGCGCACCCCGAGAATCTGCAGGACGTGATTCGCGCGCTCAAGGAAACCGACGCCGAAGTGGGCTTTGCGTTCGACGGCGATGGCGACCGCCTGGGCGTGGTCACGAAGGACGGCGAGATCATCTATCCGGATCGCCAGCTCATGCTGTTCGCCGAGGAAGTGCTCTCGCGCAATCCGGGCAAGCAGATCATCTACGACGTGAAGTGCACGCGCAATCTGGCGAAGTGGGTGAAGGAAAAGGGCGGCGAGCCGCTCATGTGGAAGACGGGCCACTCGCTCGTGAAGGCGAAGCTGCGCGAGACAGGCGCGCCGCTGGCGGGCGAAATGAGCGGCCACGTGTTCTTCAAGGACCGCTGGTACGGTTTCGACGACGGCCTGTACACGGGCGCCCGCCTGCTCGAGATCCTCGCGCGCGTGGCCGACCCGAGCGAGCTGCTCAACGGCCTGCCGAACTCGCACGCCACGCCCGAGCTGCAATTGAAGCTCGAAGAAGGCGAAAACTTCGCGCTGATCGCGAAGCTCCAGCAGAACGCGAAGTTCACGGGCGCCGACGACGTCGTCACGATCGACGGCCTGCGCGTGGAGTATCCGGACGGCTTCGGGCTCGCGCGCTCGTCGAATACGACGCCGGTGGTCGTGATGCGCTTCGAGGCTGATAACGACGCGGCACTCGCGCGCATCCAGGCCGACTTCAAGCGCGTGATCCTCGCCGAAAAGCCGGATGCAAAGCTGCCATTCTGACGCAGCCGTTGCGGCCGCCCGGGATTGCGCGCGGAAGGCGAGGTGCACACGGCCAATTTGATGGTCGTGTGTGGGCTCGCTGCGATTCCGCGCTCATTCCGGGCGCGGGCAGGCTGCGCTCGCCCAGGTCTTCGGGTTTCACGTCACGCATTTCACAGCGCGCCGATGCTTGACGCATTGCACCCGGTGAGCGTCAGCGCGATCAAGTAGATGACCTTTTCATGGCTCATCTGCAATAGGAAAGCGCGCGTGTTTGCAGGGCTGGCAGCGTTGCTCTTTTGAGTTCGTGCTTATACGAGCGATAGGTTTTGCCATTTACCGTGATCGTGCTCTCTGCAGTCGATTCCGTCGTCGTCTTCTCGCTCTCGTCTGTCCACGAGTTCACTGTTGACGACGCACTCGCACTCGAATAAGTGGCTGAAGACGCGATCATCTGCGTGGCACTATCCGCGTTCGTCCATGCCGACGTATGCATGGTGCTTGTTTGCCCGGATGCGTTTGGCATTGAGCCCTGCCAGGAAGGGGGAGCAGAAAAAGGAGGCGCACGATCAAACGAGCCGGATTGCCACGAAGGCGCATACCCGCTCTCTGGCTCCACGTAGTTGTAACTGGGCATCGCAACTTGCACGATGATCGGCGTGCAAGTGTTCTTTACAGGGGTTTGGACCTGCGGTTCTTGCCACTGTTGAAGTGCAGCGCCTGCGATCGCAGCAGGGGTCGAAACTGTTTGCCCGAAAGCTGGCGACAATGCTGCGAGCAAAACAAGAGGAGCTAGTTTCATGGCATACCTCCTACATCGCCAGGCATAGCAAATCACTAAAAAGCGGGGGTCTGGATTCCGGGGGGGATCCAGACCCCCTTTGAGAGCAGGAGGACCGGGGCCTTGCTGGTTGAACTCCTGCTATAGCGCACCTGCGTTACTTCAACTGGTTCACCTTTGCAGCGACGCTTTCAACCGACATCGCTTGCACATTGTTGCTGTCGGACGTCACCACTGCCGGTGTTGCGTCGTCGGTAACGATGGGGGTTTCAGTGGTTTGTACCGGAACCGTTTGCTCTGTCGATTGGGTGGTGGCTTGGTCGGCGCCTTGCGCGCTCGGCTCGGCAGTCGCTTGATCGGCCGGCTGGGCAGCGGTCTGATCGGCCGGCTTGGCAGCGGCTTGATCGGCCGGTTGAGCAGCGGCTTGCTCGGTCGGCTTGGCAGCGGCTTGCTCGGTCGGCTTGGCAGCGGCTTGCTCGGTCGGCTTGGCAGCGGCTTGCTCGGTCGGCTTGGCAGCGGCTTGCTCGGCCGGTTGGGCAGCGGCTTGGTCGGTCGGCTTGGCAGCGGCTTGATCGGCCGGTTGAGCAGCGGCTTGCTCGGCCGGTTGGGCGGCGGCTTGCTCGGCCGGCTTGGCAGCGGCTTGCTCGGCCGGTTGGGCGGCGGCTTGCTCGGCCGGCTTGGCAGCGGCTTGCTCGGCCGGTTGGGCGGCGGCTTGCTCAGTCGACTTCGCAGCGGCTTGAGCGACCGGTTGGGCGACGGTTTGTCCGATCGGTTGGGTGAGGAGGGTTTGCGCGACCGGCAGGGCGACCGGCAAAGCGATGGGGTGCGCGACTGGTTGAACAGCCGTTTGCGCGACCGGTTGCGCAGCAGGTTGGGAGGGCGTTTGCACGGCCGGTTGCGCGTTCATTTGCGCTACCGGCTGGGCGACCGGTTGTGCGATCGGTTGTGCCGCTGCTTGCGTTT
>NZ_BAYD01000019.1 GCF_000685075.1 Paraburkholderia oxyphila NBRC 105797
CGCTCGATCTGCTGTTCTATCCGACGCAGCAGATCACCGTGAAGGTCGAATATCGTCACGACTGGGCCACGCAGAAGGTGTTCCTGCGCGACGACGGCTCGTACAGCAAGAGCAACGACCTGCTGGGCGCGCAGTTCATCTACTCGTTCTAACGGGTACGCCGCGGGCGGCGGGTTACACCCCGCCGCCCGCATTTTTTGTACGCTCCCTCTATGCTCAAATTCGCCAATCAGCCTCATGCGCCGTCGTGGTACGCGGCCACCGTCAACGACACGATTCACCACCCCGCCCTGCAAGGCACGCTGGATGCCGACGTCTGTGTGATCGGCGCGGGTCTCACTGGTGTTTCGGCGGCGCTCAATCTCGCCGAACGCGGCTATCGCGTCGCGCTCCTCGAGGCGTCGAAAGTCGGATGGGCCGCGAGCGGGCGCAACGGCGGCCAGTTGATCGGCGGCTTCGCGTGCGGCATGGACACGTTCGCGCAATTCATGAACGAGGGCGAGGTCAAGCAGATCTGGGCGATGGGCCTCGAAACGCTCGACATCGTGAAGTCGCGCGTGGCGCGGCACAAGATCGATTGCGCGCTCACGCCCGGCTACTTCACCGCCGCGAACAAGCCGCGCGACGTGGACGAACTCAAGCGCTGGCGCGACGAAGCGACAAAGCGCTTCGGCTACGAGCGGTTCCGTTATGTCGATGGCGCCGGCGTGGGCCACTATGTGAAATCGGCGCGCTATCCGGGCGGCCTCTACGACCCCGATAGCGGGCATCTGCATCCGCTCAACTACACGCTCGGCCTTGCGCGCGCGGCGCGCGACGCGGGCGTGCAGATCTTCGAAAACAGCGCGGTCACGCGCATTCGCGACGAGCACGGCGGCCATACGATCGAGACGGCGCAGGGCCAGGTGCGCGCGAAGTTCGTCGTGCTCGCGTGCAACACCTGGCTCGGCGCGCTTGCGCCGCAGCTCGCGCGCAAGATCATGCCGGTCGGCACCTATGTGATCGCGACCGAACCGCTCGGCGCCGCGCGCATGGCAACGCTGATGCCGGCGCAGGCCGCCGTCTGCGATAGCCGCTTCGTGCTCGACTACTTCCGCCCCGCGCCCGACACACGCCTCCTGTGGGGCGGCAAGGTGAGCTATTCGAAGCTGGCGCCGCGCAATTTGGGCGAGGCGATGCGCAACGACATGCTCAAGACGTTCCCGCAGCTCGCCGACGTGAAGGTCGAATACGCGTGGGGCGGCTTCGTCGACATCACGATGAACCGCGCACCGCACTTCGGCCGCCTCTCGCCCACCGTGTATTTCGCGCAGGGCTTTTCGGGGCACGGCGTGAACACCACGGGCCTCGCAGGCACGCTGATCGCCGACGCGATTCACGGCCAGGCCGCACGCTTCGACCTGTTCGGAAAGATCCGCCACCGCGACTTCCCCGGCGGCGCTACACTGCGGACCCCGGCCCTCGTGCTCGCGATGGCCTGGTATCGAATGAAGGATCTGCTCTGATGACACTCGACCTCGACGCCCAGGCGGACGTGCTCGCCCGCCACTCGTACTACGAAGCCACTGCCACGCGCCCCGCCGACGACGACCCCGTGCTCGAGGGCGCGATCGAGGCCGACGTGTGCGTGATCGGCGCGGGCTTCGCGGGCCTCTCGGTGGCGCTGGAGTGCCGCGCACGCGGGCTCTCGGTCGTGGTGCTCGACGCGCACCGGCCCGGCTGGGGCGCGTCCGGGCGCAATGGCGGACAGACGCTCGTGGGCTTCGCCAAAGACGAGGTGCTCGAAAAGCAGCTTGGCGAGCAGGGCATCCGCGCGGCGTGGGCGCTGTCCATCGAGGGCGTGGCCCTGGTGCGCGAGCGCATCGCGCGCTACGGCATCGCGTGCGATTTCACGCCGGGCTACATGACGGTCGCGACAAAACCGAAGCGCGTGCCCGACCTGCGTGCATGGATGGACGCCGCGCGCACGCGCTGGGGCTACGACAAGCTCGAATGGCTCGACACGGATGCCACGCGCGCACGTGTGAATTCGCAGCGCTATCTGGCGGGCGTCTACGATCCCGTCTCGGGGCACCTGCATCCGCTCAAATACTGTCTGGGTCTGGCCGATGCCGCGCGCAAGGAAGGCGCTCAGCTCTTCGCGCACTCGCGCGCGCTCGACGTGGTGCGCGGCGCGCGGCCGGTCGTGAAAACCGCGCGCGGCGAGGTGCGCTGCCGCTTCGCGGTGTCGTGCTGCAACGCCGCGCCGGGCGGCGTGCTGCCTGCGCCCGTGGCCGCGCGCATCGCGCCCATTGCCTCGTACATTATCGCAACCGAGCCGCTCGGACGCGCGCGCGCCGATGCGCTGATTCCCGGTCGCGCAGCCATTTGCGACAACAATTTCTTTCTCGACTACTTCCGCCTTTCCGCTGACGACCGCCTGCTGTTCGGCGGCCGCGCCGATTCGACGGGTGCCGCGCCCACGCAGCTCACCGAGGCCATGAAGCAGCGCATGACCGGCGTGTTTCCGCAGCTAGAAGGCGTAAGCGTGGAATACGCGTGGGGCGGCTTCGTGGACGTCACGCGCAATCGCGCGCCCGACTTCGGCGCCGTCGATCCGAACTATTACTACGTGCAGGGCTTTTCGGGGCACGGCGTGGCGCTCACGGGCATTGCCGGGCGTGTGGTCGCGCAGGCCATTGCCGGCGAGCGAGCGTCGTTCGAGCTGTTTTCGCGCGTACGTCATGCGCGTTTCCCGGGCGGGCCCGCATGGCGCAGGCCCGCACTCGAGATCGGCATGATGTATCACCGGGTGATGGAGATGTTCTGAAGGACGCCCCCCCCACATTCACTGAGAATCACGGCACCTGGGCATCAAATTTTCGGGAGACCAGATACACGTCCACGTCACTCATCGAACATTCCTGTGATGAAGCATTGTTTACGGTCATGACGTGAAACTCTTCGCCCGCCTTTGCATGAAGCACGATATCGAAAACTTGCCTATAGAGGTCCTTCCCGATCTTCTGAATAGCAACTGGGATCGCCTTTGTCTTCGATTCGTCCAACTGGGTAATTTTCACGATACCGGCATTCTGCAATTTGACCTCAGCGACATTGGTCGGCCAACTTGCGCAGGGTAGTCCGGTGGGTAGCCCGGCAAAGCACGCTCCGGGTAGAGCCAGAAAAACTGCAAGGAGCTTTCGCATCATTGAACAACCTTTAGAATATGATCGCCGCTGCCCCAGATTTGGCTGCGAACCGCAATTCGTTCAATGATGCAACCATTGGACGCTTGACCGGGGTGTGCAGTGCTGTCACCGTGAATCAGGAAGCCGCCGCGCGAAACCTCGCCGCGTTCGAATCGAAAGACAGGGGAGTCCCTTGTCCGCTAAAGCAGCGACCGCAACACCCCCGCCAGCGTCGCCATGAGCGCATCCGACGCCTCCGGAGTAGCCTCCGCATAGCCGAGCAGAAAGCCGTTGTATCGCACTGGCTCCCACCCATCCGGGCCATCAAGGCAAAACGCGCTGAGCGGCGAAAGCGCGAGGCCATGCGCGCGCGCTGCCTCGCTCACGTTCACGTCGGCAAGCGGCGCGTCCAGGCGCACGCTCAGGTGCATGCCACCCGCGTCGGCGGACACCGTGATGAGCCCCGCCAGATGCTTCTCGATTGCAGCCACGAGCCCATCGCGGCGCGCTTCGTAGAGCTTGCGCATGCGGCGTAGATGCCGCGCATAGCGCCCGCTTTCGATGAAGTCCGCCAGCGCCGCCTGCTCGGCCACGCGGCCCTGACGCATGAGCGTGCGATGCGCCGTCGCCACCTGCGCCGCCACCTGGCGCGGCACGACCATGAAGCCGATGCGCAGCGCCGGAAAGAGCGTCTTGCTGAAGGTGCCGAGGTAGATCACGGGCGTATCGTCCGCGAGGCCCTGGATCGATGGCAGCGGTGGGCCGTCGTGGCGCAGCTCGCTGTCGTAATCGTCTTCGATGATCCACGCGCCGCACGCGCGTGCATGCTCGATCAGCGCGAGCCGCCGCTCCAGGCTCAGCACGCAGCCGAGCGGATATTGATGCGAGGGCGTGAGATACACGAGACGCGGGGGCGCCTCGCGCCAGTCCTCCTCGCGCGCGGCCATGCCCGCCGCATCCACGGGCACCGGCACGAGCGTTAGCCCGGCAGTCAGCATCGTCACGCGCGCGCCCATGTAGCCGGGGTTCTCGATCCAGACGCGCTCGCCCGCGTCCGCGAAGAAGCGCGCGCAAAGATCGAGGCTCGTTTGCGTGCCGTCCGTGATGAACACCTGGTCGGGCTGGCAGCGCACGCCGCGCGAGACGCGCACGTATTGCGCGATGGCATGGCGCAACGCCGGCAGGCCCGCGCTGTCGCCATAGCCCAATTCGCTCGCGTCCACCTCGCGCATGGCGCGCTCCACCGCCGTGCGCCACTGCGCGAGCGGAAAGGCATCGAGCGCGGGCGTGCCGGGCCGCAGCGCCGTTGCCGCGTCGCCCGACGCGCGGCGTGGCGGCAGCTCGCGCACGCGGCGCGAGAGCAGACGCCTGGTGTCGTCGCGCGGCTCCGCGCGCGCGGCTGGCTGCGCAGCGGCAGGCTTCACGTGGTTGACGATGGAGCCATGGCGCGTGGCCGTGACGAAGCCCTCCTCCACGAGCCGCTCATACGCGTAGAGCACCGAATTGCGCGCGATGCCCAGCTCCTCGGCCAGCGTGCGGCTCGAAGCGAGGCGCGTGCCGCACACGATATCGCCGTCGAGAATTGCGCGGCGCAGGCTCTCGTAGAGCAAGTCCTGTTGCGTGAGCCGTCGCGACGCGCTCGCGCGCGCACGGCGCTCGTAAGCCGCCATCATCAGCGCGTAGTCCAATCTCGTGGCTCCATGTTTTGTGGCTTGAGTGGGACTAACAATGGTGCCACAAAACGCTTACGCTGACGCCTGTCTTCGAGTGGAGAATGACATGGAGATCACGCGGACCGCCTCGCACCGCGCGCGAACCGCGCCTGGCCGGCGTTACGCCGGCGCGCGCACTGCATGCGTGATCGTCATCGCGTTCGTGCTTGCGGCGCTGGCGTACTGGCGTGCGGACCCGGCTGCGCTCGCGCGCGACGCGTACCGCGCCTGTGCGGGCGATGCCGCGAGCGCCTTGCACGCGCAGGATGCAAGGCGCCGCGAGCAGGCACTCGAGACACTGACCGATTGTGCGGCAAAGCGTTGACGCCAGGGCGTCGGCGCCGATGCGAACCTACGAACCCAAGGAGAACGAATTTGAGCCCGACGATCCACGTACGCCCCGTCACGCCCGCGGACTACGACGCATGGCGCCCGCTCTGGGACGGCTATAACCGCTTCTATGGCCGCTTCGGCCCGACCGCGCTGCCCGAGGCGCTCACGCAGACCACCTGGACGCGCTTCTTCGACGGCTACGAACCCATGCATGCCTTCCTCGCGCTGCAAGGCGAGCGCGTCGTCGGCCTCGTGCACTTCCTCTATCACCGCAGCACCACGCTCGACGGCCCGATCTGCTATTTGCAGGATCTCTTCACGAGCGAGGACGCGCGCGGCAAGGGCGTGGGCCGCGCGCTGATCGAAGCGGTCTATGCGCACGCGAAGGCTGCGAACTCGGAGCGCGTCTACTGGCACACGCACGAGACGAATCACACGGCCATGCGCCTTTATGACGGCGTCGCCGAGAAGCCGGGCTTCGTCATGTACCGCAAGAACGTGTGAGGCCCAGGCAGCCTCAAGCGCGCCCTCATCGCAGGTCGCTCAGGAGCGACTCGCGCACCTCGCCGTCGATGATCTGGTCCGGCACGCGATAGTTCGGATGATCGCAGCCGATCGTGAGCGCCGCGCCCTCGCGCAGGCGCTTTTTCATTTCCGGCGTGAGTTCGAAGCGCACGAAGTGCACGGCCGAGGTCTTCTCCGCATTGTCGCGCTCGAGGTCCTCGTCGGCGATCGCGTAGACGGGTGGCTCGCCGCCCACCTGCAGGAATACGCGGTCCTCGATGCCAATGAGCCGCCCCAGCGCCGCGCGCCGCTCGATTTCGTTTTCGTACTCGATCTGCAGGGTCGCCTTCAGGTTGCTGCCTTCCGGCACGAGCGGCAGATAGGCGTCGAGCTCGCCCTGGATGCCCTCTTCGTCGAAGATCTTCTCGATGTGCAGCATCTCCTGGATCTGATAGCGGATCGTCGCTTCGTCCTCGAAGAGAAAAGTCAGGTGATTGCCCAGCGCCACGGCGCGGCGCTTCTTGTGCTCGATGATGCGGTTGCGCATCTCGGTGCGCTGCTTTGCATAGGCTTCCAGCGAGAGCAGCGAGTTTCTTGCGATCGTCATCAAGTGTGCCTCATGCGTGAAAACGGCGGCGTGAACATTTCGGCCCGGCCCAATACGCCGGAGCCAATTTATGGGGTTATCCTCATCAAATTCCGTAAGCGCGGCGCAGCAGCGTGAGCGGATGCGCAAGCGGCGGGCCGCCCTGCGCTTTGCCGAGCTTGTTCTCTTCGATGCCCTGCTCGATGTGATGTCCCGCGAGCTGGCAATCCGAGGAGATGAAATCGGGCTCGCCCTGCGCCATCTGCTTGAACACGGGCGTGCCGATCTTCATCGCCATCGCGTGAAACTCCTTCTTCACGCCGAACGTGCCCGCGTGCCCGGAGCAGCGCTCCACCACGTTGACCTTGGTTCCGGGCACGAGCGAGAGCAGGTCGGAGGTCTTGCGGCCAATGTTCTGCACGCGCGCGTGGCACGGCACGTGATACGAGACGTTGCCGAGCGGCGTGCGGAAATCGGTTTTGAGCAGGCCGTCGCGATTGCGCGCCACGAAGTACTCGAACGGGTCCCAGAACGCTTCGCTCACGGCGCGCGTGTCGGCGTCGTCGGGAAACATCAGCGGCAGCTCGTGCTTGTACATCAGCACGCAGCTCGGCACCGCGCCAAGCAGCGCGTAGCCCTCGCGCGCGTACTGCGCGAGCACCGGCATGTTCGCGGCCTGTTTCTTCGCCACGCCCTCCAGGTTGCCCTGCTCGAGCAGCGGCATGCCGCAGCACGCCTCGCTCTTCACCAGCACGTAGGGAATGGCGTTGTGATCGAGCACCGCGAGCAGATCGTGGCCGATGCCCGGCTCGTTGAAGTTCACATAGCAGGTGGCGTAGATCGCGACCTTGCCCGGCGTGCGCTCGCCGTCACGCACCTCGCTGGCCGTGGCCTTGCGCGCCGCGCTGCGGAACTTGCGCGTGGCGAACGACGGTAGCCAAGCGTGGCGGTCCACGCCCAGCGCATCTTCCATCACGGCGCGCATCGCCTTCGTGCCGTTCACGGCGTTGACGGTTTGCGTAACCACGGGAATGCCCGCGAGATGGCCGAGCGCGTCGGTGTTCGAGAGCACGCGGTCGCGCAGCTGCACCTCGCCGTTGCGGTAGTGAATGGCCTTCGCGCGCAGCATCAGGTGCGGGAAATCCACGTTCCACGGATGCGGCGGCACATAGGGACACTTCGTCATGTAGCAGAGGTCGCACAGATAGCACTGGTCGACCACTTTCGGAAATTGGGCCTTGTCGACGTCGTGGGCTTCGCCGCTATCGGTTTCGTCGACGAGATCGAACAGCGCGGGAAACGCACCGCACAGCGAAACGCATCGCCGGCAGCCCGCGCAGATGTCGAATACGCGGGCGAGCTCGGTATCGAGCTGCGCCTGGTCGTAGAACGCGTCGGATCGCCAGTCGAGCGGGTGGCGAGTCGGCGCTTCGAGACTGCCTTCCTTGTGGGGCATGACGTCTCCAGTTCTAGTTGTTTCTTCTGGTTATAAGGGAGCGTTCGCGCGGCGACACGCACGAGCGCACGCGCGCGGGCGCATCCGCGCGCGGCGTGCAGGCGCTGCGCGAACGCGCGCGCAGGCCGTATGCGGCCGGCCCTAGTCGGCCAGCACTTCCAGCGCCTTCGTATAGCGGTTCGCGTGGCTGCGCTCGGCCTTCGCGAGCGTCTCGAACCAGTTGGCGATTTCGTCGAAGCCTTCGTCGCGCGCGACTTTGGCCATGCCCGGGTACATATCGGTGTATTCGTGCGTTTCGCCCGCGATCGCCGACTGCAGGTTCAGGCGCGAGCTGCCGAAGGGCAGGCCCGTGGCCGGGTCGCCGACGGCTTCCAGATACTCGAGGTGGCCGTGCGCGTGGCCGGTTTCGCCTTCGGCGGTCGAGCGGAACAGCGCGGCGACGTCGTTCTGGCCTTCCACGTCGGCCTTGGCCGCGAAATAGAGGTAGCGGCGGTTCGCCTGCGATTCGCCTGCGAAGGCGTCCTTGAGATTTTGTTCCGTCTTCGAGCCTTTGAGCTGTGCCATCTATGCCTCCTTCAATCTTCCGGATTTGGGGGGACGCGGCGCTGCGCATCTTCGTGCGGTGCAGCAGGACACGAGTGCGGACTACGCCGCTCTATCAATCTAGGAAATGTCCTTTGCGTTCCCAATTGTGATTTTCAATCCCGCCGATAGCCCGTCGACTAACCGGCCGGTCGGCCGCGGGGCGACGCCATGCCGCACGCGCGGGAACCCTTATGTGGCCAGCGCATACAGAGAGCCTGTCTCAATATAAGAATTAACGCCTTGAACCCAGTTCCATACGTCCTACACTAATACTTCGGCCAGATTCGCGCGCCCCGCCCGACGCGCCCATTCGAAGCCCTTTCGGAGCTCACATGCGATTGACCATTTTGATCAACGGCCCTGACCCGACCGTCAACCATGACTATGCCGTGCTCTGGCTCGACACTGACCAGCAACGCTGGTCGCGCGAGTCGCACGAAGGCATCGACCTCCCTGCATGGGGCGAGATGCGCGATGCAAACGGTGTAACGGCGCTGTGCGCGCCGCTCGACGATTCCCCCCTCTGCACCCTGCGCGGCCTGCACGTGAACCGCCGCCAGGAGATCAGCTCGGCACACGGTGACGCCACGTGGTCGTGCGAGACCTCGCACGCGCCGATGGAAGGTCAATGGCGTCTGCAGGCCGTGGACCGGCAGATGGTCCACGCCGAAAACGCGCTGTTCGCAGGCTGACGGCGCCGCGCCACGCCGGCGCGTTTATTCATTCCGTCCCTCTTCCCATGATGCGGCGTCGCCCTTTTGGCGACGCCGCTTTGTTTTGGTGCGCGCGCGTTGAACGCACGCGCGGCGCGTGAGTGAACACTCGCATCGCAGGCGAGCGTGATCGGCGTGCGCTGGCGTCATCGCGCTCGGCGTCTCAATCGGCACTCCATGCGGCCTCTGTTCGATGTGGCCGCGCGCGATCGCGCCCGCTATACTTTCACGCCCTTTCATGTCCTTTCAGGAACGCGACACGGCGCGCATGACACGCGCGCCTTGTGTGTTCCCTGGCCATTCCCGACTCGCTGATTTGCCGATGAAGAAGCTGTTTGCCTGCCTCGCCATGGCCCTTGCCGGCCATGCGTTCGCCGCACCCGCCGCACCCGCTTGTGCCCAATTCGTTCCCGACGGCCAGTTCCCCACGCTGACCAACCAGCGCATGGCGCCGAAGACGCACATGCTCTGCTATTCCGATTACGTGGTGCTGCACTCGGGTGTCACACATGGGCCGCTCTGGTCGGCGGAGCACATCACGCGCGACCATCTCGAAGCCGCGAAGGACATGACGCGCACGAACCGGTTCTTCGAAGACGACCGCTTGCCCGAAGGCGATGGCGCGACGCTCGCCGATTACAAGCGCAGCGGCTTCGACCGTGGTCACATGAGTCCCGCGGGCAATCGCTGGAACCCGCAGGCCATGGCCGAATCGTTCTCGCTCGCCAACGTGGTGCCGCAGAACCGCGAGAACAATCAGCGCCTGTGGTCGCATATCGAAACGGCGGTGCGCAAGCTCGCGACGAAATACGGCGACGCCTATGTCGTGACCGGCCCGCTCTTCTCGGGCGCACAGTTGCAGACGATCGGCGCGTCGCGCGTGCTGGTGCCCACGCAGATTTTCAAGGTGGTGTACGTGCCCTCGCAGCAGCTCGCGTTCGCCATCGTGGCCGACAACGCGAGCGCCGATCGCTACGAGGTCCGCTCGGTGCGCGATCTCGAAGCGCAAAGCGGCATTGCGTTCCCGGGGATTCCCGCGAGCGTGGCCGCGCAAACGAAAGTGTCGTTCAACGGGCGCGCGTTTGCCGTGCGCAAATGGGGCTGGTAAGAATCGGCGAAAGTGAGGTGAGGCGCGACACACTCGCGCGCCGCGCCCGCCTCGCCCGCATGACCTCGATGATCGAAGCGCCCCCCGCCACTACAGATCCAGCCGGGAGACCTTCGAGCCTTCGAGCGAGGCACCCGCCATCAGGCCGGCGTTGGTGAGCACGAAGGCCTCGATCGGATTGACGGCCGTGGAGGTATCGACCTGACCGTTCACGCCCATCTTCACGAGCGCGACGGTGGCGTCCGCTCCCACCTTCCAGCCGCTGCTGCGCTTGAAGCGTTCGAAGGCGCCCTGGGTCATGAAGGCGTAGTAGACGGCGCGCGACTGCGCGCCAATCTGGAAGCCGAACGAGCCGGCCGTCGTGCTGAAATAGCCTACCGTGCGGCCGCCGGCACGCAGCGCGCCGCGTCCGTACTGGCCGCCCACGCCAATGGCCGCGCCGACCACGTCGGGAAACACGAGCACGGCGCTGGACTTGCCGATCAGCTCGCGCGAGCCGTTCACCGTGCCATAGAGACGCTCGAGTGCCGCATCGACATCGGCGTCGATCTCGCGGCGCCGGCGCGCGTTCTCTTGTGCGGCTTCAGCGGCGTTGCCGCTGCTGCCGGAGCCTGTCACCGTGCAAGCGCTCAGCGCTGGGAGTCCCGCCAGCACCGCCAGCGATGCGGCGCTGCCGCCGGCCGCGAGAAATCGTCTTCTGTTCATTTTGCTTCGCACTCCCATTCAACTATGGCTGCTTGCGCGGCAGTTGCGCGACGGGATCGACGGGCTTGCCGTTCTCGCGCACTTCGAAGAGCAGCGCGCCCACGCCCGCGGCGTCCGCGCCGCTCGTGGCGATCTGCTGGCCGAGCTTCACGGTTTCGCCCTCCTTCACGAGCAGCCTGCCGTTGCGGCCATAGGCGGTGATCAGGTGCGCGTCGTGCTTGACGATGACGAGCTTGCCGTAGCCCTTCATGCCGCTTCCCGCGTACATCACGCGGCCCGCGGCAGCAGCCTTCACGGGCGCGCCAGGCGCGCACGCGATGACGATGCTGCGCGACTTGCCCGCCGCGAACGGCGTGACGACGCTGCCGCTCACCGGCCAGGCGAGGCGGGCGTTGGCGCGCGCGGCGGCGGCCGGCGCGGGCGCGGGCTTGGTCGAGGCCGAAGCCGCAGGCGCAGTGGCGGAAGGCGTTGAAGAAGCACGCGCGCTAGCGGATACAACAGCAGGCGCCGATGAGGCGGACGTCGCAGGCGCGATTGCCGGGGCCGCAGGGGAAGCGGCCACGCTTTTCGCTGGTGCCGCTGCGGGCGCAGTCGCAAGCCCCTTCGCCGGCGGCGCCACACGCAGCAGTTGCCCCACCTTCACCGTGCCGGAGGCCGGCAGCTTGTTCCAGGCGGCAATATCGGCGGCGCGTTGCTTGTGGGCGGCGGCGATACGGTTGAGCGTGTCGCCGGCCTTGACGCGATAAAAATCGGCGGCCGCGCTGGACGCAGGCACTTCGGCAACGACGACCGGGACTTGCGTCTCGATCGGCGTTTCGGTCGGGGGAGTCAATGACGCGGCGGCCGCGCTGTCGGCCACTGAGGCGTCGTCGCCGCGTTGCGCGGACGACTGCCACGGCGTGACCGTGCAGGCGCCGAGCATTAAAACAGATGCCACGGCGATCGACATGGCGCATGCGCGCTGCGCAAGCGGGAAACGCAAAGTCCGCATCGTCAGACTCGCTGGCCGGCCGCGCGGGTCGCGCCCGCTTCGTGCGGCTTCGTTTCGGCGCGCGCGGCTCGCGCCCGACCGCGCGGGTCGCCGCGACCGCTCGTGGCAACGCTGTCGCCGGCCAGCGGCGACGCCTGGCGGTTGAGTTGCCTGCATGCCTCGACGGTGGCCACGGCGGCAATGCCGGCGCCCTTGTCTAGAATTCCCATGACGCGCTCCTTGTTCGACCTGCTGGAATACCTGCGCCGCGCGGCGCAGGTGCGTCATGATCATGGGTTTGCCGCGAAGTGCAGCAGATTCGCGTGCCGGTTCTGATTCACGTCAAGGTGAACGGTGTGCGGCGCGGCCCCCGTGACCCGGGTTTCACATTCACGCGCGCCGGATCCGGAGTGCACCGGATTTTGCGATGACAATTGATGACGTGGCGGGCCGCTTCTTATAATGCGAGCCCGCGCGGCGCGGCCTCGCGCCGTGGCGCATCACGCTCAAGGAGGAACTCAAGGTGTTCGACGCATACGCAAACGACGACGACGTCCTGAACGTACAAGGCGACGCACTCACGCTCACGAACGGCACCACGCGCGTGACGCTCTCGGGCACGCTCGAACTCACGCGCGACAAGCGCGGCCTCGCCGCCGCGCTCGCGCTGAAGGCGGCGCTCGACAGCGTGGTCGCGAAACTGCAGGCCGATCCGCACCTGCCCGCGCAGGTCAAGGAAGAGCCGGACGCGAAGCCCGGCGTCGTCGACAATCCGTTTAAGTGATCGCGACGCCAACCGATCGCCGCACGACAGCCGGCAACTCGGCGCGCGCCAAGCCGTTCTAAAACGGCTTGCCTTCACTCGTCTTCCACGCGGGCATGAGCGTGTTGGACGGCAACGTTTCGTCGAGCAGCTTCTTCGCGCTCGCGGCGCCCGCGATGGGCAGCCCGGTCGGATCGATGGCGCCGATCTGCGCGAGCACCGAGGCCTGATCCCAATAGATGTGCTCGTTATAGAGCTTGCTGCCGCGAAAGCAGATCACGGCGAGCATCGGCACTTCGAAGTACTTGCCGGTGGGCGCGAGACCCGGCAGCAGCCAGTCGATCTCGCGGTCGTGCGTGCAGCAGAAGATGAACTCGTCCACCACGCGGTCCGAGCCGATCGTGCGCGAGATCGGGATCAGGCGCGTATCGGCGGGATTCGAATGCACGAAGTGGTGCGTGTAGAAACGCTTGAGCTCGTCGTGGCCCACGCCGCCCGTCATCGTCGGGATGTGGTTGACGTAAGGCTGCGCGACCATCGTCGGCATCACGTCGTCCGGGTTGCGCGTGACGAACTCGTGGTAGCAGTGCTCCTCCCACAGCGCGTTGAAGTCGTAGATGGGACCGAGCACGCGGCGCAGCATGGCGAGCGAGCGCGAGTACGCCATCATCGCCGCCGGTTTGTCGTACTGGGGCCGCGAGGGCGCGGCGAACGCGTGATCGCAGCCGGGATACGTGTAGAGCTCGACGCCCGGCTTGCCCGCCAGCGCCGCTTCGATGCGCTCGCGCGTGGCGGCGTCGCACCAGCGGTCGATCTCGCCGAAGTGCAGCATGAGCGGGCAGCGGATCGTAGCGGCCTCGTTCAGGTAGTTTTCGAGTCCCACGGCGTAATAACCGATCGCGCAATCGACATCGGTGCGCGCCGCCGCCAGATACGCGAGCCGGCCGCCCAGGCAGTACCCGATCGCGCCCACCTTGCCGCGCTGCGAAGGATGCGCGCGCAGCGCGGCCAGCGTCTGCGCGACATCGTCCATCGCGAGGTCGACGTCGAAGCGGTCGTGCAGCTCGAGCGCCTTCGCCATGTCGGCGCCCTCATAGCCCAGATCGACGCCGGGCTCGAGGCGCCAGAACAGGTCCGGCACCATCACCACGTAGCCTTCTTCCGCGTAACGATCGGCCAGCGCGCGCATGGATGCGTTCACGCCGAAGATCTCCTGCAGCAGCACGAGGCCCGGGCCGCTGCCTTCCGGCGGCAGCGCCGTGTAGGCGCGGAATTCGCCGCCGTCGCGCGACTTCACCTGGGTCCATTGTCCGTTCATCGGCTTGTCTCCTTCTGTCCTTGTGGTCGGCTGCTCGTCGGGTCGAGAGCAGGCGGCGCGCAGCGCCTGCGGGCGTGCGGGCCTGCTCTTGCTTAATAACAGGCCCTGGCACGAAACAGGTCCTATGCCGGCGCGCCAAAACCGCCCGTGGCCGCGAGCGGTGGCAGCCCGGATTCGCCGCGGATCCACGCGTGATTCGCGAGCTGGGCCATTTCGCGGTCGCCGCGGCTGTCGCCATAGGCGTAGAGCGTGGCGGGTGCGCGCTCGCCCCACCATGCGCGCAGCCGCGCGACCTTTTCCGGGCCCCAGCAATTGCGGCCCGCAAGCCGCCCAGTGTAGACCCCATCGCGCCATTCCAGCTCGCTCGCGAGCACCGTGCCGATACCCACGCTCGGCGCCCACTTGCGCAGATACACCGAAGGCGATGCGCTCACGAGCACCACCTCGTGGCCGAGCGCCTGGTGCTCGCGGATACGCGCGAGCATCTCGGGACGCAGCAAGCCGGGCAGGCGCGTGTCGACGAAACGCTGCGCGGCGGCTTCGAGCGCCTCGCGGCGCACCGGGCCGAGCGCGGCATAGAGGAAGCGCGCCTTGGTGCGGCCCCGGTCGGCCCAGCCGGGCGCGATGCCGGCGAGCCACGGCAGGCAGCGCAGCGCGGCGAGCACGAAGCCGGTACTGCCGGCGGCATCGAGCATGAAGGCGCGGAAGCTGTCGGACGTGGTGATGGTGCCGTCGAAATCGAAGGCGGCTACGACGCGGTCGTTCATGAGGCGGGACACGGAAAGCGCCACGGTCAGGGGCGCGAGGTTAGAGGTATCGCGGCAAGCGCGCGCTCGACGCTCGGGCAAGGCCGGCAGCGCAAGCCCGTTGCAAGCCGGCGTCATTGTCGGCGCAAATGGCGCGCTGCCGCAATGGCACGGCCGTTCGCCAGCGCACACAGCCTCGCTTCATGTATCGATGTTGATGCTATCGATCAATATCGATACATGCGATCGAAACGCTGCGCGATGCGGGCGCGCCGCCGCCCGGCACGCCATGTGTCCCACGACGTGGCTTCACTGCGCCTGCTGTTCGAGCCGCGCCGCATCGACGATTTCGATTTCACCGTAGCGCAGCGCCACAAGGCCGTCCCGTTCGAACTGGCGCAGGATCTGGTTCACCGTCTGGCGCGAAAGCGCGAGCATGAGCGCCAGGTCCTCCTGGGGCACGCGCACCACGCCCGCGCCGCCCATCTTCTGGGCCACATCGTGGCCGCTCTCGCGGCCCGCCTCCCCATAGCCTGTGGCCAGCAACAGGAGACGCCGCGCCACGCGCGGCGCGGCGGGCAGAAGCGCGCTCTCCTCGATGGCGTCGAACGCGAGCCGCAGCTTCTGCGCGAGCAGCAGACCGAACGCATGCCACCAGGCGGGCGTGGCGTCCAGCAGCGCCGCCAGCGCCGCGCGCGGGACGTGAAAGAGCGTGGCGTCGCGCTCGGCATAGGCGTCATGCGTACGCACACCCGCATCGAAGAGCGCAATCTCGCCGAACCATTGCGCCGGCCCCACCACGGCCAGCAGCGCCTCGCGTCCGGCCGCGCTTGCGGCGCCCACGCGCATCGCCCCTTCGAGCACGCAATAAATGCCGTCGGCGGGGTCGCCGCGCAGGAACAGGCGCTCGCCGGCGCGCAGGGTGCGCACGCGGCCCGCCGCGCGCAAGCCGGCGCGCAGCGCCTCGGGCGCGCCGACGAACCACGCGCTGCGCTCCAGCAGCGCCGTCACGGCGGACACGGAGGGCGCGGCGGCGTCCGCCTGCGCGCCGGCGCTGGGAAGCGCGTCGGCGGAAGCGGAAGAGGCAGCAGAGACGGGACGTGAGGTCATCGAAGGTTTGAGCGCGGCACGGGCGGAATCCCTGTGCGCATCGGCGAAAAATGATTGCGAGCGGATGGCAAGCGCGCGAACGCAAGGGCGCGACTGCACCGACTGCGCCAATTGTCGGCTAGCCGAAGGTCAGCGGCGCGGCGTCCCGGGATCATAATCATTTTGGAGACAGGGAGGCATCCATGAGAAACCTGACCGAGCAGCTCACCCAATACGCCGAATACCATCGCGATGCCCGCAATATCGCCACGCACTTCGTCGGCATTCCGATGATCGTGCTCGCGCTCGCCGTGCTGCTTTCGCGGCCCGCCTGGGTGAGCGTCACCGCGTGGCCGCTGCATGCCGTGCCGCTCTCGCCCGCATGGCTCCTGTTCGGCGCCACGACGCTCTATTACCTCGTGCTCGACGTGCCGCTCGGCCTCATGATGGCCGCCGTCTCGGCGGGCTGCCTCGGGTTCGGCGCGTGGCTCGCGCAGCAAGGCACGGCGGCCTGGCTCGCGGGCGGCATTGGTCTGTTCGTGGTGGGGTGGATCTTCCAGTTCGTCGGGCACATCGCGTGGGAGCACCGCAAGCCCGCTTTCGCCGACGATCTGATCGGCCTCGTCGTCGGCCCGCTGTTCGTGCTCGCCGAAGCGCTGTTCGGCCTCGGCTGGCGACCGGCCCTGCGCGCGGCCATCGAGGCCAAGGCCGGACCGACGCGCATCAATCCCCCGCGCGAGCATGCGGTCCGATAGCGGCCCAGTCACGCGCTTCGCTGGGCCGGCGCGCCAGTCTCGCAGCCCGGGCCGCACCTAGCGCGCGAGCCTCACCAGCCGCGCACCATGGATTGCCGTCAACGCGACGGCAATCCAGATCGGCACATAGGTCCCCAGTTCGCGCAGCCCGAACGGCTCGCGCAGCAGCACGACGGAGACGATCACGAGCAGCACCGGCTCGACATAGCCGAGGATGCCGAACAGCGCCATCGGCAAAAGGCGGCTCGCCTTCAGATAGCACGCGAGCGCCACCGTACTCAGCACGCCGAGCCCCGGCAGCAGCACCCAGGCCAGCAGCGCATGCGCGTCGAGCAGCTTCAGCGAGCCGCCCGCGTGCACCTCGATGGCGGCCACGGGCAGCAGCAGGACCATTTCGACCGAGAAGGTCACGAGCGAGTCCGCGTGAATCTTGCGGCGCAAGACGAAGTACGGCGGATAGCCGAGCGCGACGAGCAGCGTCGGCCACGAGAATGCGTGCGTCACCCACAACTCGTGCATGACACCCACGGCCGCGCAGGCCACAGCAATCCATTGCAGTGCTTCGAGCCGCTCGTGGTAGTAGTAGCGCCCCACCAGCACCATGACGAGCGGCAGCATGAAATAGCCGAGCGACACTTCCAGCAGGCGGCCGTGCAGCGGCGCCCAGAGGAACACCCAGAGCTGCATGCCGAGCAGCGCGGCGCTGCCCGCCAGCATGAGCGCGACGCGCGGCTCCTTGAACGCGCGCGCCACCAGTTGCGCGAGTTGCGGCGCGCGCGAGCGCAGGACCACCAGCGCGAGCGCGCCGGGCGCGGTCCAGATCACACGCCAGGCGAAGATGTCGAGCCCGCCAAGCGGGGCGAGCAGCAGCGTATAGGCCGACATCAGCGCGAATAGCGTGGACGCGCCCACGGAAAGCGTGATGCCGCGCTTGGGCTCGTAGGTGTTCACCAACATGTCGAGGCGCCGCGCGGAAGGGAGAAAACCGCGGCGCGAGTGCGGGCGCGAAGGGCAAACGGCGCGGCTAACCGCGTCACGGCCTCCACGAAAAGCCCAAGGGGGGCTGGAAAAAGCGTTGTCATTTGAATCGGTTATTGAATAAAAGGCGGCTCGCCAAGCGGCGCCGCCAGCCAGAATTTTAATGCGCCGCGCGGCCCGCTGGAACGGCGGGCACGGGCGATGCTGCTACTGCCGGCGCGGCGAGCTCCGCGATTTAGTCCGTGAATTGCCCGCCGCGATGGACTAGAACGTAAATCTTGCTGCGGAGTCGCCACGAAGGCCGTGGTGCGCGCGAAGCAGGCATTCGCGCACCGGCGGCCCGCCGTCCAACCCCACTGCAACCCCGTTGCATGAGGCGAGAGCGAGGCGTTTTGCACTAACTCTGGCCGACAGGAGAGCGAATGACCCGATCTGCGTCCCGCCCCACGCTGCAGCCGCATGCCCCGTCCGGCTCTGCCGCCGAATTTGCCACCGCTGTCCGTGCGGGTCTCACTCACGCGCCGCAAAAAGAGCTGCCGTCGAAATATCTGTATGACGAAGTCGGCTCGGCGCTGTTCGAGGTGATCACGGTGCTGCCCGAATACGGCGTCACGCGCGCCGAGGAACGTCTGCTCACGTGCTACGCCGCCGAAATCGTCGAGGCGCTGCCGGCGGACGTCGTCGTCGCCGAGCTCGGCAGCGGCAGCGGCCGCAAGACGCGCCGCATTCTCGAAGCGCTCTCGCGCAAGCGCCCCACTTCGCCCACTTCGTATTGCCCGATCGAGATCTCGCGCACCGCCTTGCAGCTATGCCGGCGCGAGCTGGCCGACATCGAGCGCATCTCCATCGTCGGCTACGAGCGCGACTACCTGGCCGGGCTCGCCGAGGTGAGCCGCCAGCGCAAGGACGGCGAGCGCCTTTGCGTGCTCTTTCTCGGCAGCACGATCGGCAATTTCGCGCGCCTCGCGGCCACGCGCTTTTTGCGCGACATCCGCGCGATGCTGCGCCCGGGCGACACGCTCTTGCTCGGCACCGACCTCGTGAAGCCCGTGCCCACGCTGATCGCCGCCTACGACGATGCCATCGGCGCGACCGCGGCGTTCAACCTGAACCTGCTCGCGCGCATCAACCGCGAGCTCGACGGCGACTTCGACCTGCGCGACTTCGAGCACGTCGCGCGCTTCAATCCCGATGCGCGCAGCGTCGAGATGCATCTGCGCGCGAGACGCCATGTCAACGCGCGGGTGGGCGCGGCGCGGCTCGCGGTCGAACTCGAGGCCGGCGAGACCATTTGGACCGAGAGCAGCCACAAATACCACGCCGACGAAATCCCCGCGATCGCGGCGGATGCGGGCTTCGAGTGCGCGCATCAGTGGGTCGAGAAGGAATGGGGATTCGCGGAGAGCCTGTTGAGCGCGGCGTGAGCCGAGGTCAGTCCGGGCGCAGACCGCGGTTCAGGGCCGATGGGTTCTTGCACGCACGGTAAGCGAAACGTCAGGCAAACAAAAAGCGGAGCGCTTTTTTTCAGGGCGCTCCGCTTTTTTTACAGTGCCAGGTTTCAGTGCTGCTCGAAACGCTCGTAACGCTTATCGGTGTGGCGCTCCTCGCTCTCCACCGAGCTCACGCGCGCCGCGGGCGGGCCATGGCGCAGCCACGAGAGCATGCGGTCCACCTGATTCGCCGTGCCCTGGATCACGGCCTCCACCGAGCCGTCCTCCAGATTGGCGACATAGCCGCGAATGCGCAGCGCGTGCGCCTGGCGCACCGTCGCGTGACGAAAGCCCACGCCCTGCACCGTTCCGCGCACGCGCACGTAATACGTTTCCACGCGCGCATCCAGATCCGGTTCGCTCATCGGTTGATCTCCCATTGTCTTGCTGCCGATACGCCAGGCATTGTAGACGCCATGACGCGCGGGCGTCGCCTTGCGCACGAATGCACGCGCTCGCACGGCGCGCAAACCGTGCGCCTCGCCCCGCGTCCCGCTTGATACTCCGCTCGATACCCCGCTCGATACTCCGCTCGATGCCCCGCCCGCGCCGCAAGCCCGACGCCGTTACCCCATCGCCGCGCCCCACGTACAATCCGTGCCACGCCAGCAGCGCGCGCCGCGCGCCGCACCGACATCCGAACTGAAAAGCGAATTTCGAATGACCGACACCTCCCGCGCCAACAAGGACCTCGTGCTGATCACCGGCGCGTCCGGCTTCGTCGGCTCGGCCGTCGCCCGCATCGCGCAGGAAAAGGGCTATGCCGTGCGCGTGCTGGTGCGCGCGACGAGCCCGCGCAAGAATCTCGAGGCGCTCGACGCCGAAATCGTCACCGGCGACATGCGCGACGCCGCCTCGATGCGCAAGGCGCTCGACGGCGTGCGCTATCTGTTCCACGTGGCCGCCGACTATCGGCTGTGGGCGCCCGATCCGCACGAGATCGAGCGCGCCAATCTCGAGGGCGCCGAAGCCACCATGCGCGCCGCGCTCGACGCGGGCGTGGAGCGCATCGTCTACACGAGCAGCGTGGCCACGCTCAAGGTCACGAACTCGGGCAACTCCGCCGACGAAACCTCGCCGCTCACGGCCGAGCAGGCGATAGGCGTGTACAAGCGCAGCAAGGTGCTCTCCGAGCGCGCCGTGGAGCGCATGATCGAGCGTGACGGCCTGCCCGCCGTGATCGTCAATCCGTCCACGCCGATCGGGCCGCGCGACGTGAAGCCCACGCCCACGGGCCGCATCATCGTGGAGGCGGCCACGGGCAAGATTCCCGCCTTCGTCGATACGGGCCTGAACCTCGTGCACGTGGACGACGTCGCCAACGGCCACTTCCTTGCGCTCGAGCGCGGGCGCATTGGCGAGCGCTATATCCTCGGCGGCGAGAACCTGCCGCTGCAGCAGATGCTCGGCGACATCGCCGGCATGGTGGGCCGCAAGCCGCCCACCATCGCGCTGCCGCGCTGGCCGCTCTACCCGCTCGCGATGGGCGCCGAGGCCGTCGCGCGCTTCACGAAGCGCGAGCCGTTCGTGACCGTCGATGCCCTCAAGATGTCGAAGAACAAGATGTATTTCACGTCGGCGAAGGCGGAGCGCGAACTCGGCTACCGCGCGCGGCCCTATCGCGAGGGCCTCAAGGATGCGCTCACATGGTTCCGCGAAGCGGGGTATCTGGGCACAAAGTAAGCGCTGCGCGAGGCCGCTCTTTTTGCGGCTTGCGGCGCGTGCTCAAGGGATCTGCGTCGTGGTAACCTGGACGACCGTCACCGGCCGCTCAAGGGAAGAACACGATGATCTCGCATGTTTTTGTGGGTGCTAACGACTTTGACCGTGCCTTCAAGTTCTATTCGGCCGTCATGAATGAGCTCGGGCATCGATTGAAGTTTTGTGAGCCCGATAAGCCTTGGGCAGGCTGGATGGCCGAGGGCATGCCACGCCCGCTCTTCATTGTCGGCAGCCCATACGACGGCAACGCCGCAACTTGCGGCAACGGTCAAATGGTGGCGTTGCTCGCGCCCGATCGGCAATCGGTCGACAACGCCTACGCCAGCGCGCTCGCGAACGGCGGTTCGTGCGAAGGCGCACCCGGTTTGAGGACTCACTACCACCCGGACTATTACGGCGCGTATTTCCGGGATCCTGAGGGAAACAAGCTCTGCGTGTGCTGCCACACCCCCGCTCCACAGTAGTTTTGCAGGCGCTCGCTGACCCTGGCGCGCAACGGCTGCTTAATGCGAGAGCAAATTGTTACAACTTTTGTTGCGACCTGCTTACAACGCTGCGCGGGACAGTCGCGTGCGCTATGGGTAAAATCGCGGGTCTTATCAGAGAAGCCTCGCATGAATCTTCAAGACCAGATCGGCGCGCTCGAAGCGGGCGTCGATCAGCTGATCCAGGCCGCCAGCGTCGCGCTTGCGCCGCGCCCAGTCGTTGCGGCAGCGCCCGAACAGACCCACGCGGCGGATGCCGCCGCGCCGGAAGCGGCCACGCAACCTGCCGAACTCGAGCCGGATACGCCAGCCGTTGCGGCGGCGCATCCGCACGAGCCGCAGGCGGCTGTCGTCGAAACCGAAGCTGAAGTCGGAGCTGAGCCCGAAACCGCAGCCGAAGCTGAAGCCGACACGGCCGAAGTGGCGACGGAAGTTGGGGCCGAAGTCACGGCCGAAGTGGCAACCGCTACCGAACCGGTCGACGCCGTGGAACCCGCGCAAGCCGAGCAGGAAGCCGAAGACCGCAAGGTGATGCTGGAAGTCGGGCGGCCGTCGCAGAACGAGATCACGATGTCGATCGGCGGCCAGACGGTGTCGCTGCATCCGCTGCAGGTCGGGCAGCTGATCGAGGAACTCGCGAACGCGCGCGCCTCCATGCAGCCCGAGCCGCCGCCCGCGATTCCGCCCGGCTGGCGTTTCGCATCGACGAAGAATCCGATGATGGCCGTGCAGAAGCAGTCGAATGGCGACCGCTTGCTGGTGCTGCGGCACACGGGTCACGGCTGGGTGCCGTTCGTGTTCTCGCCCGACATGGTCGTGCAGATGTACATGATGTTGACGCAGCGTTAATCGGCGCGTCCGGGAGTCGGGCGCTCAAGCAGCGCGCGCACCAAAAGCAAAAGCCGCCGCGGTCGACCGCGGCGGCTTTTTTTATTGCGTGTGGCACGCGGCTCTGGAGGCCCGCGCGATGCCGCTTCAGCGCCCCTGCGCAGGCGCCTGCACGCGCGACTTCCACTGCCCGCCCTTGCCACGCCAGAAGCGCCAGGCCGAAGCGAAGGTCGCGCCCACATAGAACAGCGCGACGAGTGGCAGGAACGGCGCCCACAGTGGCGAGCGGCGATAGTACGCGAGCATCGGCGCGTAGGCGCAGCACATGAGCGCCCAGGCCACCCATGCGGGCCAGCCGAGCGGGCCGAGCACGAGCGCGACAACGGGCGGCGCGAGGTAGATGACCGTCATGCCGACGATCGTGCCCGCGAGCTGCCACGCCGAATAGTGAAGCTGCGTGAACGCTGTGCGCGCGATCATGTTCCAGATGTCTTTCCACGAGTCGTACGGGCGCAGCGAGACGCTCTTCGCGGCCACGTCGAGGCGGATCGGATGCCGCCCCTCGCCGCGATGCTTGATGCGCGCGGCCAGACTGCAATCGTCGATGAGCTCGGCGCGGATCGACTCGATGCCGCCCGCCTCCTCCAGCGCCTTGCGGCGCACCAGCATGCAGCCGCCGGCCGCCGCCGCCGTCTTGTTACGCGGATTGTTGACCCACGAGAACGGATAGAGCTTCGCGAAGAAGAACACGAACGCCGGGATCAGCGCCTTCTCCCAGAACGAGTCGCAGCGCAGGCGCACCATCAGCGAGACGAGGTCGCGCTTTTCCGCCTGCGCGCGCACCACGAGCTGCGCGAGAGCCTCGGGCGGGTGGCCGATGTCGGCGTCCGTCAGCAGCAGGTAGTCGGCGTTCAGGCCCAGCGTGCGCACGGCCTCGATGCCCTGCGACTGCGCCCACACCTTGCCCGACCAGCCCGCGGGCAGCGGCCTGGCGCTCACCACCGTGAGCTTCTCCGGGCAGCGCAGCGCGAGCGCGGCGGCGCGCGCGGCTTCGGCGGTGCCGTCGGTGCTGTGGTCGTCGATCACGATGACGTGAAACTCGCCGCCATAGTCCTGCTCGAGCAGCGACGTGACGGCCTCGCCGATCGCGTCCGCCTCGTTGCGCGCCGGCACCACGGCGCACGCCGCCGGCCAGCCCGCCGCGGGCTCGACCAGCGGCAGCGGCGCGGCGGGGCGCGCGCGCCAGAAGCCGCCGCGGCCGAACAGCAGGACCAGCCAGATCACGAGCGAAAGGCAGGACACGGCAAAGAAAATCGTTGTCATCATGCGTTGTTACTCTCGATCGAAGGCATGCGCGCACCCACGCGGCGCGACAGCCACATGGCCGCCGTGCGCATCAGCACCACAGCCCAGTCGGCGGCGGCCAGCCGGGGACGCGCACGAAATACGTCGTAGTCCGCCCGCTCGATGACTTCGAGCATGCGCAGGCCGCCGTGCACGACGCTGCACAGCTCGAGGCCGAAGCGGCCCGGCACGCGCAGCGCGAGCGGCGCGCCGCTCACCATGAGCGCGCGCGCCCGCGCCACTTCGTGCTCCATCAGCGCGCGCCATGCGCCATCCACCCTGCCCGCGGCGATCTGCGCCTCGCTCACTTTCATGCGCTCGCGGTCGGCCTGCGGGAGGTAGATGCGGCCCCGTTTCCAGTCGGCCGGCACATCCTGCAAGAAGGTGATGAGCTGCAAGGCGGTGCAGATGGCGTCCGAATCGGCGAGGTTCTCGGGCGTGGCCTCGTCGATCAAATGCAACATAAGGTGACCGATCGGGTTTGCCGAGCGGCGGCAGAAGTCGAGCAGCTCGAAGCGGTCGGCATAGCGCGTGGCATCGATGTCCTGATCGAACGCCGACACGAGGTCGTAGAACGGCTCCAGCGGCAGCCGGCACTGAACCATCACCTTCGCGAGCTCCGCGAACAGCGCGGGATGCACGGGCGCGAGACGGCCTTGCGCCACAGCGTCGAGCCCGGCGCGGAAGTCGGCGAGGCGCAGGTGGCGCTCCTCGGCGCTCCAGTCGCCTTCGTCGGCAATGTCATCGAGGGTGCGCGCGACATGGTAGATCACGCCGACAGGCGCTCGGAGCGCCTTCGGCAGCAAAATGCGCGCTACCGGAAAATCGTCGTATTGATCGGGTTCCATGAAGCGTCCAGAATGGGGTCGGTCCCGCAAGACGCAATGCGGCCTGGTGCGGGGGACGTTAGTTTAAGGGTTCCCGCATCCTGTTGCACTGCGCAATACCCCCGAGAGTGTCACAGGCTGTGTCACCGGTAAACCCGCTGCTGGAACGCCGCAAAATGGGGCTGATTGGGGGGCCGATTCCGATTGGCGTCGCGTGCGCGCCGCACCTTCCCGTTCGCTACGCAGCAAAGCGGCGGCGATGGGGTTAAAATGCGCGTCTGGTTTTTTCCGCCCCCCTCTGGCGGATGCATGCAGATATCAGCACCTTATTAATATGATGGTCGCGGCGAACGGGTCTTGATGGCTCTTTCGGAATCCGCGGCAGTCGGAGTTCGCCACCCTATGCGAGTCATCCTTGCCCAACCCCGCGGCTTTTGTGCGGGGGTTGTCCGCGCGATCGAGATTGTCGATCGTGCATTGCAGAAGCACGGCGCGCCCGTCTACGTGCGTCATGAGATCGTCCACAATCGCCACGTGGTCGAGAACCTGCGCGAGAAGGGTGCGCGTTTCGTGGAAGAGCTCGACGAAGTGCCCGAGGGCGCGGTCGCCATTTTCAGCGCGCACGGCGTCGCCAAGACCGTCGAGCGCGCCGCCGACGAACGCAGCCTCGACGTGCTGGACGCCACCTGTCCGCTCGTCACCAAGGTGCACGTGCAGGGCCGCCAGTACGTCGCGGCGGGCCGCACGCTGATCCTGATCGGCCATGCCGGTCACCCGGAGGTGGAAGGCACGATCGGCCAGATTCCGGGCACCGTGCTGCTGGTGCAGAGCGAGGCGGACGTGGCCAGGCTGGACCTGCCGCTCGACGCGCCGCTCGCGTACGTGACGCAAACCACGCTTTCGGTGGACGACACGCGCGGCATCATCGACGCGTTGCTCAAGCGCTTCTCCGACATCGTCGGCCCGGACACGCGTGACATCTGCTATGCCACGCAAAACCGCCAGGCCGCGGTGCGCGAGCTGTCTTCGCAAGTGGACGTGCTGCTGGTCGTGGGCGCGACGAACAGTTCGAACTCGAATCGCCTGCGCGAGATCGGCAGCGAATCGGGTCTGCCGAGCTACCTCGTGGCGGACGGCTCGGAAGTGAAGGCCGAGTGGTTCGCCCATGCGCAAACCGTCGGCATCACGGCCGGCGCGTCGGCGCCCGAGGAAATGGTGGAAAACGTGATCGACGCGCTGCGCGCGTTGGGGCCTGTCGAGGTGTCGACGATGGCGGGCCGTGAAGAAAAAGTCGAATTCAAGCTGCCGTCGAAGCTCTTGCAACCGCTCGTCGCACGCGAAGTTTAAGGAGGACACGCTTTGTCTATTCCGCTGCTACAAAAAGTCCGCGTTGGCGCGTACATCTTCCGCCAGCATTTCAGCGGCAATAAACGCTATCCGCTCGCGCTCATGCTCGAGCCGTTGTTCCGCTGCAACCTCGCCTGCAATGGCTGCGGCAAGATCGACTATCCGGATCCCATCCTGAACCAGCGCCTGTCGCTGGCAGAGTGCCTCGAAGCCGTCGACGAGTGCGGCGCACCGGTCGTTTCCATCGCCGGCGGCGAGCCGCTGCTGCACAAGGAAATGCCGCAGATCGTGAAGGGCATCATGGCGCGCAAGAAGTTCGTGTATCTCTGCACGAACGCGCTGCTCATGGAAAAGAAGATGGACGACTACGAGCCGAATCCGTACTTCGTCTGGTCGGTGCACCTCGACGGCGACCGCGAAGCGCACGACCACTCGGTTTCGCAGGAAGGCGTCTACGACAAGGCCGTCGCGGCCATCAAGGAAGCCAAGCGCCGCGGCTTCCGCGTGAACATCAACTGCACGCTGTTCAACGACGCCGTGCCCGAGCGCGTGGCAAAGTTCTTCGACACGGTCGGCGAGATCGGCGTCGACGGCATCACGGTCTCGCCGGGCTATGCCTATGAGCGCGCACCGGACCAGCAGCACTTCCTGAACCGCGACAAGACCAAGAACCTGTTCCGCGAGATCTTCAAGCGCGGCAACAACGGCAAGAAGTGGTCGTTCAGCCAGTCGAGCCTGTTCCTCGATTTCCTGGCCGGCAACCAGACCTACGAATGCACGCCCTGGGGCAACCCGGCGCGCACGGTGTTCGGCTGGCAGAAGCCCTGCTATCTGGTCGGCGAAGGTTACGTGAAGACCTTCAAGGAGCTGATGGAAACCACCGACTGGGACAAGTACGGCACGGGCAAGTACGAGAAGTGCGCGGACTGCATGGTCCACTGCGGCTTCGAGGCTACCGCCGTGATGGACACGGTCGCGCATCCGCTCAAGGCCGCGCGCGTCGCGCTGTCGGGCCCGCGCACCACGGGCGCGTTCGCCAAGGACATCCCGCTCGACAGCCAGCGTCCGGCTGACTACGTGTTCTCGCGTCACGTCGAGATCAAGCTCGAAGAGATCAAGAACGCGGCCAAGACCAAAAAGCCCGCGACTGTCGCGGCGAGCTAAGCGGCGTTGAAGGCCGCGTCCGCAAGGACGACGGCCTTTGCACGGTGCTCGAGAGGGCGCAACGGTTCACGCCGTTGCGCCCTTTCTGTTTTTGTTGCGGCAGATCGCGGCGGCGCGACGGCAGCCGTTTTCGGGATGGCGGCGCCAGCACAATGTCGGGTTTTCCATCCACCGGATGCCGCGCCCGGCCCGGCGTTGCGACCGCGCGCGCCGCCGGCCTGGCCATGCCGATCGCCACGAAAGCCACGCTAGCCACCATGTACGAAGCCGCACTCGCCGCCTGGCGCGCCGGGCAGCTGACCGCTGCCGATGAGCACTGCCGCGCCGTGCTCGCACACTCGCCCGAGCATGCCGAAGCGCTGCACCTGCGCACCCTGATCGCCCACCAGCAGGGCCGCACGGCCGAGGCCGCCGCGCTATTGCGCGAATCGCTCGCCCCGCACCAGAACGCGCAGCGCCTCGTCGATTTCGCCACCGCCTTGTGCATGCAGGGCCGTATCGACGACACGCGCGCCGCGCTGCGCCGCGCGCTCGCGCTCGATCCGACACTGGCTGCCGCGCACTTCTATCTGTCCAACACCTTCGGCCCGGACGAGGCCGCGCAGGCCGATACACATCTGCGCGCGGCCCTCTGCCTCGATCCCGCGTTCGCGGAAGCGCACAACAACCTCGGCAACCTGCTGCGCACGGCGCGGCCCAAAGAGGCGCAAGCGGCGTTCGAACGCGCGATCGAGCTGCGCCCCGATTTCATGCACGCGCACTTCAACCTCGGCACGCTGCTCGTGTCCGCGCAGCCTGACGCCGCCGAGGCCGCGCTGCGCCGCGCGCTCGAGCTCGATCCGGGCTTCGCGCCCGCGTGGAACCGTCTCGGGCACCTGCTCGCCGATACGCACCCCGACCAGGCCGAAGCCGCGCTGCGCCGAGCGATCGAGCTGGACCCCGAACTCGTCGCGGCGCACTTCAACCTCGGCAATCTGCTCTGCGAGCGCCGCCCCGACGAAGCGGCGCAGGCCTTGCGGCGCGCGGTGGCGCTCAAGCCGGACTTCGCCGTCGCCTGGGTCAATCTCGCGCACACGCTCGCGAAAACGCATCGCGAGGAAGCCGAAGCCGCGGCGCGCGAAGCCGTCGCGCTCGCTCCGGGACTCGCGGATGCGCACTACAACCTCGGCACGCTGATCGGCGTCGCGCGTCCCGACGAGGCCGCCAGCGCGTTGCGCCGCGCCGTCGTGCTGCAGCCCGATCACCGGCTCGCATGGCATCACCTCGGCCTCGTGCTGAAGGGCGAGCGGCTGCACGAGGCCGAAGCGGCGCTGCGCCGCGCGATCGAACTGGATCGCACGGACCCGGCCACACACGCAGTGCTCGGCAATGTGCTGCTCGACATGGGGCGGCTCGACGAGTCGGTGGCGTCGTATCGGGAAACGCTTGCGCTGGCAAGCGCCACAAACGACCGCAGCAACGACATCGTCATCGCGCATTACGACTTGATCTTCGCGCTCGCCTTCCAGACCGACGACCCGCAGGCGTTGCTCGACGAGTGCCGGCGTTTCGCGGCGTGCTTCGAGGCGCCGTTGATCGAAGCGGCACGCACACAGCCGCACGATGCGCCGTTGCTCGAAGCGGCATCTCGAAGCGCGCCGCACGATGCGCCGCCGCCCCGCGAAGACGCGCTCGCGCCCGGACGGCGCTTGCGCATCGGCTACGTTTCGCCCGATTTCCGTTCGCATTGCCAAGCGCTTTTCACGGTGCCGCTGCTCACGCATCACGACCACGCGGCGTTCGAGATCGTCTGCTATGCGAGCGTCGCGAAGCCCGACGCCATGACGCAGCACATCAAGACACTCGTCGATGTCTGGCGCGACGTGCACACGCTCGACGACGCAGCGCTCGCGCAGCAGATCCGCGACGACCGCATCGACATCCTCGTCGACCTCACGATGCACATGGCCGCCGGACGGCGCCTGGTGTTCGCGCGGCGGCCCGCGCCGGTGCAGCTCGCGTGGCTCGCGTACCCGGGCACGACCGGCAGCACGGCGATGGACTACCGGCTCACCGACCCATGGCTCGACCCGGCCGGCGAGCCCGGCCGCGACGCGCTCTATAGCGAGCGCTCGTTACGCCTGCCGGACGCGTTCTGGTGCTACGAGGCGCAGGTTGCCGGCCTCGAGGTCAACGCCCTGCCGGCGGCGGCGGGCGCGCCGCTCACCTTCGGCTGCCTGAACAATCCGGCCAAGCTCACCGACCACGCGCTGCGCCTGTGGAGCGGCGTGCTGGCCGCCGTGCCGGATGCGCGCCTGCTGCTGCTCGCGCCGCCGGGCGTACCGCGCGAGACGCTCAGAGAGCGCGCGCGAGCGCAGGGCATCGACCCGGAGCGCGTGGCGTTCGTCGGCCATCAGACGCGCCACCAGTATCTGGAGACCTACCACCGCATCGACCTCGCGCTCGACTCGTTTCCGTATAACGGCCACACCACGAGTCTCGACGCGTTCTGGATGGGCGTGCCCGTCGTCACGCGCACGGGCCGCTCGGCGGCAAGCCGCGGCGGCTGGAGCATCGCGGCGAACCTCGGCGTACCCGAGCTCGTCGCGCACACCGATGACGAGTTCGTGCGCATCGCCGTCGAACTGGCGCGCGACCGGCCGCGGCTGGCCGGGCTGCGCGCCGGGCTGCGCGCCCGCATGGAGGCTTCGCCGCTCATGGATGCACCGCGCTTTGCCGCGAATATCGAAAGCGCGTATCGGCACATGTGGCTCAGGCACTGCGACGACGCCGCGCGGCGCGAGGCTGCGTAGGCATCGCCGTCGCGGCGGCCCGGCGATGCCATTACTTCGCGCTGAACGGCGAAACCAGCAGCGCCTTCACCGCCGTCATGGCCGCGCTCACGCCGGTCGCGGTCGTGCTTGCGGCCGTGCTTGCGGCCGGCGGCGTCCAGCGCTGGACCACGATGCTCGAGCCGTTGTAGTTGTCCTTCGTCACGACGTACTCGCCGGTCGAACGCAGATACGCCCGCAGGCCGTACATCGAGTCCACGTCGTTGCCCACGTAGACCGTATTCGGGCTGCTGTCGATGAGCGTGGTATCGAGCGCGCCCGTGGTGAGGTTGAAGGCGTCGATATTGGGCACGGTGTGCACGTATCCCACGAACAGCTCATTGCCGGCGGCCGTAATCGACTTGGGATTCGCGCTCGTGAGGGTGATCACCGGATTCGGCGCCGTCGTATTGCCGGCGAGCCAGCCGTGATACACCTCGACGCGCGAGCCCACCGCGGTCCAGTCGGTGCTGCCGGTAATGCCCGCGAGGATCATCGTGTCGCTTTCGGGCAGGTAGATGATGCGCGTGAGACGCGAGAGCGTGGCCGGCGTCGGCGTGGTGATCGCGGCGCCCCATTGCGGTTGGCCGCTTGCATTGAAACCGGTCAGCGGATAGTGGGAAATGACGTTGGTCTTGTCGAGCCCCACCCAGAGATCGCCCTTGCTGTCGAGGCAAAAGCCATTGCGGACCGGCGCCGTCGTGTTGAACGCCGGCCCCGGCAGCGTGTAGTCGGGAATGGCGATATAGCCGCCCGCCGGATTGAAGTGGAAGAAGTAGAACGTATCGGGATTCTGGCCGGCGGCCACGAGAATGCGCTGTCCGCCCACGTTCGCGAATTGCGCGAAATGCTCGCCGCGCGCGGGGTCGGCGAGATTGATGCGCGGGTCGTTCGGATAGGTGATCGGGTCGATGGTGTTGGCCACGAAGGTGCCCCCGGCCGTGCCCGAATACACGTTCATGCCGCTGTAGAACATCGCGCCGTCGGTGGCCGGGTCCGGCACCGCGTTGCCTTCGAAGTTCACCGACTGGAGCATCCAGCGCAGATTGCCGCTGCCATCGTAGGCGTGCAGATCGGTGCCGCCATTGCGGCCGAGATCCCACGAGCCGCCCCACGGATTGTTCAGCACGTACAGGTTCCCCGCGGCGTCCTTGCCGATGCCGGCTACGCGCGTAAAGCGTTTGGCGCCCACTTGCCCCTTGATGCCGGTGGTCGTGTCGAGATAGCCGCCCTGAATGCCGAACGTGCCGGCAAGAGCGGGCGTGCCCGTCACGTTGTAGATCTTGATGTTCATGTCGGGACCGGAGTCGCCGATCATCAACTGTACGTTCTGCGAATCGAAATACAGCGACGACGGCTGCGCGGTGGAAGCCAGCTGAATGGTATTCAGAAGCTGACCGCCCGGACTGAACTCTAGCACCGCGCCCGCGCTCTTTTGCGCGACCCAGAGGTTGCCCCCGGCGTCCACGGCGAGCGCGCCCGGCCCGGTCACGCCGATGTCGCTCTGCCAGACGCCGGCCGTGGTGTACACGCGCACGCGGTTGCCGGGGAAGTCGCTGGCATAGAGCAGCGTGCCGGAGGTCGCGAGCCCGGTGATGACATCGGCGAGTTTCTCGGTCGTGTCGGCGCTCACGGGAATGAGCAGATCGCGCGTGCCGCTCGCGCGGTTGTAGCGGCCGACGTTGCCGCTGCCGTAAGCGGTGCTGTACTGCATCGCGACGAACAGTGACGTGGCGTTGCCCGTGATCGCGCCGCCCTGGAAATCGCCGTGGCCGCCGATCGAGCCCTGGCTCTGGCCGTTCTGGTAGAGGGCAACGCCGCCCTCGTTCTCGTCCCACATCGACGAGGTGTAGATCATGCCTTCGGGTGCGACCCACATCGAGCGCGCGACGTTGCCCACGCGGGTCGCATTGGTGCCGTAAGTGTTGGCCACCCAGTCAGTGGTGTATTGAGCTTCGCAAACGGGTGCAACCGTTGCGGCCAGGATGAGCGCAAGCGAGGCGGCGCCCAGTCGATGCAAGACCATGAGTGATTTCTTCATAGGACGCCATGCTGTGCGTGGCGTGCAAGGTGAGGTGTTGCCCCGGCAAACTTGCAATCCGCTTTCCCGACGATTCGAATCCTTGCATCACGCCACAGCGGCGTCATGCGTCGAATTGGTGTGGAATCTCGTTCGGGTTAACGGCGAGGCGGGGCGGAAATTGAGCGCTGCGCCTCGCGTAGAGGTGGCGCCTGCGATCGTGCCTGGTGTCGCAACGAAGCGTCTCGATCGTGCCTTTTCGGCACGGCCTGATCGCGGCCGGTTGTCACTACCGCGAGGTCATTCGAACATGTGGGTAGTGCTGCTCAACCTGCCAATTTTTCACTGTCCCACACGCCGAGGTTAATCGCGCGTTCCAACATACCCACCGTCAGTGGTTGTTTATCGTATTTTTTTTGTTGCTTCCTTGAAAACGGCATGGCGAGAATGGCTAGCAGGTTAAAACCTTCTTCCGAGAAATATCGACTGAATTCGTAGTCACCGGGTTTTACCGGAAATCGCTCGAAGAACTTGCCCATGAATTCATCGGCATCGTCTCCAGTCAAGTCCAGATCATCCTCCAACCGGTCAGACGCAGTGACCGGCTTGCTCGCCCGAACACCTGCCTCTGTTCTGGTGAAAGATTCGAGCTCCATCCAGGTCTGAGTCGTCATTAGAAAACCCTGTCTTCTCGTTTGACGAGTCGATTGTAATGCTGAACCGAATTGATACCGATCATGACCACGTCATGAGAGACGATGGCCCATCCTACTACCGGAACGGTACGTCCTACAAAAGTGCCAACGTTTCTGACCATCATCACTTTGAGCTTTTTGACGCTCGCATTGGTCAGTGTCGGCAAAATTTTGCGTTTGAGATCGTAATTCAATAGCTTGCGCGATACCAGAGACGCAACGGATGTTCCTTTCGTAACCCCGTTTGGTTTGGCGCGCGTGGGTATCCAGTTTTGTCCACAAAGAATTGCCACGACGGCCTCAACATCTTCTACCCCGAGCTGTTTGCATGTCTCCTCGACGGCAACTTAGAAAAACAATTCCGCAGGGCTGAGATTCTGATGGACGCCAAATTGATACACATTGGCAGATGCAGCGTTGTCAGTGCTCATATTTCACCTGATAGATTCAGCTGATAAATATATCCGTCAATCAAAATTGATTCAACGACGCAGAACCTGATCAACGACTCCCGATCAACGTCTTTCCACATTCATCACCAATCCGCAACCAGGAATAAAAAAGCGCGGCGGTCTTCACCGTCGCGCTTCGTATCGTACATGGCCAGGTTAGCGAACGTCTCCGTTCAATCGGTCCTCAGCAGCATTTCCCCGCGCCCGACCCATAACGCGCGTTCTGCCGCTCGCGGAAAAATTCCTCGTAGGTCATCGGCGCCCGGTCGGGATGCGTCGCGCGCATGTGCGCGACGTAGCCCTCGTAATCCGGCAGCCCTACCATCAGACGCATCGCCTGGCCCAGATAGCGGCCCGCCGTTTGCACGTTGTCGCGAAGTCCCGAGAACATGATGTGCTCCGTCCAGTTCCAGTCCGTGGCGCCGGCTCAATGCACGCGATTCGCCGCGACGGCCGCGCCGCCCGCCGGCATCGCTTCATACGGCGTTTCCTGCACAGTCGGACGGTCGATGCGGCGTGCGCGCGCAATCGCAATCAGCCCGTACACCACGATGCTCACCACCACGAAGATGAAGAGCCCCGAGAGCGCCGCGTCCACATAGTCGTTGAAGACCATGCGCTGCATTTGCTCGAGCGACTTCGCGGGCGCGACGATCTTGCCGTCCGCGATGGCCGCCGAAAGCTTCTGCGCGTGCGCGACAAAGCTCACCTTGGGATTGCTGTCGAAAATCTTCTGCCAGCCCGCCGTAAGCGTGCAGATGAGCAGCCACAACGTGGGCAGGGCGGTGACCCATGCGAACTTCTCGCGCTTCATCTTGAAGAGCACGACGGTGGCAAGCATCAGCGCGATGCCGGCAAGCATCTGGTTCGAGATGCCGAACAGCGGCCACAGCGTGTTGATGCCGCCGAGCGGATCGACCACGCCCTGATAGAGGAAGTAGCCCCAGGCGGCCACGCACAAGGCGGTCGCGATCAGGTTCGCAGGCAACGACTCCGTGCGCTTGAGCGCCGGGTGGAACGTGCCGAGCAGGTCTTGCAGCATGAAGCGGCCCGCACGCGTGCCCGCGTCCACGGCGGTCAGGATGAAGAGCGCTTCGAAGAGGATCGCGAAGTGATACCAGAACGCCATCATCGCCTCGCCGCCGATCACCTGGTGCAGGATCTGCGCCATGCCCACGGCCAGCGTGGGCGCGCCGCCCGCGCGCGCGACGATGGTGGTCTCGCCCACGGCCTGCGCGGTGTGCGTGAGCATATCCGGCGTGAGCATGAAGCCCCATTGGCCCACCGTGTGCGCGACGGCGTCGGGCGTCGTGCCGAGCACGGCGAGCGGCGCGTTCATCGCGAAGTACACACCCGGCTCGATCACCGAGGCGGCCACGAGCGCCATGATCGCGACGAACGATTCCATCAGCATCGCGCCATAGCCGATGAAGCGCGCGTTGGTTTCGTTGTCGAGCAGCTTGGGCGTCGTGCCCGACGAGATCAGCGCATGGAAGCCCGAGACCGAGCCGCACGCGATCGTAATGAAGAGGAACGGGAACAGGTTGCCCGACCAGACCGGGCCTGTGCCGTCGATGAACTTCGTGAAGGCCGGCATCTTCAGCTCCGGCGCGACGATCAGGATGCCGATCGCGAGCGCGAGGATCGTGCCGATCTTCAGGAACGTCGAGAGGTAGTCGCGCGGCGCGAGCAGCAGCCACACCGGCAGCACCGAGGCCACGAAGCCGTAGCCGATCAGGATCCACGTGAGCTGCGTGCCCGTGAACGTGAACATCGCGGCGAGCGTGGGCGAATCATGCACGTGCTGGCCGAACGCGATGGACGCCATCAGCAGCACGAAGCCGATGATCGAGATCTCGCCGATCTTGCCCGGGCGGATGTAGCGCACATAGAGGCCCATGAAGATCGCGATGGGAATCGTCGCGGCCACGGTGAACGTGCCCCACGGCGAGTTCGTGAGCGCCTTCACCACGATCAGCGCGAGCACCGCGAGGATGATGATCATGATGAGGAAGGTGCCGAACAGCGCGATCACGCCGGGGATCGGCCCGAGCTCCATCTTCACGAGGTCGCCGAGCGAGCGGCCATCGCGGCGCGTGGAGAGGAACAGCACCACGAAGTCCTGCACGGCGCCCGCGAACACCACGCCCGCGAGTATCCACAGCATGCCGGGCATGTAGCCCATCTGCGCGGCCAGCACCGGGCCCACCAGCGGGCCCGCGCCCGCGATCGCCGCGAAATGGTGGCCGAACAGCACGTACTTGTTGGTGGGCACGTAGTCGAGCCCGTCGTTGTGGCGCACGGCCGGCGTCATGCGCAAACCGTCCAGCTGCAGGACCGTGCTCGCGATGAAGCGGCTATAGAAGCGGTACGCGATCAGGTAGACGCACACGGCGCAGATCACGATCCACAGTGCGCTGATTCGCTCGCCGTGCGCGAGCGCGATGGTGCCGAACGCGAACGCGCCTGGCAGCGCGACTAGCGTCCAGACGATAAGGCTGGATGTCCGACTCATGCCGTCTCCTGTTCCGGTTTTATGGTTTTAGGTCGAGTGGGTCGTCGATGCCCACCGCATGGCCGTGTAGTATTCGCCTTCGCACCGCCTGCCACAAGCGCACAACTACGTAAGCAATCTACGTACAACTACGTAGGTTGTTGCGTCCTCAAGGGCAGGTGTAGCCACGTCGCAAGGCCTCGCGCAGCGGCACCATCTGCTTGGGAGAATCGGCCAGCACCGCGTCCACGCCCGCGCAGGCCGCCGCCTTGTAGTCGGCTTCGGTGTTCACGGCGATCGCCACGATGTGCACGCCCGGGTTCGTACGGAAGCACTGGACCGCCGGCGCCGTCCAGACGGCATCGAACGATGCCGGCGACGGAAGCACGAGCGGCGCTGCCCCCGTTCGGCGCGGCGAGAAAGGTCCCGCAGCCACGCCGCCCGCCATCATCGCCTGCCCGGTAATCTCGAAAAATGTGGGTGCGCGCCGCCTGCAAGTATCTCCGGGTATGCTTGCAGGCTCAGCATCCGAACGTCGCCATGCCCGCCCCATTTTTCTTCAACGACCGCCTGAAGACGAAGATCTTCCTGCTCGCGGTGGTGCCGTTTCTCGCCGCCATTGCGAGCATCGGGATCGGCGTGCGGCAGCAGGCGACCGCGCTCGCGCGCACGCAACATGCCACGATGCAGGCGGCGTATCTGTCGAGCAAGGAAGTCGAGCTGCGCCATTACGTCGAGCTCGCGACGAGCGCGATCGCGCCGCTGTATGCGCCCGAAGCCGGCGATAAAGCCGCCCCGGGCGCCGACTCCACCCATGCCGCCTCCTCGGCCAGCGCCGCCGCGCTATCCGTGCCCGTGCCCGCCGACCTCGCCGCCCGCCAGCGCGCCGCGCTCGCCGTGCTGCAAAAGCTGGACTTCGGCCCGGACGGCTACTTCTTCGTCTACGACATGCACGGCCGCTCGCTCATGCATCCGCGCGAGCCCAGCCTCGTCGGCCAGGATCTCTGGAACCTGCGCGACCCGCAAGGCGCGCTCACGATTCAGCAACTCGTGAACGCGGCTTCGCACGGCGGCGGCTTCGTGCGCTACATGTGGCACCGGCCATCGACGGGCAAACTCGCGCCGAAGCTCGGCTACGTGGTCGCGCTGCCGCGCTGGGGCTGGATGGTCGGCACCGGCATCTATCTCGACGATGTCGACTCCGCGCTCGCGCATATCGACGAGCGCGCCTCGGCCAATATCGAGCGCACGCTGCAATGGCTCGGCGTCATCGCCCTCGCGGGCGTGGGCGTGTTCGCGCTCGGCGCGCTCGTGCTCAACGTGAGCGAGTACCGCAGCACCGACGCGAAGCTCAAGCGCCTCGCGCAGCAAGTGGTGCAATCGCAGGAGCAGGAGCGCGCGCGCCTGTCGCGCGAGCTGCACGACGGCATCAGCCAGATGCTCGTTTCCGCGAAGCTGCTGCTCGAGTCGGCGCTCGCGCGCTTCGAGCGCGGCGAGGCGCGCGTCCCCGCGGCGGAAGCCTCGTTGTCCACCGGTCTCGCGCGGCTCTCGGACACGCTGCGCGAAGTGCGCCGCATCTCGCACGCGCTGCGCCCCGCGATGCTCGACGACCTCGGCCTTGCCGCCGCGCTCGAGCAACTGACGCGCGAACTGGCCGAGGAGTCGGAAATGGAGATCGGCTTCACGCAGTCGGGCGCCAAGTCCAACGCTGCCGGCCCGCGCACGAACATGGGTGCGGCGCCCTTGCCCGACGCCGTCAACACGGTGCTGTTCCGCATCGCCCAGGAAGCGCTCACCAACATCGTGAAGCACGCCGGCGCACGCCGCGCCGCGCTCACGCTCGAGATCGCGCAGAACAGCGTGACGCTCACCATCGCCGACAATGGCCGCGGCTTCGACGTGGCGCATGCGCTGGCCGATCCGCGCGCGGGCATGGGCCTGCGCAACATGCGCGAGCGGCTGGAGCCGCTCGGCGGGCGGCTCACGCTCAGCTCGAAGCCGGGCCACACCGTGGTCGCCGCATGGGTGCCGATACGGCCCGCCAGCATGGCGAACGCTACGCAACACACGACGGCGGACGCCGCCGGCGCGGCATCGCGCGATACGGCCTGAACCACGCTACAAGAGAAGAAAAGACGCCATGAACGAATCAGGCAAACCGGCGCGCCTCGTGCTCGTCGACGATCATCCGCTCGTGCGCGACGGCCTGCGCGCGCGCCTCGAAGCCGTGCCGGGCCTCGAAGTCGCGGGCGAGGCGGGCAACGCCGACGAAGCCATCGGGCTCGCCGCCGCGCTCGAGCCCGATCTCGCGCTGATGGACGTGGGCATGGCCGGCATGAACGGCATTGCGCTCGCGGGCATCTTTCACGAGCGCTTCCCGGCGATCCGCGTGCTGATGCTCTCGATGCACGACAACGTCGAGTACGTGACGCAAGCCGTGCGCGCGGGCGCGAGCGGCTACGTGCTGAAGGACTCGCCGGCCACCGAGATCGTGCGCGCGATCGAGGCGGTGCTGGCGGGGCAGACGTACTTCAGCGCGGGACTGGGCGCGCGCATGCTGCAGGCATCGCTCAAGGAGACGCCCATCGAGCGCCTCACGCCGCGCGAGCTGGACATTCTCGATGCGCTCGCCGAAGGCCTGTCGAGCAAGCAGATCGCGCAACGCGCGGGGCTTTCGGTGCGCACGGTCGAGACGCATCGGCTCAATCTCAAGCGCAAGCTCGATATCGAAGGTCAGGCGGAGTTGATCAAGTTCGCGGTGGAGAACCGCAGGAAGCGCGCGGGCGCCTGAAATGCAAACGGCGCGCCTCTTGCGGAGGACGCGCCGTCTGTCACGGGCAAAGAGCGAAGTGGGCGCGGCGGCGGCGGCCGCGCCAGCGCGACGCCTTAGCTGCGTGCGTTATGCTCGATGAGATACTTGATGAGCCCGTCGATGCCGCCCTTGGCGATCTGGTCGGCGAACTGGGTCTGATAGACCTGGATGAGCCACGCGCCCATCATGTTGATGTCGTAGATCTTCCAGCCGTTGGCGGTGCGCGCGAGGCGATAATCGATGGCATCGTCGCCGCCGTTGCTGATCACGTGCGATTGCACGACGGTGTCTTTCGCCCCTCCGCCGGTGTTGGACGGCAAGAACTTGAAGGTGACCTGGGCGTCGCGCAGCTGCGAAAGCGACGACGCGTAGGTCTTCACGAGCAGGAGCTGAAATTGCTCATACAACTTCTGTTGCTGCTCCGGCGTGGCCGTGGTCCAGGCCTTGCCGATCGCGATGCGCGTGGTGCGCTGGAAGTCGGTGGCCGGCACAAAATGGGTCTCGACCACGCTCGTGATCTTGTTCATGTCGCCGCCACGCGCCTGCGGGTCGGCCTGCATCGCTTTCACGGTGCCTTCCACCGCGCTCTTGACGATGGCGTCCGGCGAGGACTGCGCGAGGGCGGCGCCAGAAACGCCCGACAGGAAAGCGGCGGCGAGGAATGCGGTCAGATAACGTTTCATACGCGTTCTTGGAACAGTGAATAACGGGCGCCGGCACGGCAGCACGAAAAAAGCTTCGATCGGTGGCCTCACCCGAGGCCCGATCCCGCCCCGGCCAGGCCAGTATAACGGCTTTGACGCATGGGCTCGTGTGCGCGAGGCGCGCCGCGATGTGCGAGGCCGGTATACTTGAGCGCTTCACATCAAGAACAGTCAATTAACAAGGCCGCCTCGCCTTTATGCTGAAGCCATTCATCATTCACCTCGTCGCCTGGTCGGTACGCCGCGCGGCGTGGGTCATCGCATTCGCGCTCGTTCTCGCCGCGTTGAGCGGCGTGTACGTCGTGAAGCATTTCAAGATCAACACCGACGTCAGCGGCCTCGTCGAGAACAAGGGCGAATGGGCCGCCCTCAGCGACGCCAAGGACAAGGCGTTTCCGAACGGCAGTTCGTCGCTGCTCGTGGTGGTCGAGGCGCAGGCGCCCGAGCTCGCCGATGCCGCCGCCGACAAGCTCGCCGAAGCCCTCAAGCAGGATACGCGCGAATTCAGCGCCGTTTCGCAGCCCGCGGGCGGGCCGTTCTTCGAGCACAACGGGCTGCTGTTTCCGTCCACGCAAACGGTGCTCTCCACGACGGGCCAGCTCGTGCAGGCGCGCCCGCTCGTGAATCAGCTCGCGAAGGATCCGAGCCTGGCAGGCCTCGCCGGCACGCTCACGACCACGCTGCAACTGCCGCTCACGATCGGCCAGGTGAAGCTGCCGCAAATGGCCTCGCTCCTCGGCAACGCCGCCGACGTGGTCGACCAGGTGCTCGCCGGCAAGCCGGCCGCGTTCTCGTGGCGCGCGCTCGTCGACAAGGATGCCGCCGCGAAGCCCGCCTTCGCGTTCGTCACGGTTCAGCCGGTGCTGAACTTCGCGGCGCTCAAAGCCGGCGCGAGCGCCTCGCAGGCGATCCGCGACACGGCCGCCTCGCTGCATCTGGACAGCGAATTCGGCGCGCGCGTGCGCCTGACCGGCGAGCAGCCGCTCGCCGACGAGGAGTTCGCCTCGGTGCAGGACGGCGCCGCCCTCAACGGCGCCATCACGGCCATCGTCGTGCTCGTGATCCTCTGGCTCGCGCTGCGCTCGGGCCGCCTGATCGCCGCGGTGCTCATCACGCTCGTGATCGGCCTCGTCATCACCGCCGCGCTCGGCCTCATGATGATCGGCTCGCTGAACATGCTGTCGGTCGCGTTCATGGTGCTGTTCGTGGGGCTCGGCGTGGACTTCGGCGTGCAGTTCGGCGTGAAGTACCGCGAAGAGCGCTTCGAGGACGACCGCCTGGACGCCGCGCTCCTGAAGACCGCGCGCACCATCGGCGTGCCGCTCACGCTGGCCGCCATCGCCGTCGCCGAAAGTTTCTTTTCGTTCCTGCCCACCGCCTACAAGGGCCTCTCCGAGCTCGGCCAGATCGCCGGCGTGGGGATGTTCGTCGCGTACTTCGCGGACATGACGGTGCTGCCCGCGCTCATCCGCGTGTTCAAGCCCAAGGGCGAGCGCGCCTCCCCGGGCTTCGCGTTCCTCGCGCCCGTGGACAAGTGGCTCGCCGAACATCGCAAGCCGGTCCTGATCAGCACACTGATCGTGGTGCTGGGCGCGACGCCGCTGCTGCTGCATCTGCGCTTCGACTTCAATCCGCTGCATCTGAAGGATCCGCATACCGAGTCGATGGCGACGCTCATCGCGCTCAAGAACTCGCCGGTCATCTCGATCAACGATGTGAGCGTGCTTGCGCCGAACCTGGCCGAAGCCGACAAGATTGCAGCAAAGCTATCCAGGCTGCCCGAAGTGGCCCGCGCCACCACGCTCAGCGCGCTGATCCCGGACGACCAGCAGCAAAAGCTCATGCTGATCGCGAGCGCCGCGCAGCAATTGCTGCCCGCGCTCACGCAGCAGCCGTCCGCACCCGTCACCGACGCCGTGCGCGTGGACATCCTCAAGCGCGCGGCCAACCAGCTCGTGCTCGCGGCAGGCGATCACCCGGGGCCGGGCGCCGCCGAGGCAAAACACCTCTCCGACGGCCTCATGAAGCTCGCCAACGCGAACGCGGCCACGCGCGATCGCGCCGAAGCGGCCTTCAGCCAGCCGCTCAAGCTCGCCTTCGCGCAGCTCGCGCGGCTGCTGCAGCCCTCGCCGATAACGCGCGAGAACCTGCCGCGCGCCATGGTGGACGACTGGGTCTCGCCCATCACGGGCCAGGCGATCGTGGATATCGCGCCGCGCGTGCCGGCGGGCGTCGATCCCAACGACGACGTCATGCTCGCGCGCTTCGCGCACGCGGTGAAGAAAGCCGAGCCGAATGCGATCGGCGGCCCGATCTCGGTCCTGCATTCGGCCAACGTGATCATCCTCGCGTTCTTCCAGGCGGCGGGCTGGTCGGTGCTGCTCATCACGGCGCTGCTGTGGATCACGCTGCGCCATTTCGGCGACGTGCTGCGCACGCTGATTCCGCTGCTGGTTTCCGCGCTGGTGACGCTCGAGTTGTGCGTTGTGTTCGGTATCCAACTCAATTTCGCCAACATCATCGCGCTTCCCCTGATGCTGGGCGTGGGCGTGGCGTTCAAAATCTACTTCGTGATGGCCTGGCGCGCGGGGCAGACGGGCCTCCTGCATTCGAGCCTCACGCATGCAGTGCTGTTCTCGGCCGCCACCACGGCCACGGCGTTCGGCAGCCTGTGGCTTTCGCATCATCCGGGCACCTCGAGCATGGGCAAGCTGCTCGCGCTGTCCTTGTTCTGTACGCTGATCGGCGCCGTGGTGTTCCAGCCGGTGCTGATGGGCAAGCCGCGCGCCAAGCGCGCACGATCGCAAATCCAGGGGATCGATCAATGATTAAAAAACAAGCCGCGCTGACCATGGCGGCGGCGAGCCTGGCGCTCCTCGTGACGTCGGGCTGCGCCACGGGACCCGAGCGCAAGCCGGGCGACCCGTTCGAGCCCGCGAATCGCGCGATCTTCAAGTTCAACGACAAACTCGATACCTACGTCGCGCAGCCGATCGCGAAGGGCTATCAGAAGGTCACGCCGCAGCCGCTGCGCCAGGCGATCACGAACTTCTTCTCGAATCTCGGCGACGTCAGCAACTTCGCCAACAACCTGCTGCAGTTGAAGATCACCGACGCCACCGAAGACCTCATGCGCATCGCGATGAACTCGACCTTCGGTCTGGGCGGCCTGATCGATTTCGCCACGCTCGCCGGGCTGCCAAAGCACCATCAGGACTTCGGCCTGACGATGGGCCACTACGGCGTGCCGGCCGGCCCCTACCTCGTGCTGCCGCTGTTCGGGCCGAGTGACGTTCGCGACGGCATCGGCATGGGCGTGGACGTGAAGTTCAACGTCATCAATTACATCGAGCCCGCGGTGCGCAACCCGCTGTATCTCGCGCAGTTCGTGAGCGCGCGCGCGAACCTGCTCGGCGCCACCGACCTGCTCAAGCAGGCGGCGCTCGACCCGTATTCGTTCGTGCGCGACGCGTACCGCCAGCAGCGCGAATCGCTGATTCGTGGCTCGCAGAACAACAACGCGCCGCCGCCGAATTACGAAGAACCGGGTGCCGGCGAGGGCACGTCGGGCGGGGCGGGGGCGGCTGGGGCTGGGGCTGGGGCTGCAGGAGCGGCTGGCAAGTCGAACAGCGGGCTGCCGAATTACGAGGATCCGGGTGATTCGGGCGGTGCGGGCGCACCCGGTGCGCCGGGTGGATCGGGCGGGTCCGGCGGTTCGAACAACGGGCTGCCGAACTACGAAGATCCGGGTGAAACGTCGGGGGCGGCTGCACCCGCGCAACCGGCGTCCGCTGCGGCGGCCGCGCATTCGGCTTCCGCGCCCGTGGCGGCTTCGGCCACGGCGCCCGCCGCCGCTTCGGCGCCAGGCGCGGCGGCAGTGCCTGCGCAGCCTGCATCGGCGCCCTGATACGCGCCTCACGTTAGCGCCGCCTGTGAGCGGGCGGCGCGCCCTCCCTGTTGCCGGAACGTTTTCTCCAAGCCCCTTGTTATTTGATGCTAATATTGATGCATACACGCATCAACTTGGGGGCTGCCATGAGAACAACGGTCACTATTGACGACGCGCTGTACGAACAAGCACTTGAGCTTGCCGAACCTGGCATGGACAAGGCTGAACTGTTCCGCGCAGCTATACAGACTTTCGTCCGGGTCCAGGCGGCAAAGCGCCTCGCAGCGCTCGGAGGAACGGCGCCCGACATGCCCGAGATTCCCCGACGCCGCAGCGAGCCGAGCGCCGGATGAACGTTCTGATCGACACCTCAGTGTGGGTAGACCATTTTCGGCAGCGTAACGAGACGCTCATCCAGCTCATCACGAGCGACCAGGCGCTGACGCACTCGCTCGTACTCCTCGAATTGGCGTGCGGCACCCCGCCTGCGCCTCGCGCCCGCACACTCAGCGATATCGGATTGCTCCGTCGTGCACAGCAAGCGACATCGTCGGAAGTCATGCAATTTGTCGAAGCCGAGCAGCTTTACGGGCGGGGTTGTGGAGGCGTCGATCTCACCTTGCTCGCATCGACGTTGATGACGCCCGGCGCGAGTCTTTGGACCCTGGATCGTCGCCTCGAAAGGCTTGCGCGTCAGTTCAACGTGGCGTTTCCGAAAGAGATGCACTGACGAGTGAACGGCATGTTCACTCGCGCCTCCCGTTGATCAGCGCGGCGACCTCATCATCGCGGGCATCGATATCGTCGGGAACTTCGAATATTCCCTTGGCAACACCGATGCGCCGCTCAACAGATGTGACCGGAGCGAGCGGCACGAGACGCGCAACTGGCCGGCCGCCGCGAGCGATGATGATTTCCGTTTCTCGCCTGAGTTCGACATCCTCAACGAGCCGCGACAAAGACGTCTTGGCATCCCGCATATTCACGTAGTTCATGAAGCGCCTCATGATATTCATCCTCAATCGAAGGTTAACTTGGTCGGCGAGGTATCGCGTTCAAGTTTCAATCTCAATTGATATGGACACAGGCACAAAAAAACCCGGCAGGCCACAAGCCTGCCGGGTTTTTCTTTTCAAGGCGCCGTGCCACTCAACTCAGTGCACCGCTTCCTCGTCGCGCTCCGCCTCGCGCTCGGCCTCATTCGCCGCCGCCATCGCCGTGGCATCAGCCGCCGACTGCACCGTCTGGCGATAGCGCTCGTAAGCCTCATCAGCGTAACGGATCTGCTCACGCCCGTGCGGCGCCGGCTTGCCATCCGCACCGAGGTTCACGAACACCATTTTCTCGATCGTCAGGATGCTCTTGCGCGTGACCTTGTTGCGCACTTCGCAGCGCAGCGTGATCGACGTGCGGCCAAAGTGCGTTGCCTTCATGCCCAGCTCGATGATGTCGCCCTGACGCGCCGAGCTCACGAAGTTCACCTCCGAGATCAGCTTGGTCACGACGCGCTGGTTATCGAGCTGGCAAATCGCGTAGATGGCCGCTTCTTCGTCGATCCAGCGCAGCAGGCTGCCGCCGAACAGCGTGCCGTTGGGATTGAGGTCTTCGGGCTTGACCCATTTGCGGGTATGAAAATTCATGGCTGGTAACTCCTGTACATGCTCTGTCCCCCAGATCTCAAAGACAGACCTAGGGTTAACACTTAGTATGTTACCAGATATAGGGTTTTCCCTAGGTATTGCAATAGCCCGCTCCGACAAACCGCCGGATCAGCCAGGAAAAAAAGCGCCAGATGCAGTGAGCACGCGCCGCGCGGCCGTCAGCGCCTTGCGCGCCGCGCCGGCGTCGGCGGCCACGCGCAGCAGGCCGCCCAGTTGCAGCGGGTCGCGCGCGAGTTCGCGCAGGATCGGCAGGACGGCGGTGGAGCCGTCGTCGCGCAGGCCGGCCATTGCCGCCTTCGGCAGGCTGCGCCAGGCCGGATCCACCACCGCGCGGCAAACCGCGAACGGCAGGCCGCGCGCGGCGGCGGCGGCGGCCGCCAGATGCGACTCCATGTCGACGGCCAGTGCGCCGCCGCTCGACTGGTGAAGCGCGGCCTTGTCCGCCGCGCCGGTGAGCGGCGCAGCCACGGCGGCTTCCACGCCGCGCCGCGTCTGCGCGGCCAGCGGCGAGTCGAGCAAGGCCGCGGCCATGCGCTCGCTCCAGGCCGCATCGCAGGCGACGCGGCCAAACGGGCCGTCCACGGCACTGGCGATGATGAGCGTGCCCGGCTCGAGGTCCGGCCCGAGGCCGCCCGCCGTGCCGAAGCTGATGACGCCCGAGGCGCCGCGATCGAGCGCGGCCGCGAGCGCGCGTTCGAGCAGGTCGGCGCGCGCGGCGTAGACCGCCTCGATGCCGTCGGCGCCCTTGCCCGCCGCGATGCTCGCCTCGAAGGCCATGCCGGTCACGGCGATCACGGGCAGCGTGCCATTCATGGCGCGTGGGCGTGCAGCGGCTGGGGTGGCAGAAGCAACCACCATCGTCACAGGCCCACGCGCACGTGCGTGATGCCGTCGCGCTTGAGGTTGCGGTAGCGCGCGAGCGCCCACAACGGGAAGAACTTGCGATAGCCGTGGTAGCGCAGATAGAACACGCGCGGGAAGCCCGTGGCCGTGAAGCGCGTTTCGTCCCAGAGCCCGTGCTCGCGCTGCGTGGCCTGCAGCCAGGCGACGCCGCGCGCCACCGCCGGATGGTTCACCTCGCCCGCCGCCATCAGGCCGAGCAGCGCCCACGCCGTCTGCGACGCCGTGCTCGCTGCGCGCTCGTAGCCGCGGTACTCGAGCTTGTAGCTGGTGCCGTCCTCGCCCCAGCCGCCGTCGTCGTTCTGGATGGCAATGAGCCACTGCGCCGCGCGCTTCATGCGCGAATCCGCGTGCTCGAGGCCGGCCGCGTTCAGCGCGCTCAGCGCCGTCCACGTGCCGTAGATGTAGTTCATGCCCCAGCGGCCGTACCAGCTGCCATCCGCTTCCTGCCCGGCGAGGATGTAGTTGTAGGCGCGGCGCGCCGGCTCGCTCGCCGCCGGCAGCTCGTCGAGCTGCGCGAGCATCGAGAGGCAGCGGCCCGAGACGTCGGCCGTCGGCGGATCGAGCAGTGCGCCGTGATCGGAGAACGGGATGCTGTTCAGGTATTCGTGCGTGTTCTCGGGCTCGAACGCGCCCCAGCCGCCGTTGCTGCTCTGCATGCCGACCACCCATTCGCGTGCGCGCGCAATGGGCTCGTCGTAATCGCTGGTGTTGTCGATCTGGTCGACGCGGCGCATCGCCGCCACGACCACGGCTGTGTCGTCAACGTCGGGGTAGTGCGGGTTCGCGTACTGGAATGCCCAGCCGCCCGGACGCGTGTCGGCACGGCGCGAGATCCAGTCGCCGCGCACGTCGAGAATCTGCAGCGGGCGCAGCCATTCGAGGCCGCGCCGCGCCGCTTCATGCGCGCGCGCGTCGCCCGTTTCGATCAGGGCGTGCGCGGCCAGCGACGTGTCCCACACCGGCGAGAGGCACGGCTGGACGTACGCTTCCTCGGCATGGACCGTCACGAGCTTTTCCACCGACTGGCGCGCGATCGCACGATGCGGGTGATCAGCGGGATAGCCGAGCACGTCGTACATCATCACGGCGTTGGCCATGGCCGGGAAAATGGCGCCCAGGCCGTCTTCGCCGTTCAGGCGTTCGTCGACGAACGCAACAGCCGCGTCGATCGCGCGCTGGCGCAGATACGCCGGGAACAACGGATCGGTGATGCGCAGCACGCCGTCCACGGCGCGGAAGAAGCCGAACCAGCCCTTGCTCTGGTGCGGAGAGCGCTCGTTCAGCCCCACGGTGACGGGCGCGCCGCGGAACAGCTCGTCGATGCGCACGCCGCGCGGGTTCTTCGCCACCGGGCGCCTGGCGCCCAGCACCAGCAGCGGCACGATCACGGTGCGCGCCCAGTACGAGACCTTCGAGAGATGGAACGGGAACCACTTGGGCAGCAGCATGATCTCGACCGGCATCATCGGCGCCGCGTACCAGCTGACCACGCCGTACAGCGCGAGCAGGATGCGCGTGAACACGTTGGCCTTTTCCGCGCCGCCCGCCGCGAGGATCGCCTCGCGCGCACGCACCATGTGCTCGGCATCTTCCGCATCGCCGATCATCTTGAGTGCGAAGTAAGCCTTGATGCTCGCGCTCACGTCCATCGCGCCGTCGGTGAAGAGCGGCCAGCCGCCGCCGGGCAGCTGGATGCGGCGCAGGTAGCGCGCGATCTTCCCCTCGAGCTCGAGGTTCGCCTCCTCGCCCAGGTAATGGACGAGCAGCACGTATTCGGCGGGAATCGTGGCGTCGGCTTCGAGCTCGTACACCCAGTGGCCATCGGCGCGCTGGTCGGCGAGGATCGCGTCGGTCGCGCGCATGACGGCGGCATCGAGCGCGTCGCTCACGTCGGCGGGCGCCGCGGCGCGCAAAAGCGCGCTCGCGTTGTCGAGCGTCGGCGCCGCGCCGAGCGCGTTCGCGAGGTCGTCGGCCGGCATGGCCTCTGAAAGATCGTTCATCGGTACATCCTGATTTTTAAGACTTAAAGCAGATCCGCAGCCTTGCGGCCCGAGCGGATTGCCCCTTCGATCGTCGCAGGCAGGCCGGTGGCGGTCCAGTCGCCTGCGAGCGTCAAGTTGGTCCAGCGGGTGCGCGCCGCGGGGCGGCGCAGCTCTTCTTGCGGTACGGCCGCGAAGGTCGCGCACGCTTCGCGCGAGATCTGCCACGCGGGCAGCGGCTCGGGCGGCAGCGACGCCGCGCCCGCCACGTCGGCCCAGACGCGCCGCGCAAGCGCCTCGGATGTGCCCGCGTCGAGCGCATCGAACGCATTGAACATGCGGACGGCGGCGGCATCGTGGATCGTCGCCGAAATGCGGCCGGCGCCCGCGAACAGCCAATCGGCCGTGCCGCTCACCAGCGCCATCGGCGTGGCCAGTCCCGGCGGCGGCGTCACGGCGAAGTGCACCGTGACGACGGCCGTGTGGCGCTGCGGCGTCTGCAGCGCCGGCACGAGCGCGGCGGCGGCGGCGGCCGGCACCGCCAGCACGACGGCCTCATCGGCGCCCAATGCGACGCGGCCACTCTCGAAATCGAGTGCGACGACGCGGCCCGCCGCGTCGTCGTACGCGATCCCGTTCAGGCGCGAATCGAGCCGGATCGCCGCACCGCCGTGCTGGAGCATCCGCAGCGCCGGATCGACGAACGCGCTCGACAGACCGTTGCGCGCCACCAGCGGCCGGAACGCCTCGCCGCCCGCGGACAGCACGTCGCGCAGCAGCGTGGCCGCGAGCTCCGCGCTGGCCTCGCGCGGCTCGACGTTGAGCGCCGCGAGAAACAGCGGGCGCAGCAGGCGCTCCCAGAGCAGGCCGTCGCAGCGCATGGTCTGCGCCATCGTGCGGCCGGGCTTGGCGAACAGGAGCGGCAGCAGCGCGAGATAGTCCGACACCTTCGTGCCCGGCACGCGCGCGTTGGCGTCGCCGATCCAGAACGGCACGCGCGAGCGCGAAAAGCGCACAGTCCAGCACGAGCGCGCCGCGAGGTCCATGAACGCGAAGGCCGGCTCGGCCGGTCCCGCGAGCTCGTCGGCGGCGCCGATCGTGCGCACGTAGTCGAGCGTGGCTTCATGGCCCGCCAGCACGAGATGATTGCCGCTGTCGAGCGTGGCCGCGAGCGTGCGGTCATAGTACGAACGGCAACGTCCACCTGCCTGCGAGGCTGCCTCGTGCAGCGCGACCTGGACCCCGCGCCGCTGCAGCCGGATGGCCGCCGCGAGGCCCGCAAGCCCCGCGCCGATCACGTGGACGAGCCGGGGCATCAGAATAACGCGTAGCGCGCGACGATCCACATGAGCCGCGCGCGCGGCTTGACGACCTTGGGGCGCGGCAGATCGAAGCCGCGCTCGACGGTGCGCTCGAGCAGCACGCGGTACACGCCCGACATGATGCGCGGCGCCTTGACCTGCGCGCGCGGCGTGCGGTCCATGATGGCGTCGGCCTCGGCGAAGTGGCCGAGCGCACGCTTCACGAGCGTCGCGCACACGCGCGGCAGCGACGGATCGGCGGCGATGTCGTGCGGGTTCGACGCCGCGATGCCCTCGCGCGCGAGCAGCTCGCGCGGCAGGTAGCAGCGGTTGATGCCCGCGTCCTCGTCGATGTCGCGCAGGATGTTCGTGAGCTGCAGCGCGCGCCCGAGGTGATGCGAAAGCAGGCGGCCGGGCGCCTCGTCCATCCCGAAAATCCTCACCGACAGGCGGCCCGCCGCGCTCGCGACGCGGTCGCAGTAGAGGTCGAGCGTGGCCTCGTCCGGTGCGCAGATGTCCTCCGCGGCGTCCATGGCCATGCCGTCGATCATCGCGTGAAAGTCCTCGCGCGCGAGCCCGAACGTATGGATGTGGCGCGTGAGCGCCGCGAGCGAGGCGCGCGGCGTGCCGGCGTAGCAGGCGTCGATGTCGGCGCGCCATTGCTCGAGCCCCGCCGCACGCTCGGCGCGCGGCAGGTCGCTGTCCGCGATGTCGTCGACAGCACGGCAAAAGGCGTAGACCTGATACATGGCGTCGCGCTGCGCAGCCGGCAGGATCCGCATCGCCAGATAAAACGAGCTGCCCGACGAAGCGGCGGCGGCGTCGGTTTGATGTGTATCGTCCACGACGAGGTTGGAAACGGCCAAGACGCTTCTCCGCTGGGGTCGCCCTCGACGGGGCTTTTCAGATATTCGGGCCCGCATGCCGCGGGTCGCCCGCGCGCGCGGACACGCGCGAGGCACCGGCCCTGCCGGAACACCGTTCAGGGTCCGAGGCCGGAAACGGGCAAAAGTATAGCAACCTTTGCCGGCCGCCGCAGTCGCGGCCCGGTCAACGGCGGCGGGGACAGAGCGGGGAAAGGCGGGGGTCTGGACCCGGCGCAGGCGCCGCGCGAGGAGACGCGCAATCACACGGATGACCGCATGACGCGAATTACATCAAATCAGCTTGAATTGCCGTGATTTTCGGCCATCTACAGCCAAAAAATTAGGAAAGCTCGTGAACCAGCGCGACGCAGCGGTTGCGCCCCTGGCGCTTGGCCCGGTAGAGCGCCGCGTCGGCTTCATTGATCATGACCTCATAATCGGGGGCGCCGGGCCGCGCGGCGGCGGCGCCCACGCTCGCCGTCACGGGCACGACCACGCCCTGCACCTCCACGGGCGCGTCGCCGATCGTGTGACGGATCTTCTCGGCCACGTGCAGCGCGTCGTCGAGCGTCGTGCACGGCAACAGCAGCGCAAACTCCTCGCCGCCGAAGCGCCCGAACACGTCCTGCTTGCGCACCACCTGCGCCACGCGCTGCGCCATGGCGCGCAGCACCGTGTCGCCGGCGACGTGGCCGAATTCGTCGTTGATCTTCTTGAAGTGGTCCAGATCGAAGAGCAACACCGACATCTCGCCGCCATAGCGCTGCCAGCGCGCGAATTCGTCGGCGAGCCGCCCTTCGAAAAAGCGCCGGTTCGCAATGCCCGTGAGGCCGTCGCGGTCGGCGTATTCGCGCAGCCGCGCCACCGCGTCCTCGCGCTCGCGCTGCATGACGCTCACATGCGTGACATCGGAGACGGTCACGCACACGGCGATCACCTCGCGCTCGCGCATGAGCGGCATGAAGGTGCAGTCCTGCTGCATGTAGTCCACGCCGCCCGTGATGGGACGGTCGTGATCGAAGCGGAACAGGTAGGGCCGCTGCTCCCACGAGCTGAACGCGAAGCTGCCGAGCTGGAACACGCTCTCGACCTTGCGCGTGAGCCAGGCGCGTGGCAGGTCGGGAAAGCGCTCGAAGACCGGCCGGCCGATCACGTCGGCGGCCGCCACGCCACTGTGGTCCTGCATGAAGCGGTTCCACATCAGCACGTTCATGTCGCGGTCGAGCACGAAGATGCCAAAGCCTACGCGCTCCACGACGAGGTCCGACAGCGACAGCGGCATGGCGGGCGTCGATGGCGGCGGGTCCGGCAGGTCACGGGTATTCATAGGCTGTGCAACAACGCGTCGATGGCCCGGCTCACGTGATGGATCGATTCCTCGGCCATCAGCATCACCAGATGCGCACGAAAGCGCTGGTCTTCCAGCGCGAAGTTGACTTCCACGAGGAGCGCGAGATCCCAGGCGAGCATGCCGGGCTGGAACACCTCGTCGAGCATGATGGCTTCGCCCAGCAGCCCCGGCTGCGAGAACACCGGCATGCGCCCGAGCTGATCGAGCATCGACGAGACGCACGCGCCCGAGAGCACGTTAGCCACGTCGAAGATCAGCTCCTGCTCGGTGAGCGCATCGCGCGTGGCGTGCGCGTACGGGCCGCCGATCAGCGCGCCCAGCTCGGCGATCTCGCCGCTGCGGCAGATCACGAGCGCCTCGCCCTTGATCTCGGAGCGAAAGCCCTGGCGCACCGCCGTGACCGGGCCGTCGATGCCGGTCATCTCGCGCAGCGCCAGCGCCGCCTCGCTCACGGCGACCACGCGCACACGCGGCACCGAGAGCTCGATGAAGGCGTTGAGGAGCCCCGACAGTCGCGTCGCGGCCTGGCCCATGCCGAGATTGGCGATCTCCTGGAGCGCGTCGCGCTGCAATTCCGTGAACACTCGATCAGGCATACAACCCGTACTCCTTGAGGATGGGTAGCAGCGCCTCCTGCGTGACCGGCTTGGGCACGAACGCCATCGCGCCGAGCGCGAGCGCGCGCTCCTGGGCGCGCGGCTGGACGTCGGCTGAAACGACGATCACGAACGTGTTCAGATCCTCGTGCTGCAAGGCTTCGAGCACCTGAAAGCCCGTCATGTCAGGCATCGTGAGGTCGAGAAACATGACCGGCGCACGCCCGGCGCGATACAACGCCAGCGCTTCTTGTCCGTTCGACGCGTAGGAGATCTCGACGTCCCAGCCCTCGGGCAGCGCCTTCGTGAGCACCTTGCGGGCAAGCAGCGAGTCGTCGGCGATCACGATGGGCAAGGACATGGCTATGCAGATTGAATGTGCGTGGGACGGAATGCGTTAAGGCGTATTAACGGCTGCGAACGCGAGTTCTTTAGCGTGCGCGCACATTTTTATGCGTACTGTATGGAACCGTCGGCTGACTGATTGAATCGATGGCGCGGCTCGACGCGCGCCCGACCGATGCGAAGCGGCTGCGTATTTAGGCCGCTTTCTTTGCCTTACAGATTGAGGACACCCCGAAAAACACGGCCTGTTGTGCGCCAGGCAACGGCCATTTTTGCGCATGTTAATTATCGTGGCAGCGATTTTCGAAGCAAATTGAACCAAATGCAACTCGTCGACAATCGTTCGACGAACAAAAATGACTTGTTTTTGTCGATTTCAAGAAATAATCAATCCATCCCCTAATTAAAGGCCGGCGATTATGCTTTTGTGTACGTTTGCGCTACGCGGAACGTCGCGCAATCACGGGGTCACCAGGAGAAATCGTTCTAACTGCACGCCGTAGCGCGCGCTTAAATCCACTTTGCGGCGGCGCATGATGGCCGCCTGCTTAGCCGGCGCACGCATCGTCCGCGCAGATGGAAAGCGCATCCGAGGCTCGAACGGCCCGAAGCGCGAGCCCGGTCGTTTATCATGTCAAAGGTCCGCCGCCGTCTTCAGCCTTATCCCTACGATGAATCCCGACCGGCCCGCAGGGCCCGACGATCGCTCGCTGCCGCCGCCGCGCGCCGACGAAGTGCCGTTTCCGGCGGCGCCCAGCCACGATTTCACGGTACGCCGCCGCACGCTGATCGCGCTGCTGCTGGCCGCGATCGTGCTGCCCTGCATCTATGTCGCCACGATGGCGTGGAACGACTTGCGCACGCGCGAGGCCGACGCCACCGACGCCACGCTGCGCACCGTGCGCGTGGCGGAAGAGCATGCGCTCAAGGTGTTCGACATGAACGATGCGCTCGATGCTCGCATCGTCGATGGCGTGGAAGATCTCGACGACGACGGCATCCGCGCGAACGAGGCGCAGATCCACGAGAAACTCGACGCGATCGGCGGCGGCTATCCGCAGGTGGCGGCCGTCTCGATCTTCGGCCGCGACGGCGAGCTGCTCGCGAGCAGCCGCTATTCGCCGCCGCCGCGCGTGTCGATCGCCACGCGCGACGACTTCGTGGGCATCCGCGATGGCCGCATGCTCGACCACGTCTCGCGCGTCATGCAAGGGCAGGTGAGCGGCGAAACCGTCTTCAACACCGGCATCGCGCGCCACGACGCCGTGGGCCAGTTCGCCGGGCTGGTCTCGGTCGCGCTGCGGCCCAGCTACTTCGACAAGTTCTACAGCGAGCTGCTGGGCGACGACTCGCCGATGGCGCTCGGCCTCGTGCGCAGCGACGGTGCGATCCTCGCATTCGAGCCGCCGCCGGGTGCACGCGCGCCTCGCGCGACGCTTGCGCAGGCCTCGGCGAGCGCCGCATCCTCTAATAGCGCCAGATCTGCGACCGGGGCGAGCACGGCGCCGTCGAGCAGCACCGGCGTATCTGGCGCCGCCACGCCGGCCGCCATCACGGCCGACTCGCCGCTCGCAGCCGCGCTCGCGCTCGACAAGGAAGCGGGCGTCGTGCGCATGCATTCACGGCTGCTCGGCGACAACGCGATCGTCGCCTTCCGGCGCGTGGGCGCGTATCCGGTCTATGTCGCCTGCCTCTACCGCACCTCGGCGGTCTGGTCCGCGTGGTACCGGCACCTGAGCGTGCTGATCATCTCGATGTTCACGCCGTCGATCGCGCTGTGGTGCGTGATCTGGCTTTCGCTGCGCCGCCTCGCCGCCGAGGAGGAAGCCTGGGAACGCTGGCAGGCCGAAGCCGCGATGCGCCGCTCGATCGAATCGGCCTACCGGCAGTCGCGCAAGATGGAGGCGCTCGGCAATCTCGTCGGCAGCGTCGCGCACGACTTCAACAATCTGCTGATGATCGTCTCGGCCAATGTGCAGATCGCGCGACGGCGCGGCGTGACGGGCTTCGAGCGTGAAATCTCCGCCGTCGAGCGCGCGCTGAAGAGCGGACAGTCGCTCACGCGCCAGTTGCTCGGCGTCGCGCGCAAGCAGCCGCTGCGCAACGAGACGATTCCCGTGGGCCGCTGGCTGCCCGCGTCGCGCGAGCTGCTGCGCGCCTCGCTCGGCGCGAAGGTCGCGCTCGTCATGGACGTCGACGAAGCCGTGTGGCCCGTGCGGGTGGACGTCGCCGAGTTCGAGCTCGCGCTCATCAATCTCGCCGTCAATGCGCGCGACGCCATGCCCAATGGCGGACGCTTCACGGTGCGGGCGCGCAATATCTCGTTCCGGCCGGGCGAAGGCTTCCCGCTCGACGGCGAGTTCGTGCACGTCGCGCTGGAGGACACGGGCGTCGGCATGCCGCCCGATGTGCTCGCGCGCGCCTTCGAGCCGCTCTATACGACCAAGCCGAAGGGCATGGGCACGGGGCTCGGGCTGCCGCAGGTCTTCGCGTTCTGCGAGCGCTCGGGCGGGCTGGCCGCGATCGACAGCGCGATTGGCGCCGGCACCTCGGTGCATCTCTATCTGCCGCGCGCGAGCGCCGCGCCGGCCGCGCAACGCGAAGCCGAGCCGCGCGAGCACAGCACGAATCCGCCGCAAGGGCTGAGCGTGCTGCTCGTCGAGGACAACGACGAAGTCGCGGCGGGCACCGAGGCGCTGCTGCAGATGATGGGCCATCACGTCACCTGCGCGAACGACGCGGCGAGTGCGCTGGCGTTCGTGGATGCGGCCCGCGCCGCGCGCGCTAGCGACGACGATGCGCCGCACTTCGACCTCGTGCTCTCGGACATCCACATGCCGGGCACGATGAACGGCATCGATCTCGCGGAAGCGCTGCAGACGCGCGAGCCCGGCTTGCCGGTGATCCTCGTCACGGGCTACGCGGAAGAGCTGGAGCGCACGCGCGGCGTGGATGTGCGCGTGCTCTCGAAGCCGTTCGACATCGCCCTGCTGGAGAAAATGCTGGAGGCGATCCAGCACGATCGCCAGGGGCGCGCGCGGCGGGAACGGGACGCGACACTGTAGGTCGAAATGGCACGCGGGGCACCTTGGGCACGCGGCCGGTGTGCGCCGTGCGCACGGCGGGCTACGCATGAGCGAGCTTCGTGGCACGCGGATTGCGGTATCCGTCTGCGGCACGTGGAAACGGCTATGAGGAGGAACGAGCCATGAAACAGACCGTGACCGGTCTCTTCGAGACCTACGACAAGGCGCGGCATGCGCAGGAAGCGCTGCTGCAATGCGGCTTCCCTGCCAGCGACATCGAATTGCCGGTACACGAGTCAGGTGTGCTGGCCGGCATCGAGCGGATCGTCGCGAGCTTCTTCTCCACGACGGGCGACGTGCGCGCGAATACGGGCGCGCCGCCCGAACCCGAAGCACCGGCGGGCAATGTGCTGATCGGCGTGCGCGTCGCCGACGAAGCGCGCGTGGACCTCGCGTGCAATACGCTGCGCGGCGAGCACGCACTCGAAGTCGCCGTGCGCGGCGGCAACTGGACATGGGCCGCGACGGACGCTGCCGATCCCGTTGCACGCGAGCATTCGGCACTCGACGAGCTTGGCCTCGCCAATCTGGCTGAAGCCATGCGTCGGCGCGTAGCACAGTCGGCGCAGGACGAAGCGAACGAGGTTCGGCCTGGCGCCGCCGGTGAATCTGCGCGCTCGTCAACCGAGGCCACGGCACAACCGTCACGGCCGGTGAACGAGGCCGAGGCCACCGTGCTCGCATCGGCCAGTGCGCCGGGCGCGGGCGCCGTGATGGGGAGGACAGTCGGGGCGCGCGTCGACGTACCTGCGGCGCCGCAGGCGACGCAACCCGCAGGTGCTGCCGCGCCGCGCATCCCCGACGAATTCATCGAATACGAAGAAGACTCGCACGACCACCGTGCATCGGACGCGCCGGATCGGCCCGTGACCGGGCAGCGTCCGACGCTGCATTAAAGAAGCTGCCGCCTGCGCGCGCCACACTGCGTGCGCAGCGCTTGCCGCGGCGCATGTAGTGTGAGCGCCGCGGCACGACCCGCTACCTGCCGCTACCGGCCACTCTCTGCCGCGGCCCCACCGGCTCGGCCGCGCCGCGGCCGTTGCCTAGCGGCCCAACTGACGCTTGATCCATTCGGCATAACGATCGACGAACGCCTGCAGGAACTTGCGCGTATCGTCGTTCACAATCTCGCCTTTTTCGTTGATCCGCGTGGCATCGTGCTTGATGAACATCTCGGGCTGGCCGAGCGTCGGCACGTCGAGATAGGCGAGCACGTTGCGCAGGTGCGACTGTGCAAGCGCCGTGCCGATGGCCCCCGGCGACGTGCCCAGTACGGCACCTGGCTTACCGCTCCACGAGTTCTTGCCCCACGGGCGCGAGCCCCAGTCGATCGCATTCTTCAGCACGCCGGGGATCGAGCGGTTGTACTCGGGCGTCACGAAGAGCAGCGCATCGGCGGCCTCGATCTTCTGCTTGAATTGACGCGCGACCTCGGGATAGTCGGCGTCGTAGTCCTGGCTGTAAAGCGGCAACACGCCGATGTCGAGAAACTCGAACGAAAAATCGGCCGGTGCCAGCGACGTCACAGCATGCGCGAGCTGGCGGTTGAATGAAGCCTTGCGCAGACTGCCGACCACGACCGCAACTTGATAGGCCATCTCAGTGTCCTCCCCGGTTTGCCCCGGTAGCGCGCACGAAGCGCAGTGGAAAGAAACCCCATCATAGGCGTGGGAGAAAATGGCGGTATGTCAGATGGTCGGAAGGGCCGCGCGCGCGATGCGCATGGCAACTGTGGATAAGCGAGGCTGGCGGGAGATTTATCCACAGATTTTGTTCACAACCTTGTGGACAAATTGGCGCGAAGCCCGATGGCACCGGGCGATTCTCGGGATCGCGACAGGCGTCGACGCGCAGCGCGGTGTGCCGCCCTGCGGTGAAACTCGCGTGACGACACGCGCCGCGCGACTGTGCGGCTGGATATTGCGCGGAGATTCACCGTTTCGCGAGCGGCCAACCCGGCAGGGCAGGTTGTAGAGAACGACCGCGAGTGCGAGACCTGCGCACGAAACGACCGCCCGGCAGGATCTGCCCGAAGAAGACGAAACGCAGATCGGGCGAACCGGCTCAAATCAGTCGAATAGCGCGGCGACGTTTTCCGGCGGACGGCCGATCACGGCACGTCCGTTACGCACGACGATCGGACGCTGCAGCAGAATCGGATGGCGCGCAATTGCTTCGTAGAGCTGATCATCAGTCACGCCATCGGCATCGAGTGCGAGCTCCGCGTACTCAGTTTCGTTGGTGCGCATCATGTCGCGCAGCGGACCACCCAATTGGGCGTGCAGAGCCTTCAACTGGTCGACCGTGAGCGGAGTCTTCAGGTACTCGACGACCTCGACCGATTCATTGGCCGTGTTGTATGTGGTCGAGACCAACTCGCAAGTGGCGCGGGACTTCGAGCAGCGGGCGTTGTGATAGATCGTAATCATGGGTTCAAGGCGAGATTGGTCGGGGAAGATGGATTGCATTGGGAACAGCGGTGCCCGTCTGGTCACTCGGACGGACATCGGTGCAGTGAACTCAACGGCACCCAAAGCCTGTCGTAAACGCGATCGGTCGAACAGGTTTCGTGGGGGACCGTTCACAGGGACGAATTTTACCGGCCAGGCCGGAGAGGGCAGAAGTGGCTCGTGAATCTACCCTCGGGCTGGTTGTAATGAATGATGAAAGCAGCTGGGACTTGGAGGCACTGAGGCAGACAGCCCATAAGGATGCAATGGCCTGAGCCGATCGATGGATCACTGAGGTATCGCGTAGCCGCTGACCGGCACTTGCCGGCAGATTTATGCGCATAAAGTTGGGGACGTTATGTCGCGTGGGCTCGACTTCGGATGCCTGCTGAAGCGCGGTGGCCAGGTGCTGTTCTTCCGGATCGACGCGGCATCACCTCGCCCCCTCGGGCTTTATGCGCATAAAGCAGCACTCGCAGAAGAGGGCACTTGGCGCCCGATGTGCCTAATGAATGTCGAGAGTAATTTCAGATCCAGCCAGTCATCCGTCGCCACAACCTTTATGCGCATAAATCTGTCGGCCGGTCCTGCTCTACGCGGCCAACCATACGATTTCCATGCGTTCGTCAAGTACGCCCTCCGTAACCAGAACCGTCCAGATGCCTCGCATTCGCCGACCTTTATGCGCATAAACCTTGGCCGAATGGCCAATCCTTCATGCTGTGCGATGAAAATCATACAACTGCCGTTGAATCGCAACTTAATCCAGGTAAAATCCAAAACAATTAGCAAAAGGAGAAAACCAATTGGCAGCAGAGATAATCGCAGTCACGCAGCAAAAGGGCGGGGTCGGCAAGAGCACGATCGCGATGCATCTCGGCGCGGCATTCCACGAAAGGGGAAAGCGTGTACTCGTGGTCGATGCCGACGGCCAGAACACGCTGGTCCACTGGGCAAGCGCATCCACAGACGGGGAAACTGGGATTCCGTTCCCGGTGGTGAATCTTTCTGAGGCGGGTGGCCAGATCCACCGCGAGATCAAGAAGTTCATCGGCGACTACGACATCATCATCGTCGACTGCCCACCGTCGATTACCGAGAAGGTCTCTGGCGTGGTCCTGCTGGCCGCTACGGTCGCCGTCATCCCCACCTCGTCTTCACCGGCCGACTACTGGTCGAGCGTTGGACTCGTCAAGCTGATTCAGCAGGCGCAGGTCATGAACGAAGACCTGAAAGCCGTCTTCCTGCTGAACAAGACCGAAGAGAAGCGCATGCTCACCCGCGAGTTGAAGCGCGCGCTGGAGGAACTCGGTTTCCCGTTGCTCAGAACACAAATACCCACTCGCGAAGCGTACAAGCAGGCCATGGCTCTCGGTCAAACGGTCCTGCAGATGAGCGATCGTGGTGCGCGGCTCGCCGCAGTCGAAGTGCGCGCTTGCGCCGACGAAATAGCGGAGATGCTCCCCTGACTTTATGCGCATAAAGGACGCTGAATGAAGCCCTCACAATTTGCCAAAGGTTTTCAGGCACGGCCTGACACGACGAGCAGCGAAAAACGCACGGCCCTCGACCGACTCAATGCCATCGACGGCATCGTCCAGGACAAACCGAAATCACGTGAATCGGTCGGTCGCGCAAGTCAGCCAGAGCCGGTCGAGAGCACGGAGGATGCCGCTCTTGCTTCGACGGAGCACGAGTCTGCGGAATATCGCGCGTGGCGCATCGAGCAGGGTTATCGTCCCGGCCAGATCATCGAGCTGCCGCTGAAGGCGATCAAAGCCAGCCCGTTTAATCCGCGTCATTTCTATCTGAAGACTTCGATTGCCGAGCTCGCAGTCAATCTCGCGAAGCAGGGGCAGCAGCAGGCCATCCACGTGATTCCCGATTACGCGGCGCCGGGCAGCTATTACGTCAGCGACGGCGGGCGGCGTGTGCGCGCCCTCAAGGAAGCCAACAAGGAGGTCGTCAAGGCAATCGTCGTCGATCTGCCCATCGGCCTCGCGAGCTACAAGCTCGGCTACGATCTCAACGTCCAGCGCGACTCGCAGACGGTCTTCGACAACGCCATAGTCTGGAAGCGCTTTATCGACGAAAAGCATTTCCAGAGCCAGCGCGAGCTCGCCGATCATCTTGGCCTCGATGAATCGACCGTGGCTGTGGCGCTCTCCATTGCCAAGCTGCCCGAATTGGTCATGCACGAAATGGTCGCGCGCCCCGATCGCTTCGGCTCGAATATGGCCTATCAGGTTGGCCGCTATCATGGTGCGCGCGGCACCGACGCCACGCTGCGCTTGATCAACCGGATCGTTGCCGACGACCTCAGCACGCGCCAGGTCGCGGACATCGTGAAAGGCCGGGCAACGCCCCAGGAAAGCCCCAAACCTGCAGGCCGGCAGCGTTACGCCCAGCGCCTGGAAATCAAGCTCGACGGCGTAGCCGTGGGCGACCTGAAGTCGTACGGCGAGGACCGGCTCGAACTGCGTTTGAAGGGTCTCACGAAGGATCGGCGCGACGCCCTGCTTCACCAGATCGAAGAAATGCTGAAGCTGAAGTAATCGCGGCAAGCAAATAAAAAAGGTCTTCACGCCTCATGCGTGAAGACCTTTTTTATTGGAATTTCACTGGAAACCCGCTGCGAATCAGACGAAACCCTGCATTGCCCTGTCCACTGGCCGGCAGAAGCGGCAGCGCCGGAGCTCAGGCCGCGCGCGACTGGCTCAGCGTAAAGGCGAGCAGATCGCCGTCGGTAGGTTCGCCCCACGTCTTGCGTGCGAGCCAATCGAAGAACGCCGTATCGGCCAGTTTCGAGTCGAGGCCGCGGCGGCGCCAGTCATCGCGCAGATGTGACCCAAGCCCCGGCAACTCATCGTTCTCGAACGACGTGCGTGCAATCTCGCGCTCCAGCTCGCCCTGCTCGTCATAGAGCGCACGCGCCTCCTTGCGCCGGTAGGCCGCGTATTCGTCCATCAGGCGGGCCTTCGGATCGTCCGCCGCCGCGCTCCCGGCCACCGCGCTCCCTGCCACCGCGCGTGCCGTGGCAGGTGTGCCTGCCCCTCCATCCTCCACCGGTGGCGCGTAACCCTTCTTCAAGGCATCCTTGAATAGCGCTGCGGCGCTGCGCACGGGTGGCAAGCTCGTGCTGCGCATACGCTGCTCGGTCAACTGAAGCGCCGCGCGGATACGGTTCTCCTCGCTGTCGGCATAAAGCGACTGGGCTTCCTTCAGCGGAATGCCGATCTTGACCATGCGGTCGACGAGCGTGCTGTCGAAGACGTTCGGGTGCTCGTCGAGCGCGAGCATGGGCTGCTTGCGCTCCGTCACGCGAAACTGGATTTCCGCAACCCGCCGGCCTTCGCGATGCTCGATCAGCTCGACAAAGATGTTCGTGACGGCGTTGACTTCCGCAATGGCCGGCCGCAGGTAATCGCGCTTGAAATACTTGTACTCGCGCTTGGCTTCGTCGCCGGCCTCGGTGTCGGGCGTGCCCGACAGGATCGGCCGCCACCACTCCCACGTCTCGCGCATCGTCAGATGGCTCGGATTGGTGAGATAGCGCACGCAGATTTCGTAAAGCGCGAGACCGGCGCTGCTGCGCAACTGGCTCTGGAATTGCAGGCTCAACCGGGCATACTGGACCGGATCCAGCAGCTTCTTCTTGATCTTGGGTGCGAACGAGAATTCCACCCAGACGCGGCGAGTGGTCGGGTCTTCGAGAATTTCTGCGTCGGCGATCAATGTGGAGATGCCCCACTTGCGCCCCGGCTTCTGGCTCGAGGTGCCCTGGCTCCATTCGACCTGCACCGACACCATGCGCCGCAGATGCTCCTTGACGAGCGCCGTGTCGTTCGAATCGAACGCCGAGTTCGCGACGATGTCGGACAGGAGCGCACGGTAGGTATCGCCAGACTCATCCGCCTGCTGCGCGACGGCGAGCAGGACGTTGAAGAGCTTGCGGGTCAGCAGGGTGATCTTGCCGCTCTTCGGCTGAATCGCGATCGCCTCGACGGCCTTGCGCAATTCGGCCGAGCTCGGGCTCACCACATCGGTTTTTTTCACGCGCTTCGTGGCCATGCGTCGGGTCGAGGTGAGATTTCGCGAAAGGATACCGCCTGTGGTGAAACGCGTCTATAGGCTCACTCTCACCATTGCCGGTGAAGCGAGTCTGCGGCGCGCACCTCACCGCGACGGGCTCCCGAAAACACTCACCTTGCCGGCAAGCGCCTGTCCGCCGGGCTCCCGACGCACTCGGGGTTTTGGCACCCACCGCTCATCCGGAGCCGCTCGGAAAGGTGTCGATCGGCTCCCGAACAAGCTCACCTCAAAAATTTCCTGGCTCAAACGCAACAGCAGGCCGATGCGCTCACGGCCTTGGCGTGCCGGCGCTAATGGGCCAGCGGGAAGCAGCCAACCCGCATGGCGCAGCACAAATAATGGGGCAAGCCAAATGGAGCGAACGGCTCCGCGACCATCTGCGGATAACACCTGGAACGGATAGCGCACCCGCCTGGGTACGCAGCATCCGCGATCCGTAGCCTTCCTCAGGTGCGCCCGTTGCGCAGGCCTGGCGCACTGCAACGCCCCTCCGCTTGCGCCAACCCCCTTTGGCCAGCGTCGCGTGCCCGCTTCAGCGCGTCACGAGAGTCCGCAAGACGCCCACAAATTGTCCTTCCGGCTCGACTGCCCCCCGAAAAAGCTCACCTTCAACACGCCAAGAAGTTTGAGCGTGTAACGCTTGTGGCCAAAACAGCAAGCCGATACCCGCCATTACGCTCCCGAAAACGCTCACCTTTGGAGCCTGGAAGAACGGCGATGCCCGCCGGACCCGACCTGATGAGGGCAGCGCAGCCCTCCCGGAAACGCTCACCTTTGCCGCGGAAAGTCGGAAAAAGCCAATAGATTCCTATGGTTATCCACAATCCACGTCGGCCACGCGAGGAAACCGGCCATTCCCGAAAATCCTCACCTCAATACATCGTGCAGACTGAAAGCGCGCGTCACCACCCTGCACCAGTAGCTCCCGAAAAACCTCACCTTGGCGGATCAGCCGAAACACCGGGCAGCATCACGCGCCTTTGCAAATCAACCTTCCGGCGTCAGTGAACGCCAACTTGCTCCCGAAAAGGCTCACCTGAGTAGCCTTTTCGGCCCAAATCGGCCCCCGAATAAACTCACCTCACGCGGGCACGACACGCCAGGCACGGCCGATTTCGCGGCACTGCGACAAACTCCCGGAAAAGCTCACCTTAATACGCACGCGGAGTCGAAGCCTCCTCCGGCATTGTCATCTCCTCTCAGGATCAAGCACTCTTGCGCTCCTGTAAAAGCTCACCTCAAGGTCCGAAAAGCCGCGAATTCGGTCAAAATGCCCCTTCGTCTCCCGAAAAGCTTCACCTTGGCCAGGCGATTCTTCCCGATCTCCCTCACCGCAGCTTCCAGGCGACCCAAATTGACGCCGAAAACCCGCCCAATCACACACCCCGAATCCCCTCACCGTTGCAATTCATGTAACAACACCCACTGCCCCGATGTGTCGGGGGCAGAGTCCCCGTCCACTCCCGTATTGACTCACCCTTGCTGCAGAGTCAAGAATCGGGGTCGTCCCGAACCCGCTCACGTCCTGTCCCGCAAGCACTCACCCCCTTCCCCGAAGCCCATCACCCGCCTGTCCCGCAGAGGCTCACCACCGTTCCCGTAAAGGTTCACCTCTTCGGGCTGAAACCCACGCCAGGTAAGGGTTTGCTGTGGCGTTAACGTCTTTTAACAGGTATCAAGGGTGTTTACTTTTATTACTCTCAAGCCCATCTACCCCGCGAGCCCTCCGGGATATCCACACCCCGCAGAGCCTCAAGATCCGTTTTTGCCAGTACAACCACTCGTGAAACAACGTCTATAAATGGTTCACTTCCAGAAAGCCAAGCGTTTACAATGGCTTATGGAACAAACTTCGTTTTGTTTCACGAAGCGCCGACTCAAGCGACAGCAAAATCGTCATTTGGAGTGCCTGCTTCGCCTGAATGACACGTCTCCGAAAGACTGCACGGATAGTTGTATGGATCAATACGTAATTTGTTATTATTCGATCCGTTATCCCTCGCAGACGCAGAGACGACCATGATTCGAGACGAAGACCGCCAGGCCCTCCGCGAAGAGCTGGAAACCTTGCGCAAAGACGGCGCGCGCCGGCAGGACCTGTCCTTACATGCCTGCAAGCGTCTCTTTTTCGACTTCGGCATCCGTCCCTCAATGGCCACCGTCCGGGATTTGACCCAGACTGGCAGCGCCAGTGACATTCCCAAAGACATCGAGCTTTTCTGGCAACGCATTCGTGCGGCGTCGAAGGTGCGCGTCGGCAACGGCGCTATTCCGTCCGCGTTGGAAGAGCGCGCCGGCGAACTCCTTGGTGCTCTATATGAAGAGGCCCGAGCGCTGGCCCGGCAGACGCTCGAGGCCGAGCGTCAGGAAATCGAGTCTGGCCGCCACGATGCCGAACAGGCATTGCGCGATGCAGAGGCCCGACGTCTTGCCGCCGATGAAATGCTCCAGCGCAGCGAGGCCCGCATAGAAGCGGCCTGGGCTCGCGTGCGCGAGCTCGAAAACCAGCTGGCGACCGCTTCCGCGCATGGCGCACTGCATCAGGACAGCCTGCAGGCAACGGCACGCCGCCTCGAGGCTGAAAACGAGTCGCTCCAGAAGCGTATCGAGACGGAGCAGACCACCAATGCCGGCCTGCGCGACCGCATCGACGGTTTGCACGAAGAAATGCGCAAAAGCACCGAGCACTACGCGCAACAGATCAAGGATGCGCTCGCCGAGGCCGAACGCCGCGTGAAGCCCATGCTGGTCGAACTCGATTCGCTGCGCACGATGTCGTCCACGTGGCAGTCGGCCCAGCGCGAGGCCAGCAAGAAGGAATTCGAATTCATCCAGCAACTGGCCACGGCCAAGGCGCGGGCGGACCGGCTCGACGCCGTATTGCGCGAGCGCTCGGACGAGGTTGACGTGCTCACGCGCCAGGTTGCGACGTTGCGCACGCAACAGGGTATCGACGGTTCGGTTGCCGGCGTGTTGTGCGCGCTCGCGCAGGCCGGGCGCCTGGGCGAGGACGAGCTGGCGCAACTCGGCACGCGCGTCGACGCCCATGTGAGCCTGCCGGCGCATTGCCCGAACTGCGAGGATGGCGAGCCGGAGCTGGCGCAGGTCGATGGCCGCTTCGAACTGTCGTGTCCCGAGTGCGACTACACGTCGGGCCTGGGCGTGTCGCGACTCGAGGCCGTTGCGCGCTTCACAGCGGGCAAGAAAGATGTCCGCAATGCCGTGAGGTGAGCATTTTCGGGAGGCGCCGGGTGCCGGGAACGGGAGCTTTTACGGGAGCGGCAACGGCGCGCGATGTAGACGGATAGCGCTTTTCCGCCTCGAACCTCAGTGTGCTTCAGTCTGCTTCGGGCGCGACATCCGCGCGACTCGCGGATGCTTCCCGGTCGGCCCAGACGCGCCATGCGCGATGCAGCCGCCCCGCGGAAATCGGTTGCAGGAAGCCGAGCCACTGCCCCACCTGATCGGCGTGGGTGCCGCGCTCGAACAAATCGGCTGCAAAGCTGTTGCGCAGGGTTTGCGGGCTCGCGCGTTCGGCGCGGGTTTCAGCGATGCCCGCCGTCTCCATCAATGCGTCGATCGCGCGCAGCACGGTGGCCTTGTGCATCGGACGCCCATTCGGCGAGCCGGGAAACACGAGCTGCCCGGGCAGGCCCGCGAGACGACGCGCTTCGAGCCAGGCCCCCATCACGTCGACGGCGAATGGCGCGAGCCGCGTGCTGTGGGTGAAGGCCGGATTGTCGGCTTCGAGGGTGATCCATTCCGAGCCGATGGCCGTGGCGTCGAGCTTCAGCGCGATGGCGTCGCCGGTTTTCAGGCCGCCGCCGAGGAAGACGGCCACGAGCGCGCGGTCGCGCCGCTCGCGCCAGCGCTTCGCGGCCGACTGCTCGGTAAGCGGCGCGAACAGCCGCGCGATCACGGCGGCGCGTTCTATGGCAGTGAGAAATCCGGTAGGTTCGTTCTCGCGCGCATTGCGCCAGGCGGCCTCGCCGTCCTGGGCGATGAAGCGCGCGGGGTTCGTGGACGCCAGTTCGATCTGGCGCACGTGATCGAGCACGCGCTCGATGAGGCGCAGATAGCGCAGCCGCTGCGGCTTCTTCACGTCGAGCCCGGCGACGAATTCGGCGATCGTGCCGGTGTCCACGGAAACAATCGTCTTGCGCCTGAGCGCGAGCCATTCGAGAAACCGCCCCCATTGCACGCGGTAGACGTCGGCAGACGACTGGCGCAAATCCTGGGAAGCCAGCCAGGCGTCGAAGGCGGCGGCCGGATCGTGCTGCCAGTCCTTGCGCTGCTGGTCGAAGAGGTCGCGAGAGGAATGGGAGGTGCTCATCACTATCCTTCCGTTAGTTGCGTTACGAGAAAGGATTCTAGCGAAATCCGCGCGGGACCGGGCGCCGCCATGCGGCGAAGCCGGCCCTGCCGCGCGCGGCGACATACGATAGCCGTCACCCGCCCCACGCGCGCGAGCGCTTCGCTGCGGCGCGCCGCCGGGCTTCGCGCTGGGCGTCCTGCGCGCTTTGGGCTGCCCGCTCATAGGCGCTGACGGCGAATGCGAACACCGCCGGCAGCGCATTGGACTGGCCAAAGTCGACCGTCTCGTCGGTTTCCGGGTACGCGAGGCCGCCCGGACGCTGGAACAGGCCGAGCATCAGCGTGTCGTGACGGCTCGCGAAACCGAGGTCGGCGAGCGCTTCCGCCTCGATAGCGTGCAACAGGCGCCAGGTGAGCGGTACCTGCTGGGCGATATAGCGTTGTGCGATGTTGCGCACGATCTGCTCGAGGTCGCGCGCGGCCGCTTGAAAACGCAAGGCGGCCAGTTCCTGCTCGTTCGGGGTTCGCGAGGTTTGCGGGGATTGCATGGCGGCTGCTCCGGTCGTTCTTTTTACTGTATGAATATACAGTAGTCGGCGCGATCGTGCAGCCTCATCCGTTCGGCCAGGGATCGTCGAATGGTCGGATGCGGGGCGACACGCCTGAAGGCCGGCGACGGGCGACTGCCGTCCGCTCAGCCGTGGATCACGATCAGCAGCGCACGCGCCTCACCCTTGCCCACGTTGCGGATCGCGTGCGGCTGGTCGCCGATATAGCGCGCCGTGTCCGCCGTCTTCAGACGCTCGTGCGCGTCCCCCGCCTCCACCTCGATCGTGCCCTGCAGAACGGTGAGATGCTCGCGCGTGCCGGGCTCGTGCGCCGCCGACACCAGGGCGCCGCCCGGCTTGAGCGTGAGTTCATACCACTCGAAATGGCCGGCCAGCTCGATCGGCCCCCAGACGCGCAATTGATAGCCTGCTTCATGCCCATGCAGGGTCGGGATGTCGTGCGGCCCGGCCACCGTGATGGCGTCGGGCGCGCGCGGCGCGACGAACAGCGAATCGAGCTTCACGCCCAGCGCGTTCGTGAGCCGCCACGCCACGGCGATCGTCGGATTCGCCTTGTCGCGCTCAATTTCCGATAGCATGGATTTTGAGACGCCGGCCGCGCGCGACAGCTCGTCGAGCGTCATCTTGCGCTCGCTGCGCAGGCGCTGGATCTGCTCGCCCACGCGCGGCGGCGCGGCAGGCGCGGCCCGAACGGACGGATCCGGGAGCTCCGCCGCCGGGTTTGCTGCGGCGCGGGATTTGCGCGTGGGGGTTTTGGTCCCCGCATTCTCGCCTGCGTGGGCACCGGCGTGGCTCGCTGCGCCGGAATGTTCGGCCGATGAATCCGGCGATGCTGCACGCTTGCCCGCGCGCGAACCTGTGCCGATGCTTGCCATGGACTGCCTCATCGATTAAAGTTGTTCGATATATCGAACATGAGTTCGGAAAAACGAATAATTTCGCTCAAAGCTGACGGCGACTATAGCAGCCGCGGCTTGGGCTGTGTCGGTCAGAGCTCTTCCTCTGGCCCCATGCAAGATTGCCCAGGAGCACGATGCAATGGCTACCCCCTATCTCGATCACCTGCGCGCGACGCTCGACCAGATTCGCGCGGACGGCTTCTACAAGAGCGAGCGCGTGATCGCGACGCCGCAATCGTCGTCCATCGGACTCGCCGACGGCAGCGACGTTCTGAACTTCTGCGCCAACAATTATCTGGGCCTCGCAAACGACGCGCGCCTGATCGCCGCGGCGAAGGACGGGCTCGAGCGCGATGGCTTCGGCATGGCCTCGGTGCGCTTCATCTGCGGCACGCAAACGGTGCACAAGCAGCTCGAAAGCGCGCTCGCCGCGTTCCTGCAGACCGAAGACTGCATTCTCTATTCGAGCTGCTTCGACGCCAATGGGGGCCTCTTCGAAACGCTGCTCGGCGAAGAGGACGCGATCATCAGCGACGAGCTCAATCACGCGAGCATCATCGACGGCGTGCGGCTCTCGAAGGCGCGCCGCTACCGCTACAAGAACAACGATCTCGCCGATCTCGAAGCGAAGCTGCGCGAAGCCGATGAAGCCGGCGCGCGCTACAAGCTCATCGCGACCGACGGGGTGTTCTCGATGGACGGCATCATCGCCGACCTCAAGGGCATCTGCGATCTGGCCGACCGCTACGGCGCGCTCGTGATGGTCGACGACTCGCATGCTGTGGGCTTTATCGGCGCGCATGGCCGCGGCACGCCCGAGCACTGCGGCGTGGCGCAACGCGTGGACATCATCACGGGCACGCTCGGCAAGGCGCTGGGCGGCGCGTCGGGTGGCTATGTGGCGGCGAAGAAGGAAGTGATCGAGCTGCTGCGCCAGCGCTCGCGTCCGTATCTGTTCTCGAACACGCTCACCCCGAGCATCGCGGCCGCGTCGCTCGCGGTGCTCGAGCTGATCGCGAGCGCCGAAGGCGCGCAACTGCGCGCGCGCGTGCAGGCCAACGGTGCGCATTTCCGCCGCGAGATGAGCGCGCTCGGTTTCACGCTCGTGCCGGGCGAGCATCCGATCATCCCCGTGATGCTCGGCGACGCGCAGGTGGCCGCGAAGATGGCCGATGCCTTGCTGCACGAAGGCGTCTACGTGATCGGCTTTTCGTATCCGGTCGTGCCGAAGGGCCGCGCGCGCATCCGCACGCAGATGAGCGCGGCGCATACCCCCGAGCAGATCGACCGCGCCGTGGCCGCGTTTGCGCGCGTAGGCAAGCAGCTTGGCGTGATTTGAGAAGGATGACGAAATAACATGAAAGCACTTGCCAAGCTCGAACGGGCCCCGGGCCTCACGCTCACCCGCGTGAAGAAGCCCGAAGTCGGCCACAACGACGTGATGATCAAGATCCGCCGCACGGCGATCTGCGGCACCGATATCCATATCTGGAAGTGGGACGACTGGGCGCAGAAGACCATTCCAGTGCCCATGCACGTGGGCCACGAATATGTGGGCGAGATCGTCGAGATGGGCCAGGAGGTGCGCGGCTTCGAGATCGGCGACCGCGTCTCGGGCGAAGGCCATATCACCTGTGGCTTCTGCCGCAACTGTCGCGCGGGACGCCGCCATTTGTGCCGCAACACCACCGGCGTGGGCGTGAACCGCGAAGGCGCATTCGCCGAATACCTCGTGATTCCGGCCTTCAACGCCTTCAAGATCCCGCCCGAGATCTCCGACGATCTCGCTGCGATCTTCGATCCGTTCGGCAACGCCACGCATACGGCGCTCTCGTTCAACCTCGTGGGCGAGGACGTGCTCATCACCGGCGCGGGGCCGATCGGCATCATGGCCGCCGCGATCGCAAAGCACGTGGGCGCGCGCAACGTCGTGATCACCGACGTGAACGACTACCGGCTCGAGCTCGCGCGCAAGATGGGCGCGACGCGTGCGGTGAACGTCGCGCGCGATTCGCTGCGCGACGTGATGAACGAGCTGCACATGACCGAGGGCTTCGACGTGGGCCTCGAAATGTCGGGCGTGCCGAGCGCGTTCACGGCGCTGCTCGAGTCGATGAACCATGGCGGCAAGGTCGCGTTGCTCGGCATTCCACCCGCGCAAACCGCCATCGACTGGAATCAGGTCATCTTCAAGGGCCTCGAAATCAAGGGCATTTATGGCCGCGAGATGTTCGAGACCTGGTACAAGATGGTCGCGATGCTGCAAAGCGGGCTCGATCTCTCGCCCATCATCACGCACCGCTTCAGCGTGGACGACTACGAGCAAGGCTTCGCGGCGATGCTCTCCGGCGAGAGCGGCAAGGTGATTCTCGACTGGACTGCCGCCTGAGGTTTCGCGCCGCTCATTGCGGCGCCGCCTCCGATGCCGCCGCCTCGCCCGGCGGCCGCTGTTCGAACTCGGCCTGGATGCGCACGTCGATCTCGTCGCCGACGGCCGGATACCACGTCGTCAGCCCGAACTTCGCGCGGCTGAAATGCCCCGTGGCCGCGAAACCGAGCGTCGGCTGCTTCGTGAGCGGGTTCGGCGCATAGCCGTTGAACACCACGTCGAGCGTGACGGACTGCGTCACGCCATGAATCGTGAGATCGCCCGTGAGCTTGCCGGCGGGCTTGCCATTCACGTCGGCGGTGCGCTCGAAATGCGTGCTCACGAAGCGGATCTGGGCATAGCGCTCGACGTCCAGCATCTGCGGACCCTTCACCATGCGATCGAGCAGTGGCACGTTGGTGTCGAGGCTCGCCGCGTCGATCACGGCCTCCACCGTCGCACTCTCCAGCGCGTTCGCGCGCCAGTCGAGCTGCGCGCTCGCGCGATCGAAGCGCATCACGAAGCGCGTGTAGTGCAGATGGTCGACGTCGAACACGATGCTCCAGTGATGCGCGTCCAGCGTGTAGTGTCCCGCCGGCACGGACGCCTCGGCGGGGCTCACGCTGTGCGTGACGACGCGCAGCGGCGTGCAGGCGAACAGCAGACAGGCCGCGGCCAGCGCGGCGCACAGCGTGCGGCGGCGCGCGTGCGGGGTGGCTGCGGCTGGGGAGCGGTTCATGGGGTCTCCATTTCGGGTGCCTGGCGAGTGAAAATCGTTCGCGTCGTTAATGTAGTTACGAAAGGCGGCGCACTTTTGTTCCATCGACAGCCATGATTCTTGAATGACCGCAGATCGGGCGCGGGTCGTCATTCTTGCACGTTGCGCGGCGAGTCTCCTGGCACGAGGGACGAAGCGCATGCGCGCGCAGCCTTCGCACGGCGCCTCGAGCGCAGCGTTTGCGCCACGCATTGCAACGCAGCCCGATTTCGGGTTTGATATCGGATCACCGCCCGTTACTGGAACGTGGGGAGTCTGGAGAGCCCGGGCCACCCGGAGGAAGCCGCCGCATGCCCACTGCGAACGATTCGGTCCGCTTTCACGCCACGCACGTGCGCGAGGTCGACGCCATGACGGCCGCCTCGGCGCGCAGCTTCGCGCGCCATGCGCACGACCAGTACGGCATCGGCGTGATCGATGCGGGCGGCCATGTGTCCCTCTCCGATGCGGGCGTGGTCGAGGCCGTGGCCGGCAACCTCATTCTCGTCAATCCCGGCGAAGTGCACGACGGGCGTCCGCTCGGCACGGGCGCGCGGCGCTGGCGCATGCTCTATTTCGAGCCGCGCTGGATCGATGCGCTGCAGGCCGATGTCACCCAGGGCGACGACGCCGGTTTCGCGCTCTTCGCGCCTGTGATCGCCGATCCGCGCCTGCGCGCGCTGTTCGATGCCGCGTTCGGCTATGCCACGGCCGCACCCTGCGACCTCGCGGCCATGGCTTTCGACGGCGCGGCGCTCGACGCCATGACGCGGCTCGTGCGCGGCCTCGGCCACCGCCGGCCGCTTGCGCCGTGCTCGCCGGCGGCCGTGGCGCGCGTGCGCGAGATGATCGACGCCGATCCGGGCCAGGCCTTCTCGCTCGCCGAGCTCGCGGTCGCCGCCGGGCTTAGCCGCTTCCAGCTCCATCGCGGCTTCGTGCAGGCGTTCGGCGTGCCGCCGCATCAATACATCCTGCATTGCCGCGTCGGACTCGCGCGGCGCCTGCTCAAGGCCGGCCAAGCGCCCGCGCAGGCGGCGCTCGCGGCCGGCTTCTGCGACCAGAGCCATCTGAACCGGGCGTTCGCCCGCCAGTTCGGCGTATCGCCGGGCCGTTACCGGCTCGCGCAGGGCGCCGGCCCCGCCTGACGGTTGCTGTCGACGGCTGCAAAGGCCGGCCGCCGCCAGGCGTCGTCGCTTGCCTTGCCGCACACCGATCCAAGACGCCGCGCCCGCCGCGTTCTATACCGGTGCTTCAATTCCTGGAGCACCCCATGTCCTCTTCGCTGTCACCAGCAAAATCGCCGCGCGCATCGTCGTCGCGGTCCGTCGCGCATCTGCAGTTGACCCTCGCCATGATCACCGTGGGCAGCACGGTGATTGCCAGCAAGATCATCGGCGCCGGACTCGATCCGATGCCCGCGACCGCGCTGCGCTTCGCGTTTGCACTGCCCGTGTTTCTCGTGCTCATGCGCGCGACCGGCACCGCGTTTCCGCGCCCGGGCCTGCGCGACGCGTGCCTGCTGATCGCACAGGCGGCGATCGGCAGCGTCGGCTACACCGTATTGCTGATCGCCGGAACGCAGCGGACCTCGGCCGCCGACGCGGGGATCATCCTCGGCACCTTGCCCGCCGTGTGCGCGCTCACCGCCGCCGTGGTGCTGCGCGAGCGCCTGCACGCAAGCACGCTGGCCGCGGTTCTGGTGGCGAGCCTCGGCGTGGCGCTGGTCACGCTCGCGCCCGCCGCACAGCACGCAGGCAACCGCTCGCTGACGGGCGACGCGCTGTTGATCGGCGCGGTGGTCTGCGAGAGTCTTTTCGTGCTGCTGAACAAGCGTCTGGCGACGCCCTGGCCGCCGCTTGCGCAATCGGCCGCGATGACGGGCATCGGCCTTGCCGTGTCCGCCGCCGCGGCGCTGCCCTACTGGCCGGCCACGCTGCATGCGCTACCCTCGCACGCCGTGCTGGCCGTGGCGTATTACGCGCTGGTGCCAACCGTGGGCGGCTTCTGGCTCTGGTACACGGGTGCGGCGCGCGTGACGGGCGCCGAGGCAGCCATCTTCACGGCCGTCGCGCCCGTCTCGGGCGTGGTGCTCGCGGCGCTCGTGCTGGGCGAGCCGCTCACGCCCGCGCGGCTTGCCGGGCTCGCGCTCGTTGTCGCGGCCGTGTTCGTGATTGCGGGACCGGCCGTGTGGCGGCGTCCGGGTGGCCAGGACGCATGACTCATGACGCGGCGGGCGCCCGCGCGCCCACGCGGTGTCTTGACTTCGGAGAATGATCGTTCTACATTGCGTGGCATGGAGAACGATCGTTCCACCTCGCGTGCCGTCGTCTGATCGACCACGGCCCGATTGACCCACGCGCGAAGCGGACACCCTGCGAAGAGATGAAGTCATGAGCAACAACACGCGTGCCGCCGCCGACGCGCCGCAAGCCTCCCCGCCTGCTTCCCTGCCCGATGCGCGCGAGCGTCTGCTCGATGCGGCCGAGGCCCTCATCTACGCGGGCGGCATCCATGCCACCGGAGTCGACGCGATCGTCCGCGCGGCGGGCGCGGCGCGCAAGAGTTTCTACACCTGGTTCGAGTCGAAGGATGCGCTGGTCGCCGCCGCGCTCACGCGCCGCGACGAGCGCTGGATGCGCTGGTTCGTCGAAGGCACGTTGCATCGCGGCCGCACGCCGCGCACGCGCCTGATCGGCATGTTCGACGTGTTGCGCGAGTGGTTTGCCTCGGACGGCTTTCACGGCTGCGCGTTCCTGAACGCCGCGGGCGAGACCGCCTCGCCCGACGACCCCGTGCGCGAGGTCGCCCGCCTGCACAAGGCGCGCTTGCTCGCTTTCGTCGGTGAGCAATGCACAGCATGGGCCGAAGCGGTTGGCGCGGACCGGCGCGTGGCGGCGCGGCTCGCGCGCCAGTGGCTGATCCTGATCGACGGCGCGATTGGCGTGGCGCTCGTGAGCGGCGAGGCGGACGCGGCGCTCGATGCGCGCGCCGCCGGCCAGCACTTGCTCGATGCGCTCGCGCCCCGGCCGGACCGATTGGCTCGATCACCTCGAGCGCCGCGAACGCGCGGCGCCGTACCCAACAAGCGCGAGGCCGCACGAGCGCGCCGCTAGCCGCGCGAGCTTCGCTGCCGTTTCTATGTGTGCGCACCGTCCCGGTGCGCCGCCCTCTCCATGGAGCAGACGCATGAGTGCCACCCAACCGACGACGCCAGCCGAAGTCCGCCCGCCGCTGCCGCCCTTCACCCGTGAGACCGCGATCCAGAAAGTGCGCGCGGCCGAGGACGGCTGGAACACGCGCGATCCGCAGCGCGTTGCGCTTGCCTACACGCCGCAAAGCGTCTGGCGCAATCGCGCCGAGTTCGTGACGGGCCGCGAAGCCATCGTCGCGTTTCTCACGCGCAAGTGGGCCCGCGAGCTCGATTACCGGCTCATCAAGGAACTGTGGGCGTTCACGGACAATCGCATCGCGGTGCGCTTCGCCTACGAGTGCCACGACGATTCGGGCAACTGGTTCCGCTCGTACGGCAACGAGAACTGGGAGTTCGATGAGAACGGGCTGATGGCGCGCCGCCATGCCTCCATCAACGACTTGCCGATTCGCGAAGCAGACCGGCTTTTCCGCTGGCCGCTCGGCCGCCGTCCCGACGATCATCCGGGCTTGAGCGATCTCGGGCTCTGAGCGGGACGCATCGTCTCACGCCATCGCACGCGGCCCGAAGCTTCATCGCGGAGACTCATCGGGCTGCCATCATGGACGCGCCGAGCGGCGGCGCCTGCAGGCTCGCTGCGCGATTCCGAGCCTGGATTCCATACGCGCGCGGGCGCTCTTGCTGTACAGTTTGCAGTCACCGGAAAGAGACCCTCAACAGACCCAGCAGCATACGAACCGAAGCGAATCGGCAAGCGAGAGGACGGAGAGCCCATGCGGTGTTGGCGAGTGCGCGGTGGCAGGACAAGTTGGCGCGGGATCGCACCCGCTGTGCGAGAGACTGGGGCAAGTCCTGAAGCGCGCCCGGCGGCCGACGCGCGCGCCAGGCCCCCCGCAACACTCAACGGGCGCAAGAAGATTCCGAAGGCGGCTACGCTCATCGCGTGCACGACGCTCATGCTTGGCGCGGCAACGAGCGCGCGCGCGGCCAACTGGTGCGGCGCCGGCCTGTGGGTCGATGCGATGGTCGGCTCGTACCACATTCACCCCGACAAAGACTTCGAGCAGTTCAACCCGGGCCTCGGCATCGAATGCTGGCCCGGCGACACATGGGCGCTCACGGCCGGCGGCTTTCGCAATTCGCTGCGGCGGCCCTCATGGTACGGCGGCGCGGTCTGGGCCCCCGAATTCCTGCATTGGGGCTACGTGCGTCTGGCGGCGATGGGCGGCATCATCTCGGGCTATAACTACGGCGACTGGGGGCTCGGCCACAATCACACGATCGGGCCCGTGGCCGCGCCCATCGTGATGGTTGCCTACAAGCGCGTGGGCGTGAACTTCATCGTCATCCCGCCGATTCCTTCCGACGACCTGCCTTTCACGATCGGGTTTCAACTGCGGGTGAAGTTCTGAGCGCGTCCCGGTCTTGCGTCAACGCGTCGAAGCATTGCCGATAGCGCTGCCGGCACGTCTCCCACCCGAACATGTCGATGGCCTGCTGTCGACGCGCGGCCACCGCCTGCGCCGCCGAAAAACGCGGCCAGTTTTCCGTGACGAAGCGCACCACTTCCGGCAGCTCCGCTTCGTGCTCGAATAGCAGGACGTTGTCGAACTGCTCAGCGGCCCATCGCATGAACGGGATGGCCCGCCCGATCACCACCGGCACGCGTCCGATCGCCTCGAAGAACGCGCCGCTCACGAGCATCGAATCGGCCACGTGCGGCAGGATCAGGACGTCGGCGGCGCTGATTTGCGCGTCGAATTCGGCATCGCTTAGAAAGCGCGCATCGAGCGTGACGCATGCCGAGAGATTCCGCTCGCGCAGGATCGTGCGCAGCGCATCGACATAGGCGGCCTGACCTCGTCCGGCAATCAGCAGCCTGTGGCCGGCCGGCCAGGCGGCGAGCACCTCGGCAATGCCCTTGTAGGGCTCGACGGTGCCGAGAATCGCAAACGACGCCTCGCGCGTGCCGCTCCGCGCGGGTGGCACCGCGTGACCCGGCACGTCCCAATAGAGCGGATGCGGCAGATAGCGCGCGCGAAAATGCCCGGTGTAGTGGGGATCGTGAACGATGCGGATATCGGCGAGCCAGCGCACGAGCGACATCAAGGCAACGGAGAGCACGCGCACGGCGCCGCGCGCGTTGTGCACCGCGTGGTCGTGCACGAAACAGACGACACGAGCGCGACCGAGCGCCATCAACGCGCAATAGAGCAGCACCACCGGCAAGCCGCGTAGCCGCGGCACGACGCCTTGCCCCTTGTCGATGAAGGCGCGCAGCTCGATCCAGTGCAGCATCAGCACCGTCGAGCGTCTGAACAGATCGAAGCATCCGCCGCGCAGCAGGTAGCGCAACGATAGCGGCCGGACGTCGTAGCCGATGTCGCGCAGCAGTTGCTTTTGCAAATCGATGTACGGGTTCGTCGTATTGGTGAAGGGAGAGAGCAGCACGCGAGGCACCCGCGTGCGCTTTCGGAGCGCTTCGCACGCGCGTGCGCTCTCGCGTTCGTCATCGGGAAAAGCGCTGTCGCTCATGAGCGGTGCTCCTCGCGCGTCCTGGCCGGCACGCTCATTGCACCGCATGCGTCGGTTGCACCGATGCGTGCGCCGCGGCCAGCACGATGTCGATGATGCGGTCTTGCACCTCGCGCTCCAGCATGGGGAAGACGGGCAGACACAGCACCTGTTCCGCGATCGCCTGCGCCGCCGGCAGATTCCCGGGTGCCGCGGAAGCGAGACCGCTATAGGCCGGGAATTCGCTGATCAGCGGATAGAAGTAGCGCCGCACGGCGATCTGGCGCGCACGCAGCTCCGCGTAAAGCGCGTCGCGGCTGAGCGGAAAGTCTGGCGTCACGAGCACGGGAAAATACGCATAGTTAGGCGTGCTGTCCGGATTGATTCGATGCAGGCGCAGCCCTTTCACGTGACCGAGACGCTCACGATAGTAGGCGTCGATCCGTGCGCGCGCCGTGTGGGTCCAGTCCACGTGCTGTAGTTGCACGAGACCGAACGCCGCTTGTACCTCGTTCATCTTGCCGTTGATGCCGTGGCCCACCACGGTCACTTCGTCCTGAATGCCGAAGTTCTTGAGCCGGTCGATGCGCCGCTTCATCTGCGCGTCGCGGCAGACGATCGCGCCGCCTTCGAAGGTGTGGAAGATCTTGGTGCCGTGAAAGCTCAGCACCGACATGTCGCCGAAGCTCAGGACCGAGCGGCCGTTGCGCCGCACGCCGAACGCGTGCGCGGCGTCGTAGATCACCTTCAAGCCATGGCGATTCGCGATCTGTTCGATCGCCTCGACCTCGCACGGGTTGCCGTAGACGTGCACCGGCATGATGGCGCGCGTCGCGGGCGTGATCGCCGCTTCGATACGTGCCGGATCGAGATTCATGCTCACGGGGTCGATGTCGGCGAAAACCGGCTTGATGCCGTTCCAGTGGATCGCATGCGTCGTCGCGACGAACGAGAACGGCGTGGTAATGACTTCGCCGGTGATTTCGAGGGCCTGCAACGCTGTGATCAGCGCGAGCGTGCCGTTCGAGAACAGGCTGATGTGCTCCACGCCGAGGTGCTCGCAGAGCGCCTGCTCCAGCCGATGGTGCAGCGGACCATCGTTCGTCACCCAGCGGTTCGACCAGATCTGCTCCAGGTAAGGCAGGAATTCTCCGAGGGGCGGCAAAAAGGGTTGGGTGACCGGCACTACCGCGGCTTTCGTGTCGTTCATCATGATGTTGGGTCCCGTGAGCGTGGTTATCGGTTGTTTTCAGAGCGACCGTATTTCGTCGTAATAATTAAGGATGCCGAATTGAATACCTGGGTAATTGGCGTTGGATGATCAAATCCTTGCGGGATCAGGAGCGATGGGTCTGGCTGCCCCGCGCGAGCGGATTGGCGAGAAAGCGAATGGCTTGATCGCTGACGCTGCGCAGCGGTAGCAGGCAGAGCAGCGTCAATGCGACCGCCGCGAACTTCTTGCGCGTCGTCCAGAACGGATTGGCGAGGATCGAACGAAAGTAGCGCCGCGAGTCGAAAACGATCCAATGCCAGCGCCGCCACAACGGAGCGTCGTACACCCGCAGGCACAGATGAGCTTTCTCGTATGAGAAGTCCATGGGCTGCTCGGGCAATTGCTCGCCGAGGCGCTCGCTCACGAGCTCGCGCAGCGCGTCCCAGCGTTGCGGAAACGCTTGCACGACCTCGGCAACGTCCTGGCTGTTCGCAATCGAGAGCCCGGCGCGCGGTTTGGCAGCCGCTCCGCTTTCGTCGGCCGCCCGATGCACGCGATAGCCGCCAAGCGGTGTGTCGATCACGCCCACCTGCCCAACCAGCGCAACGCCGTAGATGGCAAAGAAGTCGGCGGCAATGCCGCGGCGCGTCGTCTTCGGCAATGGCAACACGCGTTTGAGCGCGCTGACGCGATACGCGTTGCCGGACGCCGGCGGCGACGGGTAGAGCCAGCCACTGCGCAGCAGCCCCGCGCATTCGGCGGGCGGTTGCGAATGCGGCACGCAGACGCCGATGGACCGGCTGTCGCCGTCGATCACGTCCAGCGTGAATTGCACTTTCGCGTAGCCGCCGCGCTCGAATGTGTCGAGCACTTGCGCAACCGCGCCTTCATACAAGACATCGTCGGAGTCGAGATACAGGATGTACTCGGTATCGGCCATTTCGAGGCCGAGGTTGTACGAGCTCGCCTGCCCGCCATTGGCCTTCAGGACCGGTGTCACACGCGCACCGTAGCTCGCGATGATGTCGCGCGAGCCGTCGGTCGAGCCATCGTCGATCACGACGACCTGGGTTCGCTGCGGTTCCTGAGCGAGCGCCGAGTCGATGGCTTCACGCAGGAACCGCTCGTAGTTGTAGCTGCATATGACGACTGTGATGTCCTTCACCGCTTGTCCCCCGTAGTCAGCGAGCGCATGCTCGTGCGACGTTTTGTGCGCTGCTTTGAGCGCTTGTCTGACACGTTTCGGCTGGTCGGTATTGCCCTGCGTTACCGCTCCTGTCCGTCCTGCCGATCCGTTCGCCTGATTGCCGCTCGTCGTGCTGCGCGTCGCCGGCAACCAAAGACTTTCACTTCTGCTGGCGCTGATAGCGAAATGAAAGTAATTGGTAATCTTATAGCTCACGGGCGATAGCGCGCGCCACCGCTATCGATGCCTATGTGTGCGGTGTTCAACACAATGACGCAGACGCACGGGAGCGCAGTTTGGACACCGCGTTTTGCTCACCTTCGATAAGGTGAGGAATTCCAGGAGATGGAGCGAACGCATCCGCGGTGCCGCCGCGTGTGCTCATGCACACACGCTCGCGCCCGCCCGGCGAAGCGCGCCGCGTCTCCCGCAAACACTCACCTTTGTGCTCACCTGACAGTCTTGCCATAATCGCGTCAGGGGCGCGCCACGCCCGCGCCATAAGATACGGTGCTTCTTGCCGAGGCCGGTATCGAGCCGATTGATATGACAAAGGGCGCCTGACTGCACGCGCAGCAGGCCCAGAGGTGAATAGAATGAAGAAGTGGATCACGACACTGATTACAGCGGGTGCCCTGAGCACATTGGGCGCATTGGCGGCTCCGGCATCGAGCATGGCCGCCGACGAGCCCGCGTGGCTGCCGGCCACGGCCGCCACGCAATTCCAGAGCGCGAGCGCGATTGTCGAAGGCGCGAGTGGTGCGAACGTCAAGTCGACGCTTTATGTCTTCATGGACCCCAACTGTATTTTTTGTCACCTGGTGTGGAAAGCGCTGCAACCGTATGAAGCCGTCGGGCTCCAGGTTCACTGGATTCCAATGGGCTTTCTGAAGCCCGATTCGGCGGGCAAGGCGGCGGCCCTGCTGCAGTCGAAGAACAGCGCGGCACTCCTGAAGGAACTGGAGACGCATTACTCCGAGAAGGACGAGTCGGGCGGCATCGCGCCGCTCACGAGCATCCCGCCGGCCGCGCAGGCGCAACTCGACAGCAACATGAAGCTGTTCCAGGACCTGGGTTTCCAGGGCACGCCCACCATCATTTATCAGGGCTCGGGTGGCCGCTGGGCCGATCTCGACGGCCTGCCGAAGCTCAGCATGCTGCCAGGCTTGCTCAATTTGCCCGCGCAGCCGATCAAGGATCCTGAATTGCAGCGCTATCGTTGAGCGTGGAATTCAGGGCAGCGTGCCGCTGAGGTGAGCTGTTCCAGGAGATGTCGGTTTATGGTGAGCCGCGGAAGGTGCGGTAATCTCACCGGCCCCGGTGATGGTGAGGAATTCCAGGAGATGCAGGCTCAGGGTGAGCCGTGCGAGGCGCGGCAATCTCACCGGCACGGCAATGGTGAGGAATTCCAGGAGTCGGCAGATCCCGAAAAGCCTCACCTTTGAGCTGCGCTGCGCTGCGCGGTGCGCTGCCAACGCGCACTAGAACTTGTAGTCGGGATTCTTCGGATCGAAGGCGTCGGCCTCGAAGGTCTTCGGCGTGATGCTTTCGATCACGATCTTTTCGAAGATCTGGCCGTCGTTGTCGTAAGCTTCGACGGTGCGGAAATACGGGCGGCGCAGGTCGAGCCCGAGCGTCTGCTTCTTCGCATGGAACTGCGGCTTGCCGACCGGCGAATCATAAGTGAGCGCCACCACGCGCACGCCGCCGATCGTCCTCACCTCCACTTGCGGCTTGTACGGCGCGCCCACTTCGACGTACTTCTTCGCGTCCGTCATGAACTGGCCCACGATGAACTCCGTGCCGAGGTCCGTGATCTTGTGATTGGACTGCGAGCGCGCGAGCGAGCCGTCGAGCGCCGTCCACATCGGCATGACGCCGAGCAGGCCGCCCAGATGCCCGTACATCTGGTCGGTGCGTCTGGAGGCGTCGTAGATCACCTCTTCGCCCGAATGTTCGCCGTCGGGCAGCCATTTCGCGTAGATGCGCAGGGGATCGTGCGTGAGTTTGACGAGCATGTGCGCGGGCTTGCTGGGCCATTTGCCGTTCAGGCGCTCCCAGCGCGAGAGCACGAATTCGTATGATGGATAGCCCGAAGGCCCGAGCTGGATGAGCGCGGGCACGACGACGGGATCGAATGCCTGAAACAGCGCCGTGAGCTGCGCGTCGCTCATCTTCGCGAGCGCACCGGTCTTTTGTGCGCGCTGTAGCCAGCGTACCTGCTGCTCGAGAGAGAGCTTGCCGACTTCGGCGGCGGCGTTGCCCGATGGGCTCGCCGCGGCTGGCGCTGCGTCTTGCTGGGCGCTTGGTTGTGCGTTCGGTTGTGCGCTTGCTTCGGCCGGCGCGTTGTCTTGCGCGAAGGCCGTGGTGCTTGCGAAGGCCAGCGCCACGCAGGCGAGCGGCGCAGCGAGGCGCCACGCACGCCGCGCCGGCGCGCGAGCGGGCTGAGCGCCGGGGGGTGTCGAATGCAGTGGATCGGTATTCATGGTTTGGCTCCCTGTGTCGCTACTTTCTTGAACGAAACGTCAAACAGAACAGCAAACGGCGTGGCAAAAAGCGCGATGGTAAGGGCTGCGCTGCGGCCTGTTTCTCAATTTCCTCATCGCGCAGCGCGTGGCGCACAATTAGTTTGCATTCCTTTATAGTTAAGACGCAGGCGGTGTGACTATATCGCCGCCCGGCTGACCAGTGGCGCTGGCGCGATGGGCGCTTGTGCGCCCTCGTGCTGGTCGACGGCGATCGGCCGTTCGCCATTCGCTTGCGTTGTGCCTGCGATTACCGCACGCAGCCACTCCCACGGGCGCCTCCAGGCCGAGCGCGGCGATGAGACGCGCAACCGTGTGCGCCTGGGCGCGAATGTTGGCCGGAGTATGCGCGCCGCGTGAACGACATGAGCGCAGCGCAGGCTATTTGAAGGACTCAACGAAAGGCTTGAGGCAAACCCCGATTGCCGCACAGTCGAAGAAGGCACGGCGCGATCGCTTCGGGCTGCTGGCTAAATCGGTTAACTGATTCGATATCCGAAGTAACTGGCGTGCGTGTAACGCCATCGTTTGCGAACTGCGTGGCGTGCTTAAAGGTGAGGGAATTCGGGAGTCGATTTTGGGGGTAGTCACCAAAGGTGAGCGTTTTCGGGGGGCGCGGGTGCCAGGTATGCGGCGAGTGTCGAAAAATCGCCGTTGACTGGGTAATCGGGTTTTCAAATGGCAAAGGTGAGTGTCTGCGGGAGCCGATATTCACTGAGAGGTGTCAAAAAAGCGTTTTTTCCTGCACATTGATAAGTTGCTTCGCGGATTTTCTCTCCCAAAGCGTCTGGGCGAATCTGCAAAGGTGAGCGTTTTCGGGAGGGGGGCGCTCCGGCAAGCTGTCATAGAGGTGCACCATGGAAACGGTATAGTGACTCGCGATATGCGCTGGCCGGCTCGACCCTCGAGCGCCGCCGGCGCCGCGCTACGGAGTTGCACCATGGGCTTTTTCGACCGACTGTGGCCACGCAAACGCGCGCTGCCGGTTCAGGAGACGGCGCAGACACGCGCGCTCGTCGAACGGCTGATCGTGCTCAGCCCCTCGCTGAAGCTGGCGCGCGATTATCGCGAGCGGCTGGGCCCCGCGCTCGCGCAATCGATTACGTACGTGAGCGACATCGTCGAGCGCCTGCCGCCCGCGCGTGAGGCGAGCGCCGCGAACTGGCTTGCCGATCCCTATATTCACGCGTTCTTTGCCGTGCCCGACGAGATCGCGCACGTGCTGAGCCGCTCGCCCGATCTGCATGCGTGGTTCGAGAGCCATCCGCTCGCGCGCGAAACCTGGGCGGTACTGGGCATGGCGATGAACGAGCGCCGCGGCTTCGGCGTCGCGCAGCAAGGCGACCACGTGCATGCCGACGTCGCCCAGACCACGCTGAGTTTCGACGATCATCAGGTGCGTGTCTGCGGTGAATCCGAAGCGGACCTGCGCGAGCACATCGTGCAGCGCGTGGTCGAGCAGATCGCGCTCGAAGGTCTCGCGCAGATCGGCGCTGACGAGTCGCGCCGCGACGCGCTGGAACAGGAGCGCGCGCTGCTGCGCACGCGCCGCCAGCTGCTCACGCGTCAGGGCGCGGGCACGCAGAAGATGGTGGGCGAGCGCGCGATCGCGAACGCCGCGGAGCTTGCGCAACTGCAGGCGCAAATCGACGCGAACGAACAGGCGCTTGCGGCGCTCGGTCTGAAGACGGATGCGCTCGAGCATGAAATGGACGTGATTTGCGACGTCCTCACGCATCCCGCGCAGCACGCGAACGTCGAGATGAAGCACGTGCGGCTGAGCCCGATGAACGTCGTGATCGAGCGCGGCGCGCCTGGCGGCGGCGCGGAGATCGTGTTCCCGCTCGCGCGTCTTCCGGGCAGTCCGCAGGGCGTGCGCGCGTTCTCGCTGATACGCTTCGCGCGCTCGGATCTCATGGCACTGCCGAGGGTATTGGACGAGGATAGCCGCTTCGTGATTTGAGCCGGAGGCGTTCGCAACAGGGCGTCGTTGCGCGAAAGGTGAGCGTTTTCGGGAGTGTGGCGCAGGCATGAGCGCGCGCCGTTGTGCGACGTGAGGTGAAGCGCTGTGGTTCTGCACCACTCACCCGAGATTCAACACCAGCGCAAGAAATCGCGCGATTCTTCGAGACATTGCGGTGAAAAATTTCCTGGGAGTCCCAGGTCACGCGAGACGATTGCTCGCGCCGCGGCGCGCAAGCGTGTGTGACTCAAGGTGAGAGTTTTCGGGAGCAGACGCTAGCTTGCGAAGCGGCGCCATGCGGTGAGGTCAGCGAATCGTTCGTTATTCACCGTTTGCGCGGGCGCGCGAGCGAGTCACCAAGACCCCTCAAGCCGAAAAGCGGCTGCGAAGCGCAGGTTTTTTCGTCGCGCCGCGAAATAATTTCCTGGTAGTCCCAGGTTAAGCGATGCGAATCTTTCTCGATCCGGCGTGCGAAGCCGTGCCTGAGCGTCAAAGGTGAGGTTATTCGGGAGCGGTGCGCGCGGTCGTTTCGAAACACTAACCGTTCGAGCAGAAAGTCTTGAAAGCGCCGGAAAACAAGGCCTTTTGCCTGGTGTCGCAACGCTCGGCATCGCGCCAGCGAAGCGTAGCGACACCGAAAGGTGAGCTTTTTCAGGGGTGAGCGGCGGGCCACGCGGTGACGCCCGCGGGATCGATTTCGAAACGCAGGGCGCGGGTGTGCTCGCCACTGTGTATGCAAGCGTGCGGCAACGCCGCGTCATCGGCGGGAATGTCGAACGTCTCGCCGGCCAGCTCGAGCGTGACGTAGCGGTCGCCGTGACGCAGCGAGATGCCGGCGAGGCGGCCTTCGAGCGAACCGCCGGTCGTCGCGCACAGCGCGCGTGGCGACACGCGCCACATCACGCGCGTGCCTCGTGCAAGCGGCACATCGAGGCCAGCGTCTCTGCACGGCAGGCGCAGGCCGCCCGCCGTTTCGATCTCGCCCGACTCAAGCACGACGCCAACGCCAATGTTGTGCAGTCCGAGCAATTCGGCCACCCGCAGCGAGGCGGGCCGCGCGAACACCTCGTCGACGGGGCCGGCCTGCAGCGTGCGGCCGTGCTCGATCACGAGCACTTCGTCGGCGAGCTGCGCGGCTTCGTCGGGGTCGTGCGTGACGATCACGGTCACCGCGCCGATCTCGCGCTGCAGGGCGCGCAGCGATTGCTGCAGCTTGCGGCGGCGCGGCGTGTCGAGCGCGGCGAACGGCTCGTCGAACAGCAGCAACGGGCTGTGCCGCGTGAGCGCGCGGGCGAGCGCCACGCGTTGGCGCTGGCCGAACGAGAGCTGGCGCGGCAGGCGCTGCGTGAGCGTGTCGAGGCCCAGATGCGCGAGCCAGTAGCGTGCGCTGGCGGCATCGGCATCGACGGGAAACGCCAGTTGCTGCGCCACCGTCATATGCGGAAACAGGCCATAGTCCTGCGGCATGTAGCCGATCTGGCGCCGCTCGGGCGGCAGTGCGCCGATGTCGGTCGCGCCGAGCGAGACGAAGCCCGCGTCGTTCGGCTCGAGGCCCGCGACGATGCGCAGCGCGAGCGACTTGCCCGAGCCCGAGGGACCGATGATCGCGAGCCGCCTCGTGCGCGGCTGCCAGGCGACGTCGAGCGTGAAGGCGCCGAGGCGCCGCTGCGCCGCGAACGCGAGCCGCAGATCGCCGGCATCCACTGCCGTGGCGGCGGGCGTGAATGCGGTGAGCTCGTCGCCGTTGTCGACGCTCACCGCGAGCGTGGCGCGCGCGCTGCGGGTGTACACCGAGAGCACCGCGCAGACGATGGCGATGGCGAGCGTCGGCAGCAGGAGCGGCATCATCGCCGGCAGTCCCTGGCCGCCGAATACCACGTAGGTGTAGACCGGCAGTGAGTACGGGTGATAGGCGACCATCACCGTTGCGCCGAATTCGCCGAACGCGCGCAGCCACGCGAGTGCGAGCCCCGCGCGGATGGCGGGCCACGCAATCGGCAGCGTGACGCGGAAGAAGCGGCTGGCGGCGTGATGGCCGAGCGTGGCGGCGACGTCGTCATAGACCGGATCGACGGCGGCGAACGCCGAGCGCGCCGCGACGATCAGGAACGGCGCGGCCACGAAGGTCTCGGCGAGCACGATGCCGGTGAAGGAGTCGGTGAGCGCGCCGTTGAAGAGCTGGCCGATGGCGCTATACGGGCCGATCAGGAACAGCAGCAGCACGCCGCTCGTGAGGGGCGGCAGCGCGAGCGGCAATTGCACGATGAAGCCGAGCAGGGCGACGCCGCGTGCGCGCGAACGCGCGAGCCAATAGCCGAGCGGCACGCCGCCCACGAGGATGATGAGCGAGGCGACGCTCGCGCTCGCCACCGAGACGCCGACGGCCGACCCCATGGTGTGCCAGTCGACGCCGGCCCAGTCCGCCTGATCGATCTGCGGAATGCTGGCGAGAAACGGCGCGCACAGATAGACCGCGAGCAGGGCGCCGAGCCACCAGAGCGGCCTTGCGGCGCGCTGCGCGGGTTGGGTCATGGCTGCTGCATCATTGCTGGGCGGCGTCGATCACGGCCTGCACCGAAGGCGGAATGGCCTGCGCCTCGCCCTTGACCGTGGGCTTCGTGACATCCACGCCGTGCTCGGCGAGCAGCTTGCGGCCTTCGGCGCTCAGGAGGAAGTTGACGAAGCGCGCGGCGCCCGCGCTATTGGGCGCGTCGTTGAGGATCGTGAGCGTGTAGTTGGCTTTGATCCCCAGCTCGGGTGCGGGGTGGATCGACGGAATCTTCAGGTCAGACGTTTCGGTCGAGTAGAAGAAGCCCGCGTCGAGCTGGCCCGACTGCAGGCGGCCCACCAGCGTTTCTTCCGGCAGCACCTGGGCGGGATTCTCGGGCGCGCCGAGCGTCTTCTCGACGAGGTCGGGCTGGCTGTAGGCTTGCGCGGCCTTCGTCATCAGCTCGACGGTGAAGGCGCCTTTCGGGTCGAGCTTGGGATCGGTGCGGCCAACACGGATGCCCGGCTCCTGCAGCACCTGATCCCACTTCTTCGTCTTGAAGTCGGCGGCGAAGCGGCTCTTCGGGTTATAGCCGATCAAGAGCGGCGATTCGGCAAAATTCACGTACCACGAAACATGATTGCCGTTCGCTTCGCCCATGAGGTTGGCGTTGACCTTCGGGCTCGCGCTGATGAACACGTCGCCGCGGCGCAGCTTGCCCTTCACTTCGTTGGCGATCTTGTTCGAACCGGCCGCGTAACCCTTGAAGTGCAGGCCTGTTTCCTTCTCGAACGCAGGACCGACGCTCTTTTCCATCAGATTCACGAGCGAGCCTGCGTAGAGCACGTTGACGTCGCTGTCATCGGCCGCGAAGGCGCTCGTGCTTGCGGCGAGCACGCCCGACATCACCACGACAGATGCGATCAGCTTGCGGATCATCTCTTCTACCCCGTAGCGTTATAAAGGTCCATATATTACGACGGACTGTCGGGTTCATGCACCTGGCCACATGGCCAATCTTCCCGATAACACCTGTGCGTGATTCGGCTGCGCGGCTACACTGGGCGTCTGCATTCGGACATCTCGCCGGCGCGCGCCGCGCCGGTTGTCGCGTTGTTTCGCCAAATCTCAACTTTGCATGGGGCCGCACTCAGCGTGCGGTTCAACAGGAGGCCATCATGCGTACCAGCGCCCGTAATCATTTCTCCGGCCAGATCGCCGCGGTCAAGGCCGGCGCCGTCAACGACGAAGTCACGTTGCGCGCCGACGGCGGTCTCGAGATCGTCGCCATCATCACGCATGGCAGTGCCGCGTCGCTGGGCCTCGCGGCAGGCAAAAGCGCGTTTGCGCTCGTGAAGGCATCGTCGGTGATCGTCATGGTCGACGCAGACGCCAGCAAGGTCTCCGCGCGCAACGTCGTCGCGGGCACCGTCGCTTCGGTTACGAAGGGCGCCGTCAATGCAGAGGTCGTGATCGCGGCGCCTGGCGGCGCGCAGATCGCAGCCATCATCACGAACGAAAGCGCGGACCGCCTCGGCCTGGCAGCGGGCAAGACGGCTTCGGCGCTCTTCAAGGCGTCGAGCGTGATCGTGGGCGTGGACGCCTGATTCATACGCGCGGACGGCCTGCGCTGAACCGGCTCGCGCGCTGGTCCTGGCGCGTGCAACCGCAATCGCGATCGACATGACCGAGACCTTGCCCAGCCATGCGGCGGCGCCCGATTTCGAGCGCCGCGCGGCGGCCTGCCGCGACCGTCTGACCGGCGTGCCCGGCGGCGCGCGCTCCGGCGACGCGTGGTTGTTCGCGCGGCTCGTGGCGGCGCGCGAAGTGCGCGGCGAACTGGCGTTGCTCGGGCTATCGGCGCATGCGTTGACGGCGCTCGCCCAGCGGCACTTCACAGCGGACGCGGTGGTGCCATTGCTGCATCTTGCGCACCAGGCGCCGGTCGTGGATGCAAAGCATGCCGCGTTCGTGGCTTCGATGCGTGAATTCCTGATTGGCCTCGCCGCGCCTGACGTCGATGCCGCCGACGCCCAGTGTCTTGCCACGATCCTCGCGCATGCGTGCCTGCGTCCCGATCACTTGTGGCGCGATCTGGGACTTTCCGGCCGCGACGACGTCACACAGATGCTCTCGCGCTTTTTCCCGGAAGTCGTCGCGCGCAATCGCGAAGGCCTGCGCTGGAAGAAACTGCTCGCGCGCGAACTTGCATGGGCCACCGGCGGCGTGCCGGGGCCCGCGCCGGGTTGTCCGGGCTGCGAGGATTTCGGCTTCTGCTTTCCGCAGGGGCACGAGTAGCAAGGCCGCCAGCCGTTCGGCCAGGGCGAATGGTCCAGACCGGATGGCCCAGACCGGATGGCCCAGACCGGATGGCCCAGACCGGATGGCCCAGACCGAATGGTCCAGACCTTCATGTATGCTTGCGCCCATGACCCCACCCCAAAAAGATCAGACCCAGGCCAGCGCGCCAACACGGCACAGCGAGCCTGAAGTGCGCTTTCGCATGCGTGTCATGCAGGACGGCACCATCGCGCTCGGGCCAGGCAAGGTGCAATTGCTGGAAGCCGTGCGCGAGCATGGCTCGATTTCCGCGGCGGCGCGCAGCCTGAACATGTCGTATCGGCGCGCGTGGCTCCTCATGGACGAACTCAATCGCGCGCTCGAATCGCCGGCCACCGTGTCCGAGCACGGCGGACAAAGCGGCGGGGGCAGCACGCTCACGCCGGTGGGCGAAGAGATCATTCGCCTCTATCGCGGCATCGAGGCGCGGGCCGCCGCCGCCTGCGCGCCCGAAATCGAAGCGCTGAAGAAACTCGTGAAGGGCTGAGCCCGTACCCGCACGTGTGTGTCACGCGCGGTTTCGGGCGCTCGCACGATCGTGTGCCGTCTAGCCGTGGCGCAGGCAGAACCGTGAGACGGGCACGGCCGTCAGCGCAGGCGTGGCACTCACGTGCAGCCGCATCATCAACTCGACGAAGCTCGCGAGGCTCGCGGTGCGCACCGGGTGCCAGCTCACCCGGTGCCGCTCGCACACGCGCTTGAGCGTGGCCATCGAATCGTGGTCGATACAGTCGACCGGGAACACGGCCAGGTCGGCGCCCGCGAGCGAGGCCGCCAGCAGGCCCTTGCGGTCCTCGAGGCCACCGTCGTGCACCGTGAGCTCGCCGCCGGCCGCGGCCACCCAGCGCCGCAGCGCGTGATTCGATCCGGGGCGTCCGCCCACATAGACGATGCGCCGTCCCTTGAGCGCCTCGCGCGGCAGCGCGCGCGGCGCCTCATCGTCATCGGGCTGCGCCGCGGTTTCCATCGCGTGCGCCTCGGCGCGCAGCGCGTCGATCAGCGTGTGCGCTTCGTCGAGTTGCGCGCGCAACGTTTGCAGGGTGTTCGCGTCCGCGGCGGCGCGCTGCTCGGCGGCTTCGCGGCGGCTCGTTTCCAGCGCGAGCCGCGCGTCGCGGGCAGCCAGCGCCACGTGCAAGGCCGCAAGCTGCGGCGCCGCTGTGTCGTGCGCCTTGTCCTGCGATTCGGACCGCGCGACCGCGTGCGCCGACTGTTCGTCGAGCGCCTTGCGGGCGTCGTCGCGCTCGCGGCTGATCTCGTTCAGACGCAGCTGCTGGCGCTCGATCTTCGCCTGCAAGGCAGCGTTTTCGTCTTCCAGTGCCACGAGGCGGCGCAGATCGGCGCGGTTCGCGGCGCCCACGAGGTGCGAGAGCATGTGCAGGTCGCCGAACGCCGCCTGGCGCACCTCCATTGTCGTGGCCGGATGCGTCATCAGCGCCCAGTAGGCGGGGGGAATGTCGCCGTTCGTGCGCGCCTCGTTCCAGAGCGCGAGGACCGCGTCGACGTCCCGCGCGGCGGCAAAGCGCCGAAGCGCGCCGGCGTAACGCGTGTCGAGCGCCTTTTGCAGCGCCTTGCTGAGCGCGCCGCCCTGGATCGCGTGTTCGACCGCGGTGTGGTGAATCTCGAGGTCACTCGCGCGCTGGCCGTCGAGCGGCGTGTATTTCGGCACGAGCTTGCGCAGTTCGTGTGTGGAAAGACAGGTGCCGATGATCGAGCAGTGCAAATGCGCGTCGAGATCGGCGAGACGCGTGCGGCGCCGCGAACGGTCGAGCTCGGCCTGGGAAGGACCGCAGCAGGCGGCGGCGGGGGCGAAGGCGCGCAGATGCGGCGCCTCGTCCGGCGTCGCGGCGCCCGGCGTGCGGGCGAGGCGAAACGGCGGTGCGTGCATGGTGACCTCTGATCCGGTTGGGAACGCGGGATGGCGATGCGCGTGGCGCAGCCGTTCGCGATGACGCGTGGCTGCTTGCCGAAAGCGCAATATACCATGGAATATAACGTGATCGGGCCGCTGAACGCCGCAGACGGCGCGCTCACGTGCCCGATGGCGGGGGCTGGCGATGCCTGTCTGGTAGCGCGTGTCGCGCGCGCATCGGCTCGTGCGCGCGCGGTGGCTCAGGCGGCGTCCCTTTGCATGGAAGCGGCTGCGCCGGCATCGGCGGCCGCTGGCGGTTTCGCTGCGGCGTCGTCCATAGTGGTGCGCGCGCCTTCCTGATGTTGCGCGAGCACGTGCCCGACGCCCAGCCGGACGAACACGGTATCGAGACACTCCAGTTCGGCTGCGGTTCGCCGCATCGCTTGCGTGTCGAGGCTGAAGGCTTCGGAGAAGAGCGCGTCGCGGGTCTTGTCGAGGCGGCGCGCGTCACGAATCGCCCGCTTGAGTTCACGATGCTGTGCAAAGCGCGCGCTGTCGACGCGACGCGCGAGCGCCGTGAGCAACGGCTGCAGCGAAGCGCCGCTGTTACCGCGCGGCTGCGGCTCGCCAGCTGCGGCGGCGAACAGGCGGTTGAAGCGGTCGATGCTCTCGCGCAGGCGCCGGAAGGCGTCGATGATGTCGCGAATCTGCTCCGCGCGCTCGAGTCCGGACGCGGGGCGCAAGATCGTGAACGTGGCCGGGACGGCGTCGGTTGCCCGCATGCCGGATGCCTGAATGGCAGACGCCTGCGTGTCGAATGCACCGATGCCGGTTGCCTGCATGGCAGACGCCCGTGAGTCGGCTTCCCGCCTGCCGGCCGCCCCCACTCCCGGCGCTGACGCGCCGCACGGCGACGCCGCGCGCGGCGGCATGGCGCTCAGCGTGCCAGGTGCGCGAGGCGTGCTCGTGGCGCTTCCCGCTGCATTCGTCGCCAGGGACCGACGGCTCACTCAAGCACCTCTCTCTGACTGATGGATTCCGGAACTTGCGCATCGGGAGGCCCGGCGCGTTCGTTATATTCTAATGTATATATCGATGCCAGCAATCCGCCGCGCGCATGAATCGGGGCTCGCCGGTGCGCTCAGCCCCGCTGCTTTAAAATCTCCTGTTTTGCACGTCGCCCGCGCGCCGCGCCCTTCCCGCCGTTCATGAACACACCTTCGTCCGCACCCGGGGCTGCGCCCGGGCGTCTCGCGCGCAATCGCGGTTTCCAGCGCTTGTGGGGCGCACGCGTGCTCGCCTCGATGTCGTTCCAGATGCTCGCCGTCGCAATGGGCTGGCACGTCTACGCGCTCACGAAGAGCGCGTTCGCGCTCGGCCTCGTCGGCCTCTCGCAGTTCCTGCCGATGTTCCTCCTCACGCTCGTCGTTGGCCATGTCGCGGACCGCTACGACCGCCGACGCATCGCCGCCGTCTGCCAGGGCGTCGAGTGCGCCGCCGCGCTAATCTTCGCGTGCGGCACCTTCGGCGGCTGGCTGAGCGCGCCGGTCATCTATGCGCTGGCGGCCTGCGTGGGCGCGGCGCGTGCGTTCGAGTCGCCGGCCATGTCTTCGCTGCTGCCCGCCGTGGTGCCGCGCGCGCAGTTGCCCACGGCCACCGCCTGGTCGACCTCGGCGAGCCAGACCGCGCAGATCGTCGGGCCGGCGCTGGGCGGCTTGCTTTACGGCGTTGGCGCGGGGCCCGCCTATATCGCGTGCGCGCTGTCCTTCGCCGTGGCCGCCGTGCTCTCGTCGAGCATCGCGCTGCAGGCGCGGCCCGCCGTCCGCGCGCCCGTCACGCTCGCCTCGGTGTTCTCGGGTATCGCCTTCATCCGTTCGCAGCCCGTGATTCTCGGCGCGCTCTCGCTCGACCTGTTCGCCGTGCTGTTCGGCGGCGCGACGGCGCTCTTGCCTGTCTTCGCGCGCGACATCCTGCATGCGGGCCCGCTGGCGCTAGGATTGCTGCGCTCGGCTTCGGCGGTGGGCGCGCTCACGGGCTCGATCTGGCTCGCGCATTTTCCGCTGCGCAGGCGTCCTGGCCTTGCGATGTTCGGCGGCGTGATCGTGTTCGGCTGCGCGACCATCGCGTTTGGACTGTCGCACAACATCGCCGTGTCGCTTATCGCGCTCGCGGTGCTTGGCGCGTCGGACGTGGTGAGCGTGGTCGTGCGCACGTCGCTCGTGCAGCTGCGCACGCCCGAGCACACGCTGGGCCGCGTGAGCGCCGTCAACTCGCTGTTCATCGGCACTTCGAATCAGTTGGGCGAGTTCGAGTCGGGCCTGACTGCCGGATGGTGGGGCGCGCAGCCCGCGGTGCTGGTGGGCGGCGTGGCGACCATTGGCGTGGCGCTGCTGTGGATGAAGCTCTTTCCCGCCCTGCGCGAGACGCGCTCGCTCGAGCACGAGGAGACGCGGGCCGCCGCAGGCGCGGGGTGAGCGAGGCGTGGGCGGGCGTGGGTCCGCCGTGCCGTCCGTTGACGCTTTCCCGGTATCCTTTTACCGAGGCGCGCGTTGTTCCTGCCCCACCGCGCCGTCACTTCGATGCGCTCCAGCAGCAACGCGGCTACACCGCAAACGCAATCACCATCACGCAAGCAAGTGTTTATGCAACCATCGACTTTCACCTTCGGGAGCCCCGCATGCGCGTAGGCCGACCGGTCAAGGCGCTGCCGCAGCCGTTGTGCGACTACTGCGGCGCGAAGGCGCTGCTCGCCCGCTACGGCGACGAAGCCTATCCGTACCGCGACGATCACGGCCCACTCTGGGTCTGCGCGGCCTGCGAGGCATGGATTGGCGTGCCTGCGCGCAGCACGCGCAACGTGCCGCTCGGGCGGCTCGCCAATGCCGCGCTGCGTGACGCCAAGAGCCGCCTGCACGATGCGCTCGAGCCGCTCGTCGCCGCCAAGGTGCGGCGCGACAAGGTGAACGTCTTCGAGGCCCGCGGCCGCGCGTTGCGCTGGCTCGCCGAGGAACTCGGCTTCGATCTGCCGAATCCCTCGATTCATCATCTGACACTCGAACAGTGCGAGGCGGCCATCCGCCACGTGGAAGCTTTCATGGCCGCCCGTCGCGGGTCCGACGACGCGCGCTAGCGGCGGGGCCGGCGCATCGCGTCGCCGGCTCGAACCGGCGCGCACCGGCGCCGGCCTGTCACCATTCGTTACATCCATCTCGCACGGCGGCGCTCAACCTTGGGCGCCAGGTGCCGTTAATGCATCTGAAGAATGACCTTTTTCGTGCGACATGGCCAAGACGATCCCCTTTCCGCAGCACAAGAGCACCCGCGCCCGGCGCAATAAGGCCGAGTTGCTGCCGATGCCGCGCGCGGGCGCGGACGACCTCGCGCTGCAAGTGCATCTGGCGCTGGCGTCATTGCGCGCGGCCGGCACCCAGCACGACGCGCAGGCGCTCCTGCATGCGCATGTGCTGGCGCAGTCGATTGCCGGCGCGGGCTACGGTGCGCTGACGCCCGAGCAGGTGCGCTGCGCCGACGAGGCGATCCTCGCGTGCTTCTCGCGCGGCGGCGCTGAGGACGACTGGCGTCTCGACGACGTGCAGTTCGAGGCCGTCAAGGCCATCGTGAGCGTCTACGACCAGCAGTTGCAGAGCGCGCCGTTCTGGGTGCTGGCGGAGGCCAGCGAGCGGCTGGAACGCATGCGCACGGGCGAGGCACGGCAGCCGATGCGCAAGCGCGCGTGAAGCAGGCGGCCACGCGGCTCGAATGTGGGCACGGCGGGGCATCGGGTACCGGGATTGCGCGTGGTGTACGAGGTGGTCAAGCGGTCCGCCCCCAATGCGCAACGCGGACTGGGAAGCAGAATGAAGTGAGCGCCGCCGCAAGCGGGGCCAGATAAAAGCCGGTGACGTTCAATGGATCGCCGCGCTGCACGATCGCTGCCTTGGGCCGCCTTGGGACGGCCGCGTGGTGTCCTTGTGCTGGCCGTGCAGTGACCTTGTGGCGGCATTGGCACGACATTTGACGCGAGGCGCGAATCGTGTTGACTTCCGGCAGTGGGCGTGACTAAAATTCGCCCGTCTTAACAAAAGGGGCTGACGCCTTGGACAGTAGCAGTTGTCGATCTTCGATTAGTTTCGCTGCCTGACCGGCACGACGTCCGCGCTCCCTTTCTTTCAGCCGCCGTCTTGCCAGCCAGGCAGATGGTGCGCGTCCAGCAGTAATCTCCGTGCACTCTGATTAGCGTCGACCCGGCGCCGCCGCGTTGTTGTTTCGCGCGCAGCACCAGGTCGATATCGCGCCGTGAGCGAATTTCGCTCGCGGCACGGTCCGTTCGTTGCGCGCATCGGCAGCCGATGCGCTGCGATGCGCGGACCGCCACTTGCGCCGCGCATGGCCCAGGCCGAGATGGCCCAGGCCCGTATGGCCCAGGCCGATTCGGCCCCACGCGCGCCGCCGTGACGATGAGGAGTTCCGATGTCCGACAGTGACAGTTATCCGTTATGCCGCTTCCTTTTTTCGTTCCCTGAGGAAAGCGCGCAGACTTAAAGCCGCTGTAGCGCGCCGAATTGGCCTTGCATAGCGCGCAGCCGGGTCTGCTGGCTTTCCTCGCCATGGCGTCCACGCGAATGCGGGACGCGAGGAGATTCAGCATGAACTTCGGCCTTCTTCTGCCGCACCTGCCGCAAACGCAGCAAAACCTCCATCCCGATGTGATCGGCGCCCGCCAGCGCGCACCGGCCGCTCCGCCGTGCCGCCATTCGAGACTCGCCGCGCGCTGGCGAGACCTGCGCGCACGGGTGTTCCGGGGCGCGCGAGGCTGACGTAGCTTGCGAGAGCAAGCCAGGAGCCAGACAAGAAAGCGCGGCCCCGCTCACCTGTGCCGCGATCGCACATGGCGATGCAGGCGAGGCACAAGGGCCGCGCAACAGCATCAAACAGTAATAAACAGCAACATCCAGAAACGCCGGTGCTTCAACACATGAATCAGTTCAATCTGCTCAACCGCTCGATGCGAACGACTCGCCGCGCACCGCGCGCACGCGGCGTCGTGCATGCATCCGCCCAAGGAGGCCGCTGATGGAGTTCAGCTTCAACCTGAACCGCACGGCCAACGCTTCGGCGTGGCGCGTGCTGCCCAATCGCTGGGACTTCGTGGCGTTCCCGCTGATCATCGGCCTGATCGCCATGGCCGTCGTGGGCTTTCATCAGACCATGGCGCCGATTGGCGTGCTCAAGACGGAGACGATCTCGCTCGACCCGGCGATGCTGCCCGAGTACGCCTTGCGCACCACGCTGCGCATGCTCGCCGCGATGGTCGCCTCGCTCGTGTTCACGCTCGTCTATGGCACGCTCGCGGCCAAGAGCCGCCGCGCGGGCCAGGTGCTGGTGCCGATCCTCGACATCCTGCAGTCGGTGCCCGTGCTCGGCTACATCTCGTTCACGGTCACCTTCTTCCTCGCGCTGTTTCCCTCGCGCGTGCTGGGCGCGGAGCTCGCGGCGATCTTCGCGATCTTCACGAGCCAGGCCTGGAACATGACCTTCAGCTTCTACCAGTCGCTGCGCACCGTGCCGCGCGATCTCGATGAAGTCTCGCGAGGCTTTCACCTCACGGCATGGCAGCGTTTCTGGAAGCTCGAAGTGCCGTTCTCGATGCCGGGTCTCATCTGGAACATGATGATGTCGATGTCGGGCGGCTGGTTCTTCGTGGTGGCTTCCGAGGCGATTACCGTCGGCAACAACACGATCACGCTGCCGGGCATCGGCGCGTACCTGGCGCAGGCGATCACGGAAAAGAACCTGCACGCGGTGGGCTGGGTCATTCTCGCGATGACGGTGGTGATTCTGGCCTACGACCAGTTCCTGTTCCGCCCGCTCGTGGCCTGGGCCGACAAATTCCGCATGGAGACCACCTCTTCGGGCGACGCGCCCGAGTCGTGGCTGCTCGACCTGATCCGCCGCACGCGCCTGATTCACCGTCTGCTCGTGCCGATGGGCTTCATGCTCGCCACGCTCGCGCGCGTGCCCATTCGCGTGCAGTTGCCGAAGGCCATGCCCGTGGCGAGCGCCGCGCTCACCAAACGCTCGCGCGTGGGCGACATCCTCTGGGCCATTTTTGTGATCGCGCTCACGGCGTACGTGGTCTGGCGCGTGGTCGCCTTCGTGCGCACCGGCGTGACGCTCGACGAAGTCGAGCATGTGTTCGTGCTCGGGCTCATTACGCTGTTTCGCGTGGCGCTGCTCATTGCGATTTCCTCGGTGATCTGGGTGCCGATCGGCGTGCTGATCGGCCTGCGTCCCGCGCTCGCCGAAAAAGTCCAGCCGCTCGCGCAGTTCCTCGCGGCGTTCCCGGCGAACCTGCTGTTCCCGGTGTTCGTGATCGTGATCGTGCGCTTCCACCTGAACCCGGATATCTGGCTCTCGCCGCTGATCGTGCTCGGCACGCAGTGGTACATCCTGTTCAACGTGATCGCGGGCGCTACCGCCTATCCGAACGACTACAAGGAAGCGGCCAGGAACTTCCGCATTCGCGGCTGGCAATGGTGGCGCCAGGTGATGCTGCCGGGAATTTTCCCGTACTACGTCACGGGCGCGATTACCGCATCGGGCGGCGCGTGGAACGCGAGCATCGTGTCCGAGTTCGTGCAGTGGGGCGATACGAAGCTCGAGGCGCATGGCCTGGGCGCCTATATCGCGCAGACGACCGCCGCCGGCGATTTTCCGAAGATCATTCTGGGCATCGCGATGATGTCCTTGTTCGTCACGCTGTTCAACCGCGTGCTCTGGCGTCCGCTGTACACGTTCGCCGAGTCCCGGCTGCGGCTCGATTGAGATGGAGTAGACCAACATGCTGAATCCCCAAACCGTCTCTGCCGACCTGCTGTCGGTGCGTCCCGTGCCGGGCAAGGAAGTGCTCGCGGTCAAGAACGTTTCGCGCGGCTTCGCGAAGAAGGACGACGAGCGCCTCGTGCTCGACGACGTCAATCTCTCGCTGCGCGAAGGCGAGATCGTCGGGCTGCTCGGCCGTTCGGGCTCGGGCAAGTCCACGCTCTTGCGCATCATCTCCGGCCTGATCGAGGCCACCTCGGGTGAGGTGAACTGGCTCGGCAAGCCGCTCGAAGGGCCCGCCGAAGGTGTCTCGATGGTGTTCCAGACCTTCGCGCTGTTCCCGTGGCTCACGGTGCTGCAGAACGTGGAAGCGGGCCTCGAAGCGCAGGGCGTGGGCGCGCGCGAGCGCCGCGAGCGGGCGCTGGCCGCCATCGACCTGATCGGCCTGGACGGCTTCGAGAACGCCTACCCGCGCGAGCTTTCGGGCGGCATGCGCCAGCGCGTGGGCTTTGCGCGCGCGCTCGTCGTGGACCCGGCACTGCTGCTGATGGACGAGCCGTTCTCGGCGCTCGACGTGCTCACGGCCGAAACGCTGCGCACCGATTTGCTCGACCTGTGGACGCAAGGCCGCATGCCGATCAAGTCGATGCTGATCGTCACGCACAACATCGAAGAAGCGGTGTTCATGTGCGACCGCATTCTCGTGCTCTCGTCCAATCCGGGGCGCGTGGTGGCGGAGATCAAGGTGCCGTTCAAGCATCCGCGCAATCGCCTGGACCCGGCGTTCCGCAAGCTCGTCGACGACATCTACGCGAAGATGACCGCGCGCGAAGCGGCCGAAGCTTCGCAACGGCGCCTCGAAGTGGGCAGCCGTTTGCCCGACGTCTCCACGAACCTGATGGCGGGCTTGATCGAGACGCTGGCGGCCGCGCCGTATCACGGCCGCGCCGACATGCCGGAAATCGCGCGCTCGCTGCATCTCGAAGTGGACGACCTGTTCCCGATCGCCGAAGTGCTGCAGCAGCTCGGTTTTGCCGACGTGCGCGAAGGTGACCTGCTGCTCACGCCGCCCGCGCGCGTGTTCGCGGAGATGGGCACGCAGGCGCGCAAGCTGATGTTCGCCGATCATCTGCTGCGCAACGTGCCGCTCGCGGCGCGTATCAAGAAGGTGCTCAACGAGCGCCCGGGCCATCGCGCGCCGCGCGTGCGCTTCGAGCAGGAGCTCGAAGATTTTCTGTCCGATGTTGCGGCGGAAGAGACGCTCGATACGGTGATCGACTGGGGCCGTTACGGCGAGATCTTTTCGTATAACGATCAGTCGGAGATCTTCAGCCTCGAAGACGTGGAGGCCTGATGTTCGCTTGACGTGGCGACATGCAGCGATACCGGACCGGGGCCTTGTGCCCCGGTTTTGTTTGTGCGCATCTCGGGGGCTACGGTACGAGGCATGTCAGGTGCCCAATCAGCCGATGCCCGTCCCTGATGACCACGGACTGTTTGCGGCGCGCCGCACGCCGCAATGCCTTGCGCACGGTGCGCAGATTGACTGCCACGGCAAGGTCAACTTCTGCGAGGGGCCGGGCATGCTGATAGACCCTGAGGGTCTCAGGTTGCAGCAGATTCAGGCAGCGCAAATGCATGTCGCTTGCGTCGTGCTGGGCCGCAACGGCGGGTGACAGCCAGCACAGCAACTCGGTCACGCGGTCGTACAGCAAGCGCAAGCGCGCCAACGCACTGGTGGGTGTCGAAGGGGCGGTTGCCTCGATGCGCAGGGGTACCCCTTTTCGAGGGCGACCCTCCCTCATGAGTGGGCCCAGCTTCCAGATGGGTTCGTGATGGGCGATGCGGTTGCGCAACTCATTGCACAGGTCGAGCCGGGCAAACAGAGCGTCGCGGTGTCTGAGCTTCGTCCAGTAGGTCGCCTGGCGTTGCCGATGACCCGGTAAGACGTCGACGAGGATGGGGCCCCAGTCCACGGCGTGGTTGTGACAATCTGCCTGCAGATTCAGGAGATGCGGCCAAAATCCGAACGTCAGGCTCGACACTACGTCGTCGGGTGACGGGGCGGGACAGCGGGGAAGCATGTGTTGCCCTTGCCTGTAGTGCGTGATGCCGGTGATCCTGGACCTGGAATGGGCGCCAAGCGCGACATGCGCGTACCAGTCTTTCGAACCATGGGTGCCAACGGTGCCATAACGCAGGCTCATGGCACGGTGGAACTGATTGCGCAAAACCACCTCGACGAGGGAGATCGTGCGGAACAACACCGCGCTCAAGTCGTCGTTCCATTGATAGAGCGCAAGCGCTTGCGCATCGTCCGCGGCGCCGAAGAAGCTGCGGTAATTGCTCAGGCGTGCGTGTGACAATGCCTGGACGCGTGCCAGATTCCCCGCTGGGTCAGCTTTGATCTGTTTAAGCATACGTGTTACCATGAAACGGTAAGCGCTTGGATTACATGGCTTGGTAGCTCCCTCTCCGGACGGACGCCAGGTTCCAAGACGCAAAAGAGGAAACGGCCGCGCAAGCGGCCGTTTGCCTTTATGCCAGGCGCTGGCGGTTTCTTCTGCGCAACGCGGACTTCGTCAGGGCTCTGTTACCGTAGCCCTGAACATCAACGAAATCTTCGCCTGGCCAGGCCTCTCGTTCAGATACCAAACGATGTAGCCGGCCTCCAGACCCCATGCCGGTCTGATCACGCTCAACTTTCCCATCGGAAGCGCAGCTTCGTCAGCTCAGTCAAACGGCCAAGCCTTGTGTCAATTGCACCTTGCGCGCTCACCATGTCCGCCTGGTTGGAGACACTGCGCAAAGTGCTTCTGTGGAATTTGCGCGCACTAACGTATTGGCCGCAGTTGCCACCTCTGGGACGATGTTCAGGACGCGCGCGCAAAGGTGAGCTTCTTCGGGACTCGTGCAATTGCGCTCGCATCAACGCATCGCATTGCACGCAGGTCATTGATTGGACTGGAAAGTCCGCCGCGCGCCGCACGCGTGGCGGCCGCGCCGTGCCGCTTGAGGTGAGTATTTTCGGGAGTGCCCGCGCGAAGCGAGGGTGAGGCCGGTGCACGCGAGCCGCGCACCGGCCACGGTACTAGCCACGGCATGAGTCACCGCACTAGCCACCGCATTGGCCACCGCATCAATTCGGCTTGCCGCGCGTCGCGCCCTGTGCGCCGCCCGTGCCGCTGCCCTTGCCATTGCGCGGCTTGGTGTTGCTACCGTCGCCTTGCGTGCCCCTCGGGCCGCTGCGTGCTTCATCGCGTGCGCGCGGCGTGCCGCGATCGTCGTCGTCATCGCCCGCGCCGCTTTCGCGCTCGCCATAGAGGCGTCCTTCGACATCGCCTTCATGTCCCGGGCCAACAAGGAAGCTGCGCTGCGGATTCGCGAGCTCGATGCCGCGCTCCGTGAAGCGCGCCAGCACGCGCCGGTTGAACTCGCGCTGCACGCCCCAGCGCGCCGAGTCCTTGCACTGCATCTGGCCTACGAGCGTCACGCTCGCGCCGTCCACCTGATCCACGCCCCAGTACGCGAAGTCGCTCAGAATGCCCTTCTTGTAGGCCTCGTCACTGCGGATCTCGGCACCGATCTCCTTGAGCGTGTCGATGGCGCGCTGCAAATCCGCGCCGTGCGCGATCAACACCTTCACCGCCGCGTTGCCAATGCCGCGGTTCGTGTTGTTCACCGTCGTGACCGAGCTGAACGGCACGGTGTAGAGCGAGCCGTCGCCGCCGCGCAGGCGCACCGTGCGGATCGAGAGGAATTCGACCGTGCCCGAGACGCCCGCGACCGTGATCCAGTCGCCGACCTGCATGGCGTTTTCAGTGAGCAGGAAGATGCCGGTGATGAAGTCCTGCACGAGCTTTTGCGAGCCGAAGCCGAGCGCTACGCCGAAGATGCTCGCGCCCGCGATGAGCGGCGCGGTGTTCACGCCGAGCTGCGAGAGCGCCGTGAGCCCGACCACCACGAGGATCGCGACGAAGAGCGTGGTGCGGAACATCGGCAGCAGCGTGCGCAGGCGCGCGGCGCGAACGAAGTCGCCCGCATCGGTCCAGGCGTTCAGGCGCCGCTCGGCGGCGCCGTTCGCCGCCTCCCAGATCACGACGGCCACGGCGATGGCGATGACGATCGTCAGCAGCGCGGAGCCGATCAGATGCCCGATGGGCGCGTTCGCGATCAGACGCCCCGGGTGCAGGCCCCACACCTGCACCACAACGTCGAGCGTGACGATCCATATCGCGGCCGTCAAGATGCGCCGCAGCGCCGGGTAGTAGCGATAGGCACGGCGTTGCGCGATCGTCATGTTCTCGCCGTTGCCGCTCGGATCGAACACGCGGCCGAGCGCCCCGAGCGCGACGATGGCCACCATGCGCCCGGCGAGCAGCACGGCGAGCGAGACGCCGCCGTCGCGCAAGAGCTCCTGATAGCCGCCGCGCAGGTCGAGCGCCCACACGAACCACAGCGCCATGACGACGAAGACCGCGGCGGCGGCCCAGATATCGGAGAACCAGTGTGCGAGATAGGCGAACGACCCGCGTCCGGCGGCCCACTTGCGGATCGCGTCGGCCACGTAAGGACGGCACTGCAGGATCGCCACCGCGAGCGCGATGTGGGCGAACAGGATGACGAGCTTCAACAGCGCGAGGTGCGCGTCCTCGGTCATGCCGAGCGGCACCGCCCCGCCCAGCACGCCGCCCACGCCGCCGATGACGACGATGCGCACGAGCCAGCGCTGCGCGAATGCGGCCCACGTGTCGGAGAGCGGCATGAGCCGCAGGGCATCCGAATCCGGCGCGAACAGCATAGTGCCGATGGCGATGATGACGCGGCAGATCACCCACGTATCGACGACATGGCCGACGGCGGCTGCTGCTGCGGCGTCCTCCGGGCCGAACAGCGAGAGCACGCCTGCGGCGCACAGTCCGAACGCGATCACGGGCACGAGTTCGAGCAGGGCGACGAGGAACGCCCAGGGCAGGCGCTTGAGCAGGCGCCAATGGTGCGCACCGCGAATGCGGTGGCGCGCCTCGCGCGCGAGCGAGGCGATGCCTGGCTTGTAGCCGTCGTCGGCCGCGGCGGCGAGGGCGCTTGCTTTTGCGCTGGCCTGCTCATCGACATTGCCGTCCGCGGTAGCTGGCACCATCCCGGCGGCGGCGCGCAGGGTTTCCTGATCGGCTTCGGTTTGCACCACCGCCGCTTCGGGCGATAGCGGCGACGTTGGCAATGGGCTCGCCGCGCCCGCGGCGTTCGACGCCGCAGCTGGACCGCTCTTGTCCACGGTGTCTTGCGTGGCCGCTGCATGCGCGGCGAGCGCGCGATGTGGCCTGAGGATCGCGCGGCGCAAGAGGGCTTCGATGGCGAGCGCGGGCACGAGCGTGAGCAACAGCACGCGCAGGAGGGAACCCAGGATTGCGTGGCCTTCGGGCGTGCCAAGACGCATGCTCCACCAGTCGCGCGCGGACGTGACGTTGAAGAGCGCCCCGCGTGCTCGCAGGAGCTTTTGGCCGACGATCCGCGCGCTGTGGGCGGCGCCGTCGGCGATTTGCAGCACGAGGCCGTTCGAACGCAGCGCGTTGGCGAGCGGCTCGGATGCCGCTGTGCTGCTCGTCGCCGATGCCGCCGATGTCGCGGCGGGCGCGCTGGCGCCCGCGCTAGCCGAGGCTGGCGTGGCGAGTGCACCCGCTGCTGCGATCGCCCGCAGCGTGTCTTCGACGTGGGCGCGTTGCACAGGGTCGTCGAGCACCTGGAGCGCCGAATGCGCCTGCGCGGGCGTCAGCACGACGGGCGCCGCGGGGTTCACCGCGGACGCGGCGGCTGGCGCATCCGCGCGGCACGGTGTGGCGGCGAGCAGCAGCATGCAGGCGAGTGCGGTTATCAGGGAGTCGATACGCGTTGCCCGAAGGGATCGACAAGCGGATCGTAAGCTGGAAAAAAGGGGCGTCCTTGTCATGGGAATAAGTCGCAACGAATCTCGGTAATTTGCCTTGTCAGGCGGACGGGCGAATGTGCGCAAGCAGGCGCTTTCGTGCCCGCAACCTCATGGGCACGGCGCCGCGTGCCGATGCGGGCGCGCGTCATCGCTCTGTCCGAACGGATATTGGACGCGCGAGCGCAATTTTTGTGCCGCAGACCTGGCTGCACGGGCAGTCGTGATGGCTCACGCGGGACGGTGTAGTCGCCGTTCAATTCTGAGATTTGCTTGTCGGCCTGACGGTTCCTGTCGGCTGAATATTTTGGGATTGTTTGAAATCGATTTTTATGATGATTTGATAAAGATTAAAAAAAGTCCCTGTGTGATAAATCGATACAACGTGGATTTTTTGCGGTAAGTAGATGAATTTTAAGTAAAAAGTTTACGTTCATAAAAAAATTAAAAGCAGATTTAAGATTTGTATGTGGAATTCAGGCGAGCAATGCCATTTAAATTGTTTTGATTGCAGCAACTTATTCCTGCCCTGATAAGGAAATCATCCTTGACTGAGTCAAGAAATCTTACAAACCGAAGCAATTTTCTGACGAGCGGGATTGCCGCGGACGTTGTGACTGCGCCAAGTTCGCTCGCGTGGTCGATCCGTTCGTCACGTAAGCAGTGCCTTCCACGTCTGGAAAGACCCAGTCATCCCGCACCTGGGAGAGCCGCCAAAGGCCCGTAAGGTTACACGGCGGCGTAACGCAGTGACCCTCGCGCGCATCGGTTGGCAGTTGAGAACCGCTTATCCCATTCCGGACTGCGCCATATCGTTCGTTATCCAGAACATTGTGGCGGGTTCGCAAAGAACGACAGTGATCGATTCATGCCCAGTCTGATCCCAATTCACCGTCCGACGCGATGTCTCGCCGCTGGACGCATTCTGTGCGGCCTCGCGTTGCCGTGGCTGGCCGGCTGTTCGGTCTCGCCATCGATTAGCGTGCTGGGGGCCTATTTCCCCGACTGGATGTTCTGTTTCCTCGGCAGTCTCGCCGTGACGCTCATCGTGCGGGCCGTGCTGGTGCGTTTGCAGCGAGAAAGCCTGTTGGGCCCGCCGTTCGTCGCGTACTCGTCATTGCTGTTGCTCTTCTCACTGCTGTTCTGGCTGCTGTTCTTCAATTCTTGAAATCACGGAGCGGTTTCATGGCTAGTAGCAAGCCGCATCAATTTTCCAGCAGGATCGTTCCGGTACTCCTCGTGCTGGTGACGCTTGTCGTCCTGCTTTACGTGCTCTGGCGCGTGGACACCGCGCCACGAACCGACGACGCGTACGCCTATGCCGACTCGATCGACGTCGTACCGGAAGTCAACGGGCGCATCGTCGACATGGCCGTGCACGACAACGAGGCGGTCAAGCAGGGCGACGTGCTGTTTCGCATCGACCCGCGGCCTTTCGACGACGAGCTGGCGCGCTCGCGCGCGTCGCTCGCCGCGCTCGACAAGCAGATCTCGCTGATGCAGCGCACGGTCAAGGCGCAGCAATACAACGCCGATTCTGCCCAGGCGGCGGTCGAGCGCGCCCGCGCTGCTGCCTCGCAAGCGGCCCTCACTTTGCAGCGCACAGAGCCGCTCCTGTCCAAAGGCTATGTGTCCGCGGAGGAGGTGGACCGTGCCCGCACCGCACGCCGCTCCGCGCAAGCCGAACTCGAGGCCGCGCGCCTGCAGGCGCAGCAGGCGTCCGCCTCGGTAACCGGCGTCGACGCCCTGGTCGCGCAGCGCGACGTGGTGACGGCCGAGATCGCGCTCGCGGAATTCCGCAAGGAAATGACCATCGTGCGTGCGCCGTTCGATGGCCGGATCGTCTCGTTGAAGACCACGGTGGGGCAGTTTGCGTCGCCGCTCAAGCCGCTCTTCACGCTCATCGATAACCGCAACTGGTTTGTCGTGGCCAATTTCCGCGAGACCGAACTCAAGCACATCCGCGCCGGCACGCCCGCGAAGGTTTATCTGATGGCGGATACGGGGCAGGTGTTCGATGGCCGCGTCGACTCCATCGGCTACGGCGTATTGCCGGACGACGGCGGGCTCGTGCTCGAAGGCCTGCCGCGCGTGCAGCGCAGTCTGAACTGGGTGCGTGTCGCCCAGCGCTTCCCCGTGAAGATTCGCGTCGAGCGTCCGAATCCGCAACTGTTCCGGCTGGGCGCCTCGGCCGTGGTCAAGCTCGACCCTGGCTCAAGCACGCAGGCGCACTGAAACAGGAGGCCCGCTGCATGAATGAACCGATTGCACAACGGCTCGCGAACCGCTGGGACTGGCTGGCGAGAGAGCTCGCGCCGTTTCCGGGCCGCGGCCAGTTCGCGCTGCGCGTGACGCTCGCCTGCGTGATTTCCATCGTGATCTCGGAGACGTTCCAGGTTCCGCAAACGGCCATGTCTCTCGTCGCGGTGCTATTCACCGCGCAGGCCAACATTACGATGACGCGCGTGATCTCCGTGGCGTTGGCCGTGGCGAACCTCATCGCCATTGGGTTCTATGTCGTGGTGCTGCAATTCACCTTCGACTATCCGCTATTGCGCATCGTCTGCTCGAGCATCATCTTCTTCGCCTGCATGTTCTGCGTGCGGATTTCGAAGGCGTTCTATGTGCTGCTCGGGCCGGCCCTGGTGCTGCTCTACGCGCAGTCGTTCGTCGACATGACGGGGCAGGCCGACTATCTCGTGCGGCAACTGCTCTGGGCCGCGTTGGCGATCACGTACGGCAGCGTGATCATGTTGCTGGTGAATTCGCTGTTTTCGTCGACTCATCCGGAGCGTCAGCTTCGCGCTGAGGTGCATCGTCAGCTGGAGCGCGCAGCCGAGCGTCTGCGCCGGCTGGTGGCGAACGAACCCGCCCCGCCGGCCCTCTCGCCACAGGCGTTGCAACAGCAAGTCGCCTCGCTGCAGAGCCTGCTTGATTTTGCCGACATGGCGAGGCCGAAGGACCGCGCCGGCAACGTCTACCTGCAGGCGTGCGTGGCCGCCGTCTCGCGCGCGCAGCACATCTGCAACACCTTGCCCGGCGAGCTTGCTGCGGCGTCGCCCGCCTTGCGCAGCGCGCTTGGCCGGCTGCAAGCGCAATTGCCGGCGCTGGAGGCCGCGGTGGCGGGAGAAGCCGCTTTCCGTCTCACGTGGGCGCCCGACACGGACGAGCGCGCGGCGCTGGCCGCGCTGCGTCCGGCGAACGATCTCTACTGCACGCTCGAGGCCATCAGTCATTTCGACGCCGCCGCCATGCCCGACCAGGCCGCGGCCAAGCCGCCGCTGCTGCCGCCCGATACCTTCACCAACCCGGCTTACGTTCGCTTCGCGCTGAAGGTGTTGATCAGCGGCCTGCTTGGCTACTTCGTCTACAACAGCGTGCAATGGGCCGGCATTCACACCATCCTGATCACCAGCGCACTCGTTGCGATGCCGGGCCTGGGCACCTCGGTGCGGCAGATGACGCTGCGCCTGTACGGCGCGCTGTTCGGCAGCCTGGCCGCGCTGCTCGTCTTCCTCATCGTGATGCCCCGCATCGACACGATAGTCGGCTTGCTCCTCGCGACGATGCCGGTCATGGCCCTGGGCGCCTGGGTTGCCGCCGGCTCCGAACGGATGGCCTATATGGGGATTCAGGGCGCGGCGACCGCGGCCCTGGCGCTGTTCGAGCATTTCGGTCCCAGCACCGATCTCACCGAGATTCGCGACCGCATGGTCGGCATCCTGCTTGGCGTGTGCATCTGCTGGGTGGTGTACGCCCTCATCTGGCCGGACAGCGAGCACGACGCCACGCGCAGCAAGCTCGCCGCATTGCTGCGCTCACTGGCGCAGCTGGTGCGCGCCCCCCTGCGCCAGGACGAGCCGGCGCAGCAGATCGTTTATGCGCAGCGTCAGATGCAATGCTGGTCGTCGCTCAACGAGTGCGACATGGACCTCGAACGGGTGCGCTTCGAACCGCAGTTCAAGCACGGCGCGATGGCGCAGCTGGCCACCCAGGCGGACGCGCTGCTCGCGGTGGTGCGCGAGATGCTCGTCGAGCAGGACCGGATTCGTGGTCAGGCATCCGGCACTCCGATTGCCGCGCCGGGCGCCGGCGTGGCGCTCGCATCGGCCGCGACGCTGCGCGACGAGACAGCCGCCCTGATCGAGCACTACGCGGCGCGCGTTGCCCAAGGCGGCGAGCCGCCGAGCGCCGGACAGGCCGAATTGCGCGCCCACGCAGGGCGGATTGCCCCAGCCGACGCGCCGCCCGTTGTCGCGCACGTGCAGCGCCTTGCATGCCTCGCCGCCGATCTTCCGGGCTGGACGCGGCCTGCCGCAGAGACGGACAGCGTCACCGCCGGTCCGACGTCCCCCCGAAAAGCCCCGTGACATGAGCAAGACATCCCTATTCGCCGCAATTTGCCTGGCAGGTCTGCTGTCCGGCTGCGCGCTGATGCACCGTGACTCACCGCCCCAGACCCGGATCTCGCCCGATCAGATTCACCTTGCCGGCGATATCCACCTGGCGCGCGACGGCTGGCCCGATGCCCAATGGTGGAAACGCTATGGCGACCCCCAGCTCGACATGTTGATCGAACTCGCGCTCCAGGATTCCCCGACCATTGCGGGTGCCCAGGCGCGCGTGGCGCAATCGGGCTCGCAAGTCGACCTGATCAAGGCCGGCTCCGGCCTGCAGGTATCGGCGCTGGGCTTTCTGAATCGGGAACGGGCCTCCGGTAGTGGCTTCCTTGCACCGTACTCGCTGGATTTGCCGAAGCTGGGCCTCAACGGTCCCTGGTACACCGAAGCGACCGTCGGCTTGTTCGCCGGGCTTAATATCGATCTCTGGGGGCGCCAGCGTGCGCTCGTGGAGGCGGCTATCGGTGCGCGCAACGCGCGCGTCGCCGAGGCCGCAGCCGTGGAGCTGGGCATTGCGGCGGACGTCGCCCAGCTCTATTTCAGCATGCAGACGAGCTATCGCCTGCTCGACCTGTTGCAGCAGACGCGCGAGGTGCTGGCGTTCGCCGCAGACGCGCATCAGGGAAAAGCCGGCACGGGGCTCGAAGCCCTCGTGCCGGTGCGCGGCGCGCGCGGGCAATTGCTGGGCGTCGAACGCCAGATTGCAGCCGCGAAGGGGCAAATCGTGCAGACGCGCGAAATGCTGCGTGCCGTCACTGGCGCGAGCGAGCTGCCTGAGATCCGCCCGGTGGGGTTGCCGCAAGCCGCAGCGGGGTTGCCCGACCAGCTTGCGTACGGCTTGCTGGCGCGCCGGCCCGACCTGCAGGCGATGCGATGGTACGTGGAGGCCTCGCTGAGCGAGATCGATGCCGCGAAGGCCGCGTTCTATCCGAGCCTTGACATCAAGGCGTTCTTCGGACTCGACAGCATTCAGCTCAGCAAACTGTTTCGCAGCGCGAGCCAGCAGATCAATCTGATACCCGGACTGTATCTGCCCATCTTCGATGGCGGCCGTCTCAACGCGAATCTGCAGCAGGCGCGCGCGGGCAGCAACGTGCTGATCGATCAATACAATCAGGCGGTGCTCAACGCCGTGCGCGACGTCGCCGTGAGCGGAAGCCGGCTGCAAACGCTGGACGAGGAGCGGCAACTGCAGGGCGAGAAAGTCGCGGCGGCACGCTTTGCGCAGGAAGCGGCCGACGCCGCCTACCAGCGCGGGCTGAGCAGCCGCGTGAGCGCCGAGCAGGCGCGCTTGCCGTTGATCGCCGAGCAAACGGCGCTGCTGCTGGTCGATGGCGAGCGGCTGAATCAGGACATCGCACTGACGAAAGCGCTCGGCGGCGGCTATCAGGTCGCTGAAACGGCGCAGAAGTGATTCTGGGAAGGGAGAACGGGCTGAACCGCCGGGTCGCGTTTGCGGCAAGCGCCACGTAGTCAACTCGACGATGAACCGCCCGAAGGCGCTTGCACGGCGAAATGCCGAAATCGCTGAATGGGTTACGCCTCAGGGCATATCGTTTTCGCGCCAGTTCGCGAGGATGCGCGCCTTCGCTTCGAGCAGCGTTTGAACGTGTGCGTCGAGATGCTGGCGGATGCGCTCGGTTGGTCCGCCTATCGAGAGCCCGTAAAGATCGCCGCCAGAGGGCGCACCGCCAGAGGGCGCGCCGCCAGAGGGCGCGCCGCCAGAGGGCGAGCCGCCAGAGGGCGCGCCGCCAGAGGGCGCACCGCCAGAGGGCGCACCGCCAGAGGGCGCACCGCCAGAGGGCGCACCGCCAGAGGGCGCTCCGCCGGAGGGCGCACCGCCGAAGTCGAGCGCCACTGCCACCGCGGAAAGCTCGGGCGCGCTCTCGCCGAGATTCGCGTACCAGCCAAGCGCCTTCGCGGCGGCGGCCTGCTCCACCAGGGCTTCGAGGCTCGTCACGGTGGCCTCGGTATAGCGCTCGAACGCGAGCTTCGCGCCGAGCGCGGCCTGGGCTTCGGGCGCGAGCTCGCCGAAGATCGCCTTGCCGATCGAGTTCGCATGCAACGGCCGCTGCGCACCAGGCACGCATGCATAGCGTACGGCCTTCGCCGATTCGACGACGTCGAGATACACCACCGCCGCGCCATGAATCTTGCCGAGCACGACGGTTTCGCCACTGGCGTCGCGTAACTCGACAAGGCGCGGATGCATCATCTCCACGACGGGGTCCACGGCGTCGATGGCCTGCGCGAGCAACTGCAGACGCCGCGTGGGATAGTAGCCGCCGCGCTTGCGCACTTCGTAGAGATAGCCGCGGCTCACGAGCGTGCGCGCGAGCGCGAGGCAGCTCGACGCGGGCACGTCCAGAAGCCGCGCCATTTCGACGAGCGGTAGCGGCCGCTGCTCGGCGGCGAAGAGCTCGAACACGTCGAGCGTGCGGGCAACGAGTTTGACGTCCATATCGGGTCTTGGAAGACGGCGTGGCGCTGGGCGGTTCAATACGATTTCGGCAGGCCGAGCACCTTCTCCGCGATGAAGCAGAGAATCAACTGCGGGCTGACCGGCGCGAGCCGCGGAATCATCGACTCGCGCAAATAGCGCTCGACGTGATACTCCTTTGCGTAGCCCATGCCGCCGAGCGTGGCGATGGCGGTCTGGCACGACTGGAACGCGGCTTCGGCGGCAAGGTACTTCGCGGCGTTGGCCTCGGCGCCGCAGGGTTCGCCCGCATCGTACAGCGTGGCGGCCTTCATCACCATGAGATTCGCGGCCTCGAGCGCCATCCACGCCTGCGCGAGCGGATGCTGGATGGCCTGGTTCTGCCCGATCGGCCGCCCGAACACCACGCGTTCCTTCGCATAGCTCGTGGCGCGCGCGAGCGCTGCCTGGCCGAGGCCGACCGCTTCCGCCGCGATCAGGATGCGCTCCGGGTTGAGTCCGTGCAGCAGGTAGTGGAAGCCCTGGCCTTCCTCGCCGATGCGGTCTTCCTCCGGCACGCGCAGGTTGTCGATGAAGAGCATGTTCGAGTCGACGGCCTTGCGGCCCATCTTCTCGATCTCGCGCACTTCCACGCGCGTGCGGTCGAGGTCGGTGTAGAAGAGGCTCAGGCCATCGGTGGGCTTTTGCACGCGGTCGAGCGGCGTGGTGCGCGCGATGATCAGCATCTTGTTGGCGACCTGCGCCGTCGAGATCCAGATCTTGCGGCCTGAGAGCACGTAGTGGTCGCCTTCGCGCACGGCCTGCGTCTTCAGATGCGTGGTGTCGAGGCCGGCGTCGGGCTCCGTGACGGCGAAGCAGGCCTTGTCGCGGCCCGCGATGAGCGGCGGCAGGAAGCGCTGCTTCTGCGCTTCGGAGCCGAACACCTGCACGGGGTTCAAGCCGAAGATGTTCATATGCACGGCCGATGCACCCGAGAGCCCCGCCCCCGAGCCGCTGATCGTGCGCATCATGAGCGCGGCTTCCGTCATGCCGAGCCCCGCGCCGCCATACTCCGGCGACATGGCGATGCCGAGCCAGCCGGCATCGGCCAGCGTGCGGTGCAACTCGTGCGGGAAACCGCCTTCGCGGTCGCGTTCGAGCCAGTAAGCGTCGTCGAAACGCGCGCAAATCTTCTCGATGGCGGCGACGATGGCTTGCTGGTCTTCAGTCAGATTGAATTGCATCGCGAGCTTCCTGGTGGGGCAGCGCCTGGCCGGAGCCGCATTGGCGACGGGCCTGTGCTACGGACTGCAGATTATGTGGAGCGGGTGTGAGACGTGCACAGGCGCTTGCCGCAGCGCGTCTTTATGAATCGGCGATATTGCAACTAACAGCCAATCGCAACACCCCACCGCAAGGCGGCCTCGCCGCGCGGCCACAGGGCGCCGCACGCATAGCCGGCGGGCTTGCAGCCCGTGGCTTCGCGCCGTTCCGGTGACTCGTAAATTCACATGCATGAATTTATATTCACACACAAGAATTTAAGAGTCAAGAACCTGGATCTCAGCCCACTCCGCACCAGGACCCCGCGCACGGCCCGCGCCGGGCCGGGTTTTGATCAGTGGCGCGCGACGCACCCCCGGTGCTACCGTTGCACGAAACTTCAACCAGGCCGCGCAGCGGCCACCGGAGATTGCCCATGAACAGCGTCAGCATGACCGCAGTGAGCAAGGGCAAGCTAAGCCGCAAGCAGTTGATTTTCGCGGCCACCATCGGCAATGCGCTCGAGTTCTTCGACTTCACGGTCTACAGCTTCTTCGCGCTCACGATCGGCAAGCTGTTCTTTCCCACCATGTCGAGCTACGGGCAATTGCTCGCCTCGGTGGCGACCTTCGGCGTGGGTTTCGTGATGCGCCCGCTCGGCGGCGTCGTGATCGGCGCCTACGCGGACCGCGCGGGCCGCAAGCCCGCCATGACGCTCACCATCTTCATGATGGCGCTGGGCTGCGCGCTGATCGGCCTCGCGCCCACCTACGCGCAGATCGGCGTGGCGGCGCCCGTCATCATCGTGTTCGCGCGGCTGTTGCAGGGCTTCTCGGCGGGCGGGGAGGTGGGCGCGTCCACCACACTGCTGATCGAGGCGGGCACGCCGGCCAATCGCGGGCTGCTCGGCAGCTGCCAGTTCGCGAGCCAGGGCATCGGCGTTTCGCTAGGTGCGCTGATGGCAGGATTGCTGACGAATTTTCTTCATCCCGAGAGCCTGCTCGCGTGGGGCTGGCGCGTGCCGTTTCTGATGGGCGTGGCAATCGCGCCGATCGGCATGTGGATCCGCCGCCGTCTGGAAGAACAGGCCCACACCGATGCGCGCCCCGTGCGCCTGCCCGTGCTCGCGGTGCTGCGCGACCATTGGCGTCGCGCGCTGCTGGGCACGCTGCTCACGATGGGCTCCACGGTGATCGCTTATGTCGTCACGTTCTATATGCCCACCTACGCGATCCACGAACTCAAGGTGCCGGCGCCCACGGCGCTGCTGGCGGGCCTCGTCTCGGGCGTGGTGACCTTCGTCGTCGGGCCGCTGGCGGGGCTGCTCTCGGACCGCATCAGCCGCCGCGCACTGGTGTTCTGGCCGCGCGTGGCCGTCGTGCTGCTGATCTGGCCGGCGTTCCAGTGGCTCTCGAGCGGCCCGGACGCCGCGCGCCTCTTGATTACCGTGGGCGGCCTGAGCGTGCTGCTCGCCCTGCAGGCGGCGCCCGCCATCACGATGCTGCCCGAGATGTTCCCGCGCGCCGTGCGGGCGACGGGCATGGCCATCGTCTACAGCGTGGGCGTGGCGATCTTCGGCGGTTTCGCACAGGCCATCGCCACTTGGCTGATCAAGGTCACGGGCGATCTGCACGCGCCCGCGTGGTACGTGATGGTCTGTGCGGCGCTGTCGTGCCTGGCGCTGCCATTCATCCGCGATTTGACCGGCAAGCCGCTGGAGGATTGAGGGCGCCTTGCGGCCCAGGCGCTCAGACGCTTAGGCACTCAGGAACTCAGGCGCTCAGGAACTCAGGCGCTCAGGCGCTCAGGCGCTCAGGCGCTCAGGCGCTCAGGCGCTCAGGCGCTCAGGCGCTCAGGCGCTCAGGCGCTCAGGCGCTCAGCGCGCGGGGGCCGGCGACCCGGCGCGTCGCGCCGCCTCGAGATTCGCGTCGAGCTGGCGCGCGAGCCCATAGAGCATGCCGAGCGACGGCGCGGCCACGCCCGCGCGTTGCGCGATTTCGTAGGGCGCGCCCAGCAGCGCTTCCACTTCGAGCGTGCGGCCCGCCTCCACGTCCTGCAGCATCGAGGTCTTGAACGCGCCCAGCTTGCGCGTGATGGCGTTGCGCTCTTCGATGGTCATCGCAAGGCCGATGCCGAGCGCTTCGCCTATCGTGCGCGCCTCCGCCATGATGGCCCTGACGAGGCCGGCGGTAAGCGGGTCGTCGAGGATCACGTCGGCGCTCGAGCGCGTTAGCGCGCTGATGGGGTTCATCGTCATATTGCCCCAGAGCTTGGCCCAGATCTCATGCTGGATCTGCCCGGTCGCCTGGACCTCGAAGCCGGCCTGCGCGAGCAGCGCGCACGCTTCCTTTGCGCGCGCCGCCGTGCGCTGCGAGGCGGCGCCGACGATGAGCAGATTGCCTTTGCCCTTGCGGATCACGCCGGGCGCCGCAATCGACGACGACAGATGCACGACGCAGCCCGACGCCTGCGCGGGCGGCAGTGCCGCCGAAACCGCGCCGCCCGGATCGACGGACTCGAGGCGGCCATTCGCTTGCGTGCCGCCGAAGTCGGCGAGGAACCACCATGGCACGCCGTTCATCGCCGAGACGATATGCGTGTGCGGCCCGACGAGCGGCGCCAGCGAGGCGGCGGCCTGCACGAGCGCCTGGCCCTTGAGGCAGACGAATACGATATCTTGCGCGCCGAGTGCGGCGGCGTTGTCGGTGGCGTTCACGCGCGCCGTGTAGCGCATGTCGTGCTCGGGGTCTCCGACTATCGTGAGGCCGTCGCGGCGGATGGCTTCGAGATGCGCGCCGCGCGCGAGCACGTTGATGTTCGCGCCGTTGTCCGCGCGCGCGAGCCGCGCCGCAATGAGGCCGCCGATCGCGCCGGCGCCAACCACCGTGATACTGCGCTGCGAAGAATTCACCGCTTACTCCTTGTATGAGGGATCGATGCGCTCGACGCGCCCGATCAGTGCGGCCAGCACGTTCTCGCCGGCGCCATGTGCGGGCGAGAATTGCAGCGCGTCGCGCGTGGAACGTGCGGTGACGGCCTGATCGATGGGAATGGCCTGGCCGCGCATCGAGTCGGTGACGCACTGGATCTCGCAGGCGCGGTTGAGCGTCCAGAGCAGCACGAACGCGTGCGCGAGGCTCGTGCCGTGCGAGAGCAGTCCATGATTGCGCAGAATGAGCAGGCGCTTTTCGCCCATCGATTTCAGCAGGCGCGGCTGCTCCTCGTCGTGCACGGTGATGCCTTCGAAGTCGTGGTAGGCGACCATGTCGTGCAGTTGCGCCGAATAGAAGTTCGTGTACGCGAGGCCGCCTTCCATGCACGCAACGGCGAGGCCCGCCGTGGTGTGCGTATGCATCACGCAATGCGCGTCTTCCACATGGGCGTGGATTGCGCTGTGGATCACGAAGCCCGCCGGATTGATCGGATAGTCGCTGGGGCTCAGGATGTTGCCGTCCAGATCGACCTTCACGAGGTTCGACGCCTTGATTTCGTCATACGCGAGGCCGAACGGGTTGATCAGGAAATGCTTCTCGGGACCGGGCACGCGCAGCGTGATGTGATTGAAGATCAATTCGGTCCAGCCCAGCAGGTGAAATACGCGGTAGGTGGCCGCGAGCTTCACGCGTGCGGCCCATTCCTGCGGCTCGCACCAGCTTGGGCGAGCGGCTTCGGGTGTTGCGCTCATGGGGGCGTCTCCGTTCTGGGTGCCGCGCTTACGCGGCAGGCGAGCTGTCGTGGATGATCAGCCGGAAAACCGATGCTACGCGCAAATAAATGCGTGTGCAAGCATCAAATTTTCAATGAAAGCCCTTGAATTAAGGGATTCCGTAAATGGTATGCTAGCGTCGTTTAAGCCAGACGGCGAGGCCGCGCGAGACGAGAGATGACGGGCAAGAACCAGATTGAAGAGCTGTTCACTTACCGGCTGCACGTGTTGAAGAAGCAGACGGACCGCACCATGAACGAGGCGTTTTCGGCGGCGCTGGCGCTCACGCTCACGGAGGCGCGCATTCTCTTGAGCGTGGGGGCGTTCGGCCCGATTTCGGTGTCGGATCTCGGGCGCGTGTCGAATCTCGACCGCAGCCAGGCGAGCCGCGCGACCGACGTGCTGGAGCGCAAAGGGTTGCTCGAGAAGGCCTCGAACGCGGCGGACGCGCGCGGCGTGCTCGTCAAGCTTACCGCGCAGGGGCGCAATACGTGGCGGCGCGCCTCGGCCATCTCGAAGTCGAGCAACGAAGCGATTCTCGCGGTGTTGAGCGAGCCGGAACGCGAGGCGTTGCAGAGCGCGCTGGCGAAGCTCGTGGCGCAGGGCGGTGAGGCCGAATGAGGGGCGAGTGAAGGATCGATGAGAGCGGGGCGCCCAGGCGCGGCGCCCGCTAAGGTGGGGTCAGGCCGCAGACTGGCGGAACGCCGCAGCCAGTTCGCTCGCGCCGCGCGCGAGCAGCGCAACGTCGCTGCCTACCGCAACGAAGGTCGCGCCGGCCTGCAGATATTCGTGAGCGATCGCGCGGTCGGCGGCCAGCACGCCGGCGGCCTTGCCATGCGCGCGCACGGCAGCGATGCCGGCCACGATCGCCTCGCGCACCGCCGGCGCGCCCGGCTGCCCGAGCAGGCCCATCGAAGCGCTCAGGTCCGCCGGGCCGAAGAACACGCCGTCCACGCCCTCCACGGCGGCAATCTCGTCGAGCTGCGCTAGCGCGTTGGCCGTCTCCACCTGCACCAGCATGCAGAGCCCATCCGCGGCGCGATGCAGGTAGTCGGCGGCGCCGTTCCAGCGCGACGCGCGCGCGAGCGCGCTGCCCACGCCGCGAATGCCGAGCGGCGGATAGCGCGTGGCGGCAACGGCGGCGCGCGCGTCGTCGGCGTTCTCGATCATGGGCACGAGCAGCGTTTGCGTGCCGATGTCGAGCAATTGCTTGATGATGGCGGCGTCGTTGCGAACCGGCCGCACGATCGGGTGCGTGGGGTACGGCGCCACCGCCTGCAATTGCGCGAGCGTGCTGCGCAGGTCGTTGGGCGCGTGCTCGCCGTCGATCAGCAGCCAGTCGAAGCCCGTGCTCGCGAGGAGTTCGGTCACGTAAGAGTCGGCAAGCGCGGCCCACAGGCCGATTTGCGGACGGCCTTGCGCGAGTGCGCGCTTGAACGGATTGTCGAGTGTTTGCATGGGAATCCTTACTGATGCTGCGCGAAAGGCAAGACGCTATGATCAGACGAAATTGAAGCCAATGCCGCCCAGCGGGCCGTAGTCGGCATGGAACGTATCGCCGGCGCGCGCGGGAATCGGCGCCGTGAACGAGCCGCTCAGAATCACGTCGCCGGCTTCGAGGCGCTCGTCGTGGCGCGCGATCTTGTTCGCGAGCCAGGCCACGCCCGTGGCCGGATGATTGAGCACGGCCGCGGCGAGCCCGCTTTCCTCGACCGCGCCGTTCTTGTACAGCAGCGCGCCTACCCAGCGCAGGTCGACGTCGAGCGGCTTCACGGGGCGGCCGCCCAGCACCACACCCGCGTTTGCGGCGAAGTCCGAGATCGTGTCGAACACCTTGCGCGGCGCCTTCGTTTCGCGGTCGAACTGCTCGATGCGCGCATCGATGATCTCGATCGCGGGCGTGACCCAGGCGGTCGCGTCCAGCACGTCGAACAGCGTGACGTTGGGGCCTTGCAGCGGGCGGCTCAGCACGAAGGCGAGCTCCACCTCAACGCGCGGCGCGATGAAGCGATCGGCGCGAATGTCGCTGCCGGCTTCGATGAACATGCTGTCGAGCAGCGGCGCGTAGTCGGGCTCGTCGATCTGCGAGGCGCGCTGCATCGCGCGCGACGTGAGGCCGATCTTGCGGCCCTTGATCTGGTGGCCCGCCGCGAGCTTGAGCTTGACCCATTCGCGCTGGATCGCATAGCCGTCGTCGATCGTCATCGACGGATGCGCGCGCGAGAAATGGCGCAACTGCGTGCGCGTGCGTTCGGCTTCGTCGAGCTGGGCGGCCAGCTCGCGAATGAGTTGCGGATCTAGCATGTCGAATTCCGATGATTGCAGGGTTCTCGATGCACGCGCGCGCTCAGGTCTTGAGCCGGGCGTGCAGGTTGTTGTGCTTCCACGCGCCTTCTTCGCTGAACTCGACGATCTCCAGCGAGAGCGCGAGCCCGTGCGCGGCGAACGCAACGGCGAAGTGCTGCTTGATGGCTTCGAAGAGCGCGTCGCCGGTGGCGCGGCGCACCTCGGGCGTGCGGCCCGCGCCGATCTTCAGGCAGCCGTGCAGGAAGGCGTTATGCGGGTCGCCGTCGGCGACGAAGTACTGCTCGCAGCGCAGCGCGCGTGTGCGGATGCCGCCGCGCGGGTACACGCGGGCGCCACTCGCGTCGCGCTGCGCGTCGAGCACCTGCGCGAGCGTTGCGCAAAGCGTGCCGATACTCACCTCGTCGGCGAGATTGGCGCTGTATTCGAGGGTGAGATGCGGCACGATGCGCTCCTTCGGGGTTCAGGCGGTCAGCGGCGTGACAGGGAAGACCGCGTTGATCTGCCCGGTGCCGGAGCTGCCGAAATACGGCGTGATGACTTCCGCGCGCCCTTCATAGCGGTCCCAGCCGAGCGCGCCCAGCAGCATGGCCGTGTCATGCATGCCGCCTTCGCCCCAGCATTTTTCGGCGTAGAGCGGCAGCATGCCGCAAAAGGTCTTCCAGTCACCGCGCTCCCAGAGCGAGACCACCTGATGGTCGGTCTGTTCCAGGAATGGGTCCCAGACCTTGTGCATGAACTGATCGGCCGTGCCGTTGTTCGCGAAATGGTGGCTGAGCGAGCCGCTCGCGAAGATCGCGACGGTGCCGTCGTAGCGCTCTTCGATGGCCTTGCGCACCGCGAGCCCGAATCGCGCGCTCGTGGCAAGCTCGTGCCACACGCACCAGCCCGCGACGGACACCGTTTTGAAGTGCTGGTCGGCGTTCATGTAGCGCATCGGCACGAGCGTGCCGTATTCGAGCTCGAGCGTGGTATCGCTGTGCGCGCGGCTCTTGACGCCCATTTCGTTTGCGACGTCGGCAATCAGATGGCCGAGCGCGGGATTGCCGGGGTAGGCAAACTGCAGGTTCTTGATGAAATGCGGCAGCTCGTTGCTCGTGTAATTGCCTTCGAAATGCGCTGCGCAGTTGATGTGATATTCGCTGTTGACGAGCCAGTGCGTGTCGAACACGACGATCGTGTCCACACCCAACTCGCGGCAGCGGCGGCCGATTTCGCGGTGACCGTCGATGGCGGCCTGGCGGCAGCCCTTGTGCGGTCCATCGAGTTCGGAAAGATACATTGACGGTACATGCGTAATCTTGGCCGCCAGCGCGAGTTTGCCCATCGTTTTCTCCCTTTCAGGTTATCGAGTCCCGCTCGTGGCTCAGGCGCCCCAGCGTGGAATGTGATGCGAGCCCATCGAGACGCAGACGTTCTTCGGCTCGAGGAATACTTCGTAGCTCCAGGTGCCGCCTTCGCGTCCCACGCCCGAGGCCTTCGAGCCGCCGAACGGCTGGCGCAGGTCGCGCACGTTCTGGCTGTTCACGAAGCACATGCCCGCCTCGACGGCGGCCGCCACACGCAGTGCGCGCCCCGTGTTCTCGGTCCACACGTAGCTGGAGAGGCCGTAGGCGATGTCGTTCGAGATGCGGATGGCGTCGGCTTCGTCGTCGAACGGGATCAGGCACGCGACCGGCCCGAAGATCTCTTCCTGCGCGATGCGCATGCGGTTGTCCACGTCCACGAATACCGTGGGCTGCACGAAATTGCCGTTTTTCAGGGCATCGGGCAGCGCGGGCGCATCGAGTCCGCCGCACGCGAGCGTCGCGCCTTCCTTCGGCCCGAGCTCGATATAGCTGCGCACCTTGGCGAGATGGCCCTGGCTGATCATCGGCCCGACCACGGTTTTTTCGTCGAGCGGGTCGCCCACCGCGATGCGCTTCGCGCGCTCGACGAAGCGCTCGGCGAACTTCGCGTAGATCGAACGCTGGACGAGAATGCGCGAGCCCGCCGTGCAGCGCTCGCCGTTGTTCGAGAAGATCATGAAGACGGCGGCATCGAGCGCGCGCTCGAAGTCGGCGTCTTCGAAAATCACGAACGGCGACTTGCCGCCCAGCTCCATCGAAAACTTCTTGAGGCCCGCGGTCTGCACGATGCGGTTGCCCGTGGCCGTCGATCCCGTGAACGAGACCGCGCGCACGTCGGGATGCGCGACGAGCGGCTCGCCCGTCTCCTGGCCGAAGCCGTGCACGACGTTGAGCACGCCTGATGGAATGCCGGCTTCCAGCGCGAGCTGGCCGAGCATCGATGCCGTGAGCGGCGAAAGCTCGCTCATCTTGAGCACCGCCGTATTGCCGAACGCGAGGCACGGCGCCACCTTCCAGGTGGCCGTCATGAACGGCACGTTCCAGGGCGAAATGAGCGCGCATACGCCCACCGGATGAAACAGCGTGTAGTTCAGGTGCGTGCTGGTGGGGTAGGTGTGGCCGTCCACCGCCGTGCACATCTCGGCGAAGTAGGTGAAGTTGTCGGCGGCGCGCGGCACGAGCTGCTTGCCCGTTTGCGAAATGGTCTGGCCCGTGTCCTTCGTCTCGGTCAGCGCGATCTCGGGCACGCTCTTCGCAATCAGCTCGCCGAGCTTGCGCACGAGCTTCGCGCGCTCCGCCGCGGGCTTCGCGGCCCAGGCGGGAAACGCGTCTTTTGCGGCGCGCACGGCAAGGTCGATTTCCTCGGCGCCGCCGCGCGCGACTTCCGCGAGCACTTCCTGGTTCGCGGGGTTCACGGTTTCGAAGTAGTCGCGGCCCTTGTGGGCGCGGCCGTCGATCAGATGTTCGATGCGCATGGCGTTCTCGCTTACGTCTGTTGCGTCGGGGAAGCGCGGCCGAACTCGGCGTCGGACGCGATCGTGTTGACAAGGCGGCCGAGGCCGTCGATTTCGCAAATCACTTCGTCGCCGGCATTCACGTTGACGACGCCTTCGGGCGTGCCCGTGAGAATCACGTCACCGGGCGCGAGCGTCATGAAGCCGCTCAAATACTCGATCAGTTCGGCAATGCCGGTGACGAGGTCGCGCGTGTTTCCGTGCTGCTTCAGCTCGCCGTTCACCCAGGTGCGCAGTTCGAGCGCGTTGACGTCGGCGATATCGGCGGCATCGACGAACCACGGCCCGAGCACGGTGCCGCCGTCGCGATTCTTCACGCGCAGGTTCGGGCGATAGTAGTTCTCGAGGTAGTCGCGAATCGCATAGTCGTTGGCGATGGTGTAGCCCGCGACGTATTGCATCGCGTCCTCGCGCTTGACCTCGCGCGCCGTGCGGCCGATCACGACCGCGAGCTCGCACTCGTAGTGCATGAACGTGACGTCGGCGGGGCGGCGCGTGACGCCGCGATGGCCGATCACGCTGCCCGGCCCCTTGAGGAACACGAGCGGCTCTTCCTGCCTGGTGAACTGCAACTCCTTGGCATGCTCGGCGTAGTTCAGGCCGAGCGCGAAGATCGTGCCGGGCTCGAACGGCGCGAGCCAGACGACTTCATGCGCTTCGCGCACGCGGCCGTCAGCGAGGCGCACGCGCGCGTTTTCCAGGGGACCTTCAGGTCTTGCTTCGTGGATGGCGCCTGCGTAGGCAACGCGTCCTCGCATCATGCTCGTGCTCCTTGCGTGGCGGTGTGTGCTGCCGTTTGCGGCGCGATGAATTCGATGGCGAGCGCGGGCCAGCCGGCAATGGAAATCGTTGCGCGCGCACCTTCATGCGCGATGGGCGCGCCGTGCGGCACGCCGAGCGTGAGCACGTCGCCGGCGGAGAGCGTCATGAAGTCGGTCACGTCCGCGAGCAGCTGCGCGACGCCGCGCACGCAGGAGGACGTATTTGCGGTGAAGCGCGGCTCACCCTCGATGTCGACGTGGATCGCGAGCCGGTCCGGGTCGGCGACATGCTTGCGCGCTTGCACCGTGGGGCCGATCACGCAAAAGCCGTCGCGAGCGCGAAAACGCACGGACGGACGATAGACGCTCTCGTGCGGCACGCTGAGGTCGGCGACCAGCGTGTAGCCCGCAATGTAATCGAACGCTTCATGCGCCTTGACGCGCGCAGCGGTGCGGCCGATCACGATACCGAGCGATGCGCCCACCTGGACGCCTTCCGCGCCCGGCACGCTCACGCGCGCGCCGTGGCCGGCGAGCGTATTGCGTGGCTTCAGATAGAGGATGGGCGCGCGGGGCGGCGCCTTGTAGGGCGGGGCGTTCACGGCTTCGCCGAGCGCTTCGAGCGCGACGCGGTCGTTGAGCAGCGTGCCGTACACGGCGGCGGATACGGGCGCGCGGCAGCGCGCGCCACCGGCAAGCAGCGCGCGCGCCGCGCCGGCGCTCACGTCGCGCGGCAGGGCCTCGCCTTCGAGATGCAGCAGATGGTCGGCCAGTGAGAACATGTCGTGGTTCGCTTTCTCGAAAATACTAATATGTGAGTAATTCTGCGCTTGCTATCATCGAGCGTCAACCATCCATGAAGATTTTGCGGGTTTCCCCTGGTCCCGGACCCGGGCAGCCCCCTATTGAACGAAGCCACCATGTCCGATTCCTCCCGCACGTCCACCCGCGTTGCGCACCGCAACTTGCCGATGCTTCTTTTGCGCGCGCGCGAAAAGATGATGGAGCGTTTCCGTCCGCTGATCACGGCGCATGGACTCACGGAGCAGCAGTGGCGCGTGATTCGCGCGCTCAACGAGAGCGGGCCGCTGGAGCCGCGTCAGATCTCCGATCTGTGCACGATTTCCAGCCCGAGCATGGCGGGCGTGCTCGCGCGCATGGAGGCGCTCGGTCTCGTGACGAAGGAGCGTTTCGCCGACGACCAGCGGCGCGTGCTCGTGACGCTCACGAAAAAGAGCCACCAGCTCGTGAAGGCGATTTCGAAGGATCTGGAAGCGCGCTACAAGGCGCTCGAAGCGGAGGTGGGGCCGGAGGTCGTGGAGCGCGTGTATCGCGCCATCGACGATTTGCTGGCCGGGCTCGAGTGAGCGTGGGGCGCTTCTGGCCGCTCAGCCGAGCGTCTCAAATGCCGCGTCCAGATCGGCGGCGCTCCCCGGGCGCACCACGCGCGCCACTTCCGTGCCGTCGCGCAGGAAGACGAGCGTGGGCCAGAGCTTCACGCGAAACGAGCGGCCGAGCGCGCGGCCCGGGCCGTCTTCCACCTTGATGCGGCGCACGCCGGGGCGCTTCGCGAACGCATCGCCGATCAAGGGCTGCGCGCCCTGGCAATAGCCGCACCAGTCGGTGCCGAACTCCAGCACGGCAAGACCGCTCAGCGCATCGATCTCCTTGCGGGCCGGGGCTTTGGTGGCGTAGCTCATCGCGTCTCCTTTCGAGGTCATCGTCATACGATACCGCAAGCGGCAGCGGCGCGCTGGCGGTGCTCACGTGCTTGGGCGAGCGCGCGCGTGGCAATCGTGGCGGGATGCGCCGCGCCGCGTGTCTGCCTCAAAGGTGAGGCTTTTCGGGAGTGAGCGAGGCGTCGCGCGCGAGCGCACCGTCGGCGTGCCGTGCGCACAGTGTGACGAACCCGTGTCTGGCGATAAAGTGCCTTGAAACAAGGGGAAACGTGCAACGAAGGGCCGGCGCGCAAGTGTCTCGCGTGGCGTTGCTCAGCGCCGCAACCGGCGCGCGAGTGCCCCCTCATCGCACAAAGGTGAGCGCTTACGGGAGTGGCCTGACGTGAGCTCGCGCGCACGCGCCAGCGCACCGCCGCGCAACCGCCCCGGCGCAGAATGCGCGAATCGACGCCTGTTTTCAGGGATTTTCTTTATGCTCGCCATGAGCCTTGGCAAGCATGAGGGGCGCGCGCATGGGCAGGCAGCGCGCAAAGGTGAGAAGATTCGGGAGCCGTCCGAAGCGCTGCCGGGTGGCCGGATGGACCCGCCCGCGGCCGATGGACGGCCGTAGGCGTTGGGTATATAACAGCAGTGTGGGATTTTTTTCTACGACGTACCAGCAAGGGGAAACGGTTCATCATGACGAGCGACGACACGCAAAAGGATGACGCTCAAGCGCCTGGCGGCGACGCCCAGAAGCACGACCTGGAGAATCTCAACGCGGCGCTCTCGCACGTGGACGAAGGCGTGAAGACTGGCAGCATCGCCAAGGGCGCGGCCAAGGGCCTGGTCTTCAGCCTGATCGAAACGCTGGGTGCCCTGGTGGGGGACCCGGACCTGCCCGAACATGCGCGCTCGGGCTATGAAGGCTTGCTCGAAGCGGCGCGCGAGCTGCGCGTGAAGCTGGAGCGCTGAGCATCCGAAGACCGCGCGGGCGGCGTGCACAATGGCGGCAAGGGGCGCACCGCCCGCGCGGCACTGTTGCGCTTTACGACTCGGCGAGCAGTGCGGCGGCCAGCCCGTGCGGCGCCTCGCCAATCTTCAGTTCCGGCGTGCCGTGCCAGTCGGCGCAACGTTGCAGCGCGCGCCGCAAATCGCTGACGAGACGGCCGCTTACGCGCACGCCCGGCTCCAGGTGCAGCGACTTCAATTCGAATACCGCCTGCGCGCGATGCGCTTTCGCGTCGGCGCGTCCGATCAGCCTTCCGCGATTCAATATCGGCAGTACGAAATAACCATACTTGCGCTTGTGCGCAGGCAGGTAGCATTCGATCGCATAGTCGAAGCCGAACAGCGTCGTCGCGCGCTTGCGGTCCCACACGATCGGATCGAAAGGCGAGAGCAGCGTGGTGGCCGTCGAGGTCAGCGCGCCGCTTGCGGCGGCGTCGATGAGCGGGGCGTAGTCGCGATGCACGAACGCGTCGTGCTTCCAGTCTTCCACGCGCACGGGCACCAGCTCGCCCGCGTCCGCGAGCGCGTGCAGCGCCTCGGTGTACGGGCGGCGCGGCAGGCGGTAGTAGTCGGCGGCCCAGTCGGCGCGGATCACGCCCAGCGCCTGGCAGGTGCGCACCAGCAGCGCGCGTTCGGCGTCCGCGCGCGTGGGCAGATCGCGCGCGTCGCTCCAGTTGGGCAGCACACGCTCGGCCAGGTCGTAGACGCGCTGGAAATTGTGGCGCTCGGCCACCATCAGCGCGCCGGTCGCGAACAGCACCTCCAGATGGCGCTTCTCGGGCTTCCAGTCCCACCAGCCGCTGCCTTTCTCGCCTTGCTCGCGCGCGAAATCGGCGGAGCGCACGGGACCATTGGCGCGGATGCGTTCGAGCAGCGCCTCGATCTCGCGGCGATGCTTCGCGTGCCACTCAGCGGCGTATTTCCAGCCCATGCCCGAAGGGTCGAGCATGCGATGGCGCAGCAGCCCATAGTCCTCGATCGGCACGAAGCAGGCCTCGTGTGACCAGTACTCGAAGAGCCGGCCTTCGGCCAGATGGGCGTCGAGCCAGCGCGTGTCGTAGGCGCCGATGCGGCTGAACAGCACAAAGTAAGGACTGCGCGCGACCACGTGGATCGTGTCGATCTGCAGTTGCGCCATGCGGCGGATCGCGGCGAGCACGTCGTCTTTGGTGGCCTTGCGGCGCGGCGGGGCGAGCAGCCCCTGCGCCGCGAGATGCAGCGTGCGCGCCGCGGCGAGCGGCAGCGTCACGCCTGGGGTCGGTTGCGCGCTCGCTTCGGCTGGCGTGTCGAGCGCCGCGTCCTCACGCATTCAGGCCCGCCATCGTGGCCATCGCAGCGGGCGTCACAGCCGCGCGCTGGACGGGCGCCGCGCTCAGCCACTGATGGATCTGCGCGACCACGGCCGCGCCTTCGCCCACCGCCGCCGCGACGCGCTTGGTCGAGCCCGCGCGCGCATCGCCGATCGCGTAGACGCCATCGACCGACGTGGCGAGGCTGCACGACGCGTCGTCGGCGCCGGTGAGCACGAAGCCGTGCATGTCGAGGGCCACGCCGCATTCGTGCAGCCACTTGGTGTTGGGGTCCGCGCCCGTGAAGAGGAACAGATGGCGCGCTTCGAAGCGCTCGGCGCCCGACGACGGGCACTGCGCCTTCAGGCGGATGGCCGCGAGCCCAGCTTCGTCTTCCTCGAGCGCGCCGACCTCGCAGTGCGGGTGCACCGTCACGTTCGGCAGCGACGCGATCCGGTCGATCAGATAGCGCGACATCGTCGATTCGAAGCCGGACTTGCGGATCAGCACGTCGATATGGCGCGCGTGCGAGGACAGATAGACGATGGCCTGGCCCGCCGAGTTGCCGCCACCCACCAGCACGACGTTCTCGTGCTTGCAGAGCTTCGCCTCCACGGGCGAGGCCCAGTAGTAGACGCCGCGCCCCGTATAGCGGTCGAGCCCGGCGATCGCGGGCTGCCGGTAGATCGCGCCGCTCGCGATCACGACGGTGCGGGCCCGCACGTCGCCGCTACAGGTTTCGAGGCGGCGCGGTGCCTCGTTGCAGTGGAGTTTGCGGGCCGAGACCGGAATGGCCACGTGCGCGCCGAACTTCTGCGCCTGCACGAACGCGCGGCCCGCGAGCGCCTGGCCCGAGATGCCGGTGGGGAAGCCCAGATAGTTCTCGATGCGCGAGCTGGCGCCGGCCTGGCCGCCGGGGGCGCGCGCGTCGAGCACGATCACCGAAAGGCCCTCGGAGGCCGCGTACACCGCGGTGGCGAGACCCGCCGGGCCGGCGCCCACCACGGCCACGTCGTAGATGCGCTCGCCGTCGAGTTCGGGCAACAGGCCAAGGCAGGTGGCGAGCTCGGGCGGGGTGGGTTGGCGCAGCACCGAGCCGTCGGGGCAGATCACGAGCGGCAGGTCCTCGCTGCGCGCCGCGAAACGTTCGATCACGCTGAGCATGCTGCTTTCGTCGCGCTCGTCCAGCACCGAGTACGGATGGCCGTTGCGCGAGAGAAAGCCCTGGAGCTTGAGCATGGTGGGGTCGTCGTGCTTGCCGACGAGAATCGGGCCACCCGCGCCTTTCTCGATCAGCGCGACGCGCCGCAGGATCAGCGCGCGCACGATGCGCTCGCCCAGCTCGGCTTCGGCGACGATGGCCGCGCGCAAGCGCTCGGGCGGAATCAGCAGCGCGGCGACGGGCTCGAGCGCGAGGCCATCCACGAGTGCTGGACCGCCGGAGAGCTGGCCCACTTCGGCCAGGAAGCTGCCGCGCCCGTGCTCGGCAATCAGCCGCTCGCGACCGAGACCGTCGCGCTGAAACACCTTCACGCGGCCGGAAAGCACCACGAACATGCCGGGGCCGGTCGTGCCCGTGTGAAAGAGCAGCTGGCCCGGCTCCCAGTGACCATGCTCGCCAAAGCGCGCGAGCCGCGCGATCTCGTCGTCGGTGAGATCGGGGAACATCTGGTGGCGCCGCGAGGCGAGCGTCGAGAAGGGGGCCTCGGCCGGTTGCGGCTGCGTGTCGGACAGCGTGGAATGCGAAGCCTCGTAGCGAGGCGGCTCAGCGGGGGTAGAACCCATCAGGCGTTTCTCCTCATGCGCGCGGCGGCGCGGAGGCGCCGCGCGGATTAAACGGGTTTCGGCGTGATGTTGACCGGCACCTCGGGAGACGACATGACCTGCAGCGATTCGAGCGTGCGGCCCGCGTCGCGCCAGGCGTCGATGCCGCCCAGCAGCGGCAGGACATCGACGTAACCGGCCTCGGCGAGCTTCTTCGCCATCCAGGCCGCGGAAATTTCATTGGGGCACGAGCAGTAGATCACGAGCTTCTGGTCGTGCGGATACTTCTCGATGATTTCGTCGAGCTGGCGCTCGTCGGCAAACAGCGAGCCGGGGATGATGTACGGATCGAGCTTGCGCTTTTCGGCCGAGCGGATGTCGAAGATCACGGGCGGCGGCTTGTTGGCCATCGCGCGATAGAGATCGTCGACGGTGATGCGCGCGTTCGCGAGCTTCTTGATGAGCTGGCGGCGGCGCTGCCAGCGGTAGGTCGCGTAGAGCACGAGCAGCACGACCACCACGACGGCGGCAAAGCGCCCGAGGCGGCTTGCGCCGGCGAGCATCATGTCGATCTGCGGCGCGAACAGCACGCCGATCAGGAGGCCCGTGCCCGACCAGAGCGCGGCGCCAATGCCGTCGAAGCCGACGAACTGGCGGTAGGGCGTGCCCATCGCGCCGGCCATCGGCACGGAGACGATCGAGAGGCCCGGCACGAACTTGGCGATGGCGAGCACGCGCACGCCCCAGCGGCCGAAGAAGCGCTCGGTTTTCTTCACACAGGTGTCGCGCGAGAGCGAGAGCTTGCAGAGCGTCTTGAGCGTGTTGCCGCCGTAGAGCCGGCCGGCGAGGAACCAGACGCTGTCGCCGATGAGCGTGGCGACGATGGAGAGCCCAAGCACCGGCACGACCTGCTGGCCGATCGAGCCGGGATGCATGGCGGCCATGGCGCCGAAAAGCACGAGTGCCGGCATGGCGGGCACGGGCAGGCCGAGCGATCCGGCCAGCACGTTCAGGAACACGAGCGCAGGCCCGTACTGCGCGATGAGGTCATGTAGCATCGGCTTACTTCCCTTGCCCCGGAGCGCCGCGGGGACGGCGCAAACTGGAAGATTAACGTATCGATTATGGACGCATTTTGAAGGCGTGCAAGCGAGGTCCAAAGCATACGCCCAATGCGGAATTGTTGCGCTCAGGCGCGGGCGCGGCAGACTTGCCGGGAGGCGGGACGTGAGAGGCGCACGCGTGCGTGCGTACGCGAAGGCGCCGGCGTGGCGTCTTCGCGTGGAGGGCCGTTACGAAACGCGGCCGCGTGTTACCGGCTGTGCGATTCCCCTGGAAGCTCGGCTCCCTGCGCGCGGATGGCCGCGATCAGTTCCGCAGGCGTGATTTCATAACGCACTTCGCGATGGATGCCCGGCTTGCGCTCGTCGACTTCGACCAGCAAGAGGCTCTTGCCGTCGGCCGCCGATTCGAGACGCAGCGAACGCGTTTCGCGTCCGGTCGCTTCGTCATGCTCGGTGAGCAGGGTCATGGTTCCGGAAGACCCGGTCGTGCGCATTGATGTTGTCCTCGTGTGTGGTCGAGCCATTTTACGGGGTCGGCTGTGCGGCGTCTCATTGCTGTGAGCGCGGGCGCACACACCAGGCCGCCCAGCCCCGGCCAGTCAGTTTAACGCGAGTCCCGGTCCGCACGGGTACCGGCATGAGGATTTTTGCGCGCCCTGCAACGGTGCATGCGCCCTGTGTTGCCGCGTGAAGCGTTGTCATGGGCATGACGCAAAGCGGCCTTAGCGGGGCAACGGCTCCCGTATTTCCTCACCGTTCGCACAAGAAAAAACGGCTCACCCGGTAGAGGCCAGATGAGCCGTTGAAACGCCGTTGTTACTCGGATCAGACACCCAGGTCATGGGCGCTGACGGGGTACATAGTGAGGCCTGGTCCGCGTGCCGTCGAGATGGGATTAATGCCGATCTTTCAGCTTAATCGGAGCAAGCGGTGAAATTACGGAATGCTTTCGAATGGCGAGCCGGGAGGCGCGCCTGATGCGCTTTTGTGCGCATGCGCGCGTGAAAGCGCTCAAGCCTCGAGCGCTTCCTCCCGTTCATGCTCCCGAGTGTGCACCTGCACAGGTGCGTGCGAGCCCGTGCGCCGCGGCGTTCGCTGTGCGGGCGCGTTGCGTACGCTCGCATGCGTGCCCGCGAGCGTGAAGAGGCGCACGGCCTCGTCGAGCACGTCGGCTTGTTCGGCGAGCCGCTGCGCCGTGGCGGCGGCCTGCTCGACGAGCGCGGCGTTCTGCTGTGTGGCGCTGTCCAGATGCGCGACCGCCTGATTGACCTGATGAATGCCCTCGGCCTGCTCGCCGCTCGCGTTGGCGACCTCGACGATGATGGCCGAGACGCGGCTCACGGCTTCGTCGATGGTGCGCATCTGGGCGGTCGTGTGGCCGACCAGCTCCGTGCCCTGGGCGATCTCGCTCACGCTCGCGTCCACGACCTGCTTGATCTCCTTCGCGGAGGCCGCGCAGCGCTGCGCGAGCATGCGCACCTCGCCGGCGACCACGGCGAACGAGCGGCCGGCCTCGCCCGCACGCGCGGCCTCGACGGCCGCATTGAGCGCGAGGATATTGGTCTGGAACGCGATGCCGTCGATCACGCCGGTGATATCGGCGATGCGCCGCGAGGCGTCGGTGATGCCGGACATCGTGCGCTCCATGCGGCCCGCGATCGAGCCGCCCTCGGCGGCGGCCGACTGCGCCGCGCGCGCGAGATCGAGCGCGCGCGTGCTTGCCTCGGCGTTGGCCTGCACGGTGGTGGTGAGCTGGTCCATGGTGGCGGCGGTTTCTTCCAGCGAGGCCGCTTGCAGCTCGGTGCGGCGCGAGAGATCGAGATTGCCGGTAGAAATCTCGTGGGCGGCCTCGAGCATGCCGTCGATCTGCGCGCGCACGTCGAAGACGATGGCGGTGAGATTGGCCTGGAGCTGATTGAGCGCCTGGAGCACGTCGCCGAGATCGTCCTTCGATGCGATGGCGAGCGTGGCGGTGAGGTCTCCCGCTGCCATGCGCGTGGACGCCATCGACATCTGCGTGAGCGGGCCGCCCAGGTGGCGCGTGGCGAGCCGCCAGGCCGCGAGGCTGCATGCCGCCGCCGTACCGAAAGCGCACCAGAACGGCGTGGGCGGCAGCCCGCGCCAGGCGCCGAAGCCCGCGGCGGCGAGCGCGGCGGGCACGAGTGCATAGCCGATGGCGATGCGCGTGGCCACGGGCAGACGCATGAGCGACTGCGCCGCGCCAACGAGGCCGGTGCGCACGAGTTCGCCGCGGCGCAGGCGCGCGCTGCGCAGACGCCCTTCGCGCATCTGCGCGTAGAGCGATTCGGCCTCGCGGATCTCCTCTCGACTCGGCTTCACGCGCACGCTCAGATAGCCCACCACGGTGCCTTGCTCCGAGACGGGGGTCACGTTTGCGCGGACCCAGTAGTGATCGCCGTCCTTGCGGCGGTTCTTCACGAGCGCGGTCCAGGGCCGGCCGGATTGAATGGTCTGCCAGAGGTCGGCGAAGGCCTCCGGCGGCATGTCGGGATGGCGGATGATGTTGTGCGCCTTGCCGATCAACTCTTCTTTCGCGAAACCGGAAACGGCGACGAACGCGGGATTGCAATACTGAATGCGGCCTTTGAGGTCGGTGGCCGAGACGAGCATCTGCGAAGCAGGGTAGTCGAATTCCTGCTGCGTGACGGGCTGGTTGTTGCGCATGGGGTTCCTTGCAATGGGGTCGCTCATGACCCGACAACATGCAAGGGTTAACGGCATTTCCCCTACGATCTTTAGGGGATTAGGTGGAGGGAGGGGCCTCGACCTCGGCCCGCTCAACCGCCCCCACCCAAATGCCTGGCAAGATAATCGATCAACGCCCGCACTTTCGGCGGCAAGAACCGATTAGGCGGATAAAGCAGCCACACCGGCCCCATGTAGGCACGCGCCTCGAAAATCCATTGCGGCAACACCTGCGCCAGCTCGCCCGCACGCAGCGCCCCGGCGGCCGTGAACTCGGGCAGGCTCGCAATGCCCCAGCCCTCGAGCGCCGCTTCGAGCCTTGCACCCGCATGGTTCGCGATATAGCGGCCCTTCACCTCCACGATCTGCGTTTGTGTGCCCTGGCTCAAACGCCAGCGGTGGTCGTCGGCGGTCTCGCCTAACCACAGGCAGTCATGCTGCGCGAGCTCGCGCGGCGTTTGCGGCGTGCCGCGCGCCGCGAGATACGCGGGCGATGCGCACAGCAGCCAGCGCACCGCGCCAAGCTGGCGCGCGGCGAGCCCTTGCGGTGGCGTGCGCGTCGGGCGGATCACGAGATCGAGGCCGTCGCGCAGCGGATCGACTTCGTGGTCGGTGAAGACGAACTGGACGTCCACCTCTGCATAGGCACGCAGGAACCCCGGAATCAGCGGATGGATCACGGTTTTTGCGTAGGCCGTGGGTGCGCTGATGCTTACGCGGCCCTGCGGCTTGGCGCCGAGCTGGCCGGCGGCGTCGACGGCGCCAGCCGCCGCGCCCAGCATGTCGCGGCAGTGCCGGTAGACCTCCGCGCCGGACTCGGTCACGCGCACCTGGCGCGTCGAGCGCTCCATGAGCCGTGCGCCAAGCGCCTCTTCCAGCCGCTTGATCTGCCGGCTGACCGTCGAAGGCGTGCTGCCCAGCTGGCGCGCGGCCACCGAGAAATTGCCGGCTTCCACCACGCGCGCAAACGTCGCGAGGTCAGGCAGCAGGGCGAAGAGCGTAGTGGGGTTCATCGGCAACGACCTCGGCACTCGGTGATCGATTTGTGCACTCGTGACATAAAAGCTGTGCAGTGCCACCCGATTATCGCGACTGGCGCAACGCCGGACAATACCTGCTCTAGCCGTACTGGCCGCTCTAACGCCGACGAGGTCCGTCCCATGTCATCCCGATCCCATCGCCTGATGCATCTCGCCGACTGGCTGCTGCTCGCCGTCGCTTTCGTCTGGGGCACGAGTTACGGCGTGGTGAAGCACGCGCTGGCGTTCTATCCCGTGCTCGGGTTGCTCGCGCTGCGTTTTGGCCTGACCTTCGTGCTGCTCTCGCCCGCGCTGCGGTCGCTGCGGACGGCCTCGCGCCGGGCGCTCGGCGGTGCGTTGATCGCCGGTGGGCTGTTGCTTGGCATCTTCCTGTGCGAGACGTTCGGCGTGATGCTCACGCGCGCGTCGAATGCGGCGTTCCTCATCAGCCTGTGCGTGGTGCTCACGCCGCTCGTGGAGTGGGCGATGTTGCGCAGGCGTCCGGAACGCGCGGAATGGGCGGCGGTTGCGGTGTCCCTCGCGGGCGCGTGGCTGCTGGCGGGCGGCGCTTACGTGCCGAATGTGGGCGATGCGCTGATTCTGCTCGCGGCGCTGCTGCGCGCGATTTCCGTCTGTGTGACGAAGCGCGTGATGCGTGACGGTGCCCTCGCGCCGCTTGCGGTGACGGCGGTGCAAGCGGGCTGTGTCGCATTCGGCAGCGCCTCGATTGCCTTGCTGTTCGCGCCGCAACAGTGGCAGGCGCTGCCCGCGCTAGCGCCGCATCATGCTTTCTGGGCGAGCGTGGCGTGGCTCGTGCTGGCCTGCACGCTGTTCGCCTTCTTCGTGCAGAACTATGCCGTGCGCCGCAGCAGCCCGACGCGTGTCGCGTTGCTGATGGGCAGCGAGCCGGCCTTTGGTGCGTTGTTCGCCTGCGTGTGGCTAGGCGAGCGACTTGGCGTGGCCGCCTGGATGGGCGGTGCGCTCATCGTCGCGGCATCGCTTTTGGCGACTGTGCAGAGCAAGCGCACGCGTGCCGCCGCGGTGGCTGAAACCGTCAATGCCTGATAACGCCTGATCCGGCGGCGGCCACCTTCAGTCCTTCACGCCGCGCTTGCGCAGCAGATAGGTGTCCATGATCCAGCCGTTCGCCTCGCGCGCCTGGGCGCGCACGCGCACGATCTCGTCCTTTACGTCGTCGAGGCGCCCCGCCACGAGGATCTCGTCGGGCGTGCCCACATAGGCGCCCCAATAGATGTCGAGGTCCTCGCCCGCTAGCTGCGTGTACGCGTTCTGGGCGTCGAGCATCACCACGGCGCTGTTGGCATCGTCGGGGAAGCCGTTTTCCGTGAGCCGCCGCCCGGTCGTGATGCTTACGGGCTGGCCGATGAAGTTCAGCGGCACACGATGCTTCGCCGCGAGCGCCTGCACGCTGCTGATGCCCGGAATGACCTCGAACTCGAACGCGAGCCGCCCATCGGCGAGGATCGCGTCGAGAATGCGGATCGTGCTGTCGTAAAGAGACGGGTCGCCCCAGACGAGGAAAGCGCCGCATTGCCCCTCGGCGAGCTCGTTCTCGATCAGGCCTTCGAACACGCGCTGCTTGTCGCGGTTGAGTTCGTCCACGGCCGCCTTGTATTCGACGCCGTCGCGCCGCCGCTCGGGGCTTTCCGCTTCGACGATGCGGTAGTTCGGATCTCTAATGAAGCGGGTGCAAATTTCCTTGCGCAGAGAGACGAGCTTGTCTTTCGCGGGACCTTTGTCCATCACGAAGAACACATCGGCGGTGTTGAGGGCCTCGATGGCCTGCACGGTCAGGTAATTCGGATCGCCGGCGCCTATGCCGATGATGAGGATCTTTTTCACGTGGAGAGTCCGGTGGATGAGTCGTCGGAGGGCGGTTCGATGCCGACTTCAATGAAAACAGGCCGCGCGGTGAATCATAGCTTGAGTTCGAGCGTTCACCCATTGCCCGCTCGCGGGGCAATTTTCTTCAATACGGGCTCGGGCGCCCCGCGTACGCTCGATGGTGGATCACATCGCCGGCTGGCGTATCGAGGAGAACCGTGAGCACCGCACTTTCCATGGCCGCCTTCGCGCTGGCCACGTCGATTACCCCTGGACCTGTCAATATCGTCGCGCTGGGCGCGGGCGCGCGCTATGGGCTGCGTGCGAGCCTGCGTCATGTGACTGGCGCGACGGTTGGCTTTGCGCTGCTGTTGCTGCTGATTGGGCTTGGCTTGCGCGAAGTGCTTGCGCAGTGGCCCGCGCTGACGCGCGTGATTGAATGGGCGGGGGTGGCGTTTTTGCTGTATGTCGCCTGGAAACTGGCGGTGGACGATGGGCGTATCGAGTCGCCGGGTGCTGCGCGTGGCCCGTCGCTGATGGCGGGCGCGGCCATGCAGTGGCTCAATCCCAAGGCCTGGCTCGCTTCGGTTGCGGGGATGGGGGTGTATGCGGCCTCCGGCGAGAATGGGGTTGTCTGGGAGTTTGCGGCGATTTATTTCGTGGTCTGCTATGCGTCGATTGCGTGCTGGGCTTGGGCGGGTGCGTCGATGAGGCAGGCGCTGCGCGTGCCGGCGCGTGTGCGGTTCGTGAACCGCATGATGGCGGTGATGCTCGCGGTGAGCGCAATGTGGTTGATGTTGGAGTGAGCCGCGTGGGCGGGCTCTGGCACTTTGGAGTGCGGTTGATGCATTTGGCCTTAACTTGTATTCGCGG
>NZ_BAYD01000018.1 GCF_000685075.1 Paraburkholderia oxyphila NBRC 105797
AACACCGGACGCTCGACAACGGCTCATACATTGTCGACAATCAGACCGATTCACCTGTTACCCGACAGGATCAGCTTGACTCTATCAATCCCACCGCTCCCGAACAGATGACCACAGGCGTAATGCAGTCGAACCCTGATCCGCACTCGGGGAATGCAGATAGATTTTCAGTCGTTCATTTTGTGTGGTGGACTGGTTTCCTCTTGCTATGCCTTGTCTTGTGGGAATTCGATAAGGCGGTATTCGGCATATTCATTGTCTCCGTTTTTCTGTTTCCACCGCTCGCGATTGCCTGGCTTGTCGGGACCATTGGGAACACCATTCGTCGCCGATGGCGTCGTGCGGCCTCCGCACTTTTGGGGCCTCCACTCGCCGGCGCTTTGATCGTAGGGCTGTCGTCTATCGGCTGGGACCCCGACCGCGTCCATTTCCTGCTGGTCAAGTATCCCCACGAGATCGAAGTTCATTTCTCAACCTCGGGCGAGAAAGCTGTACACAATTGGAGTTGGGGGCTGGACGCCGCGCCATTGTCGCCAGGCGTCGCCTACACATTAACGTACGATCCGACTGACGCGGCGTTGCACGCGGGAGAGGGTCCCGATAAATCCATTCGACCGATGGGTGATCACTTTTACATCGTTAAAGAGTCAGAGGACGGTAGTCCACTTTGAGTCCAGAAAGCACCAACCGCCCAAAGGTTTGAGGCGAGTTCGCCAATGCGTTGCTCGACAGATTCGTTTCCGGCGCACTTCAGAGGCTGGAGTCGGCCTATAGATGGCGGAGTTCGAGCAAAGCCGACGGCCGGGAGGAGTTGACCACGGGAGTTCGAGATCCCCGCGCCCCAGAAACCCGGGTGTCGCCCCCCACTTCCGGGTTCGGCCACAAAGCGACGTTCGACAGTTGGTCGTAGATCGCCGACAATCCACATTGTGCCCCTTTCTTCGGACGCGGGAGGAAAATGTCTGCCGAACTTGACGAGCTGCGAGCGTTTCACGCGAAGCTAATGGCAGCTGCCAGCAATTCGAACGATCCTCGTCTGGAGCGCGCCTTCGAACTTGTGCCTCGCCATGCTTTCCTGCCACCTGGCCCGTGGAAAATCATGGTGAACAAGGGCTACTACGAGACGCCCAGCGACGATCCTGTCTACGTCTATCAAAACAATCTGGTGGCCCTGGACGCAGAAAAGGGTATTAACAACGGAGAGCCTTTTTTGCACGCTGCGTGGATCGGTGCAGTCAATCCGCGCCCTGGCGACAGGATATGCCACATCGGCGCGGGCTCCGGTTTTTACACTGCCATACTTTCTGTCCTTGCATCCCCGGGAGGTAGTGTCGATGCGTTTGAACTTGATGCAACGTTGTCAAACGCTGCACGACAAAATCTTAAGCCCTACGAAGGGGTCACCGTAACGCATGGAGATGCAACGCAGGTCGATTTGCCACCCGCAGATCTGATCTATGTGAATGCCGGTGTTCTCGCACCCCCACCGTCGTGGTTAAACGCATTGCGCCCTGGAGGCCGTATGATTTTCCCGTGGCGCCCGGCGGATCGCGTAGGTCTCGCATTGCTGATAACGCGAACCGAGGACGGAGGTTTCGACGCTAAGCCTCTCATGAACGCGTGGTTTATCCCTTGTGTCGGCGCGGCTTCGACCCAGGACTATTTCGCAACGGCGCCTGACGCTCGCGCCGCGTGGTCCGTCCGATCACTCTGGCTCACGTCCGAGCGCGCGCCAGATGAAACAGCCGTCGTCACGTACAAACACGTCTGGTTTTCGCTTGCATCTGCTGCATGACTCAAACATCCCCCGCGAGGTGCCCTGTGAAAAGAACCTTAGGTCTGTGGAACGGAGTCGCCGCTCTTTTATTTCTGGTCTCGGCTCTTTGTTCGCCGTTGATTGCACCGCACAAAGGCGTTTGGACGTCTACGTCTCAATTCTTGTTAGGCGCGGGATTTATTGTCCTGGGCGCTGCCGAGGATGGCCTTAGAAACTTGGTGCGCACTTTGCTGTTCTGCTTCGGATTCTATAATGTTGGCGCGGTTATTTTTCGGTGGGTAGGTATTCCTTGAAGTAGGCGCCCCGCGTTTCCTGATGGACGCATTGACCGTTTAAGCTTTGGCAACTACCGTTGCAAACCGGATCCCCGAATGGTCGAAACGGTTCGACTTATGCCTCTTGCATGAGGTGGGGCCGCAAGATGGCAATCGCGTGCAGTCGTCGGATGCAGTGCTGCCATGAACGGTCACTCGATCGACCGAGCTGGATTGACAACAATCGGAATCGTAATTCGCTCGGGTACACTCATGTCCCTGCCACACGCACGGCAATAGCATGGATAGCCAGCTCTGGGTCATATGCGGGCTTACATTCGTAATCCACGTGATTGCGACATTGGCCTATGCAGTGCGAATCGCCGGCGTTCGCACGCGCCGCATCGCCTTGTCGTTTTCCCTTTTCGGGATCATCGCGCTGGTTTCCCGGACGGCCAATTCCTTTCAGGGGCCGTTCATCGCGAAACGGGTCGAACTGGATATCGCGCACCACATGGGCAGCGGGTTGCTCGCCGACTTTCGATTGCTCCTGCTGACCGCTACCGTGGCAACCATTGCTGGCTCGTTCCTGATTCCCACGTTCCAGCGTTACTTCAGCCGCGCCGTCGATCACTTTCAGGCAAACCGCTCGATTCCTCGTCTTCTGCTGCACGCCTTCAGTCGTGCCGGGGTCAACTACCTTCGCATCGGTGCGCGCTTTCCTTCCCGCCACAACGTTACGCAACTGGCAGCCAGCACCGGCGTGTCCTGGAAAGTCATCGCGCTGAACGTTGTCGCAATGGCGATCTGGACAGTCGGCGTGTTCGCATCGCTGTATGCGGGCTATCTGAAGCCCGATCTGAGAGTGACATGCGCGAATCTATCGTCGGTCATCAACGGCTTCGCGACCGTGGTATTGGCGGTCGTCGTGGATCCACAGGTTTCCGTAATGACCGACGATGTCATTGAGGGCCGGATATCGGAAAACAGCTTCCGGCGGGCGATCACGACGCTCGCGGGCGCGCGCGTTCTCGGTACGCTCTGCGCACAGGCTGTGCTCCTTCCGGCGGCATTCGTCATCGTCCGCGTCGCAGAACTCATTTAGCGCGGTGACCGACATGCGCGATACCGCCTGGACCGACCTGGACTGTCTTGTCGAAGATGCAATGAAGTGTTGGGGCGTCCCCGGCCTCGCCGTGGGGGTCGTTAACGGTGACGATGTGATCCTCCTTAAAGGCTACGGCACGCGCGAGCTAGGAGCCAATGCGCCAGTGACATGCGACACCCAGTTCATGATCTGCTCACTGACCAAATCCATCACGGCTGCCGGACTGGCGCTTCTGGTCGATGAGCAACGCCTGGGTTGGGACACAAAGGTGCGCGAGATACTGCCGGAGTTCCAGTTGCGGGACGCAAACGCAACCGAAGAAATCACTGTGTCCGATTTGCTCACCCATCGTACGGGGCTTCCTGCACACGACCGAATATGGTCACCTCCCGGTCGGCGGTCGCGACAGCAAATGGTTGACGCCCTGCGTTATCTCGAACTTAGCCGACGCCTTCGCGTGTCGTTCCAATATTCGAATCTGAGTTACGTGGTTGCGGGTATGCTCGCGGAGCGGCTGAGTGGCCGGAGCTGGGAGCAATTCACGACGCAGCGGCTGCTTTTGCCCCTGGGGTTCACCGGTTTCGGATTCTCGAAAGCGGATCTGGAATCGGCCGCAGACCGTGCTTTCCCGCATCAGTGGGACAGATGCGGTGTTTATCGGGGAAAGCTCTGGCCGATGCAAGCGACGCCCGCCGGCGGCATCAACGCGTCAGTAGCAGATATAGCGCGTTGGGTGCGGTTTCTGCTCTCGCGGGGACGGGTCGACGGCAGGCGACTGGTTTCGCAGGCAGCGATAGACGCGATGACGACGCCGCGCATAAACGCTGGCGACTCGGAATTTGCCGAGATCGGCAAGATCCACTACGGGTACGGATTGACGTGTGAGCATTACCGTGGCGACGTGACTGTCTCGCACACCGGATCGCAGCCCGGCTGGGGCGCGCTGATGACCATGATGCCCGCTCATCGTATCGGTGTGGTCGTGTTGACCAACCGTGACCCCAGCCCAGTTCGAGAATTGATCGCCTACGCAGTCTTTGACCGACTGCGCTCGCTCGCGCCGCTTGACTGGTTCGAAGTATTTCGCGCCAGACGACAAGCAGCTCTGGACAAGGAAGAGACGGAAGAAGGCGCCCGCACGCTGACGCATCGGTCGGATTCACCGCTCGACGAACCGCCGGAAGATCTCATTGGCGAGTACGAGCATCCGGCCTATGGCCGCATTTCGATCGTTCGGGGTGCGTCCGCGATGCACTGGAGTTGGCGTGGGCTCGGGGGGATGCTAGTGTGCCGCGCGCAGAACTCGTTCCAGCTGAAAGAGGATGGGGAAGCTCGCTATCCGAGCGGAATCGTGATCTCGTACGAGAAAAATGCGGAAGGTCGAGTCGATGCGCTTAGATCGCCCCTCGAACCCGCTGTGTCAGATATCGTTTTCCAGCGTCGCGTGGCCGGAGAGACGCAATGACTCGACGGTCTATACGCAGAGCGTCAGTGGAAGATATGAATGATTCGTGCCTTGAACCCGTTTCGAATGAAGGCCGCGCAGGCTCATGAAGCAATCGCCAGTTACGGTCGGTCGACAACGTTTCCTGAATCATTGAGAATCGGAAATCCTCTGTTCGAAGCTCGATCCGCCCAATGAAAATAAAGGCTGTGTTCTTCGATGTCGGTGAGACGTTGGTTGACGAAAGTCGTGATTGGAACGAGTGGGCCGACTATCTTGGTGTTTCGCGACTCTCGTTTCACGCGTCTCTGGGGGCTCTTATCGAGCGTGGTCAACACCATCGCCAAGTGTTCGGCATCGTGCGCCCAGGTGTCAACTTTGCCGCATTGCTTCGAGAACGTGAGGCGACCGGGAGTGTCTATTCGGTTACTGCGGAAGATCTCTACCCCGACGTAGTTCCCTGCCTGAGATGGCTGCGCGAAGCCGGCATTCTGGTTGGCATCGCGGGGAACCAACCCGTTGAGACTGAGCACGCACTCCGTTCTCTCGGAGTGCCGGCAGATATCGTCGCCTCATCTGCATCATGGGGTGTCGAAAAACCGGACGTGGGCTTCTTCCAACGCATCGTGGTGGAAGCCAATGGTCTCCACCCGTCTCAGATCGCCTATGTCGGTGATCGTCTCGACAACGATGTCGAACCAGCACGGCAGGCGGGCATGGTTTCGGTGTTTTTGCAGCGCGGTCCCTGGGCACTCATTCAGTCGCGCTCCGGACGGTTTGCGACTCCCGCTTACGTTATAGGAAGTCTTTCGTCACTTCCGGATTTGCTACACACTCTGTAGGGCCTCGTTCACCCGAGGGACTCTTTCGAGAAAAGCGTTTGGGCGGCCGACCGCCTCGAGCCGATTGTCTCCGGGCGCTGTCCGGCCAGGAGTAGCCTTTCAATTGCCCATCCTCAACCGCCAATAATCTGAAAAGCGGTTGGGTCACCGTAAGGGTGCTTTGCTAGTCTTCGCTCTCCTGTAGCAACTGGAGCAAAAGCAATGACAAGAATATCCGTTCGCCGGGCAGACTTGCTGGACGTGCCGACGCTCACGCAGATCCGTAACGACGCACACGCGTTGAAGGTGGCGCACGGTGACTATGCGTGGGGCAAGGAGGGGGACGGGTTTTCCGAGAGATGGGTACGAAACAATGTTTCAGAAAAAGAAGTGTACGTGGTGGAGCTGGAAAGTACTCCGGTCGGAACGTTTTCGCTTGATCTGGAGGAGGACAATCACTGGGGACCGCAAGAACCGATCGCCGGTTATGTGCACGGGCTTTCTGTGCGTAAAGGCTTTAACGGACGTGGCCTCGGGCTCTTCATGCTTGATTGGTGCGCTAACAAGGTGAGCGGCTTGAACCGGCGTTTTGTTCGACTCGACTGCGCCGTCCACAACGCGAAGCTGTGCGCGCCCTATGAGTCACTTGACTTTATCCGCGCAGGACTGTACTCGGAGCCAGAACCCGGCGGCTGTGTATGGTCACTGTACGAGAAACCGACTGACTAACTTTCCGTCAGAACTCCGATAGGCTGCTTGCACATGCCTAACCGAACGGTCGACGCATAGCGCTCTAGTCATTGCTGATGTACAGAGCCCGTCGAGAGATCGCTCCGGGTCGATCAGAGCCGGCCGCGTCAGGTACAGGTCGGCCAAGATCGGTGACTCGACTCCCACTCATAAATCGTTAACAATCAGGCATCAACGTCGATCTGGATTCTTGACAGATGGCTGACATAACCTTGCGCCCCGCTACTGAACACGACTGGGACTTCGTCGCAAGCACGTCGAGGACATGAATGGCGATTCTCGCGACTATCGCTATGGCAGCTGCTATCCAATCAGGAATTCCATCGCAAACGATGCGGGCGAATATCGAAGCCCCCGGTCCCGCAGGGCCCTTGCAAGGCACATTGCTATCACCTGGAAACCAGGACGTCCCGGTGGTTCTAATCGTGCCAGGCTCGGGGCCAACCGACCGGAACGGCAATGGCCCGAATGGTCTTCGGCCTTCGACGTACCTGCTGCTCGCCGACGGACTTCTGAGTCGCGGCATCGCGTCGGTTCGAATCGACAAGAGGGGCATGTACGGTAGCACGCTCGCGATACCGGACGCAGAGGACGTCACCCTCGACGACTACGCAGCGGACGTTCATTCGTGGGTGACGACTATCCGAAAGCGTACTGGTGTTTCCTGCGTATGGGTGTTGGGCCATAGTGAGGGGGGCTTGGTGGCGCTGGTAGCCGCTCAGCACACGGCTGACATCTGCGGTTTGATTCTGCTATCCACGGCAGGACGTCCGCTCGGAAAGGTATTAAGAGAGCAACTGAGATCCAACTCCGCGAACGCCCCTATCCTGGACAACGCGATGTCGATACTCGATGCGCTAGAAGCTGGCCAAACAGTAGACGTGACAAAAATCGATCCCGCACTGATGCCGTTGTTCAGGCCGCAAGTGCAGCGTTTTCTCATGAGTGAATTGACTGTTGATCCAGCGGCTCTTGTGGCGGGTTACAACAAGCCGGTGCTCATTGTGCAGGGATTGCAGGATCTTCAGGTCGGCTCCGAGGATGCGCAACTGCTAGAGCATGCAGATCCCGGCGCTGAACTCGTGCTCGTCGCCAACGCCAACCACGTCCTCAAAGCGGTACATACGCCGGACCGTCGAGCAAACCTCGCCGCTTATTCGGATCCCGATCTCCCGTTAGCGGACGGTATCGTCGAAAGGATTTCCGCGTTCGTGTGGAAATCAACGACAGGGCAGCGATAGGCTTGGTCACGTGATTGCCCGTCGGCGGTGTCTGCGCGTCTAATCGGCAAGCCGATACGTGACGACGAACGTCCGCTTTCGAAAAACTCGAAGGTCGCCTCCGGGTCGGGAAGCGCCGGCTGAATCGCATACCGTGATTGCGTTACCCATGCGCTAGCCAAACCCCGTTGCGTAGCTGGCCAGCCCATCGCATTTGACGCCATTCGGGCTCCGCTAGATGGGCGCATGCAGTCAGGTGGTCCATCCGCAGATATCTGTTGCCGGGGGGCACCTGCCGCCGAAGGCGCTAGCTGTTTTTGGGGCCGTGGATTGTTAGTTGCAATCACTCATCGCGCTTCGCGTCCAGGCACCTGGCGCGAGCCTGAGCTGGTTCACGCGCTGTTCGATGGCAATCTGCCAGAAGGCTTCACGATCTCACCGCTTCCCAACCGTGATCCCTCGATCCTCGTTGCCGAGCCCGAGCGTGCCCTGCTCGAGCTCGCGAGCGATGTCGGCAAGCGCCTCGCGAAAGGACAGTCCCTCGAAGAGGCAATCAATATCGCATCCTCATTGCGCAACCTGCGCCCGAAAGTACTGGATACCCTCCTCTCCCATTGCACGAGGGTAAAGGTCGTCAAGCGGGTGCGTGATCCTGGAGAATCCAGCGGCTTTGCCCTGGGGCCAGGATCTGCAACGCCATGTCGACAGGCTGGGTCCCGGAAAACGCTGGACCGGCAGCCGCAAGGGCACGCCTCCATTGAAACTGAAGGCGTCAAGCGCTCATTTCCAGCCAGCCATGAGCAGATGAACGACCCGTACCCCTACACACCGGCGATCATCAACACCGAGCCGGCGCGCAAAGCAGGCGATTGACGCGATGTAGCAATTGTCAATATCTGAAAGTTGCCGCGGTCCGCGAATTGGGATTGCTGGAATGGACGTCAAAGGCCGTCTTGATCATGCTCATGCGATCGGCCACGCGCTGCGGATAGCCTCTGGCGCCGCCGCTATAGCGCAGCAGCGCGTCGTGGACATCGCCATTGGAAGCCTCGATGTAGTCGTGCAATATTGACGAGCCGATGCTCACGTTCGTGCTCGAGTCCGTCAAATCCGCCGTGCGAAGGACGATGTCCTTATGTTGCGAGGGCAGGACTTGCATGAGCCCCCTGGCACCCGCTACGCTCACCGCGAAGCGATTGAAATCAGACTCCACCGCGATCACCGCGAGCAGCAGGAGTGGCGAGATCGTATCGCGCCTTGCGGCATTGAGCACCGCCTCGCCAATCCTCAGGGCCTCACGCAGCCCGATATGAAAGCGTACGTTCAGCACGGTTGCGATATCTTCGGCTGTCGGGGTGCTCGCCGGTGCCGTTTCGGAGACGGCATCGGGCGGCAAGGCAGTCGATTCCTCGGCGTCACACGCCATTGCGTTGAGGAAGCTCATGACCAGGAGTGTCGCGAAAACCAGAGCGCGAAGACCGTATATACGAACGCCCGGCCGGTCACCGAAATTGTTGCTCATGTTCGTTTGCGCTGTGCCAGTTGAACAAGTGGACACACTACACGCGACGAACGAACGATTTTGGAAAAAGATCGTCTCCCAGCAGAAAAATTGCATAAAGGGATACCTGGCCCGGCGTGAACCCGGTGTTGCGCGCGTAAGGGGCACAGTCGACAGGCGCGGTCAAGACTACTTATTAATTGAATTTAAATTGCTGGCGATAATTTACCACTGCCGGAAAAGTCACTTTTTCGCTTGAGGCACTCCCGTCACAATACGCCGGGCGTATCAAGCCGATCGACAATGCCCTTTCTCAGGACCCGCAACACCTCCCTGCCCTCCCGCGTAATCGAGAACTCCTGCCTCCCGGGTTCACGGTCGACACGTTGCGCGAGGCCGGCGTCGCGAAGAGCGGTCATGTCGGGATCCTCCACGTCTACCTCGACCGGTGCATAGCCGAGCAGCATCAACGCTGCCATTTCATGTGCGCTCAGTCGCGGCATACTGATCTTTCGACGCTCTGCAATTGGCGTTTCCATATGCATTTCTCTCTACACGGATCATACGCAGGCGGAGTCGCCGCTACCCCGTGCGCCGCAATGACTGCGCCTGAAGCGCAACGATGGCCGGACTTCCGGCCCGACGCCGGTCAATTGACCGGTATCGCCACGGAACGCGGCGAGGCGGCAACGCAACGCCCGATAGCTTCATTTAGCTATCCCCATCACGTGACAAGGTGCATAGGAGGTGTCGATACCACGCACACCGCTCGCCTGCTGGCAAGACGGTGGCTCAAGGAGAGAGACGCAGACGTCTTGTAAGTCAGGCAGCGAAGCGACTTCGGGGACGTGGAATTCGGATGATACTCATGGGACAAACCCTGGATATTTCGGTATTCGAATATTGTATTGTGCCGCTGCCAGTTCGCAAGTAAAAAGGTCGTAAAAGGCGACTCGCGTTGCGATTGGCGTCTGCAATGATGCGCGTTATATCGATTCGGGGCTGATTTTTTCACTTCCCTTATACATTTCAGACTACGCTAGTTTCACCTCGACAAACTTCAAGGAAAACCTGCGTATGAACACAGCACAACGCATCGCCCTTCGCGACGGCGTTCCGGATCACGCCAGCCTGTTGCGCGGCGGCACCGCGCCCTCGCGCGCACAGCGTGCCGAACTCGACGTCTGCCTCACGGGACTCGCTCCGGAAGTCCCACGCAGGAATCTCGCCACCCTTCTGCGTTCGCCACTCGGCGTCTACGTCGCCCACACCGAAGTCTTGCGCAACAGCGTGCGGGTACGATTCGACGTCGCCCCCGAAGACCTCGCTTTCACCTTGCACACGCTGTTGGCCACTTTACCCGAAGCCGTGATTGGCGCGGTTCAATACCACGAATGCGAAGAGGCCTGCTGATATGGACTCCGGAGTCTGGCTCCCGCTGGTTACCCCTTTTTGCAAGGGCAAAGTCGACGTCGCAGCACTGCAGACGCTCACGGACCATTATGTGCGCAGTGGCATCGCGGGTTTCGTCGCGCTGGGCACGACGGGCGAGGCGGCACTCCTGTCCGACCTCGAGCGCGCAACCGTGCTGCAGGCGATCACGGACGTCGTTGCGCAACGCTTGCCGGTGCTGGCCGGTGTCGGAGGGATCGCCACCCGCGATTTTGTGCGCGAGATTGAGCGGCTCGAGCGCTGGGATGTGTCGGGCTTTCTCGTCTCGGCGCCCGCTTATGTTTGCCCCAGTCAGGCGGGGATCGAATGGCATTTCCAGCAGGTCGCGCGGGCCACGCAACGGCCCATCGTGCTCTACGACGTGCCACACCGTACAGGCGTGGCGATCGAGCCCGACACGGTGCGCCGGCTCTGCGAGCTCGAGAACGTCGTCGCCATCAAGGCATGCGCGAGCCACCACTTCGGCGCGCTCGGCAATCTCTCCATCGACATGCTCTGTGGCACGGACGAGGCATTCATGGAATGTCTGATCGCGGGCGGACGCGGTGGGATTCTGGCAAGCGCGCACGTTTGCGCGGATCTGCTGATCGAAGTGCAAACACTGATGGACGCGGGCAAAGCCGGCACGGCCTGCCGGATCTTCGCGCAACTCCGTCCGGTGCTCAAATTGCTGTTTGCCGCGCCCAATCCTTCTGCGATCAAGGCGATGCTTGCCCTCGAGGGGCGCATTTCGCCAGAAGCCCGAATGCCCCTCACGCCGATCCACGACGAACTGCGTGAGCAGCTCGTGCGAGCGTCCGAAGTATTGCAAGCACTGCGCGCGGAATTGCCGTTAGCGCTAGCCTGACTTTCAGCCGAACGACAGGTGCGGCATCGCAAGCACCCGCCGTTTGAGCCGTCGTGCGGTCATCGCTCCGCTTGCCCAGACTTGCCTCTCACCGCACGTCAGAGCCATCGTCCAGGCGCAATGTGATCATGCACGTGACACTGGAAGCGCAACACGCCCTGCCGTCAGACCAGATCGAGTCGCGCGCCCATCTCCACGACGCGGTTGGGCGGCAAGCCCAGGTGTGCTGTCGCATCCAGTTCGTTCTTGCGCAGCCGGCCAAACAGGCTCAACAGCATGTGCCGTAACGGGCGCTGCTTCGTCTGTACCGAGAGCGACTCGCGCCCGAGGTAGAACGTGGTCGTCATCGCGTCATAGGCCGGACATCCCGCGCACTGCAACGCCTGCTCCAGCAGATGCGGCACGTCCAGCGTTTCCAGATAGCCGTAACGCCCCTCGATCCGCACGAAGCCCTGTTCCAGCCGCTTCACCCTGAATCGTTCGGCCGGTGCCACGCGTGGGATTTCCTCAGTCAGCAAGGTCAACAGAACCACCTGCTCGTGGAGTACCTGATTGTGCTTGAGATGATGCAACAATGTGGTGGGCACCGAATTGCCGTCGGCCATCAGAAATACGCCGGTGCCGTTCACACGGTGTGGCGGCGCGGCGGCAATGCTTGAGATAAACATGTCCAGTGGCAGGCCCGAGTCCTTGCGAGCCTGTTGCAACGCCCGCAACCCGATCAGCCAGGACGTCGACACGAGGAACGTCACTGCGCCAATCGTGAGCGGCAACCAGCCGCCATCGAGAAATTTCATGGCGTTCGCTGCGACGAACGCCAAATCCACCACCATGAATACCCCGGCGACCAGTGCAACACGCCACACGGGCCACATCCAGCGCACGCGTGCAAACGCGGCAAACACCATGGTCGTGATCGCCATGGTTGTCGACACGGCGATCCCGAACGCGGCCGCCAGGCTGTCCGACGTACGGAACCCCAGCACCACGCCAATGGTACAGATCATCAGCACCCAGTTCAGGCCCGGCAAATAGATCTGCCCGGCCGTGCTGGACGAAGTGTGCCTGACCGTCACGCGGGGGGACAGGCCAAGCTGCGCTGCCTGCCGCGTCAAGGAAAATACCGCCGAAATCAGTGCCTGCGACGCCACAATGGTGGCAAGCGTCGCCAGCACCACCATCGGATACAGGCCCCACGCAGGCACAGTCGAATAGAACGGCCGGTCCGCCGCGCCCGGATTGCGCAGCAGCAATGCCCCTTGTCCGAGGTAGCTGACGGTCAGGGCTGGCAACGCGAGGTAATACCAGGCGAGGCGAATCGGCCGCGCGCCGAAGTGGCCCATATCGGCGTACAGGGCCTCGCCCCCGGTGAGACACAGCACCACCGCGCCCAGCGCAACAAAGCCCTTGAAGCCGTTACGACCGAAAAATGAGATTCCGTTGAGCGGGTTGAACGCGGCCAGGATGGCCGGTGTTTGCGCCAGCGACATGAGGCCCAGCGCAAAGATGACCAGGAACCAGACCGCCAGAATCGGGCCGAATGCCACGCCTACGCGCCCGGAGCCAAATGGCTGGACGGCAAACAGCATGAGCAGGATCACGACCGTGATCGGCACGGTGTAATGCGCGAACGCAGGCGTCGCGACCTCGATCCCCTCAACTGCGCTGAGCACCGAGATCGCCGGCGTGATGACACCATCGCCATACAGCATGGCTGTACCGAACATTGCCATGAACACCCAGCGCAGGGCGCCACGCCGGGTCACGCGCCCGGTGCGCTCCCCCACCAGCAGTGCCAACAGCGCCAACAGTCCACCTTCGCCGCGGTTGTCGGCCTGCATCAACACCAGCACGTATTTGATGCTGACCATCAGGATCAGCGACCACAGGAACAACGAGACGACGCCTATCACGTTGGCGTGGGTCGGCGCGACCCCGAGCGCCCCTCCGAAAGATGCCTGTAAGGCGTAGAGGGGACTCGTTCCCAGATCGCCAAATACGATGCCAAGCGCGGCGAGCGCTAGCGCCAGTGTTCCACCGCTACCACTTGAGGACTGCGAAGCCTGCGGAGCGCGCATGATGTTCATGGATGTGTCATGTGTGTAGAGGCGCCGGCTCGCGACTGGCACAGTCACGACGATGCCGAAATCATGGTGATTCTTATACGCCAAAATGGCTCAATCGTGTCGCTCGATGCGCTGTACCTGCGTTGGAGTTGACGGAATATACTTTGAGATTCGCATGGCAGCGAAATGCGCCGTCATGCTCGAAGCAGCCGCAGCAAAAATCCCTTTTCTCCCGCTATCGGAGCCGTCCGGATGGACTTTAACGTCGGGCTCTTCGAACTGCTGCTGCTCGTTTCGGCACTGGTGGCCATGCTTGTACGGCGTTTGCGCATGCCGTATAGCGTCGGTCTGGTTATCGCTGGAATCAGCCTCTCCTTGCTGGCGTCTTCCCGATTTCCCGATATTCCCCTCAACAAGGATTTCATCTACAACGTCCTGTTGCCACCGCTCATTTTCGAGGCGGCGTTTCACATGCGCTGGGCCGAGGTGCGCAGGGATTTTGCCGTGGTCCAGACGCTGGCGATTCTCGGCGTCCTCCTGTCGGCGGGTGTGACGGCGGCATGCATGCATTACCTGTTGCACTGGGAATGGATCAGTGGGCTGCTCTTTGGTACGTTGATTGCCGCCACGGATCCTGTGTCTGTCCTGGCAGCTTTCAGGGATGCCAATGTGGCGGGCCGTTTCAGGCATTTGATGGAAGCAGAAAGCCTGTTCAACGACGGGACGGCCGCGGCAGGCTTTCGGGTCATGCTGGCATTCGTTGCCGGCACGCACGTGGGCCCGGTCGACGTGCTCAAGATTTCCGGCATCGTGATTCTCGGTTCGTTGTTTTGCGGCTGGCTGATCGGCAACATCGTGCTGTCGCTCGTTCACCGCACCGACGACCACCTGGTCGAGATTACGTTTGCGATGATCGCAGCCTATGGTTCGTTTCTGCTGGCCGAGAACCTTCACCTCTCCGGCGTGCTGGCGACGCTGATTGCCGGGCTTGTGATGGGCAGACGCACCGCAGTGAATCCGATGACGAAGAGAGGGCGTGAAGCGGTTGAGAGCGTGCTTGAGTACACGGTATTTGCCGCCAATTCATTCATCTTTCTCTTCATTGGCATCCAGCAGGCCCAGCGGGAGTACGAGACAGAGTGGGCATCGCTCGGCATCGCCGTTCTGGTCGTGATGCTGGCGCGCGCTGCGGCGGTGTACCCGTCCTGTGTGCTCTTCTCGCGCTCTTCGCTGCGAATCGACGCGCGGCATCAACATGTCCTGTTCTGGGGCGGACTGCGCGGCGCGCTGGCCCTGGCGCTCGCAATGGGATTGCCGCCCGGCGTGCCACGTCGCGAAGAAATCGTGACGGTGTGCTTTGCGGTGGTCGCTTTTTCAATCTTCGTTCAGGGCACAACCATGCCCGCGCTGCTACGGCGACTGCGCATCGTGTCCTGACATGCGTGCGGTGGTCAGTGAAGCATTGTGACGGGCGTTGTAGACAGGCGCCATAGCCTGGCGAGCACCGTCCATCTGTGAAAGAAGCCAAGCTGGCTTGCGTCGAGCACCACGATGTCGGCGCGATCCCTGGCCGCGTACGTCGCGATCGTCCGCTCGGGCGGCCCGAAAACGCGTTTCCAGGTGTACGGTACGCCGGCGTCGTCAAGGATCGCGCAGGTTTGCATCAGTGCGTCGCGTGTGCGCTCCTTCTCGGCTCTGCGCAGCTCGGCGCGCGAATGGAACGCGCTCACGCGACCTTCTGCCAGTTCATCGAGTACTTCGATCACCTCCACCTCTGACACGCATCGCTCGGAGAACAGGAACGCGCCATGACGCGCCGCCTCGGTTGCCCCTTTGGTACCCAGCACGGGAATAAGCAGTTTCAGCACAACATTCCTCCAGTCCCCCAATCGGGTGTTCTCGGTTTGATTGAAGCACGGACGTCACCAGGATGCGGTAAAAGCACAGGGGCAATGTATAAAAATGTCATCAAAATCGGCAGGCCATCGAATCTGGATGAGGGTCTTGCCTGTTGTTCAGACGATTGCAGCCGACAATCCATCGTCGGTCATTCAATGCTGCAGGCCCACCCGTTCCCCGCCGCGCAGAATCGCGCATCGTGCCCGGCCGCTACCGCTCCACTCATCCAACGCCAACCAGGCAATATCCAACACCGGTCTCCGTAACAATATGCCTGGGTCGGGCCGGGTCCCCTTCCAGTTTCTGGCGCAGGTGCGCCATATAGATCCGCAGATAGTTTGCGTTTTCTGCATGGGCGGGTCCCCAGACCTCCTCCAGAAGCTGGCGATGGGTCAGCACACAGCCCGCATGACGGACGAGTGTGACCAGCAGGCGATACTCGATGGGTGACAGATGAATCGTCTCACCGTTGCGCCGGACTGACCGGGCTGCCAGATCGACCGTCACCGCGCCAAACGATACCCGGGCCGATTCTGTGGTGACGGAGCGATCCTGCCTGCGCAGTTGCGCCCGGATTCGCGCCAGCAGTTCGGCAATGCCGAACGGCTTGGTCACATAGTCGTCAGCCCCCGCATCGAGCGCCGTCACCTTGTCCTGTTCCCGGGTGCGGGCCGACAGCACAATGACCGGCACAGCGGACCAGCCGCGCAGTTGCCGGATCACGTCCACACCCTCCATATCCGGCAAACCCGGATCGATAATCACCAGATCGGGCCTGGCGGTGGCGGTCATGGCCAGACCCTCCTCTCCCGTGCCGACATCGAATACGCGCATTGCCGCGCTCTCCAGCGAGGCTCGCACATAGCGGCGAATCTGCCTGTCATCCTCGATCAGGACGACCTTGACGGACGGATCGCTCATGACATTCACAGGCGATTCATGGTGTTGCCGGAGACGTTCGAGGACGGGTCTTGCGACGTCCCCACACCGGGAAGCTCCGGAACTTCAGTTTCCGTGGGCGGCGTTTCGTCCGCAGGCAACATGAACCAGAAACTGGCGCCGAGCACTTGACCTGCCATATCGGTGCGGTTCGACGCGCCTATCCTGCCCCCGTGCGCCTCGACGATCGCGCGGCAGATGGCAAGCCCCAGACCCATGCCTGGCAGTGCTGATTCCTTCTCACCGCGGGTGAACTTGTCGAACACCCGGGATTCCATGCCCGCGGGCAGACCCGGCCCGCTATCGCAGACTTCGACCCGCACGTAACGGTGCGCCTCTTCCTGCAACATGGACGCATCGATGGTCAGCGGCGTCCCGGCGGGCGTATATTTGGCGGCGTTCTCGAGCAGGTTCGCGAAGAGCCGTTCGACGAGTACCGCGTCGAGCTGCACGAGCGGGAGATCCGGAGGCACACGTGCCTGAACCTTGCGTTCGCCCAGCATGCGCCGGCAACCGGCCAGCGCGGAACCGATCACCTCCTCGATCGACGACCACTGCCGGTTCAACCGCATGCTGCCTTCCTGAAGACGCGCCATGTCGAGCAGGTTGATGACGAGTCCATTCATCCTCAGTGCCTCGTCGTGGATCGCCTCCGAGATTTCCTGTGCCCTCGGCCCGCCCGACATGGCGGCGCCCTGTTCGGCAAGCACCGAGGCAAATCCCACGATCGCCGTGAGCGGCGTGCGCAGGTCATGGGAAATCGCGGACAACAACGAATTGCGCAGTCGTTCCGATTCCATGCTGACGAGTGCATCCTGTGCGATCTCGACGTAGTGCACCCGTTCGAGCGCCAGCGCGATCTGTGCGACGAAGGTGTCGAGCATGCGCCGCTGCTCGGGCACGGCAAACTCCTCCATTCGTTCAGACACCAGCGCGATCACGCCGCGCGTGCGCATCGGCGCCTTGAGCGGCAGGTACAGCGCGATCGCGGCAGGCAGTGTCTCCGTGCCGTGACCGGCCTGTTTCTGCTGGTCGTAGACCCATTGGGCGATATCGCGATCGAGATCGGCGTCGTTGAGCGTGATCGCCGGATCGGGATTCTCGACCTTGGGCCGCACCTTCTCCGCGCTGTCCGGCAGCAGAATCACCGTGCGTGCCTGGAACACCTCGCTCACATGACGCATGCCGATCTCGATGATCTGGTCCGTCATCAGCGCGCCACCCAGTTCGCGCGTCATCGCGAACATGGCCCCCGTGCGGCGCTCGCGCAGCGTGGCGACGTGCGCCTGACGCTTGAGGCTCGCCGTCAGGTGGCTGATCGTCAGGGAGGTCATCAGCATCACGGCGAAGGTGAGCAGATATTGTGTGTCGGACACCGAGAACGACATGCGGGGCGGCACGAAAAAGAAGTCGAACGCGGCCACGCCGAGAAACGAGAACAGCACGCCTGGCCCGCGCCCGAGCCGTGCCGCCGTGAAGACCGCGCCGAGCAGGAAGAGCATCACGAGATTGGTCTGCGCGATCCGGTCCAGCAGCATGCCTGCGATAGCCGTGATGGCCGCACAGATCGCCAGCGCCCAGGCGTAGGAGGCCGGCGTGGAGCGGCGCGCGCCCAAATCGCGCCCCGCCAGGCCACTCACGGCGTCGTGGCGCTCGGCGGCTTCGCGCACTGCGCCCGAGTTGACCACCGTGACGTCGATATCGCGCGCCGACCAGACCATCTGCTGCGCAACAGACGGCATGAGACGCGCGCGCCATCCCGTCACGGACGATGCGCCCACGACCAGCTTCGATACGTTGCGCATGCGCGCATACGCAATCACCGTGGGCGCGACCTCGCCGCCTTGCAGCGTGACCGTTTCCGCACCCAGCTCCGACGCGAGCCTGAGCGCGTCTAGCGTGCGCTTGCGAATGGCATCGGGCAGCCGCTCGAGCTTCGGCGTCTCGACGTAGACGGCCAGCCAGTCCGCTTTCTGGTTCGAAGCGAGGCGCGCCGCCGCGCGCACGAGATTGCTGCTCGCGTGGCCCGCGCCGACACACACGATGATGCGTTCGCGCGCCTGCCAGATGCGCTCGATCGACTGATCGGCGCGGTACTCGCGCATCTGCGCATCGACACGGTCCGCCGTGCGACGCAACGCGAGTTCGCGCAGCGCGATCAGATTGCCCTTGCGAAAGAAATTGCGGACCGCATGCTCCGCCTGCTGCGGCATGTAGACCTTGCCTTCGCGCAGCCGGTCAAGCAGCTCCTCTGGCGGCAAATCGACCAGCGTCACCTCGTCGGCGAGATCGAACACGCGGTCGGGGACCGTCTCCCACACGCGGATGCCCGTGATCTGCCCGACCACGTCGTTCAGGCTCTCGAGATGCTGGACGTTGACCGTCGTGAACACGTCGATGCCGGCGTCCAGCAGTTCCTGCACGTCCTGCCAGCGCTTCAGATGCCGGCTGCCCTGGACGTTCGAATGCGCGAGTTCGTCGACGAGGATCAGTTGCGGCTTGCGCGCGAGCGCGGCATCGAGATCGAACTCGGCGAGCAGCCGGCCGCGATACTCGATGCGCGCCGGCGCGATGGCCTCCAGGCCTTCGATCAGTGCGAGCGTCTCCTTGCGCCCATGCGTTTCGACGATCCCCACCACGACGTCGGCGCCTTCGTCCTTGCGGCGCCGCGCGGCCTGCAGCATCGCGAACGTCTTGCCGACGCCGGCCGATGCGCCAAAGAAGATCTTGAGCCGTCCGCGCTGGCTTTTCTCTTCGTCACGCTGGATCCTGTCCAGCAGTTCGTCGGGATCGGGCCGGTTCATCGCACGTCTCCTCGCGAGTCATCCCGTTATCGTGTTGTCGCCGGCACGCGCGTTGACCGCGTACGGCCGCGCCGGGAGAAACTCAATGCATCGGCTTGATCTCGTCGAGCGCGAGATTCAGTGTCAGCACATTGACCCGGCGCTCACCGAAGATGCCCAGCTGCCGTCCCGAGGTGTTCTGCGCAATCAGCCCGTCGACCTGGTCAAGCGACAGCCCACGCGCCCTGGCCACGCGCGCCGCCTGCCAGGCGGCAGCAGCCGGCGTGATATCGGGATCCAGCCCGCTGCCGGACGAGGTGACGAGATCCACCGGAATCGGCGTCGTATTCGATGGATCGGCGGCGTGCAGGGCTGCGATGCGTCCCTTCACCTCGTCAGCGAGCGCCGGATTCGTCGGACCGAGGTTCGAGCCGCCAGAGTTCACTGCGTTGTAGGGATTGGGCGTTGTGGCCGACAGCCGGCCCCAGAAATAGTACGCAGCGTCGAACTGCTGGCCGATCACGCTGGAGCCGACCGGCTTGCCGCTCTTCTCGATCATGCTGCCGTTGGCCTGATGCGGAAATACGGCCTGGGCGACGGCCGTTACCACGAGCGGATAGACGATGCCCGTGATCACCGTCAGGAGCACAAACAAAACCAGCACGGGTCGCAATGATTGCTTCATGGCTCAGGCCCATCCCAATGCGGTAAGCAGCATGTCGATCAGCTTGATGAACGGAAATGGCATCAGGATGCCGCCAAGACCATAAATGAGCAGATTCCGGCGCAGCACCGCTGCCGCGCCGAGCGCGCGATACGGGACACCCTTGAGCGCGAGCGGTATGAGCGCGACGATGATCAGCGCGTTGAAGATCACCGCCGACAGGATGGCCGATGAGGGTGACGTCAGGTGCATCACGTCGAGCACGCGCAGGTTCGGGTAGGTCGACGCAAAGGCCGCCGGAATGATCGCGAAGTACTTGGCGACGTCGTTCGCGATCGAGAACGTCGTGAGCGAGCCGCGTGTCATCAGCATCTGCTTGCCAATCTCGACGATCTCGATCAGCTTCGTGGGATTCGAATCGAGATCGACCATGTTGCCCGCTTCCTTTGCGGCCTGCGTGCCGGTGTTCATCGCGACGGCGACATCGGCCTGCGCGAGCGCCGGCGCGTCGTTGGTCCCGTCACCCGTCATTGCGACGAGCCGTCCTGCCGTCTGGTGACCTCGAATCATCTTCAGCTTCGCTTCGGGCGTGGCTTCGGCGAGGAAGTCGTCGACGCCGGCTTCTGCCGCAATCGCTGCGGCTGTCAACCGGTTGTCGCCCGTGATCATCACGGTCTTGATGCCCATCTTGCGCAGCTCGGCAAAGCGCTCCTTGATACCGCCCTTGACGATATCCTTCAATTCGATCACGCCGAGTATGCGTGCGGGAGCGCTATCCGGGCTGCCATGCGCGCCCGGCTTTTCCGCGACGACCAGCGGTGTACTGCCGCGCCGTGCAACGTCGGTCACCGCGTTGTTGACTTCCGCGGGATAGCGGCCACCATGCGCCTCGATGTACAGCTTCACCGCATCGGACGCGCCCTTGCGGATCTCCCGGTCAGGCAGGTCAACGCCGCTCATCCGCGTTTGCGCCGTGAAGCCGAGGAACGTGGCGTGCAACGCCCCCATGTCGCGCTCGCGGATATTGAAGCGCTGCTTCGCCAGCACGACGATGCTGCGGCCTTCCGGTGTCTCGTCGGCCAGCGAGGCAAGCTGCGCCGCGTCCGCAAGGTCCTGCTCCGAGACGCCCGGAGCCGGTATGAAAGTCGACGCCTGCCGGTTGCCCAGCGTGATCGTGCCCGTCTTGTCGAGCAGCAGCACGTCGACGTCGCCGGCCGCTTCCACCGCGCGGCCCGACGTTGCAATCACGTTCGCCTGCATCATCCGGCTCATGCCCGCCACGCCAATCGCCGAAAGCAGCCCCCCGATCGTGGTCGGAATCAGGCAGACCAGCAGGGCCACCAGGGCCGTAATGGTCACCACATGACCGGCGTGGACGGCGTCAACGGAGAACATCGAGAATGGCAGCAACGTTGCCGTGGCAAACAGCAGCACGAGCGTCAATGCAACCAGCAGGATCGTCAGCGCGATCTCGTTCGGCGTCTTCTGGCGCTTTGCTCCTTCGACCATCGCAATCATCCGGTCGAGAAACGCCTCTCCGGGATTCACCGAGACCCGCACGACAATCCAGTCCGAGAGCACGCGTGTCCCGCCCGTCACCGACGAAAAGTCGCCGCCCGACTCGCGGATGACCGGCGCGGATTCGCCTGTGATGGCCGATTCGTCAACGGACGCGACGCCTTCGATGACCTCGCCGTCGGCCGGAATCGTGTCGCCCGCCTCGATCAGCACGACATCGCCCTTTCTCAGGTCGGTCGAAGTCGTGAGAAGAACGGGCGCCTTCGGATTCGGGGCGTTGAGCTTCTTGGCCATCACATTGTGCTTCGCGCTGCGCAGCGAAGCGGCCTGGGCTTTCGAGCGGCCTTCGGCAAGCGCCTCCGCGAAGTTTGCGAACAGCACCGTAAACCACAGCCACAGCGCAACGGCGAGGATGAAGCCCGCTGGCGCCTCCGCCTGGCCGGTGAGCGCGGCAAACCAGAGGATCGTGGTCAGGATGCTGCCCACATACACACAGAACATCACCGGATTGCGCAGTTGCGTGCGGGGCGTGAGCTTTCTGAACGACTCGACAATCGCGGGCTTCACGAGCACCGGCTCAAACATCGAGTGTGCAGCCGTACGTGCCTGGCCGAGATTGTCGGGACGATGGACAGGCGGCTGACTGGACGTAGTCATGCTTTCCTCGCATTCAGTGACCGGAAATCATCGACAGATGCTCCGCGACCGGACCGAGCGCAAGCGCAGGCACGAACGTGAGCGCGCCAATCAGCAGCACGGCGCCGAGCAGCATCACGACGAAGAGGGGTCCATGCGTGGGCAACGTCCCCTCGGTTACGGCGAGACGCTTTTTTTCCGCGAGGGACCCCGCGACCGCGAGTACCGCGATTGCTGGAACGAACCGGCCAAACCACATGGCGATCGCCAGCAATACGTTGTAGAAAGGCGTATTGACCGAGAGCCCGGCAAACGCGCTGCCGTTGTTGTTCGTGACCGAGGTGAACGCATAGAGAATTTCAGAGAATCCGTGCGGGCCGGGGTTGGCGATACCCGCGGTGCCCAGCGGTGACAACACGCCTATCGACGTGCCAACCAGCACGATCATCGGCATGGCGAGTACCGCGATGGCCACCATTTTCATCTCATACGACTCGATCTTCTTGCCGATATACTCAGGTGTCCGACCGATCATCAAGCCCGCGATGAACACCGCAAGCAGGGCAAAGACCAGCATCCCGTAAAGCCCCGAGCCGACCCCGCCGTAGATCACCTCGCCCAGCTGCATCATCAGGATCGGCACGAATCCCCCCATCGGCGTCAGCGAATCGTGTGCGTTGTTGACTGCGCCGCACGACGCGGACGTGGTCGCGACCGTGAAAATACCGGAATCCGCAATGCCGAAGCGCACCTCCTTGCCTTCCATGTTGCCCCCAGGCTGCAGTGCGGACCTGCTCTGGTCGACCTGCAGCGAGGTGAACAACGGATTGCCCGCCTGCTCGGCCGAGATCTCACCCCAGCATCCAATCGCGAACGCGATGGTCATCGCCGCAAGGACTGCATAGCCCTGCCGGTTGTCGCCGACCATTCTGCCGAAAACGATGCACAACGCCGCCCCAATGCACAGCATGGCGACCATCTGGACGAAATTCGACAGCGGCGTCGGGTTCTCATACGGATGCGCGGAATTTGCATTGAAGAAGCCGCCGCCATTGGTGCCGAGCATCTTGATCGCTTCCTGGGAGGCCAGCGGCCCCATCGCGATGGTCTGCTTGTCGGCCTTCATGTCCTGCATCACCGGATTGCCCTTCGCATCCTTGAGCGCGTTGCCTTGCGCGTCGGTCTTCGGCGCCTGCCAGGTCGTGACCTGAAGCGTCGGCACGTCAACATACGACCTGAAGTTCTGGATCGCGCCCTGACTGACAAACACGAGCGCCAGTACAAACGCAACGGGCATGAGGATGTACAGGGTGGTACGCGTCAGGTCGACCCAGAAGTTGCCTATCGTCTTTGCCGTGTGACGGGCAAAGCCCCGGATAAGCGCAATGGCTACCGCAATGCCGGTGGCGGCGGAAAGGAAGTTCTGCACGGTGAGGGCCGCCATCTGCGTGAGATAGCTGACCGTGGTTTCCGGCGTATAGTCCTGCCAGTTCGTGTTGGTGATGAAGCTGACTGCCGTATTGAAAGCGGCATCGGGCGTCATCGGGCCAAAACCCTGCGGGTTGGCGGGCAGCCACTGTTGCAGCCTCAGGAAGCCGTACACCGCCAATGCGCCCAGTGCATTGAAAAGCAGGACCGCAACCGCGTACTGTTTCCACGACATTTCGGCGGCCGGATCCACGCCCGCGAGTCGATAGAGCAGATGTTCGATGGGTCGCCCGATCCTGAGCACGACGGAAGATGAGCCATCAAGCACCGAGGCCATGTAGTGGCCCAGCGGGATCGCAACGGCGATCAGGACTACGATGAAAAGCACGACCTGGAACAGATTGTACGCATTCATTCGAGTTCCTCCGCGCGCAGTAGTGCGTACACAAGGTACACGAGCAGCAGAAGCGTCGAAGCAGCGGCGAGCCAGATCATCCAGGTGGTCATGGCCGGCCTCCCGGTGCGTGCCGGTGCAGTTTCTCGCATCCGACGACAAGCGCGAGAGAGAGCCCCAGAAAGACGGCGATGCCGGCAATGTAGATCAGATCCATTTCCGCTCCCCGGTAATGGTTCGGGCAATGACGACGCGAGCGGCAAGCCGCGTGTCATAAACGACATGTCAAGCCTAGGCAAGGCTGAATAAAAAAGGTGTAAATATCGATCGATCCAATGAGCCTGCCGGGCGGCGTGGATCTTGAGGACGAACCCGAAGGCGAGAGTCGCGTTCACACAACATTCACACAGCGGGCTCTCCGAGCATCTCCAGATACCGCTGAGTCGCCCCCCACGCCCCACCGATCCGACTGATCACCACCAGCTCCGATTTCGGGCCGCGGCTCGCCAGCTTGCGATAGACGACGTTCGGTATCGCGATCCGGCTCACCGGCTCGGGCGCGAGCACCAGCCCGAGGCCCGCGGCCGTCAGCGCGAGCGCGGAGAGCGTGCTGCCCATCTTGTACGCGACGCGCGGCTCCTTGCCGAGCACCTGGCGCAGGATCGCCACTTGCCCTTCGTCGTCGCCGTGAGCGGCATAGACGATGAACGGTTCGTCCGCAAGCGCCGCGACGCTCACTGAGCGCCGCTTCGCCAGCGGATGCCGGTCGCTCATCGCCACTTCCCACGACCAGCTTCCGACCGTTCGCACGGCGAGCTTCGCCTCGAAGGCCGTGCCGAACGCCGGGCAATAGCCGATGTCGAGGCGATCCGCGAGGATCGCCTCCTGCTGCGCGGACGGAGCCATTTCGTGCAGGTCGAGCACCACGCCCGGCCACGTCGCATGAAACGCGGCCAGGTCCTCGGACAGCCGCGCCGACGCAAGCGCATTCCCGACGAAGCCGATCCGCACCACGCCCGTCTCGCCGCGAGCCGCACGCTGGACCAGCGTCTTCGCGCGCTCGGCCTGCTCGAGCGTACGCTGCGCCTCGATCACCAGCAGCCGGCCGGCGTCAGTCAGCGCCACCTTGCGCGTGCTGCGCTCGAACAGCGCCGTTCCCAGTTCATCCTCGAGCGCGCGGATCTGCGCGCTCAGCGCGGGCTGCACGATATGCAGCCGTTGCGCCGCGCGGCCGAAATGCGCCTCTTCGGCAACCGCAAGAAAGTAGCGTAAATGGCGAAGATCCATGGTCGATTAATCACTCAAAACAATCAATCCTGCAATTTAATCTATTGGATCGAAAAATCAACCGCGCGCATAGTGACGGCCGTACCCTTCGCCGCAGTGCCCCCCTACAGGAGCCCATTCATGTCTCACCGCAACCGCATCGATGTTCACCAACACATCGTCCCGCCATTCTGGGCCAACGCGCTGCCCGCGCACGGCGGCGATCCGTCCGGCTGGAATTGCCCTGCGTGGAGCGTGGACAGCGCGCTCGCCTTCATGGATTCACTGGAGATCGCAACCGGCGTGGTGTCGCTGACGGCGCCGGGCGTGAAGGGGTGGAGTGGTCAAGAGAAGCGCGACCTCGCGCGCAAGGTGAATGAATACACAGCCGACATCGTTGCGAAACATCCGGCGCGTTTCGGCAACTTCGCGACGTTACCGCTGCCTGACGTCGATGGCTCGCTGGCAGAAATCGGCCATGCGTTCGACGCGCTGAACGTCGACGGCGTCGTACTCCTGAGCAACTACGATGGCGTCTATCTCGGCGACCCAGCGTTCGAACCCGTATGGGCCGAACTCGACTGCCGCCAGGCGGTGGTCTTCATCCACCCCACGATGCCCCCGATCGCGCACATGCCAGGGATGCCCGGCCCGATGCTCGACTACCCGTTCGATACGACGCGCACCGCAGTGCAACTCGTGCTCAACGGCGTGATCTCCCGGTACCCGAACGTGCGCATCATCCTGTCCCACGCGGGCGGCTTCCTGCCATACGCGGCACGCCGGATCGCAGAAGTGGCGCCAGTCGCGCGCAACGACGTCCCGCCCCCCGACGGACTGCTCGACCTGCTCCGGACGTTCTACTTCGATACCGCGTTGTCGTCGCCGTCGGCGCTGCCTAGCCTCGCGGCGTTCGCGAAGCCCGATCGCATCCTGTTCGGAAGCGATTTTCCGTACGCGCCCGCGCCCATCAGTGCGTCCTTCACCGCGCGACAGGATGGCAGCGCGGTGTTGAGCGCCAACCAGCAGGCTTCGATCAACCGCGGCAACGCCCTTGTCCTGTTTCCTCGCCTCGCCGCGCTCGTGTGAACCTGGCTATTGTTATGAACAAAAGGTCCGGCGCGCAAACAAAAGATGCCTGTGCTTAAGAATTCCCATAATTCAAGCGTCCAGACGCATGTTGCGCCAACCGATATGCATGTTGCGCCAACCGATATGTGCGGTAGGTAACATCGGCGATTGACGCGCCGGTGGAAAGCACCGATATTCTGCTTTTAGCGGCTGCGCTGGGTCCGGCCTCGCCGCTTTCTTGCGCATGTAGATCGTGAGTTCCGCGAGTCTTCGCCGTTCGCCTCAACGACGATCCTGAGCATGCAGAATTGGCATCGCCACTACGGTGAGTCAACGCTATGTCCGCTCAGATTACCCGTGACCAGCATTTCCCCTCGGTGTGCAAGCGTTGCGGCACAGTCATCTATGAGCACGCCGACTTCTGCCCTCACTGCGGCGCGAATCTTCCAGTCGACAAGGCTGGGCTGGAGACGCGTGCGAAAGCCCGATTAAGAGTTCGAGATCCCGCGGAATCGCAGCCCCCAGCGGCCGCAAAGCCATCACCGGCCGGCGTGTCCGCATCCGCTCCCTCCTCGGTAAGGCCGGACTACCTGAAGGACTCGCCAGCGCCGATCACGCACGAGTCACTCTTCTGGAGCCTGGGACGACGGATCTTCTCGAGGGGCCTTTTGCTTGCCTGCTTCGTTCTCGCGATCGCGTGTGCCGCGTATCTAGTGCTCGGCGACAAATTCAAACATGAAGGCGTGACTGGGGATCAGAGCATGTATTCGTCCAGCGGTACGATTTCGGGGTCTTCGCCTCAGCAACAAGCGACCGTGTTGCCCCCGACTGCCGAAACGGGGCCGCGCTCGACTACGCCGCAATTCATCGATGTCCCCGACAGTCTGCGCGCCGCGCGTGCAAGCCTCGCGGAAAACAACCTGGCTGACGCGAAAATCGCGGACAATGCCGCAATCCTGCGCGACGCGGACAATGAGGATGCGCGCGCAATACAGCGTGACATCGCGGCGCGCGAGCAACGGCGCGACAGCGCGTTGCAAAACGCGGACCAATGTGCCAGTCGGCTTGCCTGGGCCTGCGTGCAGCAACAGGCATCGGAAGCGCTCGCGATCGATTCGAGCAGCCTGCACGCGCAATCGTTAATGGAGCGCGCCATCACGCAGACGGGCTGGACGCCACTGAACTCGCCGAATTCGCCGAAAAACGCCGCCGCAGCGACCGCCGCGGTTCCGTCGCCGCGCGGCACGAGCACGGCGGGGCCACCGTTGCCGCAAGACCGGAATGCGGCCACTGCCGCTGCCGTGAACGGATCCGCTGGCGCCGGTGTCCCCAGTCCGGCGAGCGACCGCTCTGGCGTCGAAGCGCAGGAGCGCGCGATTCTGCAATCCGGATGGACGCATGCGGTGTCGTCCGACTCCACACATCGATAAGGATTTCATCACGCATCAAGATCTTGCGTACATCACATCCAACGCGGGAGAGAGACCATGCTGAAGACAACCCTGGCGGGACTGGCGGCACTGCTCGCCCTGCTCTTCGCGACGCTTGCCGTCGCAGCTGAGCCAGACGCGCACTACAAGATCGTAACGGGCCCTGAACGCGGTACGTACATTCAGATCGGCCAGGACCTGTCGAAATGGGTTGCGCAACCGGCTGGCATCGACCTTGAGGTGATGCCCTCCAAAGGCTCCGCTGAAAACGTGCAGCGCATGCGATTCGAGCCTGGCGTCAAGCTCGCGCTCGTCCAATCCGATGTCTACCAGGCCTACGTGGATATGGCCAATTCCGGCAACCAAGAAGCCAGCACGACGATTCGCCCGTTGCGGCTTATCATGCCTCTATATAATGAAGAAATTTATTTTGTGGTGCGAAACGATTCGCCAATGAAATCGATCAATGAGATCAAGGACAAAACGATCAGCGTTGGCCTGATCGGCAGCGGCACCGCACAATCGGCAACGACACTCTATCGCCTGATGTTCGGCCAACCGATTCCCGAGCAGAACGCGCAGCACCTGAGCAACGAAGACGCGCTTGCCGCGCTGATCGTGAAGAAGATCGACGTCGCGATCATCGTCGCCGGGCAACCCGCGAAGCTCTTTACCGACATGAAGCCGGAACTGCTGCAGCAGATCCGCTTCCTGCGCGTCGACCCGAACGCTCCCGAAACGGCACGGGCGAAGCAGACCTACTTTCCTGCGACGATCCACGTATCGAGCTATCCAGACTGGTTGAAAGAGGACGTGCCGACATGGACAGTCAAGGCTTTTCTGGTCACTTACGATTACAATCTGCGCGATACGGTCGTCAACCTGAAGCGCTTTGCCGATTCGTTTTGCGAGAATTTCGACAACCTCCAGGAGCACGGCCACCCGAAGTGGAAGCAGGTCAAGCTCGAATTACCTGATCTCGGCAAAGGGTGGCAATACTATCAGCCAGTCAAGCAGCGCCTGAAGATGTGCTTTGCACATCGCGCCGCGATGGCGGCGGCCCCGGCCACACCACAACACGCCGCTACTACGCCAAAGAGCAATGAACGGCCCTGTTCGGACGAGGCGCGCCTGCTGCTGCTTTGTGGCAAATAATTTCCGCTCGCGCCGGCGGGTTTTGGCATCAAAGCGTATCTTTCGATCGACTTGCCTCAAGTCGCCTCGGTGCCACTACCGCCGCGCTTGCGCCGATAAAGCAGCTGGCCGCGCGAGATGCCGAGCAACGCCGCCGCGCGCGACATGTTCCCCTCTGCCTGCGCGATCGCCGCATCGACCATGGTGTTTTCCATTTCGTCGAGCGTGAGGCCGCGGTCCTTCATCCATTCGGCCACGATCTCGTCAATCGAACGCGACGGAAGGGGCTTCGCGCTGTCTGCCTGCGGCGCCGTAAAGGCACCTTCTTGTACGGGCTTTGCGGGTGCGCGCTTCAACTCCTTCATGAGCACGACATGCACGGCATCGAGCGAGCGGCCGTCTTCTGCGAGAATCACGGCGCGCTCGACGACGTTCGAGAGCTCGCGGATATTACCCGGCCAGGAATAGCCGAGCAACATGGCCATCGCCTCCGGTGTCAGCCCATACACGTCGCGGCCATAGGCATGCGCGAAGCGCTGCATGAAATGCTCGATCAGCACCGGCAGATCCTCCTTGCGCTGCCTTAAGGGCGGAATCTCGATCGGAAAGACATACAGACGGAAGAACAGATCCTCGCGGAAATGTCCCGTCCGCACGGCCTCCCAGAGATCCTCGTTGGTCGCCGCGACAATGCGCACGTTCGCCTGCCGCGCGACGCCGCTGCCGAGCCGCTCGAACTGCCCCGTCTCCAGCACGCGCAGCAGCTTGCCTTGCGCGACGAGCGGCAGCGTGGCCACCTCGTCGAGAAACAGTGTGCCGCCTTCCGCCAGTTCGAAGCGCCCCGCGCGCGCCGCATCGGCCCCGGTAAACGCACCGCGCTCCACGCCGAATAGTTCGGACTCCATCAAGGTTTCAGGAATCGTTGCGCAGTTGATGGCGACGAAGGGACCCGTGGCACGGCGGCTCTGCTCATGCAGCAGCCGCGCGAATGTGCTTTTGCCCACCCCGCTCTCTCCCAGCAGCAGAACCGTCGCTCCCGTTTGCGCGACACGGTTGATCTTGCCCACCGCAGTCTGATAAGCGGGCGACAGGCCCACGATATCCGAGCGGCTCTTCGACTGCTCGAACGCCGCAAGCGCGCTGCGCTGCCGGCCGGGCTGGGCGCGCGTAGCGGCGGGCGCCTCGGGAATCACGGGGGCCTTGAGAAATTGCAGGTCCGCCTCGGCGTCGTCCCACTCGCTCGCGGGACGCGCGATCACGCGACAAGCCTCGAAGCCCGTCGCCCGGCATTCGACCTCGCGCACGATGATGAGCTTGCCCACGCACGCGCTCAAATAGCCGCTGGCATAGCCGGTTTCGAGCCAGCAGACCGGCGTTGCCTGGGTGCCTTCCGTGTGCGTGTAGTGCTCGTCTTCGAACGAGTGCTTCCAGAAGAACTCCAGCGAACAGCGCCCCTTCGCAATGTCGATATCCGCGGCGATCATCTCGACCAGCGCGACACCCTGCAAGGCATGCAGCTGTCCGCCGCGCGCGAGCAGGTCGAAGATGCTTGCTTCGGCCGAGTGCAGCTGCAACGCGAGTTGCGCGTCGCGCGTGCCGGTGGAAAAGCCGATGCGCGTGAGCAGCGTGCGCGCGGTCTGGCTGCCGAGCGAGGCGATCAACTCGCTGCGCAGATCGCTGAGCGACTCGGTGTGCATGAGGACCATGCGCTGCTCGCCCAGCGTGATTTCGGCGCGTTCGGGCCTGAGACGAAGCTTGTCCCTGATCGGCGCAATGTCCGGGAAAGCCCGGCTTGCATAGGCATTCTGCACGTTTGTCTCCATGTTCTTTCGCGTGAGCGGCTGCGTGCGGCACCGCCAGAATTTTTCAGTCGCTGTCTATTTTTTGACATCTGCTGCGAATTTTCAAGCTTCGGCTACGAGCCGTCCGTTTGCTGCGCCGCGCATCGCGCGCCGCTCGCGATCTGCACCAACTCCCCGGCAGCATTGGGGTTCACGCCGCAAGACCCACCCGATGCGACGCAGCATTGTCGCGCTGGCACGACCGTTGCATTAAGGGAGCCGCGCCGCGATGCTCCCGCACCGGCGCAAAAAAATCAATCAACAGGAGACATCATGTCGGAGCTTTCAAGTCTCGGATACGTCGTGTTCAGCGTGAGCGATCTCGCGCGCTGGGAGGCATTCGCCGCCGGCATTCTCGGCCTCATGCCCGGACGCCGGGCGCCGGGCATGCTCGGCCTTCGCATGGACGAGCACGCGCAGCGCATCCTGCTCGTGGAGGGACATGACGACGATATCGCCGCCGCCGGCTGGCAGTTCGACACGCGCGACGATCTCGAAGCCTATGTCGAGCGTCTCACCGCAAGCCGCATAGCCGTGCACGAGGGCGATCGCGCACTTGCCGAAAGCCGCCAGGTCGAGTGCGTATACGTCTGCGACGATCCCAACGGCTTTACGCACGAGTTTTATTTCGGTCCGACGCATGCGTCCATCTCCACGCCGTTCCGCTCGCCGCTGCTCAAGGGCGCGGGCTTCGAAACGGGGCGCCTCGGCATGGGCCATATCCTTCCGGTCGCACGCGACTACGCGCAATCGCTCGACTTCTACCGCAATGTGCTGGGCCTGCGCGTGAGCGATACGATCCGCGACTCGCACACCGTGCCCGGCGCGACCGTCGATGCCACCTTCTTCCACACACGCACGGGCCGCCACCATTCGCTCGCGACCATGGCGATGCCGTTTCCGAAGCGCCTGCATCACGTGCTCGTGCAGGTGCAGGACATGGACGACGTGGGCATGGCCTACGACCGCTGCGTGAAGGCCGGTCTGCGCATTCACGCGGGGCTCGGTCATCACCCGAATGACCGCATGTTCTCGTTCTACGTGGAAACGCCGTCGGGTTTCGGGCTGGAATATGGCTACGGCGGCATCGTCATCGACGATAACGCGTGGGAAGTCAAGAACTACAGCCAGTTGAGCGACTGGGGCCATCGCCCGCAGCCCGCTGCGCAATAGACCTGCTGCGCTCGCACGGAAATCCCCCTATTTCATACGGTTTGGAATACTAATCATGCAGCTAGAGACTCAAGACTGCACACTGCCCGTGGTGTGCGGCACACCCGCCACGCCCGATGCCTTCAGGGCCGGCATGCGCCGTCTCGCGGGCGGTGTCTGCGTGCTCACCTCCGAGCTGGACGGCCTGCCGGTCGGCCTCACGGCCACCGCCGTCACCTCGCTTTGCGCCGAGCCGCCGCGCCTGCTCGCCTGCGTCAACCGCAAGGTCTTCGCCCACGCGGCCTTCGAGCGCACCCGCACCCTCTGCGTCAACGTCCTTGCCGCCGAGGACACGCCTGTCGCCATGCGCTTTGCCGGCATGGTGCCGAACGTGAGCGGCGCCGAGCGCTTTGCCGAGCGCGAGTGGCAAGGCACGCCGCCCATGCTCGCCGGCGCGCTTGCGAGCTTCGCCTGTCGTGTGGTCGAGATCGTCGCGGCGCACAGCCATTCGATCCTGATCTGCGAGGTCGAACGCATCGCCATGCGCGAGACGGCCGCCGCCCCGCTCGTCTACGCGCAGGGCCAGTTTGGACACTTCAGCAGCATCAACTAGAAACCAGGAGACGACACATGAATGCCCTCACCGATACCGTCCAGCAACCCACCGTGAGCGAACTGGTGGAGCGCGCTCGCGCCATGATTCCCGCCTTGCGGGCCAACGCCGCCGAAGTCGAGAAAGCGCGCAGCGTGCCGAAGGAAACCATCGACGCGTTCAAGCAAGCCGGATTCTTCAAGATCCTTCAGCCGCGCCGCTGGGGCGGCTGGGAAATGAACCCGGGCGTATTTTCAAAGGTGCTGATGGAACTGGGCCGCGGCTGCCCGTCGAGCGCCTGGAACATGATGATCCTGGGCGTCCATCAATGGGAATTCGGCCTGTTCGACGAACGCGCCGCCCATGACATGTGGGCCGCCGACAACAGTGTGCTGGTCGCGTCGTCGTATGCGCCCTTCGGCAAATGCCGCAAGGTGGAAGGCGGCTGGATGCTCGGAGGGGAATGGAAGACGTCGAGCGGCTGCGACCACGCGCAGGGCGGCGCGATCCTCGGCGCGTTCTGGCTCGACGACGAAGGCAATCGCCGCGACTATCGCTCGTTTCTGGTGTCGCGCAGCGACTACGAGATCATCGACGACTGGCACGTCGTGGGTCTCGCGGGCACGGGTAGCAAGAGCGTGCGCATCAAGGGCGAAGCGTTCATTCCCGACTATCGCTCGCACAGCATCGTCGACTACCAGAAGACCGAGCGCGGCACGCCGTATCTTCATCCGTTCAACCAGGTGTTCTATTCGGCTGTGTCGTCGGTGATCGTGGGCTACGCGCGCGGCATGATCGACCTCTACATCGAACAGATGGCGCCGCGCCAGAATATCGTCGGGCCAGCCGGCGCCGCCGCGCAAAACCCCTATGTGAAGGACAAGCTCGGTAACGCGATGCTGCTGGTGCGCTCCGCGCAGGCGCGGCTCGCGCAGGTGTTCGCCGAGGCGCAGGCCCATGTCGAGCGTGGCGAACTCGTGCCGCTGCACGACCGTGTGTTCCACTTCCTCGAAATCCAGCGCTGCGGCAAGGACTGTCTCGACGCCTCGACGATGCTCTGGAAGAAACTCAGCGCGCGCGCCATCTGGCTGAACAATCCCGTGCAGCTGTGGATGCGCACGATGCTCGTGGCCGCGAATCACATCACGCAGAACGAGGACGACAACGCGGGCGTGCTGGGCGGCTATCTGCTGGGCCAGGGCGTGCCGCCCTTCATCTACGGCCTGCCCGAGGAAGCCGCCGCGCTTGCGGGAGCGTGCGCATGACACTCGACGCCACGACACTCGACGCGCTGGGCGATCGCCTCTACACCGCCTGGCATACGCGCAGTGCAATCGAGCCGCTTACGCAGACCCACGCGCAGCTGACGATCGAAGACGCCTATCGCGTCCAGCAGCGCTTCGTTTCGCATCGTCTCGAGCGCGGAGAGCGCATCGTCGGCAAGAAGATCGGCGTGACGAGCGATGCGGTGATGTCGATGCTCGGCGTGAATCAGCCCGATTTCGGCCAGCTGCTCGACGGCATGATCCGCGACGACGGCGCATCGATCGACACGCGCGAACTGATCCAGCCCAAAGCGGAAGCCGAAATCGCCTTCGTGCTCAAGCGCGAGCTGCGCGGCCCCGGCGTGAGCGCCGCCGACGTGATCGCGGCCACGGAAGGCGTCATGCCGTGCTTCGAGATCGTGGACTCGCGCATCCGCGACTGGAAGATCCGCATCGAGGACACCGTGGCCGACAACGCCTCATGCGGCCTCTTTGTCCTCGGCGATCGGCTCATCGATCCGCGCGCGCTGGACTTGCGCACCTGCGGCATGGTGCTCGAGAAGAACGGCGCGGTGGCGGTCACCGGCGCAGGCGCGGCGACCATGGGCTCGCCCGTTATCGCGGTGGCCTGGCTCGCGAACACATTGGGCCGTCTTGGTACGGCCCTCGAAGCCGGCTCGGTGATTCTTTCGGGCGCACTCGGCGCCATGGTGCCGGTCGTGGCGGGCGACAGCCTGCGCGCGACGATCGGTGGCCTGGGCGGCTGCTCGATCCGCTTTCGCTAGGGCGCGCCCTTCCCTCTTGTCGTCATACGCACACAACGCAACCCAACCTGATCCAGGAGACTCACCATGACTGTATGGACCGAAGCGAATACCAGCCAATTCGCGCAGATCGACGAAGGCAGCCTGAAGCTGCGCATCCACTACAACGACGCGGGCAACGGCGATGCCGTCGTCATGCTGCACGGCTCGGGCGCGGGCGCATCGGGCTGGAGCAATTTCCACCGCAATGTCGAAGCCTTCGTGAACGCGGGCTATCGCGTGATCCTGCCGGACTGCCCCGGCTGGAACAAGAGCGACCCCATCGTCTGCGACAAGGGCTCGCGCGCGGTGCTCAACGCCACGGCATTGAAAGGCCTGCTCGACGTGCTCGATATCGAGCGCGCGCACCTGATCGGCAACTCGATGGGCGGCGGCAACGCGCTCGCCTTCGCGCTGGCATGGCCCGAGCGCATCGCCAAGCTGGTCATCATGGGCGGCGGCGGCGTGGGGCCGAGCCTGTTCCAGCCCATGCCGCTCGAAGGCATCAAGTTGCTCTACGGCCTCTACAAGGCGCCGACGATGGAAAACCTGCGCAAGATGCTCGACGTGTTCGTATTCGACCCGTCCGCGCTGACCGAGGAGCTCGTGCAACAGCGCTATGAAAGCATGATGGAGCATCGCGAGCACCTGGAAAACTTCGTGAAGAGTGTCGAAGCCAATCCCGACTGGCTGCCCGACCTGAGCGGCCGTCTCAAGGAAATCAAGGCGCCCACGCTCGTGACGTGGGGACGCGACGACCGCTTCGTGCCGCTCGACAGCGGTCTGCGCATGCTGTGGGGCATGCAGAACGCAGAACTGCACGTGTTCAGCCGCTGCGGTCACTGGGCGCAGTGGGAGCATGCGGAGAAGTTCAACCGTCTCGTTCTGGATTTTCTCGCGCAATAGCACGGGTGACACGGCGTGCGGATGCGCCTTCGCGCATCCGCACCACTCTAGGAATTGTTAAGCATGACTACACGAATCAAGGCCGCGATCATCGGCTCGGGCAACATCGGCAGCGACTTGATGATCAAGATCCTGCGTCACGGCCAACATCTGGAGATCGCCGCGATGGTGGGCATCGATCCCGCCTCGGACGGACTCGCCCGCGCCGCGCGCATGGGCGTCGTCGCGATCAGCGACGGCGTTGAAGGACTCGTGCGGCATCCCGTCTTTGCCGACATCGACATCGTCTTCGATGCCACCAGCGCCGGCGCCCACATTCACAACGACGCCCGGCTGCGCGCGCTGAAACCGGAGCTGCGCATGATCGACCTCACGCCGGCGGCCATCGGACCGTACTGCGTGCCGGTGGTCAACGGCGCCGAGCATCTGGACGCGCGCAACGTCAACATGGTGACCTGTGGCGGTCAGGCCACCATCCCCATCGTAGCGGCCGTGTCACGCGTCGCGCCGGTCCACTATGCGGAGATCGTCGCCAGCATCTCGAGCAAAAGCGCAGGCCCGGGCACGCGCGCCAACATCGACGAGTTCACGGAAACCACCTCGCGTGCCCTGGAAGCCGTGGGCGGCGCGCGCAAAGGCAAGGCCATCATCGTCCTCAACCCCGCCGATCCGCCGCTCCTGATGCGCGACACGGTGTACTGCCTGAGCGACGCGGCTGACGAAGCGGAGATTGCGCGCTCGATCGAAGCCATGACGGCGGACGTGCAGCGCTACGTGCCGGGCTACCGCCTCAAACAGAAGGTGCAGTTCGACCGCATCGCGGCGAGCGCCCCGCTGCGAATCCCCGGCGTGGGACACGTCAGCGGCCTGAAGACCTCGGTGTTTCTCGAAGTCGAAGGCGCCGCACACTATCTCCCCGCCTATGCGGGCAATCTGGACATCATGACGAGCGCCGCGCTCGCGACGGCGGAGCGGCTGGGCGCGGCGCTGGCCGGCGTCGCGGCCAATGCATGACGACGAAAGGCAGACCCATGAAACGCGAGACTCCACTTTACCTCTCCGACGTGACGCTGCGTGACGGCAGCCACGCGATCCGCCATCAGTACAGTGTCGAGCAGGCGAGGACCATCGCGGCCGCGCTCGACGCGGCCGGCGTGGATTCCATCGAGGTCGCGCACGGCGACGGATTGCAGGGCGGCAGCTTCAACTACGGTTTTGGCGCGCACACGGACATCGAATGGATCGAAGCGGTTGCAAGCGTGGTGCGCCGCGCGAAGATCGCGACGCTGCTGATCCCCGGCATCGGCACCGTGCACGATCTCAAGGCGGCCTACGACGCGGGCGCGCGCATCGTGCGCGTCGCCACGCATTGCACGGAAGCCGATATCGCGCTGCAGCACCTCGACTATGCGCGCACGCTCGGCATGGAAGCAGTCGGCTTCCTGATGATGAGCCACATGACCACGCCGCAGAAGCTTGCCGAACAGGCGAAGCTGATGGAGAAAAGCGGCGCGACCTGCTGCTATGTCGTCGACTCGGGCGGCGCCCTCACGATGCGCGACGTGCGCGAGCGCTTTCGCGCCTTCAAGGACGTGCTCGATCCGGCGACGCAGACCGGCATTCACGCGCACCACAATTTGAGCCTTGGCGTCGCCAACAGCATTGCCGCCGTCGAGGAAGGCTGCGACCGCATCGATGCCAGCCTCGCGGGCATGGGCGCGGGCGCCGGCAATGCGCCCCTGGAGGTGTTTGTCGCGGCGGCCGAACGCATGGGCTGGACACACGGCTGCGATCTCTATGCGCTGATGGATGCCGCCGACGACCTCGTGCGTCCCTTGCAGGACCGGCCGGTACGCGTCGATCGCGAAACGCTCGCGCTAGGTTACGCGGGTGTCTATTCGAGCTTCCTGAGGCACAGCGAGGCGGCGGCGCACAAATACGGGTTGAGCACCGTGGACGTACTGGTCGAACTCGGCCGCCGCCGCATGGTGGGCGGCCAGGAAGACATGATCGTGGACGTCGCGCTCGATCTGCTCAAGCGTTAGTCCAAACTCCCCATACACATCGGGAAGGAGATTCACTCACCCATATCAATCGTAGTCCGAACCATAAAACTATCTGGAGATTTTTGCCTGGGTGCCTAGAACGAAAGCCGTCGCGCACCCGGGCAGGAGACGAAAACATGCTGAAATCAGGAAATAAGTCGGTGCGCGCCGCCGTGGGTGGCTGCGCGCTGCTTTGCGCCGCGAGCCTTGCGCATGCGCAGAGCAGCGTCTCGCTATACGGCATCGTGGATGCGAGCCTGCTCGTGACGAGCCGCACGCGCGATAGCGCCAGCGGCGCCAACGACGGCACGCGCGTTTCGCTGACCGACAGCGGCCTCTCGCCCTCGATGTTCGGTTTGACCGGCAAAGAGGATCTGGGTGGCGGGCTCGTCGCCGAATTCAAGCTGGAGAACGGCTTGAACATCGCGAACGGCGGCTATAACAACTCCAACGGCAATCTGTTCGGACGGCAGGCCTGGCTAGCGCTGCACGGCGGCTTCGGCGAGGTGAAAGCGGGCCTGCAATACTCGCCCTTCTTTCTCGCGCTTTACGATCTCGATCCGCGCGGCTGCCCGGAATTCGGCAGCGGCCTCGTTCCATATCTGGACAATGTCGTGGGCACCGGGGTTTTCAATGCCAACGCACTCACCTGGACATCGCCGGCTCTCGCAGGCTTTCAGGGTCGCGCGATGATTGCGCTCGGCGGGGAAGCGGGCAATTTTCAGGCTGGCCGCCAGTATTCCCTGAGCCTGCGCTATGACAATGGCACGCTGGCCGTCGAGGGCGCCTTCTACGACGGCAACGGCGGCGGCACCGTTGCCACCCCGTTGCCCACGACGGTGCCGTTCGTGGGCCGCACGCTGGGCGCCTCGTACAAGATCGGCTCGCTCACGGCGAAAGCCTCGTTCGCGAGCTACAAGGTCGCCGGTGGTTTCAGCAACAACGTCTACGGCGGCGGCCTCGACTACTTCGTGCTGCCGCAATTCGATGTGAACGGCGGCGCGTGGCTGACGAGCGATCGCCACGATACCGGCAACCATTCGATTCTCGCGGCCGTGGGTGCGAACTACCTGCTCTCGCGCACCACCACGCTCTACGCCCAGATTGGCGTGGTCAACAATCATGGCGCGATGAACACGGGGCTCGACGTCGATGGCGCATCCGTGGATAGCGCGCTCTACGGCACACACGGCACCACCGTGGGCGGCAATGTTGGCATTCGCCATATGTTCTGACGACTCGAGCAAGGGGGCCGGCCGGTGAGATCGTTCCAACGCGAAACGGTCCGCCAATTCGCAAGCCGACCGGTGCCGATGCGCGAACGCGACGCTCCCGTACCGATCTGAATCGGTCACCCGTTGTGCGATCGCGGCTCGAGATAGCCGACTCGCACAGGCGGCACGAACCACGCGAGACACAGGCCCGCCAGCGCAGCCACGGCCGCCACGGCCAGGCCGATGTGGATCGAATCCACGAGCGCGCTGCGCGCCGAATTCATCATCGCGTCGCCGGCATGGCCGGCGCTCACGAGGCGAGTGATCAGCGCAGCCTGGTCAGCGCGGTTCACGAGCAGTTCGGGACTCGCAAACGACTTGAACCACTGCGTCGCCTGGTACGAGTCCAGCGAGCGATTCACGCCCACCGTGTAAAGATGCCCGAGCAGCGCGCCTGTCATGGCCGTGCCCAGCATGCCGCCGAACGTGCGCAGTGAATGCAGCAGCGCCGTGGCAGCGCCAATGTGGTCGCGCGAGACGATCTGCTGCGAGCAGACCGTGAGGCTCGTGCCCACGAGGCCCAGCCCCAGGCCGCTTGCGCCCATGCACGCCATCCACGCGAGATAGGGCTCGTTGCCGCGCAGAACGACCACCGCGAGGCACGCGAAAGCAGACAACGCGAAGCCTGCGTAGAGGATCGCGTTGGCTCTTCGGACACGCGTGACCATGCGGTTGTTGACGACGCTTCCGACCGTCGTGCCGAGCAGAAGCGGCGTGATCAGCATGCCCGAGGCGCGCGGCGACATCGCATAGCCGCCCTGGAACAGCAGGGGCACATAGAAGACGAGCGAGAACAACGCGAATCCGCCGAGCACCGACATCGCAAAGAGCGGACCCAGCTTGCGGTCGAGCAGCATGTCCACGGGGATGATCGGATAGCCCATGCGCTTTTCCCAGAAGAAAAGCGTCAGCGAACAGACCAGCACGAGCCCACTCAGCACGATCGTCGTAGCACTCCATCCTTGCCTCGGCAAGAGCTCGATCGCTAGCTGCAACGCGCCGAACGTGACGGCGACGACGAAAGCCCCGAGCCAGTCCAGACGCAGTCGCGCGCCATCACGGGCATGGCGCAGATCCGGCAGGAAGTAGCGCACGAAGACGAGCGCCACCACGCCCACCGGCACATTGACGAAGAACACGAGCCTCCAGCCCCCATGCTGGGTCAGCATGCCCCCGAGGGTTGGCCCGACCATGTTCGCAAGGCCGAACGCCGAGGTGACGAACACCAGCCAACGCAGGCGCAGCTTCGGATCAGGGAACAGGTCGGCGACGGTCGCGAACACCGTCCCCATCATGATGCCGCCACCGATGCCCTGCAGGCCGCGCGCGAGCACGAGAAACAGCATGTTGGTCGCCATCCCGCAGAGCACCGATGCGAGGGTGAAGACAAGGATGGCTGCCAGCATGAAGGGCTTGCGACCGAACAGATCGCCCAGACGCCCGAAGATCGGAATCGTGATGACGGATGCCAGCATGTAGGCCGTTGCGACCCATGCATAGAGCTCGAAACCCTTGAGCTCCGCGACGATGCGCGGCATCGCGGTGCCGACGATGGTCTGGTCGAGCGCGATCAGCATCGAAACCGACGCGACGCCGAGCATCGCCAATACCGACTCGCGAAACGGCAGCAGTTGCCGACCTTGATCGTGAAGCCCAATGCCCGTAGCCATGAAGCGCTCCTTGCTGCCGCGAAGCGGCCGATATGCCTTGCTGCGCCCGCAAACGCGCACCGCACGTCACATCGTTCCGCTGCTGCTGCCGGTACCGTTAGTGCCGGAAGACGGTGTGGACGTCACTGTAAGAGGATGAGCAAGACCCGCCGCGGACAGCAGCGAGATGGCAGCCTGATCGGGCATGCCATTGTCGTCGATAGCCCCCGCTGCCGCCAGCGCGCCCAGATCGCTGTCGACGCCCGGTTGGCCAACCGTAAAGGCTGTCGTTAGAAACGCCGGTGCTGACAACGTGAGCGAATAGCGCTGCTGCAGATTCGTGACGACTGCCGATTGCGCGGCCTGCACGTCGGCCTCGTTTGCCAGCACTTGCTGGAACTGTGAATTGGCCGGAAAGCCCGCTATCAGACCGCTCTCGCTCGTGCCGAGTTGCGAAGCGATATAGACAAGCATCAGTTCGGTCTCTGGCGTCGTATTGAAGGTGCCGCCGGCAAATGCGAGCGAATGCAGGCTTATGCTCCCTGAGGTCACCGTGAGGATGCAGGGAGGTGTGGCATTGAACGTGATCGCGTAGTGTCCACCGCCATCGGACAGGATGGAGCCCGAACCCTGCACACAACTGAAGTTGACGGTCGCGCTGGCGAGCGCACGACCGGTCGCGGCCGTGCCGGACAGGGCGACGTTTGGCGTCACGTTTGCGCCGCCGCAACTGTCGAGGCCGATGCAACTGTTACCGCCACACGCGGCGAGCGTTGCGAAGGAAGCCACGCAAATTGCAGCCCGCGCCGGACGAACGAAACACGCGCAGTGACTGTTCATGGTTGCCCGCCGTTGATCGATCTGGATAGTGCAATCGGTTCCATGGAACCGATCGACGCTACATACAATATAGCGCCCCATACGTTGAGACCGTTCTACACTTCAAACGCATTCGCCGGTGATATCCCCTGACTAAAGGGTCTGTCGTCATGCGGACAGCTCAACACGTTTTAAAACATTCAATCCTCCATTGCCAATCTCGGTTGCATAGGTCCAGGGTCCTATGACAAGCTTCCCATGTAGTGCCAGGCTGCGACAAAATACGCTCTCGGTTCCAGGCCGGCGCAGAACGCGTGACACCTGATTGCACCAGGCGGATTCCTATGCTCTTTCTGTCGAATTCATCTATTTCGGTTGCGCGCCGCTGCGCGCTGGTCTTCGCGGTCATCGGCCTGTCCGCGGGCTGGGTGCCCACGTGCCACGCGGACGACTCGGACGCCTCGGCGGCAGGACAGGCCGTGCCAAGCGGTGCGTCGGTCGACACGGAGAGTGGCACCATCAGCCTGATCGACCAGAAGAACGCACTCATCGTCGTGACCGTGCCGGGCCACGATGACCTGAGCTTCAGCGCAAAGGATCACCGCGACGTACTGAATGCAATCAAGGTTGGCGACAAACTCACGGCAATCTATCTGGAGCCCTACGTCACCGGATTGACGCCCGCTGGAGGCGCGGCGCTCACACGGCTGAACCACACTGCAAAGGTGACCCAGCATTCGTCCGGCGCCGACCAGGAAAGCTTCCACGTGCTCCGGGTCTTCAGTGGCGTAGCGGAAGTCACCGGCGTCGACCGCAAGCTCAACCTCCTGACCGTGGAGGACAAGTCAGGCACAGCCCGTTCGGTTCGGGTAAGCCGCCCTGACCTCGTCGAGGTGATGCTGACGCTCAAACACCATAGCCGCGCGCGGATCACCTACGAATCCGAGATGACGGTAGTCACCTCGCGTTAGCGGCCGGGCTCCAGCCATGTCAGCGATCAAGCGCATCGATCCGGGCCATCCCGCCCATCGGGCCGCGCCGCACAGAACAACCCGCTACCCTGCGGAGCACGTTACGTTGACGGCCGGCTCCAGGCAGAAGCTGCGCCCCTGTGCGCCTCATCGCAAGGTCGGGCGCGGGAAGGTCGGCGTCGGCGGCAAGAGGAGCGCCAAGTAGGCATCTGCAAACCCAATACGGTTGTTAACGCAATGCCTGCCGGATTCCCAGCGCAATCATGAGCCCTCCACAGGTGAGGTCGATCCATGCCTTCGCGCGACGGTACGCCGTCGCAATCGCCGCGTGCGATAGAACGAGTGCGACTGCTCCGTACCAGCACGTCGCTGTTGCACCGACAGTAGCAAGCACTGCGAAGAACGTCGGCATGGAAACGTGCGTGGGCACCGCTGAGGAAAACACCGCCGCATAAAAGGCGATGGACTTCGGGTTCGCAATATTTGTCGAGATACCTTGCAGGAAGGCGGCACGAAACAGAGGCGCCTTCGTTGGGTGACGTGCTCCTGACGGGGTTGCCCGTGCCGACACAGTCCTTGAGAACTGTTCCCAAAGGCGGTCCGTCGCTTCCTTACCTCCTCTCAGATCGGCCTTGATAGCGACGGCTTTTGCACCAGGGCGCTCGATCTCCCGGATCGTTGCTGCGGCCGCATCGGTGTTGGCGCCAAAGTGCACACCGATCAGCGCGGCACCTTCTCGTGCGAAGGCCAGCGCGGCTGCACGGCCGATCCCACGTGAGCCTCCGGTGATAAGGGCAACCTTGCCTGAAAGTTTTCCAGACATCGATCACTCCCGGTTGTACATCAGTCGAACTTGATCAAGTCTTTGAAGATCAGTTGTCCCCAGCTTTTTCCGCGCGCATGGACGAGCAGCCCGCCTTCAGAGAGCCCGCCAAGTTTGATTGGCGCGAAACCGAGTTTTTCCGCAAGCTCGCCAACCTCCGCTGCAGCCCGGTCATCGTCGCTCGCCAGAAACACGGCTCTCCTGCCACCGTGTACGGCCGGGTCCTGGTCAAGGACGGCAGCGACCAGATGGTTGAAGCCTTTCACCAGCCTGGCCCCGGCGAACGCCTTCGCGACGACTGCAGAGGATGGCAGACCGTCCAGTTCCTCAAGCGGGGCTTGCGTGTTCATTGCGTCGATGATGGTCTTTCCCTTCCAGTCGGGCAGCGCCTTTGCGACCTCCGGGTGCGACTCGAAACGGACCGCCAGAAAGATGACCTCCGCGTTGACGGCTTGCGCCAGGGTTTGGGGAATGATCGTGGGCCCGATCTCGGCCGCATCGGATGCAAAGCTCGCCGGGTCACGCGTGGTTGCAACGGATACTTCGATGCCGCTGCGGGCAAACGCCTTGGCCAGAGCCTGGCCGATCTTGCCGAAGCCGATGATTGCGTAGCTCATGAGATTCTCCTTCGGTGTTTCGGCGCGCTCAGAGCTTGTAGCCGCCGCTCGCTTCAATCGTCTGGCCGGTCACCCAATGACCATCGTCGGAAGCCAGGAACGCCTCGTCTGCTCCGGATTTGCTGGCGTTGTAGCTGAGCGCCACCGTCGCATCATCCTTTGCAAGACGTTCGGCGATGGCGCGGCCAATGCCACGCGATGCCCCGGTAACGAGAGCGGTTTTGTGAGGGCGGCCACAGCGGCGTCGAGCGCTTCCTGCCGGCGGCCGAAGATGAAAACGAACGCGCCCTCCTCGATGAAGCGCTTTGCTGCGGCGCGGCCGCTGCCGGTAGCGCCACCGGTGATCACGGCGGTCTTTCCTTTCAGTCTGTTCATGTCATGCATCCTTCGAAACAAAAGCGACGCACACCATTCTGAAGCGCTTGATTCATGAAGCCAATTGACTGAATATCTATAAGTACCATCTACTTTCTAGATAAATAGATATGCTGGATAACGTCACCATCAATCAACTTCGGGCCTTCGTCGCCGTGTGCGACGAGGGAAGCTTTTCCGGGGCTGCACGGGAGCTGAGGCGTGCACAGTCGGCGATCAGTCACGCGATCAACGCGCTCGAGAGTGCCTTCGATGTGGTGCTGTTCGAGCGCAACACGCGCAAAGCGACGCTGACGGCCGCGGGCCGCAGCCTCCTGCCCGATGCTCGCGGTGTGATCTCGCGCACCGAGGAAATGAAGATGCGCGCGGTTGCCATTGCTGAAGCGGGGGTCCCACAGGTCTCGGTTGCCGTGGATACCTACTTTCCGCGCGCGCACCTGATCGAATGCCTGCGCACCCTGCAGGCGGACTTTCCAACGGTTGCAATCAATCTGCGCATGACGACCATGCAGGACGGCGAGCGTCTGGTTCTCGAAGGCACGTGCGCGTTGGCGGTGACGATCACGGACGTGCCGGAGCTGAGACCCGGCACCATAGAAAGGCTGCATCTATGTGACACGCAGATGGTGACTGTCTGCGCGCCATCGCATCCGCTGGCCGCAATCGCGGGGCCCATCCCGCGCGAGGAATTTGGCCGGCACATCCAGCTCGTCGTCACCGACAATCAGCCCGATGCGGAAAAGACACAACAGGGGGTCGCGAGTGAGCGCCAGTGGCGGGTGAATGACCTCGGCGCGAAGCACGATCTGCTCAGGGGGAGCTTGTGCTGGGGGCACATGCCGCTTCATATGGTTGCGGAAGACCTCGCGAAGGGAACGCTGGTCGAACTCCAGCGGCGCGCATGGCACATGCGCCCCCTCACGTTCATGATCTCGCAGCGGCGCGGGTACGCGTTTTCCGAATGTGAGTCGCGGCTGGTCGAGCTCCTTGGCAATCGTCAGCGCTTGTCAAAGGGTGCCAGCATGCGCGGCAACTGAATTCATGCGCCAGACGCGCAAGGCACACCGCTCCACGCCGCCCCAAGCAGAGACGGCGTGTTCTACATCGCCCGACCTGGTCAGACGAAAAAGCTTATGACCCGCCAAAGAACACCGGCTTCATCCCGCTCGTGCTGGCGCGAGAGCCCATTTGCGACGAACCGTTGGTCGCAGGGCCGTATCCGCTGTTCTGGTCTGTGGCACTGGCGCCGGCAGTCGGCATATTGGCAGGAAAGTCGACGGTATTCGCATTGGCCGGATTGAAGCCGGCTTGCTGAAGCTGAGCGATCTCGGCCTGCACTTGCGCGCGCGTCAGCGCCCCATCCGATTGCGCCAACGATGCAATTGGCACTGCAATGACGGCGGCCGCGCAAACTGTGTGGACTAACGTCTTCATCATGGTCCACCTCCTGTGATTAATGACTCCAGCTGTTCATTCATCGAATTTGGATATCGGCGAGGTGCACATGCGAACGGATGCGCTCGCCCCGCCCGTCGAGCGTCCGCGAGGGTCGAGGTACGGACTTCCCGCGTGGCCGTAGCTGCTACGGGGCACGCCGGCAGTTATGACTGTATTCGCAGACAAAATGCGCATGAATAAGGCTGGTGTCCTAAAAGAGGCTAGGGGATTACCCTATTCCTTGTGCAGTTCCGCCCTGGTGGCGCTCGATCCACTGAATTGCGTACCGCATCAGCGCCTTGCCGTCACGGACATTAAAGGTTCCTTGCTCGACCAGGTCTCTTGCGCTCCAGCGCCACCTTGCTCACATCCACCGGAACGAATGGCGCCGGATCAGGATGCCGTGACCATCCAGCGCCCACTGCAGCACGATATTGCAGCCATCGCAGCGACGTGTCTTTCGGCGGTCCTGTCCGGTTCTGGGGTGGTGACCTCCCGAGCAAGCATTCGCACGGGACCGGCACCCACGCCGGTCAAGCCGCCACCGAAAAAGCCGGCTTGATACAGGTTCGTCCGGGCATGTGCCGCCGCCTCACCCGTGCTGGCCCAGCATGGTCTCCAGTCGCACGCGAACCTGTGGCCACTCGTCGTCAATGATGCTGAAGCGCACCGAGTTGCGCTTGCGGCCATCCGGCATGATTCGCTCGTGGCGAACGATCCCCTCCTGTTTTGCTCCGATGCGCAAGATCGCCGCTCGCGACTTTTCATTCAGTTCGTCGGTGGTGAACTGCACTCGAACGCAATTCAGCGTTTCGAATGCGTATTTGAGCATCAGGTATTTCGCTTCCGTGTTGACGGATGAGCGCTGCGACGATGCCGCGAGCCATGTGTGTCCGATCTCGAGCTTGCGGTTCACGTGGTCGATCTTCCAGAACCGCGTGCTACCCACCATGCGGTCCGTTGCCCGATCGACAATGACAAACGGCATGACGGTACCCGCCTGCTCCCCTTCCAGGGCTCGGGCGATATAGGCCTCTACCGTCTCCGGCCCAGGCACGACGGTCACCTTGAGATTCCAGAGCGCCCCATCGGAAGCGGCCTCGATGAGTGCCCGGTCGTGCTCCTTTCGCATCGGGCGCAATTCGACCGTGCTGCCCGACAAGATTGGGGTGTTTCGGTGTAGGGATTCGCTATTCATAGCCTGCGTGCTTTGCATTCTTCAACGACAAAAAACTTATATACCCGTTCCCGTCTCGCTCTCCACCTCGGCGACGAGCGGCCACGCCCAGCGCTCGAACTGCTCGGGCGGAACTGGCTTCGAATAGAGAAACCCCTGCGCGAAATCGCAGCCCACCGCTTTGAGAAACGCCTGCTGCTCCGCAGTCTCGACGCCCTCGGCAATGACCTGGATACCAAGCTTGTGCGCCAGCACCACCATCGCCTCGCAGAGCGCCTGGTTATCTTCGTTCACGCTCAAATTCTGCACAAACGATCGATCGATTTTCAAATAGTCGATTTCGAAGCGCTGAAGATAAGCCAGCGATGAATAACCGGTGCCAAAATCGTCGATCGAAATACCGATGCCAGCGCGACGGAACGTGAGCAGCTTCTCGTCGATATTCGACTCCGACTGCAACAACAGGCCCTCGGTAATCTCCACGGCAACGCTCTCGCCCGCCATGCCTTCCCGCGTGAGGTACTCGGACCATCGCGCACACTGCATGCTGTCCTGGCGCACCTGCACCGGGGACATGTTGACGCTCACCTGAAAAGCGCCGTCATAGCGTTCGCGCCAGCGCTTCGCCTGCTGCACGGCCTGCCTGAATACCCAGTCGCCTATCGGCACGATCAGTCCCGTGTCTTCCGCCAGCGGAATGAATTCGAGCGGGCTGATCATGCCGCGCACGGGATGGAACCAGCGGATCAGCCCCTCGGCCTTGCAGACCTTGCCGGTCACCAGATCGATGATCGGCTGGTAGAACACCTGAAACTGCCGGTCCGGCAACGCGGCGCGCAAGTCGCTCGTCAGGCGCAGACGCCTTTCGGCCTCCACGCGCATGTCGGGCGTGAAATAGCCGAAGCGATTGCGCCCGGCATTCTTCGATGCATACATCGCCTGGTCGGCGTTCTTGAACAGCACGTCGAGCTCGCCGGCATCGTCGGGGTAGAACGTGATGCCGATGCTCGCGGAAATGAATTCCTCGTCCGCGCCGAGCTTGAACGGCAGTGCCAGGCTCGCATTGATCGTTCTCGCGACCCACTCGACGCGCTCGTCGTCTTTCAGCTCCGGAAGGATGACCGTGAACTCGTCCCCGCCAAGACGGGCCACGGTATCCATTTCGCGGACGCACGTGCTGATGCGCTTCGCCGCCTCCACCAGCAATACGTCGCCCGTGTCGTGTCCGAGTGAGTCGTTGACTTCCTTGAAGCGGTCGAGGTCGATGAGCATCAGGGCCATGCGCCGTCCCGAGCGGCGCGAGCGCCGCGCTTCTTGATCGAGACGCTCATGGAACATCTGCCGGTTCGGCAGGCCCGTGAGCGCGTCGAAGTTGGCCTGCCGCCAGATCGTCGCCTCGAACGCCATGCGGTCGGAAAGATCGCGGCCGACGGCCATCACCGAGTTGACCTCGCCGGAGCGGTCGATCTCCGGCGTGATGCGGATGTGGGAGCATTGTTCCGCGCCCTCCTTGCCGATCCATCTGAGCTCGAACTGCGCGCTTTTCCCGCTCGCAATGACTTCGCTGATTTTCTCTTCGTAGAGCAGCGCGTTGGGGCCGCCGGGGTATTCCGATGGCCGCTTACCGAGCGCCTGAGCCAGCGTGCTCCCCGAAGTCGCGCAAAACGCGGGGTTGGCATAAATGCGGCGCAGCTCCCGGTCGTAGCGCGTGATGGTATCGGGCGAGTTTTCGATCAACGTGCGCGACTCGCGCTCGCGCGCCACGAGCTCCGCCGTGCGCTCGACGACGATCTGCTCGAGCGACGCGTTGATCTCGTTGATCTTCTGTATCTTCTGGCCGATCGCGCCGCGCATGCGCTCGAAGCGCAGTTCGAGCCTCGCCAGTTCGTCCTGGCCGCACCCTGCCGTTCCCGGTGGCACGCCGTCGTCCAGCGGGACGCCGGCATCGTCGCCCGTGTCGTGCATCTTGCGCACGAGCTTGATGAGCGGCTCCGAAATACTGCGCGAAATGAAATACGCCAGAAAGAGCGAAAGCAAAAAACCCGAGATGCCCACCAGCACGATCTGGTTACGCACCGCCCGCGCCTCGATCGTCAGGCTCCTTTCCGCAATCGTGCTGACCACGATCCAGCTCGTATTGGGAATGCGTGCATACGCGACGAGGTAGCGCTCGCCGTGCGTGCCCGTGACGCTCACAAAGCGGCTCGCGTCGTCGGATGCGCCGTTGTGCTCGATGCGCTCGATCAGGCCGGGCACCGACAACGCGCCCGCACTTGCCCGGGTATCGTCGGCCCGAATGATCGCCTTGTTGGTGCTCGCATCAAGAATGGATATCTCGATGCCGCTTCGGGAAGCGACGTTGCTGAAGATCGTGGAAAAGTACTCCGGCCTCACGATCAACACCAGATTGCCGATCTTCTGGTCGTTGCTTTTGTCGAAGATCGCGGTCACCATCCCCAGGTTCTGTTCGCCGGCGCCGTTGTCGTAGCTGCCCCACCAGGTCCGCCCCTGCTGCGCCTCCGCACGCTCAACGAGGCCGGTGATGCCACGCGTCAATTGCGCGAACGCCTGCGTGTCCAGAATCCGGTTGTCCTTGTCGAGCAGATACTTCTGGTCGATGAAATCCACCGACCCAAAATGTTCGAGGAGCAGCCGCGCCATGTCTTCGCGCGCTTCGCTGCGGTGCTGGATGCTCGCGCTCGACGCGCCCGCGAGCGCGCCTTGAAGCTCGTTCGATAACACCAGGAGCTTGCTCTCGGTTTCGATCTGCTCCATGCGCATCCGCACGTTCTTCGAAACCTGCTCGACCACCTCCTTCGAGAAGACTTCCGCATTCTCCTTGATCGCCGTAACCGATTTCACATAGGAGAGGAAGCCCGAAATGATCACGGGCAGCAGGCACAGCAGCACGAAGGCCGCCATGAGCCGGTGACGGATCTCGACGCGACGAAGCAGATCCTGCGACAGGTAGTCGAACGCGACGCGCAGCGGTGCGGGAATCAAGTTCATTTGTAGTGCATCTTCGCTTCGTTTTTGACCGACTGGTCGAGTCGCTTCGCGGCTTCCCCTGGCGTTATTTTGTGGAGCAGCACGTCCTGCATGAGCCCATGCACATATTCGATGGTGTTCGACGGCAGCGACGAGTAATACGGGCTCGCCGTGACCGGATAGCGGCGAACGGTGTTGGTGTAGTCAACGATCACCGGGTCGCTGACCGCCATGCCCGCATTTTCGCGAAATGGCGAAATGTTATGCCGCTTCTTTTGCAGGATCAAAAAGCCCTTGCCTGCCATGAATTCCAGAAAACGCATCGCCGCCGCCTTCCTCGGCGTCTCGCAGACGGCAAAGCCCGTTTCGCTGCCGAGCACCGGCACGACCTGCGCGCCGCGCGCATTCCATGGCGGCACGAATACGCCGGTCTGAAAGGCATTGCCGTGCAGCATCGCACCGGCAGACCAACTGCCTTCGAAGGCCATGGCTACCTTGCCTTCCTTGAACAGCCTGATCCCGTCATCGTAGCCCGTCGTCATGAAAGCAGGCTGTACATAGCCGCGTTCGGGAATCAGCGCCATTTTGGCGAAGATGTCGGCGACCGCGGGGGTGTCGAGATTCAATGTGCCGTCGGCCATCTTGTTGCGCCAGTCCGGTGCGTGCGCCACGACGTCGTTGGCGAAGCCCGAAGCAAATGGCCCGTTGCCGAGCATATTCGGAAAACCGCCACTCCACATGATGGGCGTAAAGCCCGCCCGTTTGAGCTGCGCGCAAACCCGCACGAACGCGTCGAAGTCGGTCGGCAATTCGGTAATGCCGGCCTTTTCGAACATTGCCCGGTTGTAATAGATCATGGTTGTCGCGACGCCGCCCGAAATGCCGAACCCTTTGCCGCGACGACTGGTCCAGTCGGCCTTGAGGGGAGCAAGCATGTTATTCCACGCGGACGTCTGCCGTAAGTCGGCAAGGATGCCCTGGTCCGCCAGATCGGCCGCATAGGCGTTCGGATTGACGCTCACGAAATCGGGCAGCGTGCCCGCCGCCACGCGCGGCTTGATATTTTCCTCGACCGAGTTGCCGATCATGAATTGAACGTCCACACGCACGTCCGGATTCGCCCGCGTGAATTCGGCGGCGATCTGCAGCATCTCCTGCGGCCAGTCGGGAGCCCAAACCAATGCGGTGATGGTTGTCCGGGCGGCTGGACGCGCGCTCGTCGAGGCGTCCTTGTGCGCGTGGCAGCCAAACAGGAAAGCCAGCCCGATCAGGCAGTATCGCAACCAGAGAAACTTGACTCGTCCCACGCAAGGCTCGCTTTCAGATTAAGGATGGGCCGATATGGCTTCATTAGCGGCTTCATTAACGGCTTCATTCGATGCTTCGAAACGTGTCAGCCGTCTCGCGGCCGCCCTTCGATCCGGGCGACAAGCACAGTTCGCTTGCACGGGCATGGCCGGCGAACAGGACGAATGCCCACAATGATGCCTCATCCGCCATATCGGCTGGAGAATTCAATCCTTTAGGGCCGGTTCACACGCTAATGCAGCGCACGCCAACCACGCCGCTGCCGTTGCCCTCTCCGTCCGGCGCTACGGGCTGGCACGGTCTTGCCGCAGGCGCACACCGCGCCTAATGTTTAAACGCGGGCACGGGGCAAGGACCAGGTCATATGCGCTGCGCAAACTGCGGATTCGATAACCTCACCGGCGCCAGGTTCTGTGAGGCGTGCGGCGCCATGCTGCTGCGCGCCTGCCCGCGCTGTGGGCACGAGGCGAGCCCGTCCGCGCGGTTCTGCAACGCGTGCGGCGCGCCCCTCACCAACGCGCCTGGCCCCTCCACTGAGCGCCCGCCTGCGGATACGCGCCCGCTGCCCGCGCCTATCCAGTACACGCCGCACCATCTGGTCGAGCGCATTCGCGCCGAGCAGGCGGCCATGGAGGCGCGCGGCGAAACGGCCGGTGAGCGCAAGATGATCACGGCGCTCTTCGCCGACATGGCCGGCTCCACCGCCCTGATTCACAATCTCGATCCCGAAGAGGCCCACCGGCTGATCGAGCCCGTCGTCGCGCTAATGATGGAAGCGGTCCATTACTACGAGGGCTACGTCGCCAAGTCGCTGGGCGACGGCATCCTCGCGCTGTTCGGCGCGCCCATCGCCCACGAAGACCATGCACAGCGTGCGCTCTATGCGGCGCTGCGCATGCAGCAGACGATGCGGCGCCACAGCGACAGCATTCGTCTGGAGAAAGGCATTGCGCTGCAGATTCGCGTCGGCGTCCATACCGGCGAGGTCGTCGTGCACTCGATCCGCACGGACGACTTGCACACCCATTACGATCCGGTCGGACACACGATCAACATTGCGTCGCGCATGGAAAGCATCGCCACGCCCTCGTCGATTCTCGTGAGCGAAGTCACGCACAAGCTGGCCGAGGGCTATTTCGAGTTCAAGGCGCTGGGCGCCACACAAGTCAAGGGCATTCCCGATCCGCTCGTGGTGTACGAAGTCCAGGGTCTCGGCGCGTTGCGCACGCGCTTGCAGCTCGCGGCGCATCGCGGGCTGGCGCGGTTCGTGGGCCGTCAGGCCGAGCTGGAGCAATTGCACGATGCGCTCGAGCAGGTCAAGGCGGGACACGGGCAGGTCGTGGCCGTGGCCGGCGAAGCCGGCGTGGGCAAGTCACGCTTGTTCCACGAGTTCAAGGAGCGCTCGCGGCGCGGCTGCCTGCTGCTGGAAACGTTTTCAGTCTCACATGGCAAGGCCTTTGCCTATCTGCCGCTGATCGACCTGTTAAAGAACTATTTCCAGATCGTGCCCGAGGACGACGAGCGGCAGTGCCGCGAAAAGGTCATGGGCAAGGTGCTCACGCTCGAACGCAGCTTCGAGGACCTCGTGCCTTACCTGCTGTATCTGCTCGGCATAGGCGAGCGCGGTTCGGCGCTCCCGGACATGGATCCGCAGATCCGGCGCGATCGCACCTTCGACGCCATCATCAAGCTGCTGACGCGCGAGAGCGACGATCAACCCGTCGCGCTGCTGTTCGAGGACCTGCAATGGCTGGACCGGGAAACCGAAGCATTCCTGGCATGCCTGATCGAGCGCTCCACCCGCGCGCATCTGCTGCTGTTGCTGAACTTTCGGCCCGAGTACGCGCCCGGCTGGCCCGGTCATTACGCCCAGCTCCGGCTCGAGCCGCTGCGCCCGGAGGAAGTCCAGGGGCTGCTCACCGCGCTGCTGGGCGACGATCCTTCGCTCAACGCGCTCAAGCGCCTCATTCAGGAGAAAACGGAGGGCAATCCGTTTTTCATGGAGGAAGTCGTCCAGACGCTCGCGGAAGAGCAATCGCTGCTCGGCGAGCCTGGTCGTTACCGGATCGGGCGCACGCCTGCCGCCCTGCACATTCCGGCCACCGTTCAGGGCGTGCTCGCCGCCCGTATCGACCGGCTGCCGGTGGCCGAGAAAGAGCTGTTGCAAACGCTCGCCGTGATCGGCAAGGAATTTCCGTTCAGCCTGCTCCAGTGCATATGCATCGGTCAGGTGGCGCAAACGGACAATGACCTGCGCCAACTGCTGGCCCACCTCGCGGCGGCGGAATTCATTTACGAGCGGGCCGCGTATCCGGAGGTCGAATATTCGTTCAAGCACGGGCTGACCCAGGAGGTCGCGGGCCACTCGCTGCTCACGGACCGGCGCAACGTTCTGCATGAGCGCACTGCGCAGGCCATCGAGACGTTGTTCCCCACGCGCATCACCGACTATTGCAGTGAACTGGCGCATCACTACAGCCTGAGCGGCAATATTCCGAAGGCCGTGGAGTACCTGCACCGGGCAGCACAGCAGGCGGTTCGGCATGCCGCGCATCTGGACGCGATGCGGCATCTGCGGGCCGCGCTGGAACTGCTCAAGCGTCTGCCCGAAACGCCCGCGCGCGCTCGCCGGGAACTGACGCTGCTGCTTTCGCTGGGCCCCGCGCTGATGGACGTGCAAGGCTACGGCGCGCCCGAAGTGGCGGCGACTTACACGCGCGCGCTGCAATTGTGCGAGCAGATCGGGGAAGCATCGGAGCTCTTTTCCGCGCTTCTGGGCTTGAGGATTCACTATATTTCGCGCGCCGAGTACGCAACGGCGCGCGAGCTGAGTGAGCGAATGCTCCGCATGGCAAGTGATGAAAAGGACTCCGGATTGCTTGTCGAGGCACATAGCGCACTGGGTGTGTGCCTGTTCTTCCTGGGCGAATTCGCGGCCAGCCGCGAGCACCATGAACGCGCCCTTGCGCTCTACGACCCGGCGCAGCATCAGGCCCATGTCTTCGCTCATGGCGTGGATCCCGGCATCCGCGCACTGAACTACCTCGCGATGACGCTCTGGCATCAGGGCTACCCCGATCAGGCGCGCCAGCGCAGCCTCGAGGCGCTGGCACTCGCGCGGCAGTTCGCTTTTGGGCCGACCCTCGCGTTCGCTTTGGCTTACGGCGCCGAACTGCACCAGCTTCGGGGCGAAGTAGCGCTGACGCTCGAACGCGCCGAAGCCGCCATGGCGGTGACGTCCGATCAAGGGTTGCCCTACTGGCTCGCGTGGGGAATCGCGCTGCGCGGCTGGGCCCTGACCAGGGGGGATCGTCTTCAGGAAGGCATTGCGCAGATGCGCGAGGGGCTAGCCGATCAACGGGCCCACGGTGGCGAGGAAGAGCGTTCGTACTTTCTGGCACTCCTTGCCGAAAGCCACGGAATCGCGGGCGACAGGGAAGCCGCGTTCCGCGTGCTCGACGAGGCCATGTCGATCGCAGAGACGGCCGGAGAGCATTGCTACGAGGCCGAGTTGCATCGACTCAAGGGCATCCTGTTGCTCGCTGCGGAACACGATGGCAACGGCCAATCGGCCTCCGGCGACGAGGCCGAAGCCTGCTTTCGCAAAGCGCTCGAGCTGGCGCGCGAAAGGAATGCGAAATCGCTGGAATTGCGCGCGGCTTCGAGCCTGGCCCGCCGGTGGCAGCGCGCGGGAAAGATTGCGGAGGCCAGGGAGCTGCTGTCCGAAGTCTATGGCTGGTTTACCGAAGGCCACGACACCGCCGACTTGCGGGAAGCGAAGGCGTTGCTTGATGAGCTGGCGACAGGCCAGGACACGGCGTTGTTGCATAAATCGACCACAAGGACGGAATAGCCAAGGTTTTGATTGTCCACCGCCTTTCACTTCGGTCACCAGCGTGCCACCGCACTTCGAGGAGCTGCGCGTTCGGCGCGTTGCTCAGGACTTCAGAAAGCGCTTGGCTGGCACAAAGTGCCACTGCTGCGCTTCAGGATCGAACAGCGCCAGTTCATCGCATAGCGATATGTCAGTCGCTGCGACCTCTATCGATTCGAGCGCGCACAGCGCGGCATTTGCCACGCTCCTCGCATCCCACGATTGCTTTCGAATGTATCGCCGCCAATACCCTGTCCGGATTTTTTGCCTCGCCACGACGCAATACCGAGCGAGCGTCGTTTGATATTCGCGGACTTGATGCAACAGCCCACATGCTTGGCCACCTGTGCATCTGGCATCGTGCCGAGCAACGCGATCGCCTTGTCCGACCACACGTGCTTCGCGCGAGCGATACCCAGCTCCTGCCGCTTCTTGTGGACGGCAGTCTTCGACAGACCGAGACGGGCCGCCGCTTCGATGTCAGTCATTGTCCCAAGGAGCGCGACTTGCTCGTCGCTCCATTTGTAGGCCGCGCGCGTAGATGGAATCTCAAGCGCGAGCCGTTTTGAGCGCACGAGGTACTCAGACAGTCCAAGCCGTAACGCCACCTTTCGATCAGACATTGTGCCAAGCAGGGCGAGATCGGCCTCGCGCCACGTGTTCCGCGGCAAGACGACGGCCGTGATGCGCAGGCTTCGGCGCTTCATGGCGACGGAATACGCACTCAATCCGATCTGCATGCCCACATCGCTATCGGGTATCGTCCCGAGTAAGGCAAGGTGTGCTTCCGTCCATTTGTGACATCCCGCATTGCCCTGGGCGCGTGCCGATGGAATACCCAGTTCGAGGCGCTTGAGGTTGGCGGTTTTTGTCGAGACGCCTACGCGGCTGGCCACTTGCGCGTCCGAGAGCGTGCCCAATAGCGCGATCTCCTGCGCGCTCCAAACGTGTAATGCGCGTGTCGATGCAATGCCGAGTGCCCACCGTTTCTTCTGGACTGTGGTGAGGCCAATACCCAACTGATCCGCTACTTTCGCGTCCGGTGCTTTCCCGAGCATGGTTAGGGCTTTATCGGTCCAAACGCTTGGTTTCGCTTGCACTTGAGCGCCAGCATCGTAACGGCGGGTAGGTATGCCTCGAGTCAAAGGGGGAATTGCACGCGAGGGTTCAGCGAGTTGTCCGAGAAACTGATCGAAACGCGACGCTGGTGATGCACACTGTGCGAACTCGAACCGCCTTTGTCTGCGCCACGCCGGAATGCCGAGATCTTGCCGCTTTTGCCACACGACAAAGGACGTGACGCCGATCTGTCGAGCGACGGATGCATCCGACTGTGTACCGAGAAGTGCAATGTGGTCCACTGTCCATTGGAGCTTCAGGCACCCCTGCTTGAGTGCGGACGGAATGCCGCGTTTCTTCCTCGCGTTGAACACGGTGAGCAGGCAGACCCCGAGACGCTTCGCGATTTGAGCGTCGGGTAGCGTCCCAAGCAATGCGACCTGATCATCGGTCCATTCGGCGCGCTGGAGCATGCCATCGCGAAATGAAGGGATGCGCATCTGTCGTCGCTTCGCGGTGACGGTCGACAGCGGTATGCCGAAGCGCTGCGCAATGTCGCGATCGCGGGATTTCCCGAACATCGCGATGATTTCACTGCTCCATTGCCGGCGCACACTCAGGCGTTTCGACGGAATCCCGAGCTCGAGCCGCTTTCGGTTGACAGTCGCACTGTTCGAGCCGATGCGCCGCGCGAGCTCCGCATCAGGCATCGTGCCAAGCAGCGCGAGCTCCGCTTTCGTCCATACTCGGGCGCGTTTTCCACGAGGTTTGACGACTCTGTCGGTCTTGAATCGCCGGATCGTTGCGCCAGCCCTCGGGCTCCGCGCGCGACGCGGCGCCTTCTCACGGCCAACAGTCGAGGCTGCGTGGTCGATCTGCGAGATCGTGTGTTCGAAACGTTGGTTCATTAGAAGGCCCACCAACGACAACAATGCTTCAATATTGGCCAGATATTCCCGGCCAGCTCCGTCAAGGGGACAAAATGCCAGTTTCCTGTTTCGGGATCCAGGATTGCGTACTGGTTCAGGACAGGCTTATCTTCCGACAACCATTTAGGGACTGACTTCCACCCGGTGCGCACGCGCTTATAAAAATCGACGGCTGTTGTGTGATCGAATGAACGAATAGCGTCTTCCCATGCGTATAACCCTGCGAGCTCACGGAAATGATCAAAGATCTTTAACGCTGGCTCGTCGAGCCTCAAGCAGAACTCGCCGTATGTACGTCTGCCTGTTGGTAGCGTGAACGGCGTCGGCAAACGTGACGTACCGAGCATTATTCGCCCGTTCGATGCCTGCCAGGCGAGATGGAGACGCGGAAAGAATGATTGGCTACGGGGCGCCGTGCCGCCAGTTGTGTCAACCATGCTCACCATTTCACCCATCTCGGTAATGCGAATGGCTTCCAGCATTGCATCAAAGGGCGATAGATAATAATGAAGGTACTGACGTCCGCTTTTGTCGACGCGAAGATATACATTGTCATTGACCGTGCACGTCAGAACCCACGCCATGCGTTGCGCACCGCTTGCGGTAGGCAAGATTCCAGCAGTTTCATTTCTCATTGAATAATCTCAGCTATTACCCGCCACTACCGTACTCAGTACATGTCATTTGATGCTGGAGATCAGTCGGCACCCACATGTGCCGCGATGTCCTTCACGCGCGACCGGTGCGCCATCTTCATCCGTAATGTCGGGATCGCCTTCCTCGATGACGTTCGGATCCACCTCGGGGTGCTTCGGACACCGTATGTGATCACCCTTTCGAGCGAGCGGGATGTGGTCGTAGCTCAGGTTCTCTGACGCGGTGATAACCACCCCGCCATGATCGGTTTTGTCGCCGAGTCGGATGAAGGCGGTCATTGCTTCAATGCGCGAATGATTGATGGAAACGGGTCAACAAGATCGACCGTATGGATCCAGTTGATTGTAATTTTCCCGTAAGAATCTTTGTTCAATCGGGGATCTGAAAAACGTACAAGTGAAAAACCATCTCGTTTCTCCAGAACAATTACAGCATTTCCCTTGGTCAAAAAACCTCTTCTAGCGAGGAATTTGCCGTTCTGATAGTTGTAGAGAAACGATTTTCTTTTTATAAGTCGAATGCCAATGGCGGGGATCGTTTCCTCGACAGAATACCTCGATGCCTCCTTACTCCCTAGTTTGAAAGTAAATCCTCCTGTGGAGTTTTCGCATCCAGCTTGACCGCTTGAAGTATGGAGCACCCATTCATCATTCTCGCGGTATAAATTCCCTGGTATATCGAAAAATCTATTTCGATCATTATATTCAAGGGACCTGTCTCCCGGAATAAAGGTTAAAAGAGCTGTATCGGTATAACCTCCGATATTTGGTCGAGGTCTTGCTCCTCCATCCTGAGAAAACAGAAAATAGCATGAAAATTTCTCATTTTCGGCGTCATAAAGTCCGGATATCGATTCGCCATCACGGTATCCAATCAAACCGGGATCGTCAAATAGAATAGCCTCTCCTGCAAATCCGGATGCAATTTTTCCAAACATAATTGCCGCAACAAAAATGCGCTTACTTAAACTGATCATAATATTTCGCCAAATTATTTGCATAATCAGGGTTGTGTTCCCTCCAGCCTTTTCCATTATACGCGTCGGCTACGTTCACCCAATTTCGCTCTCTCAGCCCCCGAACTCCTGCGGGCTTCACGTTTTTCATAAATAAAATAAAGATATCTACTTGCCCATCCGTACCAGATATGAACTTGTTAGCGAATTCAAACACTGTCGCACAGCCACAACTGGCGTAGTATTCCCCTAGAATCTGAAATCCGCCCCACGAACATGCCTTTATTGAAATCTCAAAATCAAGTGAAGCAGCACGAATAAGTTTCTCATACTGATGCAAACCGCCGGCACCATAATCATCTTTACCCTTGAAGCACAAATCTGGATAGCCAGGATATGGGTTTGGCGGGGTTTTCTTCTTTTTCCCATTTTTCTTTGATTTATCACTTTTCCCATTTTTTCAACTGCTAAATCAAAAAAATGACGCCGCTCATAGAGAATAGGCGGCAGTCCATTTTGCAAAAATGGACGCCCTTGAGACTCTTGTTGAATAATAGCCTTGATTGCGGCGATTTCAACGTTTAATTCAAGTGCAATCTTTTTGTACTGCTCTTCAGTGAAAATGCTCGGAGATGGGTAGTTTAGCCGGGACCCGAGAACATTAAGCACCGTCGTTAGTGGTGCGCCTGTATCCACGATTTTGTAATGATGTTCAATTAAAATCTTTGTTTTCTTTTTATGAGTCTTCTCATCTTCCGTTACTTCCTTCTTTTTTGTCGGGAAGTCTTTTTTTACGCGACCTTGTTCAGTCACCTTCTGTGACCAACCGATGTACGGGCCAAATTCGTTGACCAGGCGCTCGATGGTCATGACCTCGCCGTCCTTCAAAACGGGTATATCGAGATTCTGCTCAAACGCTTCCTTCGAACTCAGCTTTGTTGTCGCCTCAAGATGGTATTCGGGACTGACAACTGTGAAAGCACTGATGTCTTTCTTGGGAGTGACCGTCGTTTTCAACACATATTCTCCACGCCGATTTTTCACCAAAACGTCGATCGGTTGATTCCGCGCTGCATTCTGGATCGTTAAGGCGTAACCGTCCTTGTCCGTCGTTATCGGGGCGGTTTCGTTGTCGACCATCTGGGTTGGAGAATCAACTGGTGGAATCACTGCGGTGTTGTCGGCCGACGTGGTTTCATTGGGAGTCGCCGATCCCGGTACAGGCGCCGGATCGCCGGACACGTCCTCATCACTTGCCCCGATTTTCCACGCTGGTGCCGCTGATGCCCCTGTGCCTGCCTTTATCTGTACAGATAGACCCTCGATCGGTTTCCGCAAAGTATCTTTGAATACGAAGGTTACCTCCACGTATGGTGACGGCGGGACTTTCGGGACCGCCGGCTTCTTCGAATGATGTGGATGTCCCATCTGTTATCCTTGTCTTGAACGAATTGGATGATCTGATGACCTCGCTTCAGGCCTGCTCTTCATCGTCGCCGAACTCGTGGTGATCGACCGCATCCTCGACAACTTGCCAATCTCCGGCTCCGATTTCACATTTGACGTTGGTGGCCTCAGCGGTACTGACGGTCAGTGTTTGCCCATCCGTTAGCATGCCCTGTTGCTTGAGCGTTCCGTCCGGCAGATAAATTCGATACGGCTGGTTCGCAACGCTTAGCCCGTCACCGAAGTTTTCCGCGACTGTGCTCACATCAAACTGCTGCGTGAAGAGTTCGGCGGGATCCTGCGCTAGCGGCGTGACGGGCATCACTGGCAGGGGCATTTTCATCGATGAGGCTTCTGGTTTGCTCCACTTGGGGGTCTTTTCCAAAATCGGCCCAGGCGAGCCATTGATAATGCCGCTCGCGTTGATCTGGACATACGACCCACCTGCTCCAATCCAGACTTCTTTTGCAGCGCTGATGATGACCTTGCCGTCAACACTGCGTACATGAAGGTCCTTGAAAGCGTCCAGGTCCATCTGGTCGCTTTGCGCCTGGATCACGACCTTGCCTTGGGCCGCGACGAGCTTCACGCCAAGTTGGTAGGCAAACATCGAGATCGCGCCGCGCACTGACGCGAAGAACGATCGGCCAGCGGAGACGCTTGCGTCACGTCCAGCGGTGACGGCGTGATCGTTCTGACTAGCCATGTGCGTGCTGTCGCTCGCCGAGATGGCGATCCCCGCGGCGCTCGCGAGAACGATGTCCGGGCGAGAGAGTTCAGGGAACTTGTTCTCTGCGCCTTGTGCATCGCCCTTGATCGCGTCGTTCTGTGTCTTGATGGTCGCCGTCACATCGCTCTGACTGATCTCAGGCGTTTGCGCCTGGTGTTTGGTCGCGAGCTGTGACAGGTCCTCATGCTGCTGGCGCGCCTGCGTGAGCCGCGCCACGGTCTCACGCATCTCCTTGACCATGCCGCTCGCGGCGGCCTGCACGAAGGTCGAAATGTACATGCCAAGCGAGCGCAGCACGCCTGGCTTGATGCTTTTAAGCTCGAATCCCTCACCTCTTGCTTCCTGCCGGCCGGCGTTGCCCTCGATGTGTGTGATATAGCCCAGGCTCAGGCTCGACTTCGCATGGTCGCTCGCGAGCTGCACCTGCTGCTGACCTTGGGTGTCGTCGAACGCGAGATGGTTGGTCGCTGTGCCGCGTCCGAGGCTGCGCGTGACGATGCCCGTGAGCGCGCGATTCTCGGGCAGCTTCCACGCCGGCATGTTGTTCGCATCCGGCACGAAGCCCGTCACGACGGGCCTGTCCGGGTCGCCATTGACGTAGCCCACGAACACCTGCTGTCCGCAGCGGCCGTGCATGACCGTGCCCATCTGGTTGCCCTGCCAGGGCTGCGCGACACGCACCCAGATCGATGTGCCGCCGTCGTAATTGCCTTGACGGTCCCAGGCGTACTGAATCAGCACACGGTTGTATTCATCGATCGCGATCTCTGCATCGTTCGGCCCGACGATGATCGCGTACTCCGTGTCTTCCAGACGCGGGCGCTCCGTCACCTGTGGCATGCGGTACGGCTCATCCTTCGGGTGCAGTTCGAATGTGGCCTCGAACGAGTATTCGAGAAACATATCGGAAGCGCCCTGTGCGCCCTTGATATCCAGCTCGCACCCGAGCACCAGATATTCGCCATTCACCTCCGCGTGCGGATGATCGGTGAGCTTGAACGTCTTGCCGGTCTCGATGCCGCGCAACGCACCGCGGCCCTGTGCGCGTATGCGCTGGCCTCGCCTTGACTCGAGCTTGACGCGCGCCAGATGCTGCGCATCCTGTCGCCAGGTGTCCCCGTCCCGACCGGCGCCGCTGCGCGTATCGGGCTGGGCGTATTCAGCGGGCTCGTAGGACTGGAGACGTCCGTGGTATTCCGCCTGCGGATCGTCCTCCTCGCGCGCTTCATACGACTCACGATACGACAGGGTGTTTGGGGCTAGCCTGGGCGATACATAACTGTGGTCATTGACGGTGACCTTCCCGAGCGCAACCGACGTGCGCCAGGACAGTTGTGTGATTCGCTTCCGGTCGAAGTGCCCGCCCTCTGGGTGATACGGCAACGTGTCGTAGGGCGCGCTCTGCTTCTGGCACGCGCGGATATGATCGGCGATGACGAGGACATGCTTCTCGTCGTGGTGTTCAAACCAGACCACGTAGCCGAACTCTTCGCACAGGCGCATGCAGAAGTCCCAATCCGATTCCCACGCCTGACGGATGAAGTCACGCTGGCTTGCCCTGTGGTCGCCAGGATGATCACGGTTCAGACGAAACTCGATATCCTGGCTATACGGCGAGAGGACTTTCCAGAGTATTTTGGTAATCTCCGTATCCCAGCCGGTAAAGATGCGCGAGTTGCAGCACTGCGTCGCGCGCCACCACCAGGGACGAATCACGAACTCATAAAGGAGAGTGCCGTCCTCCGCATTCTTGATACAGGCAGACTCCACCATCCCGCTGACTTCGCGCTCCCCCGTCCTGTCGCGCTTGTTATCCCAATTGCGTTCGTTTTTTGTATAGGCGCTCTGGAAGATGAGCGTCGCGCGACTTCCCCTGATCGATGTCAGATCGACCTCTTCTTCTGCGTTCCCGAAATATTTCGTTTCGCGAACCGAGTGGACTGCCTCGACACGATATTCGAAAAGCTTGCCGATGCCCTCGGTGCCTTGAATGCGCCGGGGTAGCAGTACATCCTGAACGAAATCTTGTCTCTGTTTGTGCCACTCCAGGGTGATGGCGCGGTCTGGAAACTCTGGGCCGCAGATGCGCACCGGGCTGAATTCATTCCTCAGGGTACAGACGTAAGAAGGCCACATGTTCAGCACGCCTCCTGCAGCGTGGCGCCGCATGCGGAGTTCTCGCCAGGTCGTTCGATTTTCCGTCGTGTTACTGTGGCCTTCATGTGCGTTACCTGCACGAACAAGGGTGATACGATGAAGAGCGGGGGTGTTGCATGTGGTGTCACGCGAGGCGACTCCACTCCCTGTTAATGATTTTTCGTGTGTCAATCAGAAAAATCTGAAAACAGATTTGCAATCCTTATCAATCAATCGACCAAACACTTCCCGCGCGGCGCCTGATATCGATCAGTCATTGACAGATCGAGTCATGGGGAATGAGGGTGAGCGGGCACAAGACAAACCGCACACCCGTACGGGTGTGCGGGACACAGCTACCAGACCACGACGCCTGGGCCATTTATCGCTACCGCGTTAAATGGCATCTTGATTCTAGGACTACAGGTGCAGTGCGTGATTTGACAAGTGTCAACCGCCCACAATACGGGCTGCAAGATTCTCCATTGCTGTCAGGCACGTCTGAAAATTCGCGCCGCAGGATTTTTGACTGACTGCCATCAGATGCCTGCAAGCGGAACGCCCCGGACACCCTCAACGGACCTCGTGAATAGAACGCGCCAAGTGCCTGCACAAGCGGCGTAATGCAAGCCCAGTCCGCCAGACTCCGCTCAGTCGCCCAACGCATCCAGCCGCTCGACGATCTCATCGAACAATGGCCGCATCTCGACATGCTCGCCGAGACAGTCCGCAATCAGCGCGTCGAACTCAACGGAGCGGTCACCCACTTGCCCGGCCAGGCGTTGCACGAGCTCTTCGAGCAGGCAACCGAACGCGCGCACTTCGATCCGCTCGAGCGCCTGCGCCTGTGCACCATCGGCTGCATCATGAAACGACGCCGCGCCAAAATCGCCGAGCAACACGTGCCCCGCACCGTCATGCAGGATGTTGTGCGCATACAGATCGCCGTGCATGATCCCGCGCCGGTGCAGATGCCGCGCCGCCGACGCCATCCCTCGCGCGATCCGCAAGGCAATCGGCCGATCGAACCGCACGTCGTCCGCATACACGTCGCGCGTGCACGAGTCGAGGCTCGGCGGCCCCGCGAGATTGCGGAACGCCGGATCGATCAACGCCATCACGAGGCCATGCTCGTCGAGCGGATGCCCGGTGATCTTGCCGAGCACAGGAATGAGATTCGGGTGCGCGCCGGCTTGCAGACAGGCGGCCATTTCGAGGTCCGGCAAACCATCGCTCGTCACGGCCCCCTTGAACAGCTTGACGGCAACGGCCTCGGCCGGATGCCCGTCGCGCAGCAGACGCGTCGCGCGGTGAATCACGCCCGATGCGCCCTCGCCCAACGCTTGCCCGAGCGCGAGCGTATGCCAGTCGATATCGGGCACCGGCGCATTCGCCAATGCCGCCCGCTCGCGCGCGGCGTTCAGCGGATTGCCGGCGCAGGCGAGCCACGCAAGCCGCGGCAGGCGCAGCAGCCACTCGGGCAACGCGTCGAGATGGTTCGCGGAAATGCGCAGCAGTTCCAGGCGGTTCAATGCCGCCATGGTCTCGGGCAGCGCGCGCAGCCGGTTGCCCGCCAGCATCAGCTTCTGCAGATTCGGCCGCTCGCCGATCTCCGCCGGCAGCGTTTCGATGGCGTTGTCGGTCAGGATCAGCCAGCGCAATGGCAACGGCAGCGCGCGCGCCGGAACGTGCTGGATCCGGTTCGCCTTGAAGCCCACCATGCTCAGCGATTCGCAGTCGCCGAGCACGGCCGGCAACTCGGTGAACGAGTTATTCGAGGCGAACAGAATGCGCAGCTTGCGCAACTTCGGCAAATCGTCCGGCAGCGCGGTGAGCGCATTGCCGGAGAGGTCGAGCACTTCGAGCGTGTCGGCGAGGTCGAAGATCTCGCGCGGAAATTCGCTCAACCCGCAAGCGAGCTTGAGCTGTCGTGCGCCGGCGAGTTGCCCGTCGCGCAGTTGTTCGAGGGTAGAGGTCTTCACGCGTGGATCGATGAGGCTATGGCAAAAAAATTCGGCAAGCGCCGGTGCGCAACGCGGCGCCGGCGATGGCCATTCTAGCGGCAGACGCCTCGCGTGCCATCGCTATTGCGGCAACTCGAGGTCCTTGATGACGGCGCGCAGAAAACGCGCGGCCTCCCCGCCCGTGACCACCCGATGATCGAATGTGAGGCTCAGCGGCAAGATCCGGTGCACGGCGGGCGCGCCCTCGTGCGCCACGACCTGATCGTGGATGCGTCCCGCGCCAAGGATCGCAACCGTGGGCGGCACCACCACGGGCGCCGCATATTTACCGGCGATCATGCCGAAGTTCGACAACGTGATCGTATTGCCGCGCATTTCCTCGGGCGGAATCTTGCGCGCGCGAATATCGGCGCGCATGCGGTCGAGCCCGGCGCGCAGGCCGGCCGAATCGCGATGCGCAACATCGCGCAGCACCGGCACGAACAAGCCGTCCGGTAGATCGACGGCAATGCCAAGATCGATTTTCGCGACCACGTGGCGGCGCTCCATCTTCGCGTCGAACCATGCGTTCAGCCCCGGCTCCACATGGCACCCGGCCACCAGCGCGCGGACCAGACGGATCGTCACGTCGGTATGGGGCGGCCACGCGTAAATGTCGGCATCGTCGATGACGGTTGCGGCCGCCACTTCGTTCTGGGCGCGCGCCATGTTGTGCGCCATCGCACGGCGCACGCCGCGCAGCACTTCGGGCGGACCGAGCTCGGCGAGCAGCTTGGCCGCGCGCTGCACGTCGGCCGCCGTGATGACGCCCTCGGGTCCCGAAGGCGTCACCATCGCGAGATCGATGTCGAGCTTGCGCGCAAGCGCCCGCACCGCGGGCATCGCCTTGATGGCGCCATGCCCTGCCCCCGTGCCGCCGCCGAGCGCAGCCGGCGCCTCCTGCACCAGTTGCCGGCCCACTTCCATGTGGCCGACCACCGTGCCGGCATCGGCGTCCTCGGCGCCCGCGCTATCGCCTTCGAACGCAACCAGCGGCGCTCCCAGATGCACGATGTCGCCGGGCTTGCCGAACAGCTTCGCAACGCGGCCCGATTGCGGCGATGGAATCTCGACGATCGCCTTGGCCGTCTCGACCGAAACGAGCGGCTGGTCCGCGCGAATCTCGTCCCCGCTCTTGACGTGCCATTCGACGATTTCCGCTTCCTGGAGGCCCTCGCCCAGATCGGGCAGCTTGAAGATCTTCATGGTTTCACTGCGCCTCCAGCGCTTGCCTGACCGCCGCGACGATGCGCGTGGTGCCCGGCATGTAGTGACTTTCGAGTCTGTAGAGCGGAACCACCACGTCATAACCCGTCACGCGCTGCACCGGCGCGAGCAGCGAATACAGGCCGCGCTCCGCGATACCGGCGGCAATCTCCGCGCCCACGCCGCCTGTGCGTGAGCCTTCGTGCACGATCACGCAGCGCCCCGTTTTGGCCACCGAGGCAAGAATTGTCTCCATGTCGAGCGGCTTGAGCGTGGCCACGTCGATCACTTCCGCGCTCACGCCCTCCTGCGCGAGCAGATCGGCGGCCGCAAGCGCTTCCTGAAGCGCGCCGCCCCAGCTCACGAGCGTCACGTCCGTGCCGTCGCGCAGCACATAACAGCAGTCGAGCGGCAGCGCCTCGCCGTTGTCCTCCACGGACTGCCTGAAGAGACGGTAGAGGCGCGTGGGCTCGAAGAACATCACCGGGTCCGGGTCGCGGATGGCCGCCAGCAGCAGCCCATAGGCACGCGCGGGCGACGACGGCGTCACGACGCGCAAGCCCGGAATGTGCGCAAACAAGGCTTCGGGGCTTTCGGAGTGGTGCTCGGGCGCGTGGATGCCCGCGCCGCATGGCGACCGGATCACGAGCGGACAGCTGAGCCTGCCGCGCGTCCTGTGCCGCAAACGCGACGCATGGTTCAGCACGTGATCGATGGCCGGATAAATGAAGCCGCTGAACTGAATCTCGGCAACCGGCTTCAGCCCCATGGCAGCCATGCCGACCGCCGTGCCGCCGATCGCCGTTTCCGCGAGCGGTGTATCGATCACGCGCTGCGCGCCAAAGCGCGCCTGCAAGCCCGCCGTGGTGCGAAACACGCCGCCGTTCACGCCGATGTCCTCGCCGAGCAGCACGACCTCGGGGTCGTGCTCGAGCGCCCAGGCGAGCGCGAGATTGATCGCCTCGACCATGTTCAAGTCAGCCATGGCCGTTCTCCGCAACGGACGCAGCCTGAGCGAAGCGCTGGGCCATCGCCAGTTGCTCGCGCATCGCGAGCGGCAAGACCTCGAAGAGATGATCGAACATCGACGCCACGTCCGGCGGCGCGACCGCGAGATACGCCTCGACCGCCTGCTCGACCTGGGCATGACACGCCTTGCCGAGCTGCTCGTCCTGCGCCTTGTCCAGCACCTTCATGCGCATCAGGTACGACCGCAAGCGGCGCAGCGGCTCGAATTCCCACTGCTGGCTGAGCACCTCGGCGTCGCGATAGCGGGTGGCGTCGTCGGCCGTCGTGTGGTCACCCAGCCGATAGCTGAGCGCTTCGATCAGCGTGGGACCGTCGCCGCGCCGCGCCTTCGCGAGCGCCGCCGCCACCACGTGATGCACGGCAATCACGTCGTTGCCGTCGACCTGCACGCCGTCGATGCCCGCCGCGACCGCCTTTTGTGCGAGCGTACGCGCCGCGCTCTGCTGGCTGCGCGGCAGCGAAATCGCCCACTGGTTGTTGTTGATGACGAGCACGAGCGGCGCCTGCCACGCGCCCGCAAAGTTCATCGCCTCGTAGAAGTCGCCCTTGGAGGTGGCGCCATCGCCGAAAATCGCCACCGCGACGCGCGGCTCCTTGCGCAGCTGGAACGCATAGGCGGCGCCGGCCGCATGGCAAACCTGCGTGCCGATCGGCACGCAGTTCGGAAAGTCCAGACGCGGCACGCTGAAGTCGCTGCCACGCTCGTCGCCGCCCCAGTAGAGCAGGCTTTCGGTCATCGTGACGCCGCGCAGCAATTGGGCCGCGTGGTCGCGATAGGAAGGAAACAGCACGTCTTCGGGCCGCATCGCGCTGGCCACGCCCACGCCGATCGCCTCCTGGCCCACCGACGAAGCAAAGGTGCCAAGCTGGCCCGTACGTTGCAGGGCCACCGCCTTGGTGTCGAACGCCCTCGTCAACAGCATGGCGCGATAGAGCGGCAGGAGCGCCAGGGGATCGCTCGCGAAGGACGGCAGCGGATGAACGGGCTCGCCGTCGGGGCCGAGATACTGCGTGTAGCCGATTTGAAAACTGGCAGCCGTGGTCATGACGGCCTCCTTGGTGTTTTCAAATATCGTAGGTCTTCTCGCGGGGGTGTGCTTGCGCGATGCGATCGCTATGCAGCGCTAAAAACCACGGCGCCCTGGTTGGCGACTTGCGTGAACGCCCGCACGAAGCGGTAAGTTTGCCCGCCGATGGTGAGCTCGTTAAAGCCGGACTGGGTGACGCCCAGCACGGCGCTCGCCATCGCGTTTCGAATCGCGCCGTGGCGAGTCCAGCCCTCCTCGGGCTCGCTCGCGTCGCCGAGGAAGATGTCGCTGCTCTCCGCGTGGCTGCGAACCAGAATCAGGCTCTGCCCCCGGTCCAGCAGCAGCTCGAGATATTCAGCGAGGGTAGCCAGCGCCTCGGCATCGGCATTGTGAGACTCACGAGAGTTTGAGGTCATGGGGCACCTGTGCTGATTGGCACGACGCTTTCTATCCTACACGTCCGTGATGCAGTTGCGCGCGGAGTTGTACCGTAGCGATGCCGCCTGGCCAGGTAAATTCAACCGCTGCGCCCCGCGCAAGGTACGACGCGCCACTTCGCTGCAGCAGGCGTAACATGAAATATTGCCGCGTGGCGCACACTCGCTCGAGCGTAGGGAGCCAACATGAGACGTCTTTATTTCCTGGCACCTGATATCCCCACGGCCAGGGCCGTCGTGGACGACCTGCTGCTGGCACGCATCACCTGGCGGCATCTGCACGTGCTCGCGAACCACACAGTCCAGCTCGATGAATTGCCCGGCGCCTCGTTGCTGCAAAGCAGCGACGTCGTGCACGCGCTCGAACGCGGCGTGGCGTTGGGCGGCGCGGCCGGCGCCATTATGGGCCTCGCGGCGCTGGTCTTTCCGCCCGCGGAGCTCGTGATCGGCGGCGGCGCGGTCGTGGCCTTGACGTTGGCGGGCGCGGGCTTCGGCGCGTGGACGGCCGCCATGATCGGCGTGGACGAGCCGAACGCGCGGCTCGAACGCTTTCGCGAGGCCATCCGCAACGGGCAATTCCTGATCATGGCCGACGTGCCCGCCTCGCGCGAGGAAGAAATCGCGCAAACGGTCGCGAAGCATGTTCCAAGGGCGGATCCGGAAGGCGCCGAGCCCACGACGCCGATTTTCCCGTAAGCGCGCTTGTACGCGTGGACGGTGGGCTGCACCGGGGTGTGTTCGTATCGACGCGGCGGCCGTACGCGCCGCCGCCGCTAAACCTCCCCGTTCTGGCGCAGCATCAAACGTCGAAGTACAGATAGAACTCCCATGGATGCGGCCGGATTCTGACCGCGTCGATCTCGCGCTTGCGCTTGTACTCGAGCCAGGTATCGATCACGTCTTCGGTGAAGACGTCGCCTCTGCGCAGGAACTCGTTGTCGGCCTCGAGCGCCTTGAGCGCTTCGTCGAGAGAACCCGGCACCTGGCGCACGTTCTTTGCTTTCTCGGGCGGCAGATCGTAAATGTTGACGTCGAGTGGATCGCCGGGGTCCGTCTTGTTTTCGATGCCGTCGAGCCCCGCCATCAGCATCGCCGCGAATGCGAGGTAAGCATTGGCCGAGGGATCGGGACAGCGGAACTCGACCCGCCGCGCATTGGGCGAATCGGAGTACGCAGGAATGCGCGCGGCCGCCGAGCGGTTGCGTTGTGACATCGCCAGATTCACGGGCGCCTCGTAGCCGGGCACGAGGCGCTTATAGGAATTCGTGGTGGGTGCGCACAAGGCCATCAGCGCCGGCGCATGCTTGAGCAGGCCGCCGATGTACCAGCGGCACAGCGCCGAGGTGAGCGCCCAGCCGTGGGCGTCGTAGAACAGATTTTCGCTATCGTTCCAGAGGCTCTGGTGGCAGTGCATGCCGCTCGCGTTGTCGGCAAAGAGCGGCTTGGGCATGAAGGTCGCCACCTTGCCGTGCTGGCGCGCCACGTTCTTGCAAATGTACTTGTAGATCATCACGTTGTCGGCCATGCGCGTGAGCGTGGAAAAGCGCATGTCGATTTCGTTCTGCCCCGCCGTCGCCACCTCGTGGTGATGCACTTCCACCTGCACGCCGGCCTGCAGCAGCAAGAGCACGATCTCCGAGCGAATGTCCTGCAGCGTGTCATGCGGCGGCACCGGGAAGTAGCCCTCCTTGTAGCGCGATTTGTAGCCGAGATTGCCGCCGCCGAATGCGCCTTCGTCGCTGCCGGTATTCCAGTCCCCTTCCGCGGAGTCGACATAGTAGTAGCCGCTGTGCGCGTCCTGGCCAAAACGGATCGAATCGAAGATGAAGAACTCGAGCTCGGGCCCGAAGTAGCACGTCCTGGCAATGCCGGTCTGCCGCAGATACGCTTCGGCCTTCTTCGCGATGTAGCGCGGATCGCGCGAATACGGCCCATGCAGCACGGGATCGACCACGTCGCAGATCAGCGAGAGCGTGGGCGTGTCGCTAACGGGGTCGACGAAAGCGGTTGTGGGATCGGGCTTCAGCAACATATCGGATTCCTGAATTTCCTGGAAGCCGCGAATCGACGACCCGTCGAAGCCTATGCCGTCGGCAAAGAGACCTTCGTGCACCTCGGGCAACGTGATGGAGAAGTGCTGCCAGAGACCGGGCAGATCGGTGAATTTGAGGTCGACGATCTCGATCTTGTGCTTGCGCAACAGATCGATGACCTGTTGAGGGTTTTCGGGCCGCGTCACGCGATAACTGCCGGCGTCGATGGCCACCTCGGGTGCCGAGGGTCCTGTGGGACTGGACATGGGGTTCTCCCGGCGCGACTACTGGTCATGCGCGAGCGCTTCGAGGCGGGCATCGCCCGCGTCTTTCGCCGCACGCTGATTGGTGTAGGTCTCGTCGGATACGAAGATGCGCCGCACGTCTCGCGCGGCAAAGTCGACCAGCGAGATGACCCAGACCCAGCCGCCCGTCCGCTCGGCCGTATGCACGAATGCGCTCACGTCGCCCTTGTTGCTTGCGTTCATGTGACCTCCGTTAAAGAATTGCATGGGGAGCATGGCGCGTGCCGGCCTGGCCGGCCATGACGGCTCCCCTGTGCGAGTCAACGTTTCCGGACATGCGCGCGAGGTAAGGCGTCGTCCCGGTCCGGCCCCGCGCGCCATTTCATTTTAGGCAATGGGATTGGACATACCACGGGTCCATTTTGGTGCAGCCGGGCGCAAGGTAGAATCTCGCCAGAACCTCATGCCGCCCATCGGGGAGTGCGTTATGACAAGCGAATGGCAGAGCCGCCGCATCAAGCTGTTTGTCCAGCGTTTCTGGCAGCCGACCAGCGCATGCATGACCTGCATGCCAGGGAGCTGGGCCAATATCCTGAGCGTCGTCCACTGGGCCATCGCATTCAGGACGGGGGTCATCACCGGCGCGCTGGCCGTGCTGCTCACCTTCACGCCGGCGGCGAAGTTGTACGAGAATCGATACGGCAATGCTCTCGTGATCGGCTGCCTGACTGCGTTAGGCGACGCCTTGTCTCACACGAGCCACTATCACAATCACGTTCTCGAACACCTCCTCACGGGCGCCATGTCGGGATTGTTCGCGCTCGCGGCGTCCTTCCTGCTCGAGGACCGCGCGCGCCGGATTCGCGTGGTATGGGTGCGTTTTTTTGGATGATTCAGCCCCGATCCATGGCCAGGGCCTGTTCACGCGAATAACAGGCCCTGAACTCCTCGTTAGTCAGTTACATGCATGTCCGCAAAATTACCGAAGCATGCGAACAAATTTTAGATTCCCTGCATTCGGCTTGCTAAAATATCGAGGAGACGACGCCGGCCCAGCATCCGCAACACGCGCCGCGCCCGCTTCAGCCGGACATTCTTCATAACAATTATGGATTGCTAATCAATCAGGGTTGTCCGGCAACCTGATACAGCCCCGCCCCCTTTCGAAACATGCGTCGGCCGGGTTGCGCAGCAACGCCCGCCCCGGCTGGCAGGCTGCCTTCACGAAAGCCTGATTCTTCCCGCTTTCCCTGCGAGATTTGCGTCTCGTGTCCCGCATCGATTGCCCGGCGCATGACTCCGGACAGGTCTGTTGCGCTGCCCCGCGCCACTGGACCACGCCATGCGGTATTCGCGAACGGCCTGAATGAGAGGTGTGCGATGTCCAGCCTGTCGAGCGATTCCATCGAAACATTGAGAGGCGCGCTGCGCGGTCAAGTGCTGCTGCCGGCGGACGCGGGCTACGACGAAGCCCGCCAGATCTGGAACGCCATGATCGACCGCCGTCCCGCGGTGATCGTACGTTGCCAGGGCTGTGCCGACGTGCGCCATGCCGTGACGTTCGCCCGCGACGCGGGTCTGAAGATCGCCGTGCGCGGCGGCGGCCACAATATTGCCGGCAGCGCGATCTGCGACGGCGGGCTCGTAATCGACTTGTCGCAGATGAAATCGGTGCGGGTCGAGCCGACCACGCAGCGCGCCTATGTCGAACCCGGCGCGAAGCTGGGCGACTTCGATCACGAAGCGCAGGCGCTCGGTCTCGCCACGCCGCTGGGCATCAATTCGACCACGGGCGTTGCCGGGCTCACGCTCGGCGGCGGATTCGGCTGGCTCAGCCGGCGCTTTGGCATGACCGTCGATAATCTGCTGGCGGCCGACGTCGTGAGCGCCGACGGCACCTTGTTGCGCGCCAGCGCCAATGAGCACGACGATCTCTTCTGGGCCATCCGAGGCGGCGGCGGCAACTTCGGCGTGGTGACGATGTTCGAGTTCGCGGTCCACCCGCTCGGCCCCGAAGTCTACGGCGGGCTGGTCGTGCTGCCCCTCTCGGCTGCAAAAGACGCCTTGGTGAGATACCGCGAGGCCGCGGCCAGCATGCCCGACGAACTGACCGTGTGGAGCGTGCTGCGTCTCGCGCCGCCGCTGCCCTTCCTGCCCGCCAGCGTGCACGGCACGCCCGTCATCGTCTTCGCGATCTGCTACAACGGGCCGCTGGAAAACGGGCCGGCCGCCGTCGAACCGGTGCGTAACTTTGGCCCAACCTGCGGCGAGCATCTCGGTCCGATGCCCTATGCGGCATGGCAAAAGGCCTTCGATCCGCTGCTCACGCCGGGCGAGCGCAATTACTGGAAGTCGCACAATCTCGCCGAGATACCGGACGGCCTGATCGACGCCCTGACTGCAGCAATCGGCACCTTGCCTTCACCACAGTGCGAAATCTTCTTCGGCATGATCGGCGGCGCAACCATGCGTGTGGCGCCGGACGCCACGGCCTATCCGAATCGCGACGCCCTGTACGTGATGAACGTGCATGGCCGCTGGACCGAGCCCGCCGACGACGAGCGCTGCATTGGCTGGGCGCGCGACTTCTTCGAGGCATCGGCGCCTTATGCGCTGGGCAGTGTGTATGTGAACTTCCTGACCGAAGAAGAGCACGCGCGCGTGGCCGCCGCTTATGGTCCGAACATGGAACGCCTCATTGCGGTCAAGACCCGCTATGACCCGCACAATCTCTTCAACTGCAACCAGAACATCCGGCCGGCCGCCGGTGCGTAGCGGCCATGGAGCATGAGCCGCTTGGGTAACTTTGGTAAGGAGAATCGCTATGGCGACATACGTGGTGCTCGCAGAATTCACGGATCAAGGTATTCGCACGGTCAAAAACAGCGCGCAGCGCGCCGGCCAAGCCGCGGAACTAGCCAAGGCCTATGGCTGCGAGATGAAGCAGATTTACTGGACGCTGGGTCAATATGACATTGTCACGATTATCGAAGCCGCCGATGAAGCGGCATTCATGGCATTCGGCCTCGCACTCGGCTCCGCAGGCAATATCCGCACACACACTCTGCGCGCCTTCAACAAGGACGAATTCAGCGCGATGCTTGGCAAGCTCCCTTGACACGCGCTTCAGGTCGAGCGACGCGTGGACGGCGCGCGGCTTTCTTTTGGCCGCCGCCCACGCTTGCCCTTTCGCCAGCTCAGGAGGTTGGCCACGACAGCCGCAATGAACGCGACGAGCGTGGAAGTGGACGAGGTGATGAGTATTCTTTCCTCGGGTTTCAGCGATGGCATTGCGGGGCGCAATTTGGCGACGGGTGCGAGTGGTTTTGACGGTGCGCCGCCCGCCACGGTTTGCGTCGCGCTTTTCAACTGCACGGCGGGGATTTGCACAAGCGGACTCGCCACCTTGTAACGCACGAAAAGCGCGGCGGTGACGCAAAAGAAACCCACGAAGAGCCCGAGGAATAGCCGGCAAAACAACTCCAGCCTGGTGAAGTTTTCCATGTCCGCCTCCCCGTTGCCTTGCGCGCTTGCCGCACGTCTATATTGCGCCGGAAACGCGCAAACCGTGCAAGGCGGACATGCGATGCCTTGAACGACGCGAGGCCGAACGAGGCTCCGATACCGGCATCGTCAACCGAAGAACTCCACGGCGCCGGTTCCGAGGTTGTACATCGCGCCAACGATCTTGATCGTCCCCTGGGTCTCCAGTTCGGCGAGCACAGGACTGTTCTGACGAATATTGGCGAGGGTCATCTCGACATTCTTGCGCGCCACGGCGTTGACGAATGTGTAGTTCGACGCGGAGCGATCGCCTTCATAGGTCGTTGCCTGCACGGCAGGCTTGATCCGCTCCAGCAATCCGGTGAGATTGCCGAGTTCGACGTTGGCAATGGCGCCCTTGATGGCGCCGCAGGCCGTATGCCCCATCACGACGATGACCTTTGCACCGGCGAGCTTGCACGCGAACTCCATGCTGCCCAGAATGTCGTTGTTCTCGACATTGCCGGCCACACGGCAATTGAAGATATCGCCAATGCCGAGATCCATGATGACTTCCGCAGGCGCTCGCGAGTCGATGCAACTGAGCAAAACCGCCGCGGGATACTGACCACTCGCACTCGCCCTTTGCTCTCGCAAGTAATTGCGCGCCGTGCGTTCGCCGTGCTGGAAGCGCGCGTTGCCCTGCTTCATCACGTCGATGATCTGTTCGGGCGTCATCTTCTCGCGTTGCGCCTTGGTCAGCGCATCGGCGCGCGCGGGTGGCGTGGCGAGCGGCCCCGTAGCCAGGCCAACTACCGCGGCCGTACCTGCCAGCTTGAGAAACTGCCTGCGCCCCGAACCCCGGTATTGATTCGGATACCCCAATATATTGCACATGGCCTGGTCCCCCCGCATTCGAGTGTCGACGTTCAATATAGGCCATCGCAACGGGGGTTCAAGACTGCGCGCGCTGGCTGTGCCTGGGGCTCCAGATCCCCGCATTCGCGCGGCCATTCATGCGGGCTCAAGGGTGCAAGCCGAACATCCCGTGCCAGAGTGTGCTGAAGAAGTTCGCCTGAGCGCGCTCGGTGCTCGCATGAGGCTCCTCACTGCGCGCGCGCTCCGGGGCGGCTTGCGGATTTTCCTCTTGCGCCTCCACGGCATCGTCCGGCGTGGCACCCGCCCCATGCTCGTTCGATGCGGTCTTCGCCTGGCGCGACAGATGCAGTTCGAGCGCACCATCGGCGATGCGCGCGGCGAGTTGCGCTTCACAATCGCGCCCGAGCAGCACGCCGAACACGACGTCGCGATTGTGCCCCTGCTCGGCAAAGCGCATCGCGACGGACACGTGCCGCGCATACTCGGCCTCGCGCGCCGCCTGCGCACGCGCGGCTTCCTCGTGCTCGCGGGAAAGACGCCCCATTTCCTCGGCATACACCGCGTCGTAGACGCGGCGCTGCACGGGGTCGGAAAGGATCGCGTACGCCTCCTTGATCGCCTGAAACTGCGCGTGCGCCGACGCTTCGCGCCCCACATTGCGGTCAGGGTGCGCTTTCATTGCGGAGCGCCGGTAAGCGCGCTTGAGTTCCTCGTCGTTCGCGTCGTCGCGTACGCCCAGCAAGTCGTACAACGTCGCCATGGCTCGCCCGGATAGAAGTGGATTCGAGCCGATCGTAGCATGGCAGGCACGCGCCCACAGCGCGCGCCGGCGATTGTGAACGTTGCAATCTCAGTCGTCGAATTTCCCCGCCAGCAGCGCCTCATCGAAATCGGTGATCCACGGGGCAAAGTGGTCGGTGTCGTAGACTTCGGTCTTGCCATTGGTAAGCCGTGTCACGGAAATCTGCCGGATGGCCCCTTTTCCCCCATCGGCCGGCCCCTCGTCCTTGTCCGTGATCCTGAACTCGCCGAGCGCGAAGCCCCGGCTTGTCAGTACCGCCTTGACGTCTGCCTGTTCGTCCCAGGAAAACTCGGCAAAGTCGTGGGCCGTCATGTTCATCTCCTCGGCGCGGCGAGCGCAAATATCCTTGCACGGTGACATGTTGAAACGGATCAAACGACACGGATCCCGACCGCTCTGCCGACACATTGCCATTGTTCGGCCAAAGTTGCCATCGCGCGAGACACCGCCCGACTGTTTTCAAATATATAACTCCATGCTGACGAATAACATTCACGTGCGCAGCGGCGCGGGCCTCCACGACTGGGACGAGGCGCACCTCGCCGACGTGAAGGCAGCGCGCTGCAAGCTGATCGCGGGTGGTTGAGCGGCGAAACGCATGCCGCACGCAGCCGATATCACGCCGCCTTGCGCGCGTCGGCGATACGCTGCGGCGCTTCCGGGCGTGCGTAGAGACGTTCGAGATAGGCCTGCAAACGCGGGAATGTATCGATCAGCCGCACTTCGTTGGCCCAGTCCATCAGATAGGCCGTCACGCAGTCGGCCACCGTGAGCCTGTCGCCGACAATGAACTCGCGCCCTTCGAGATGCTTGTCGAGTATCGCTGCCATCGTTAGAAAATCGGCGCGCGCGAGTTCGATATCGCCGGGCAGGCGCTTGTCCGGCGGGTAGAGGAAGCTGTGCCGCGTGATGCGCCAAAGCGGTTGTTCGAGCTCCGTCACCGCGAACAGGGTCCAGCGATACACCTGCGCCCGCTCTTCGAGATCGGTGGGCAGCAGCCCTTTCTCCGGATATTTGTCCGCGAGGTACAGCACGATTGCCGCCGATTCGGGGATGACCTGGTCGCCGTCGACCAGCACGGGAACCTTGCCCGCCGGGTTCAGCCGCAGGAATTCCGGCCTTTTGTGCTCGCCCTCGAGCAGGTTGACCGATATGAACTCGAAATCGGCGTCGACTTCCTTCAGCCCCCAGAGCGCGCGTTGCGAACGGGTTCCAGAAAATCCGTAAAGCTTCATCACGATCCTCCAAACTGTCGAAAAACATCTCCGCTGCGGGCAGCGGCAAGTTCCCGGCGCGCGGCGCCCGCTATCCGGCAGGCCGCTCCACTCAGCCGCCCGGGATCGGCAGAACGGGCATCACTTCGATCGAATCGCCAGGGAAGATCGTGAAATGCGGATGGCGTTCGAACAATTTGGCCGCCTCTTCATGTGAAGCGGCGCGCACGACCGTAAAGCCCGTGAGCGCATTGGCCGTATCCTCGATGCCCTCCTCGCCGATGCTCTTGGTCTTGCCGAGCGGCCCGCCGAGATCGACGATATCGGCCTTGTGGTCTTCCACCCATGCCTTCCACGCGGCGATGCCCTCCCGCGCGCGCTCGGCCCGCGTTTCTTCGGGAAGCGCCCACCACGCCTGCGAGCGCGGGTTGTCCTTGCTACCGAGGAAAACGGCGAGAAACAGTTTCTGATCGCTCATGCAACCTCCGCCTGATGAGGGGAGCAACGGGATGCTGCTCGCCCGGCCTTGACAATATAGGTTGATATCAACATAATTGCAACATGTCATCCGCAAAGAAACTGCCCTTCGATACCACGCTCATGGTGCGTGACTGCTGCCTGTGTCTGCATATGCAGCGGGCGGCGCGCAACCTTGCGCGGATTTTCGACGAAGCCTTGCGTCCGCTCGATCTCACGAACGGCCAGTTCTCGCTGCTGATGTCGCTCAATCGGCCGCAGCCGCCGGCGATGAAAGACGTGTCGGCGCTGCTGGCGATGGACCGCACCACCCTGACGGCCGCGCTCAAGCCGCTCGAGCGCCGGGGCCTCGTGCGCATCGAGCTGGATCCGGAGGACAAGCGCAGCCGCCTGCTGAGCCTGACGCCCGATGGCCACCGGCTGCTCGCCCAGGCATTTCCTGTGTGGGAACAGACGCATGCCGAAATCGAGGAGCCATTCGCCCCCGGCGAAGTCGACCGGCTGCGCCAGCAGTTGCGCGCGCTTTCGTAGCTTCGCGCGGTGCAGCGGTTACACACGCCGCAATTGCGGGACAACCCGATTCGTTGCGCGCACAACTTTGTCTTATCGCCGGGGCATGCGATAGCGCTGCGCCGAAGCACGTCCAGAACTCGCGGGTATGATAGAAGCCGCAACGTCCCGTCAACTCACGTCCCGCCCAGCGCACCACGGAAACGACATGCCCCAGTCCGCCAATATTTTGCTTGCGCTCGCAGGCGTCCTCTTCCTGAGCGTCGCAAGCCCCGGCCCCAACTTTTTGATCGTCACGTCCACTGCGGTAGCGTCGAGATACGCGGGCGTCATGACCGGCCTGGGCCTTGCGGCGGCGTCCGGCACCTGGGCGCTGATCGCGATCGCGGGGCTCAGCCTGATCGTCACGCATGTCGCATGGGTCAATGCCGCAATCCGGCTGGCCGGCGCCCTCTATCTGATCTGGCTGGGCATCAAAATGATCCGCACCGCGCGGCAACCGTTGCCCGTTGCGGACATCACCGAGACTTCGGGCTGGGCCGCCGCGAAGAAAGGCTATCTCGTCAGCATGACGAATCCGAAAGCCATCGCCTTCTATGGGAGCATTTTCGCGGTGATGGTGCCCGCGCACGCGAGCGCCTGGCTCGACATCGCCGTGATCGGTCTCTCGATCGGCATCTCGGGCGCGTGGTACTGCGCGATGGCGCTGCTCGCGTCTCACCCCACCGTTCGTCAGACGCTCTATCGACGCAAGGCGGCGCTCGAAACCGCCGCCGGTTTGCTATTGATCGCGCTCGGGGGCCGCATGCTGGCCGCCCGCTGACCGGAAATCGCCGCCAGGGCGGCGAGGTCAGCTTTTTCTCGAAGTCTTGGGCACGAATGTTGTAGGCACATGCTGAACCTGCTCGCTTCCGCAGTGCGGGCAGCGTGGATGCGCCCCTTGATGCTCGGCTAGATGCTCGACACTCTCGAACGTTTCTCCGCACTTTTCGCAGCGGTACTGATAGGTCGGCATGGCAGTCCTCCGGTTTTGGCTCTGCATGTGGATACCAGTATGGCTCTTGAATAGCGGAACTCAATACACGCGCGGAAGAAATTCGCGCGGCATGGCGCCCTCGCCTGATACACTGCGTGCCTGGAGATGGCATTCTCCTTTAACCGCTCATACCGAGCTGATGATGCCTGTGACCAACCCGAGCGCATGCGCAGCGAAGCTGCCCGTCTCGCTACGGGTATGCACACACAGGGGCGTCAACATGGTTCAGCCGGTACTTGCCGTCATTGCCGTTGCCATTGGCGGCGCACTGGGTTCACTGTTGCGCTGGTTCCTCGGCCTGCGCCTGAACGGTGTCTTTCCCGAACTTCCCCTTGGAACGTTTGCAGCCAATGTGATCGCCGGCTACGTGATTGGCGTGGCCGTGGCCTTTTTCGCGCGGCTCCCCGAAATCCCCGGCGAATGGCGCTTGTTCGTGATCACGGGCCTCATGGGCGGGCTGTCGACGTTCTCCACGTTCTCCGCCGAAGTCGTCGCCCACATTCAGGAGGGGCGCGCCGGCTGGGCCGCCGCGGAGATCGCAATTCACGTGTGCGCGTCGCTGCTCATGACGGTGCTCGGCATTGCGACCGTGAGCGCCGCCATGCCCGTTTCTTCATGAAACGCCGGCAAAGGTCGGCAAGCCGCAGTGCGCGCCTCGCCTTATCGGCTCACTGCGGCTTGTGCCTGAATAGCGAAAAATGCTTGTGCTCGCTGGGCGGGGTGTCGCCGCCCAGCACGCCGAATTCAATCGGCGAACGCGTATAGAACACGTGCACCTGCGCGGCCTTGACGACATCGAGCATGCGCTGTGCCTCGTCTTCCGTGGCGGCGAGGATGATCTGCACGGGCTGATCGGCAAGCTTGAGCATATGGGCCGCGTGATGCGCGCCCGCATGACCCGTGCCTTGCGCACAGTTGATCACGGTGGCGCCGTGGATACCCAGTTGCTTCGCTTCGTGCAGGAGCCATTCGCAAACCGTGCGATGGCCGTGGTGGCGGTTCTGCTCGGTATAGAACGTGAGCTGGTAACCGTTCATATTGCCCTCCGCCGTTCATGCGATTGATCCGCTTCACCCGCATCGTGCGCCTGATCCGCGCCAAGCGCGTCGTATTCGATCGGTGCGCGCGTATAAAAGAGCCGAATGCCGCCCTCGTGAAGTTTGGCGAGCAACGGTTCGATCGCGTCGTCGCCGCCGACGACCGAGACGGCCACCGATTGCTCGGCAAGCTCGAAAAAGCGCGCCGCGTGGTATTTGCCGTTCACGTCCACGCCTTCGGCGATGTCGACCACCGTCGCGCCCTGGATGCCGGCATGCCTCGCCTCGTCGAGAATCCACTCGACGACCGGCATGTGTCGCACGCGATGACGCTGGTTCGCCACGTAGACGGTGAGTTGACTGCCTTGCATGATCGCCTCCGGCGCTGGTCGGGCAGACCACGCCATGTCCTCATCCGACTCTACGCTGCGCACGGCGGGCTTACAAGCCGCCGCCGCGCGCCTCGTCATTCCCGCTGGCGCCTCGAGGCGCCATCGTCCATGCCTGCGTGGAATAAGCGTGATTCCGGGTCCGCTACTACCGGGCAAGCACCGCCAAAACTACATTTCTGGTGACCGGCATCCAGTCGGCAAGGATTGCTCAGGCAAACGCCGATATTTTCGAATCGCGTAGACAGGCCTGAGCCGCAATGAATTCACGGATATGGAGAACAGCAATGAGCACGGGAAACAAGGTTCTGGTGGCGGGAGCCAGCGGACTCATCGGCGTGGCCGCAATTGAATCCTTTCTCTCTTCGGGTTGGGACGTCGTGGGCATTTCCAGGCGCAAGCCGGAACTGCCGAGCGGCCGCGACTTCGAGTTCATCCCGGTCGATCTGCGCAACGAAAGCGCCGCCCGCGAAGCACTCGCGGCACTTGACGGCATTACGCACGTGGCGTATGCGGCCATCTACGAGAATGCGGGCGACCTGGTGAGCGGCTGGTCGAACGCCGAGCAGATCGAAATCAACAATGCGATGCTGCGCAACGTGATCGAGCCGCTCGTTGCGGGCAAGTCCACGCTCAAGCACGTGTCCATTTTGCAGGGGACGAAAGCGTATGGCGTCCACCTCCACCCCATCGCCATCCCCGCACGCGAGAGCGACCCGCGTGATGACCACGCAAACTTCTTCTTCGATCAGCAAGACTACGTGAGCGCCACGGCTGCGCAGCACGGCTTCACCTATACCGTGCTGCGCCCCCAACTCGTCACCGGCAAGACGCCCGGCGCGCTCAACGTGCTCCCGGCCATTGGCGTCTATGCCGCTATCCGCCGCGAGAAAGGCGAGCCGTTCAGCTTCCCCGGCGGCCCGTCGTTCGTCTGGGAAATGGCCGATGCCGATCTCGTCGCGCAGGTCATGGTGTGGGCGGCGCAAGCGCCACAAGCGGCCAACGAGATCTTCAACGTCACCAACGGCGATGTCTTCGAATGGCGCAGCGTGTGGCCCGCCATGGCCAGGACGCTGGGTGTGCAAACGGGTAGCGACGAACCAGTCAGCGTGACGCAGTACATTCGCGAGAACGCCGACGTATGGGCGAAAATCGTCGCCAGGTACGGTCTTGCAAGCGGCGATCTGCGCGCATTCGTCGGACAGGGCGATCAACATGCCGACTTTGCGTTTGCCTACGGCGCACCGGCGGGACCGGTGGCATTCGTTAGCACTGTCAAGCTTCGCAAGGCCGGATTCAACGCCGCAGTCGATACCCGCGATGCGTTCTGCGAAGCGCTGCAGTCGTTCATCGACCGCAAGCTCCTGCCACCTTCGCTATAATTCCGGCTGCGGCGGCAGACAAATCAGACGAATCGGATTACTCTTCCGACCCGCATACCCGCGCACGATTATCGATGCCGCCTGGCGTCATCCGTGCCCTTTATCGCGCCGACCTTCGTGCGAATTCCCGGCCGCCATGAACCGGGAATCGCCAACGTCGGCGCCCGCACAGCCCTCGCCACGCCGCCTGTAGCGGCAATATCTACCGCCCGCGGTCAAACAGGCGAGATGCCCGCATGTTTTACCTCTAATCTCCAGATTGATGTTCAGACAGATCGTTAGACTTGGTTCGCAATGCTGAAGCGGAGTGTTTCCGCCGGCAACGTTGGGGGCGAACCGTGATCGAGGTGCGAAGGGCCATTACTGCGGAGCGGCGGCGCTCGCTCGCCATCTATGCATGCATCGTGGCCGCCCTCTTCGCCTCAGCCGTCGTGTCCGCCTGGCAGGCAAGCGCGGTGGTCGCCGACGCGCGCCTGCAAAATCGCGCGTCCCTGCTCGTGAACACCAGCAATGCCCTCCTCAGCGGCATGAAGGACGCCGAGAGCGGCCAGCGCGGCTACCTGCTGACCGCGGATGAACAATATCTCGCGCCCTACGTACGCGGCAAAGCCGAGGCGCTCGACGCGCTTGCCCGGCTGGCTAATTTGCTTCATACCCCAGAACAGGCCGCCGGCCTGCGCGACGTCCGCGGCGACATGAGCGAAAAGCTCGACGAGCTTGCCCAGACCGTGCAACTCGAGCGGCTCGGGCAACACGAGCGCGCGCTGAGCGTGGTCAAGACCAATGCCGGGAAGGCGGCGATGGACCGGCTTCGCCAGCGCATTGGCGCGATCGTCGCCGATTGCGACGCCAGAAGGGCGGCGGCCCTGCGCGACGAAACTGTCCGCCTCGAGCTCACGGGCTATGCGTTCGCCGGCTTGCTGCTGGGTGTGCTGGCGCTGCTGGCCTTCGCCACGGTCATGCAGAGGAAGGCGTTCGACGGCGTCGTGCGAGGCGCGGAGCGCATGACGCGTGCAGCGTTGCGCGACGCCCTCACCGGGCTGCCGAACCGGCGCGAACTGGAACTGCATCTACGCGCGCTGGAAGGTGGTGAGGCGACGGCCCCTGGCCCCGTCACCGCCCTCTTCATGGACCTCGACGGCTTCAAGCTCATCAACGACACCTTGGGCCATGCCACCGGCGACGCGCTGTTGCGCCGCGTTTCGGAGCGGCTGCGCCAGGTGCGGCGTTCCGGCGATCTGCTCGCGAGAGTGGGCGGCGACGAATTCGTGCTGATCGCACCGGGTCTCGCGAACCGCGCGGATGTCGATCAGCTTTGCAACCGCTTGATTGCGGCGGTGGACCCGCTTGCACGCGAGTTCGGGTTCGTTGGACTGAGCATCGGCATCGCCACCCGTGAGGCGGCCAGCGAAACGCTTGCCGGTCTCGTCGAAAGAGCGGACAGGGCCATGTACGATGCGAAGCGCTCGGGTGGCGGTTACCGTTTCAGCCCGAGAGGCCATGAGATTGTCATGACATAAGCGCTTGCCCTACGGCCATCGGTTGCCCGGCAAGCGCTCCCACCAGCAGAAAGCCTGCGAACCCTCGCAGGCTTTTTCCAGGCTCACTGCGCAAGGCCGGCGAACGCGGCAGAGAGAACCGCGCCAGGCGGCGTTGCGTTGTGCGGCGCCGCCCGTCAAGAAAATCATCCGGACGCCATGCGCATCCATCAGTTCCATTTGATATGGATAACTGATTGTGAAGATGAAGAACCTCGTTGCCGACATGATGGCCGGCATTGCTCAACTGGACGACGCTCTACTCCACCAGCAACGGCGTCGCGTATGGTCACGTCACGCTGCCGAACCTGAACGGCCACGGCCGCTACGTGCGGATGTACGGCACCAAGCGCGCGACGCAGTGGGGCTACTCGCTCGACGAAATGCAGGTGTGGGGATCGTAAGCGGCCGTTCCCGCCGGGCCATTCGCGCCCGGCAAATTCGAGCGCAAGGCCCGCATCACGGCTCGTCCGGTACCGCAGAAAGTGGCGCGGCCACGTGTTCCAGCGGCTTGCGCTCGGCATCCACGCCCCAGATTGCCGCGATCATCGCGGCACCCAGCATCAGCGCGGAGCCCACGAGGTAGCCCGTGAGCACCTCGCCGCGCTGGGTCTCCGGTGGTTGGCAGTTCAGCCGTGCTGGCGATGCATCGCTAGCATAGGGCATGCCCGTTGTGCTGGTTTGCCGGGAAGGCGCGATACGGCCACCCACGTGTCTGCGGAGATCGACTACGCTTGAATGGAAAGCACCCCGCCGACGTTGCCCTGTCACGCCAGCCCGGGCGTTTCATGACCATTCGCCGTCTAATTGAGGAGCACATCATGCCCACGAATCCCGGTTCTCCGCATCTCGGCGCACATATCGTCGGCAAAGGCAGCGCGACCGCGGCCGGTCCCGGACCCTACATCATGGGCGCGAGCACGCTCGAGGGCGATAGCGTCTTCAGTTCGGATGACGAAGAAGTCGGCAAGATCAAGGAGATCATGCTGGAAGTCGAGACCGGGCGTATCGTCTACGCCGTCATGTCGTGCGGCGGCTTTCTCGGCATCGGCGACAAGCTGCTGGCGCTGCCCTGGCCCGCGCTCACGCTCGACACCACCCACAAATGCTTCGTGCTGAATGTGAAGGCCGAAAAAATCAGGCACGCGCCGGGCTTCGACAAGAACCACTGGCCCGCCATGGCCGATATCGGCTGGGCCACCACGCTGCACGAGTACTACGGTACGCGCGCCCATTGGGAGGAGGATGCGCCCGAGCCGTCCGGCAAGGACGAACCGCCCAGGCCGACTGAGCCACCTGGGGCCGGCGGCGTCGATCTATGACGCGCACGAGGCGTGTGGCGCGCTGGCGGCAACCCCGCACGCCCATGGAGCGACCATGAAGACATTCGATTTCGCGCAACGGCTCGAGGAGATCCAGATTGCACTGGCCCATCTCTTCGATTCGCCGAAGACGTCCACTGTGAGCATCCTTGAAGAAGGCGACGCGATCATCGTGCACCTGAGCTGGGTCGTGGATTCGCATCGCGACTCGACACTCGATGCGCGCTGCGCCGCCACGATCCACGCGACACGCGCGCAATTCGAACGCTACGCGGGTCTCGGCACCGCGCAACGGCGCACCATCCAGGAGCGCATCCGCCAGCGCGTGCGCGCGCGCTTCGAAGCATGCCGGGATCCCGCCCAACCCGGCGGCGCCTGCACGTTCGACGTGGTGCTCGACGAAGCGATATTCGATGCCGAGAGCGACACCTACTTCCCGAGCATCGAGTGAGCGCGTGACGGCAAGCGATCGGGAAAGCGCGCCGTGAACTGGCTGGCGAATACCGTTCTCATGCTGCATGCGCTGCTGGTGCTCTTCATTGTCGGCGGCCTGCTTGCGATCTGGGTGGGCGCATGGTTCAAGCGCGGCTGGGTGCGCAATCGCGTGCTGCGTATCGTGCATCTCGTGGCCATAGGCGTGGTTGCGCTGCTTGCCGTCCTCGACATACCGTGCCCGCTCACGGTGCTCGAAGACTGGCTGCGCACCGGCAGCGTCGGTCCGCAAGGCTTTATCCAGCGCTGGGTCAGCTATTGGCTCTATTACGACTTGCCGGGCTGGGTGTTCGCAACCGCCTATGTGATGTTTCTGCTCGTCGTGGCGATCACGTGGTTTCGCATTCCTCCGCGCGTGTGATCGATACGCCACAGACAGGGCGCCGCGCCCTTGCGAGCTTGCCCGGCACGCCTGGGTCAAAGCGCCCCAAAAGCTTTCCAATTGCCTTCGTTTTACCTCGATGAAGCTGACGCCCGCGCTCATCGCGTCGCATTTTTGCGGTGCCGTCAGTTTGCCGGTTGACGTACCAGAGTGCGGCCTATTACGCTCTCGCGCTGATGGTTCCCGGCGACGGGATCAAAAGGGAACGCAGTGGAGGCTTTCGCGCCTCGAGTCTGCGGCTGCCCCCGCAACTGTGAGCGGCGAGTCCATGCCTGAAGGGCCACTGGGAAACCGGGAAGGCCGGCAATGGATGTCGACCCGCGAGCCAGGAGACCTGCCATCAAACGGCGTCGACGCATTCGCATCGGGCGGGGTGCCCCGGTGAAGGTTCAGGTTCTGCTGTCTGAGCCGGTTTGCTGAGACGAGCGCCATTGGAGGCAGAACCATGTTCAGAGCTTTAAAACACGTTTTCAACGACAGTTCCGCCGATGTCAGGGGCAAGGTCATCGGCATCTACGTCTTTCTCATCGCAGTCAACCTGGGTGCCTGGATCTGGGCACTCATCGCTTTCCATCATCGCCCGGTATTGCTCGGCACGGCCTTGCTGGCCTACGGCTTTGGTCTGCGCCACGCGGTGGATGCAGACCATATCGCCGCGATCGACAATGTCACGCGCAAGTTGATGCAGGAGAACAAGCACCCCGTCGCGGTAGGATTCTTCTTTTCCATCGGCCATTCCCTGGTATTGCTGATCGGCACCGCCGTCATCGCCATCACGGTGATGAGCCTGCAGAGCAGCTTCGACTCGTTCAACAATATCGCGGGCATCATCGGTACGCTCGTCTCCGGCGGCTTCTTGCTGTTGATGGCGATTTTGAATCTTGTGGTCGCCCGGGACGTGTATAAGACCTACCGGCATGTGCGTCGCGGCGGCGACTACGATGACGACAGCCTCAACATCCTGCTTAACAACCGGGGCTTGATCGCCCGCATGTTGAGACCCCTCTTCCGGCTCGTCAGTCAGAGCTGGCATATGCTGCCGGTGGGGTTTCTGTTCGGACTGGGGTTCGACACGGTGACCGAGGTGAGCCTGCTCACCGTCGCCGCGACGGAGGCCAGCAAGGGACTGCCGATCTGGTCGATCCTCGCGTTTCCGGCGCTGTTCTCCGCGGGCATGTCGCTGATCGATACGACCGATGGCATCCTCATGCTCGGCGCCTATGGCTGGGCCTTCGTGAAACCGATTCGCAAACTCTATTACAACCTCACCATCACCACCGTCTCCGCCGCCGTGGCGATCCTGATCGGCGGAATTGAAACGCTGGGGCTGATCGCGGGGGAACTGAACCTGCAAGGCTGGTTCTGGGACCGCATGAACGATCTGAATAACAATTTCGGTCTGCTCGGCTACGGCATCATCGGGATTTTCGCGGCGGCCTGGCTCATTTCCTTCATCGTCTACCGCGTCAAGAAGCTGGACGAGATGGAGATCGGCTAGCTGCCCCGGGATTACGCCCCAGATCCAGATGCGTGAGTCTCGATGTCCTCGGCGAATTTTCGTAAAAGGCGCACGAATTCGTCGATTTCCTGAGGCTCCCAATGGACGAACAACCTTCGCCCAAGGCGATCACGTGCGGCATCGACCGCGTCGGTCATCGCCTTGCCCTTTGCTGTAGCGATGACTTGCCGGACGCGGCCATCTTCGGCGCCCGCTCGACGCTCGACGAAACCAAGGCTCTCCAGTTTCGCCACCTGACGGCTGACCGTCGTGTGGTCACGGCCGACCCTTCCCGCGAGATCGACCATACCAAGCGGGCCGAGCCGCTCGACTGCGACCAGCAGCGGAAACAACGCGCGGTCGAGAGCAATTCCCGCCTCACGAATCATATTTTCGTCGACATCAGGGCGGTTCATCACGCTGACAATCCTGATCAACGACCCATGCAATTCCCGAATAGACGCCGATATGCGTGCATCTTGCACATTTTTTCGTGCTGGCATAACATCCCTCCTGTTGCGTGCATTTTACACATATCGGAGGCATGATGCTCGAGGATACGACTGTCGACGTGGTGATTTCCGGGGCGGGCGCCACAGGCGTGACACTGGCCATCGAGCTGGCGCGACGCGGAGTGTCGTTCTGCCTCCTCGACAAGCTGGAGGTGCCGTTCGGCGGGTCACGCGGCAAAGGTATTCAGCCGCGGACACTGGAAATCTTCGAGGATCTCGGCATCGTGGATCGCATGATGCTGGCGGGCGGCCCCTATCCGCCGCAGCGCGAATATCGTGACGACGGCAGCTACGCCGAATCGGCCGCCGAAGCGAACGAAGCCCCAACGCCGTCAGAACCCTATCGTTCGCCGCTGCTCGTCCCGCAGTTTCTGACCGAGTCAGTCATGCGCGAGCGTCTTGCTGAACTCGGCGGTCGGGTGGAGTTCGGATGCGAGCTGGCAGGGCTGAAACAGGACGAAGACGGCGTACTGGCCCGTGTTGCCACTCAGCGCGGCGAACGGACCATTCAGGCACGCTTTCTGGTTGGCGCAGACGGGGGGCGCAGCTTTGTGCGCAACGCACTCCAGATCGGCTTTCCAGGCAAGACACTTGCTGTGCGCGCCGTGGTTGCCGATGTCTTCCTCACGGGTCTTGACCGCAATGCCTGGCATCGCTTCAACGAGGGCTCCATGGAACGGCAACTCGCGTTATGTCCGCTGGTTGGAACGGAAATGTTCCAGATACAGGCTCCAGTGCCACTGGAAGGCGACGTTGACCTTTCTGCAACGGGGCTCGCCGCAATGATACGCGCGCGTACGGGCCGCAACGATATACACATCGAATCCGTATCCTGGGCCTCTGCCTACAACATGAATGCGCGTCTCGCCGATCGCTACCGTGATGGCCGCGTGTTTCTCGTGGGTGACGCCGCGCACACGCATCCCCCCACAGGCGGCCAGGGGCTCAACACCAGCGTTCAGGATGCGTACAACCTCGGATGGAAACTCGCAGCGGTGATCGATGGCGCTCCCGTTGCGCTTCTTGACAGCTACGAGGAAGAGCGTCGGCCGGTGGCGGCCAGCATGCTCGGTCTCACCACCAGGCTTCTCGACGCCATGAAGCGTGGGGATAATCGGCGAGGTCGCGAAGTGCAACAGCTCGACATCGGCTACCCGGAGTCTTCGCTCGCGATGGAATGTCCTGAACGCTCTTCAGGCCTGCGTGCTGGCGAGCGCGCCCCTGATGCGCCAATTCGTTTGATAAGCGGGCATTCGACGCGTGTCTTCAACCTGTTGAAGGGCACTCACTGGACGCTCTTCGGCTACGACGTCAGCCGCGATCGGGTCGCACCACGCGCGGGCCTGCACATCCATACGTTTGGCGCCCGTGGCGATGTCATCGATGATGGAGGCCATTTCCGCGACGCCTACGCGGTAGGGACTGGCGATTGGATACTCGTCCGTCCCGATGGCTACATTGGCGCCATCGTCGCGAACGAGCACGTAAAGTCCCTGGAGACTTACTTCCAGCCTGGCTAAGCCCTGACTGGCGCTTACAGCGAGCGCTCGATCGCCTGGCCCAGCAGCGAGAGACCCAGGTCGATCTCCTCTTCGCTCACGGTCAACGGCGGCGCAATCCGGAACACACCGCCCATGCCGGGCAACTGCACGATGTTCATGCTGAGCCCCAGGTTCATGCACTCGCGCGTGATCCTGGCGCCCAGCCCATCGGCGGGTTCCTTGGTGCGGCGGTCCTTGACGACCTCCATGCCGAGCAGCAGCCCGCGGCCGCGCACGTCGCCGATGCACTCGAAACGCTCCATCAGATCCAGCAGGCCGCGCCGCAGCCGCTCGCCCATCGCGTTCGCGCGCGCCACCAGCCCCTCGCGCTCGACCACGTCGAGCACCCGCAGGCCGACGGCGGCCGGCAGCGGATCGGACACGTGCGTCGTGTAGAACAGATAGCCCAGCTCGTGCGCGCGCTCTTCGATCTCCTCGGAAGTCACCACGGCCGCGAGCGGCAGCCCCGCGCCCAGCGTCTTGGAGAGCGTGAGAATGTCGGGCGTCACGCCGTCACGCTCGCAGGCGAACATCGTGCCGGTGCGCCCCACACCGGTTTGCGCCTCGTCCAGAATCAGCAGCATGCCGCGCGCTTCGCATTTGCGCTTGAGCTCAGCCATATAGCCTTCGGGCAACTCGATGATGCCGCCCGAACTCAGGATCGGCTCGGCGATGAAGGCCGCGAGACTGCCGCTGGACTGGCGATCGATGAGATCGAAGGCGTAGTCCAGCTCCGCAAGGTGATCGTAATGGCCGTTGCGCTCGAAGCGCGGCCGGTACGCGAATGGCGCCGGTATCGCAAACGAACCGACCGCGGCGGGGCCCACGCCCTTGCGGCCCGCGCTATAGGTCGCGGACGCCGCGCCGCCCGTCATGCCGTGCCACGACTGGGCGAAGCCGACGATTTCATACTTGCCCGTGACGAGTTTCGCCATGCGGATGGCGGCCTCGTTGGACTCCGCGCCGGTGCTCAGCAAAAGCGCGCGGTCGAGCCCGGCGGGTGTCACTTCGGCGAGGCGTGTCGCGAGGTCGACCACGGGCCGCGAGAGCATGCCGCTGAAGAGGTGATCGAGCTTGCCCGCGTACTCGTTGATGACCGAGACGATTTCAGGGTGGCTGTGCCCCAGCACCGCGCTCATCTGCCCCGAGGTGAAATCGAGGATCGCGCGGCCATCCGCGTCGTAGACAAAGCTGCCCTGGGCGCGCTCGATGATCATCGGCTCGAACGTGCCGCCGTAACGGATGAGGTGCTGCCTGGCGTTGCGCCAAAACGTTGTGTCGTCGTTGCGGGACACGATGCTTCTCCTCGTGGTTGGCGGGCACATGCGGAGCACATGCGGGCGCGTGGCGGGAATGACTTGCAGTGTAGGCGCGCCTCTGGTTTTATAGAATCGAATAGTTTTAATGCGAGCTAGCAGCATGGCTAATATCGGCGCCGGCTATTGGGGGCGAATATCGTGAGTCAGTCGCTCGAAATCGATCTGCTACGTTCGTTTGCGGTCATTGCCGAAGTACGCTCGCTCAGCCGCGCGGCCAGCCGGATCGGCCGCACGCAGTCCGCGCTGAGCCAGCAGATGAAGCGCCTTGAAGAAATAGTCGACCAGCCGCTATTCCAGCGCACCGGCCGTGGCGTGGTGCTGACGAATCCCGGCGAGCGCCTGTTGATTCACGCCCAGCGCATGCTGCGGCTGCATGACGAGGCGATGGCCGACTTGTGCGGCAAGGGATTGACGGGGACGATCCGCTTCGGCTGCCCGGACGACTATGCCGCCGTGTTTCTGCCCGCGCTGCTGCGCGAGTTTTCACGCCAGCACCCGCAGGCGCTCGTGGAGGTCGTTTGCGGGCCCACGCCGCGCCTCATCGAGCAGCTCGAAAACCGCGCCGTGGATCTCGCGATGATTTCGTTGCCGGAGATGCGTGAGGGGATGAGGGACAGCGCGGACGGCGAGATCATTCGCCACGAGCAGCTCGTGTGGATCGGCTATCCGGGGCTGGATCCGGCGCACTTCGATCCGTTGCCGCTCGCGCTCTCCGATCCGGACACGCTCGACCACCTTGCGGCGTGCGAAGCGCTGCAACGTGTCGGCCGCGCTTACCGGCTGGCCTATGCGAGCAGCAGCCTCGCCGGCCTGACCGCGCTGGTGCGCTCGGGACAGGCCTTCGCGGTGATGACGCAGACGGCAGTGCCGGCGGACCTCGCGATCCTGCACGGCGATCCCGGCCTGCCGCCCCTGCCCGCTGTGGGGATTACCTTGAAGTTCGAACGCAAGCGCCCCTCGCATCTCACCGCCGCGTTTGCCGAGCACATCCGGCTCACGCTGCCGCTGCTATGAGGGGCGCCGCGAACTGGCGCGAGACGCTCAGCCCGTGATCTTCGCGATCTGCAGCAGGTTCGTCGTGCCCGATTCGCCGAACGGCAAGCCGGCCGCAATCGCCACGAGGTCGCCTTCACGGCCGAAGCCTTCGCTCACCGCCGCGCGGCATGCGAGGCCGATCATCTCGTCGACGTTGGACGCCTCCACGCGCGGCACCGCGTGAACGCCCCAGGTCAACGCGAGGCGGCGTGCAACCGTCTCCGAAGGCGTCAACGCGACGATACGCGACGAGGCACGCTCGCGGGCCGCCCGCAAGCTCGTGAAGCCCGAGCTCGTATAGGTGACGGTCACGGCCGGCTCGATCAATTGCACGGCCTTCCTGAGCGCGCAGCAGATTGAATCGGCGACCGTCGCATCGGCGCGCGTGTGCGAGGCGTCGATCTGCTCGCGGTAAGCCGGGTCGCGCTCCACGCGCTCGATGATGCGGTTCATCGTGGTGACCGCCTCGAGCGGGAACTTGCCGCTCGCCGATTCGGCCGAGAGCATCACCGCGTCGGCGCCTTCGTAGATCGCGCCGGCGACGTCCGAGGTTTCCGCACGCGTGGGCACCGGCGAATTCGTCATCGATTCGAGCATCTGCGTCGCAACGACGACCACCCGGCCGACGCGGCGGCATTCGCGAATGATGCGGCGCTGCAACTCCGGAATCTGCTCGGCCGGCAGCTCCACGCCGAGGTCGCCGCGTGCCACCATCACGCCGTCGCAGCGCTGGACGATGCCTTCGAGGTGATCGATCGCCAGCGGCTTCTCGAGCTTCGCCATGATCCATGCGCGGTCGCCGATCAGCGCGCGCGCTTCCTCGATATCCTCCACGCATTGCACGAACGAGAGCGCCACCCAGTCGACGCCCAGCTCGAGACCGAACGCGAGATCCGCGCGGTCCTTCTTCGTGAGCGGCGAGATCGGCAGATGGGAGCCCGGCACGTTCACGCCCTTGCGGTCGGAAATGCGCCCGCCCGCCAGCACGACGGTCTCGGCGAAGCTATCGCCCGACTCTTCCACGCGCAGACGGATCTTGCCGTCGTCGAGCAGCAGTTCCGAACCCGGCTTGATGGCCTGAAAGATCTCGGGATGCGGGAGCGGCGCGCGCACCTGGCTGCCCGGCGTCGTATCGAGGTCGAGACGGAAGCGAGCGCCGACGGCGAGTTCCGCGGCGCCGTTCTCGAACGTGCCCAGGCGCAGCTTCGGCCCCTGGAGATCGAGCAGGATGCCGACCGGGCGGCCGTATTCCTGCTCCAGGCGGCGAATTTCCGCATGACGCTGGCTATGATCGTCGTGCGTGCCGTGGCTGAAATTCAGCCGGAAGACGTCGACACCGGCCTCAAAAAGCGCGCGGATGACCTTCGGGTCCGAGCTGGCCGGCCCGAGCGTGGCTATGATCTTGGCATTACGATTTCGCTTCATTTCCTCTCCGCGGACTACGTTGCGCCGCGCCCCACCGATGCGGGGCACGCGAAACTCATGAACGTTCGTCAGTGTGGGGCTGCACACATGAGACTCTGGGATCTGCTCCGGCGCGCTGGCGCGCCGGGCTGCGGGGCGTGAGGTTCGAATGCGGGGAGGGTAAAAAATGCCGCTCGGCCCGGATAGCGCTGGAAAACCCCTGGAACGGGGCGAAAATCGCGCAATGGCTTGTCGATCAATGCTTGCAGGCGGTTATCCCTCGCACGCAATACTGATTTCCCGCGAAGGGCATTCCAGGCGTCCCGGCGTTCTTCTATGATGACGCCCCAAGCCAATCGCCGATCAAAACATCTGCATAACTAACTGGATATATCGATTGGCGGCGGCGCACGCGCGAACCTGCAGGCGCCCCCTTCCGGCCACGGCGCTCCACACGAATAGCACTACCGTTCGCCAGATGCGGCCAGAAGCATTGCGAGGGCCGGGTTGAGCCGACCGCTTCGCCACCCGAGCGCTCGAACCACCGTTCCACTGGTGAGACGCAGCGACTTACCGGGACCCACTACTGGAAAGATGCGCGTGAAGGGCGGACACGGGACCCGCCTTGTCTACCCCCCGCCGGACGCTCGCTCGCGCTCGTCGTGCTGCGCGGGCGCATCGTGGTGAACGGCAGCGAGCAGGCAGGAGACGGCGAACTGGTGCTGTTCGAGCGCACGGGCACACGCTGCTTTCATAGGCTCTGCAAAATTCCCGTCACGAATGTGGGCCAATATCAGAAAATTCGGCACTGCTCGGACACGGTCGCGAGCTGAATAATTGTCATAAGTATTACAGAACGATTTCACTCTCCACGAACACTCGTCGTCCAGGAGACCAGCGATGGAGTTCAGTTTCAATCTGAACCGCACGGCGAACATTTCCGCTCAGCGGTTACTCCCGAATGCATGGGACTTTGTGGCCTTTCCTCTGATCATCGGGCTGATTGCGATGGCGTCGATCGGCTTTCATCAGACGCTTGCGCCCATGTCGACGCTGAAGACCCAGGTGATCTCGCTCGACCCCGCGATGTTGCCGGAGTATGCGATGCGCACCACGCTGCGCATGCTCGCGGCAATGATCGCCTCGCTCGTCTTCACATTGACTTACGGCACGCTTGCAGCGAAGAGCCGCCGCGCCGAAAAGGTGCTGGTGCCGATCCTCGACATCCTGCAGTCGGTGCCCGTGCTCGGCTATATCTCGTTTACGGTCACGTTCTTTCTGTCGCTCTTCCCAGGGCGCGTGCTCGGCGCAGAACTGGCCGCGATCTTTGCGATCTGGACGAGCCAGGCCTGGAACATGACCTTCAGCTTCTACCAGTCGCTGCGCACGGTGCCGCGCGATCTCGACGAGGTCTCACGCGGTTTTCACCTGACCGGCTGGCAGCGTTTCTGGAAGCTGGACGTGCCGTTCTCGATGCCGGGCCTCATCTGGAACATGATGATGTCGATGTCGGGCGGATGGTTTTTCGTCGTCGCCTCCGAAGCCATTACCGTAGGCAACAATACGATTACGCTGCCGGGCATTGGCGCGTATCTGGCTCAGGCGATCAGCGACAAGAATCTGCACGCCGTCGGCTGGGTGATCCTCGCCATGACGGTCGTGATTCTTGCATACGACCAGTTGCTGTTCCGGCCGCTCGTCGCGTGGGCCGACAAATTCCGCATGGAGACCACGAGCTCGGGTAACGCGCCCGAGTCCTGGCTGCTCGACACGATGCGGCGCACCCGTTTGATCCACCGCCTGCTCATGCCCGCGGGCGTGCTGCTCGCGACAGCAGCGCGGATTCCGGTTCACCTGCCCCTGCCAGATACCAAAGGTGCCGGCCGTTCCGAGCGGCAGTCGTCGACGCGCGTCGGCGACATCATCTGGGGCATCCTCGTACTGCTGCTGACCGTCTATGTCGTCTGGCGGGTGGTCGCCTACGTACGCACCGGTGTCACGCTCGACGAGGTCGGCCACGTCTTCGTGCTCGGGCTGATCACGCTGTTGCGCGTGGTGCTGCTGATCGCGATTTCCTCCGTGATCTGGGTGCCGCTCGGCGTGCTGATCGGCCTGCGTCCCGCGCTCGCCGAGAAGATTCAGCCGCTCGCGCAATTCCTCGCGGCGTTCCCGGCGAACCTGCTGTTTCCGGTGTTTGTGATCGTGATCGTCAAGTACCACCTGAACCCGGACATCTGGCTCTCGCCGCTGATCGTGCTCGGCACGCAGTGGTACATCCTTTTCAACGTGATCGCCGGCGCCACCGCCTATCCGAACGACTACAAGGAAGCGGCGAAGAACTTCCACATTCGCGGCTGGCAATGGTGGCGCAAGGTGATGCTGCCCGGCATCTTCCCCTACTACGTGACGGGCGCGATCACAGCTTCCGGTGGCGCATGGAACGCGAGCATCGTCTCCGAATTCGTGCAATGGGGCGACACCAAGGTCGTCGCCCACGGTCTGGGCGCCTATATCGCGCAGACCACGGCCGCCGGCGACTTCCCGAAAATCATTCTGGGCATCGCGGTCATGTCCCTGTTCGTCACGCTGTTCAACCGCACGTTGTGGCGTCCCCTTTATGCCTATGCCGAATCCAGGCTTCGACTTGATTGAGAGGGCATCCCATGCAATACGCTAGAACCATTACCGCCGACGTGCTCGAGGCTTCGCCGCGCCTCGGCGAGCAGATCCTCGACGTGCAGCACGTCAGCCGGGGCTTCGACAAGAACCAGAGCGAGCTGCTGGTCCTCGACGACGTGAACCTCTCGCTGCGCGAGGGCGAAATCGTCGGGCTGCTCGGCCGTTCGGGCTCGGGCAAGTCCACGCTCCTGCGCATCATCGCCGGCCTCATCCGGCCGACCAGCGGCGACGTGACCTACATGGGCAAAGGCCTGCACGGACCGGCCGAAGGCGTGGCGATGGTGTTCCAGACTTTCGCGCTGTTCCCGTGGCTCACCGTGCTGGAAAACGTCGAAGCCGGCCTCGAGGCGATCGGCGTGGGCCCCCAGCCGCGGCGCGAACGTGCACTGGCGGCCATCGACCTGATCGGCCTCGATGGCTTCGAGAACGCCTATCCGCGCGAGCTCTCGGGCGGCATGCGCCAGCGCGTGGGCTTTGCACGCGCGCTCGTGGTCGACCCCACGCTGATGCTGATGGACGAGCCGTTCTCCGCGCTCGACGTGCTCACGGCGGAGACGCTGCGCACCGACCTGCTCGACCTGTGGACGCAGCGCCGCCTGCCGATCAAGTCGATACTGATCGTCACGCACAACATCGAAGAGGCGGTGTTCATGTGCGACCGCATTCTCGTGCTCTCCTCGAATCCGGGCCGCGTCGTCGCGGAGATCAAGGTGCCGTTCGCGCATCCGCGCAACCGGCTCGATCAAACGTTCCGCAAGCTCGTGGACGACATCTACGCAAAGATGACCGCGCGCCAGACCGGCGAGGTCACGAAGAAGGCGCTCGAACTCGGCTCCCGGCTGCCACAGGTGTCCACCAATCTGCTGGCCGGTCTGATCGAGACGCTGGCCGCGGAACCGTACAACGGCCACGCGGACATGCCCGAGATCGCACGGACGTTGCAGCTCGAGATCGACGACCTGTTCCCGATCGCGGAAACGCTCCAGCACCTCGGTTTTGCCGACGTCAGCGAAGGTGACGTTTCCCTCACTCAGGCTGGCCGCAAGTTTGCGGAGTTCGGCACTCAGGAACGCAAGATGATGTTCGCCGAGTATCTGCTGCGCAACGTGCCGCTCGCGGCGCGCATCAAGAAGGTGCTGGACGAGCGCCCAGGCCACCGCGCACCGCGTGTGCGCTTCGAGCAGGAACTCGAAGATTTCCTGACCGACGGTGCGGCAGAGGAAACGCTCGACGCCGTGATCGACTGGGGCCGATACGGCGAAGTTTTTTCGTACAGCGACAAGACCGAGAATTTCAGTCTGGCCGACGTAGAGACCTGATCGATCGCCGGGGGCGCACAGCAGGCTCTGAATCGACCCAGCCTGACGAACAGGCGCGCGTCGATGGCACAATCCTTCTGTCCGGCACATTGCTCGTGCCCGGCTCCCCCGACTCAACCAGCGCCTCTCGCCGCCCGCTTGCGGACGCTTGCCGGCCCGAGAAACGCCTCGCACCGAGGAATCCGTCATGCCGCTCGCCACCGCCACCGCTCGCCTTGCCGCCGATGCGCCCAACTACGTCGTCGCCCTCGAGGCCGGCCGCCACGCGCTGACCGGCGACGAAGGCCCGCACGAAGGCGGCGAGGATCGCGGCCCGGCGCCGTTCGCGTTGGTGCTCTCCGGGCTTGCCGCCTGCACCGCCGCCACGCTGCGCATGTACATGCAGCGCAAAACCTGGCCGAACGCGACGATCGGCGTGGAAGTCAGCCTGCACGCCGAGCAGGACGGCACGCAGTACATCCGCCGCGGCGTGACCGTCGCTGGCGTGGACGAGGCGCAACGCGCACGGCTTGCCGAGATCTGCGAGAAGACGCCCGTCACGCTCTTCATCAAGCGCGGCACGCGCATCGACACGACGCTGAGCGCCGCGTGAGGCAAGTCAAACCATTCGGTATCCTGATTAAATAGACGTACAAACGACGGGTATCCGCGAGTTGAATGCCGGAGCATACGATTTGCGATTCAGAATGCATATAAATCGCTCCGGCATTAACGCCTGTCACGGTCATTAATCCGCGTATTTTTTGCCGAAATAGAATTTTCACCATCATTTCAGCAACAAATACCGATAAGCGCTTGCCGCGCGCATCGTCATTTAACAATCTCTATTAACCAGAACGGTTCAGCGATTCAATTCTCCGATAAAATCCGTACCCGAGAATCGGATGAAAGAGTCATCCGCACAAGAATTTGAATGAAAAGGGGCGTGATGGACGCGCAAGACCGGGTAGCGGGCCTCTCGGGGGAGAGGCTTCTTGCAGGCATGAGAAAGCGGCTTTTCGACCAGCCGCACGCGCCGGTTATCGCGAGCCTCGCGACACGCGCCGGCCATTAAAATCATGCAGTACCGAAAATCAGCCTCGTTGCGCCATTATCTGCCCATATGGCTGCCCGCCTCGCTGGTGCAGGCCGCCATGCTGTGCGCAGTGCCCTCCACTGCCCGTGCCGATTGCATCGACGATGCGGCATCGTTTCAGCACGTCAATGTGAGCCTGATGCGTGCCATTGCCCAGGTGGAATCGGGCACGCAAACTCACGCCGTCAACACCAATAGCGACGGCACGGTCGATATCGGCCTCATGCAGATCAACAGCTCCTGGCTGCCGCGCCTCGCGCGCGAAGGCATCTCGGAGCAGAGCCTGTTCGATCCGTGCACGAATGCGTACGTCGGCGCATGGATACTCGCGGAGAATATCCGCCAGTACGGCCCCACGTGGAGCGCGATTGGCGCCTACAACGCCTCCTCGCCCGACAAGCGTCTCGCGTACGCCCGCAAGGTCTACGCCACCGCGCAATCCATCACCCGCTCGCCGGACTCGCCCATGCCCATCCTTCCGCCATCCTATGTGCCGCCCGAGGGCTATAACCCGTTCGCGACGCTGCAGGTCAATCAGGTCAAGATGAACACGCCGCACGGTGCGCAAGCCACACCGGCATCGGCACCGGGAACGCCGGCCATCTCGTCGGCCGCGCCGGGCGCCTATAACTTCGGCTGGATCATGAGCGGCGCGGACGCGGCGAAACCCGTGCAGGTATTCGACGACGGCACCAGGGTCTATGTCCAGTTCAGCGACATGAAGCACGTGCCGGCCATCTTCGCGGAAACGCCGCGCGGGCGCGTCGTGCTGCGCTGGGAGGCGCAGCCGCCGTATGCCGTCATTGCATCGCCGGAGCGCAAGCTGGTCTTCCAGATTGGCTCGGCCGAGGCAATCGCGCAGAAGACGAGCGCGGGCGCAGCCACGGGAACCACGACCGCGCAATCCCCGGCGGCGGACCAGAGCGCCGCGCCGAAGACCGCCGCCACGCGCGGGGCGTCCAGCGTATCGACGGACGCGCTCTGGTATGTCACGGCGTCGTCGCCGGGCAAAGCGCCTGCGGCGAGCTTGCCGGCGCCGCAGGCCAACGTGGGCACCGCACAGACCGCGCCGGCAGGCGCGCAGCAGACCGCACAAACAACACAAGCGGCCAGCACCAGCCCGACTCCGGCGCCCAAGCCGCAAGCGAGCGCCCCAGGTACCAGCGCCCTCTGGTACGTCACGAAGTGACCTTCCCGCGCGGCACGCCGTGCTGAATGTCGAGGGGCTCGAGCAAGCATTGCTTCGTTGAACTGAGGATTGATTCTCGATCTCGGGATTTTTCTCACGTCCCTGACCACGCCTGGCTGGGCGCCGGTCAACAGGCCGATGAAGTCGTCGAGGGTGTGATCGGAGTGGCCGATCGTGAAGAACGGAAGCGTCATGTGTCGCCTTCGGCTCAAAGCAGTGGAACAACCCGGCCCCGCGATTCCTTGCCGCCGCAATCATATGAATCGACTTATTCGATGCATCGCGCTGCACGAATAGTGTGCTCCGTTCAGTATGCCCCGCGTTGCTTTTCGAGGCGCAAGCACGGTCTTGCCGTTAAAATCTCGCACTTTCGTGCCTTTTCCCTCTTCACCTTCCCTGACCGCCGTTCCCCGATGCAGCCTGCCGCCTCCAGCCAACCCGCCGCCCAACCCGCTTCGCGCGGCGCCGCCGACGACGCCGAACTCGCCCACGACCTCGTCTACGGCCCCGACGACCGGCCCGCCCCCACCCTCGCCTTCGTCGCCGCCCTGCAGCACCTGCTGGCCATCATCGTGCCCATCGTCACACCGGGCCTCCTGATCTGCCAGGCACTGGGCGTCTCTAGCCGCGACACCACGCTGATCGTCTCGATGTCGCTCGTGATCTCCGGCATCGCCACCTTCCTCCAGTGCAAGCGCTTCGGGCCGCTGGGAGCGGGCCTGCTGATCGTGCAGGGCACGAGCTTCAACTTCGTCGGCCCGCTCATCGCGGGCGGCAGCCTGATGGTCAAGCAGGGCACGCCCGTCACCACGGTGATGTCGGCGATCTTCGGCGTCGTGATCGCCGGGTCGTTCGTCGAAATGGGCGTCTCGCGCATCCTGCCCTTCATCAAGCGGCTCATCACGCCGCTCGTCACCGGCATCGTGGTCCTGCTGATCGGCCTCACCCTCATCAAGGTCGGCCTCATCAGCATGGGCGGCGGCTACGGCGCGATCGCCAAGGGCACCTTCGCGAACCCCGAGAACCTCACGCTCTCCTGCGTCGTGCTCGCCACCATCATCGTGCTGAACCGCGTGCCCATCGTCTGGGTGCGCAGCACGGCGCTCGTGATCGCGCTCGCGATCGGCTATGTCGTGGCCGGCGCCATGGGCCGCCTCGACTTCACCGGCGCGCGCGAAGCCGCCCTCTTTCAGATTCCGACCCCGTTGCACTTCGGCCTCGGCTTCTCGTGGTCGCTGTTCGTGCCGATGCTGATCATCTACCTCGTCACCTCGCTCGAAGCCATTGGCGACGTCACGGCCACCAGCAAGATCTCGAAAGAGCCCGTCGAAGGCCCCGTGTGGATGCGGCGCATCAAGGGCGGCGTGCTCGTGAACGGCGCCAACTCGCTGCTGGCCGGCGTGTTCAACACCTTCCCGAGCTCGGTCTTCGCCCAGAACAACGGCGTGATCCAGATCACCGGCATCGCGAGCCGCCACGTAGGCATCTGGATCGCGGGCATGCTCGTGGTGCTCGGCCTGTTTCCACCGGTCGCCGGCGCGCTGCAAGCCGTGCCCGAGCCCGTGCTGGGCGGCGCGGCCATGGTGATGTTCGGCGCGGTGGCCGCTTCGGGCATCAACATCCTCGCCGGCATCCGGCTGGACCGCCGCGCGCTGCTGATCATCTCGGTCTCGCTGGCGCTGGGCCTCGGCGTCTCGCAGGTGCCCGAGATCCTGGCGAGCCTGCCGCACGCGCTCAAGAACGTGCTGGAGTCGGGCGTGGCCACGGGCGGCATCTGCGCGCTCGTGATGAACTGGTTCCTGCCGGAAAAATCGTAACGGCTTCACGCCTGGCCGCCGGCTGGCGCGGCGATGCCTCAGGCGGACGCCAGCACGCCCTGAAGCCGCCCGATGACACCCGGCCAGCCACGGCCCATGCCCTCGTATGCGCTCTTGCCCATCGGCGCATCCAGGTCGAATCCCTTGTGCTCCAGCGTCAGGCGCGTGCCTTCGCCCTCCGGCACGAGGCGCCACGTGATCGTGGTGTTCAGCGCGCCCGCCGCGAACGTGCAGGCGAACAAGCGCTCGGGCTCGACGGCAACGACCTCGCAGGGCTGCTGTCCCCACGGCCCCATGTCCAGCGTGAACCGGTGCCCCACGCTCGCGCGCACGTCGCCGGCGGCCCACCACTTCGCGTGAATGACCGGATCGGTCAGTGCGGCCCAGACGCGCGCGCTCGCGTGAGGCAGGTGGCGGGTCAACTCGATGTTGCCGGGTTCCGTCATGTCTTCTCCTGTTGTGTACGGATCGGTCGATCCGTGTCGGGAAATAGCTCCGAAACACTAACACTCATTGCTGTCCTGGGTTGCCGCAGCGGGTCAACTGATCTCACTTCCCGCCCCTGTCATTTGACGGCGACACTCGCTCGTTTTACTCCTATCCTCATAGCAAGCCTTAACGAATCACACGCCGTTGCAGCCTTGTGCAATTCCCCCGCACAACCACGCGACCCTGTCCATGTGCAATGACGGCGGCAGCGAATAATGTCAGATGAAACGCTGGAAACGGACTATCTCGTGGTCGGTGCTGGAGCCGCCGGGATGGCATTTGCCGACGCGTTACTGACGCATTCCGACGCAACCCTGACCATTGTCGATCGCCGCCACGCGCCTGGCGGACACTGGATCGACGCTTATCCCTATGTCCGTCTCCACCAGCCGTCCGCATTCTATGGCGTGAGCTCCATGCCGCTTGGGCAGGACGTCCTCGATACGGCAGGCACGAATGCGGGCTACTACGAACTCGCCGGCGCCGACGAGATTCGCGCTTACTTCGCTCACGTCATGCACCACTGCTTTCTGCCGAGCGGACGTGTCCACTACTTCCCCTGCAGCGAGTACCTCGGCAATGACCGTTTCGTCTCGCAGGTCGGGCAAAGGTCATGGCAAGTGCGTGTGCGGCGCAAGGTTGTGGACACCACGTATCTCGAAGGCACGGTGCCCGCAACGAGCGCGCCTCCTTTCGAAGTCGCAGACGGCGCTCGTTGCATTCCCGCAGGGGCTATAGCGCGCATCACGGAGCGGCCGGAGCGTTTCGTCGTCATCGGTGCGGGCAAGACCGCCCTCGACACCTGCGTGTGGCTGCTCGAACAGAACGTGCCCGCGTCGTCCATCCGCTGGATCAAGCCCCGGGAGGCCTGGTGGATGAACCGCCAGTTCCAGCAACCGCTCGCGCAGCTGCCGGTCTCTTATCGCGGCATGGCGATTCAGCTCGAGGCAATGGCCCAGGCTGCTTCCATCGACGATCTCTTCGCCCGGCTCGAAGCGGAAAAATTCTTCCTTCGCGTCGATCCCGGCGTCGCGCCCAGCATGTTTCGCGGCGCGGTAATCAGCGAGGCCGAATTGGCGTTGTTGCGCGAGATCCGCGATGTCGTGCGTCTCGGCCACGTACGCAGAATCGAGCGCGATGAGATCGTGCTCGACGAGGGCCGCGTGCCCACAAGCGAGGCGGCGGTGCATATCCATTGCGCGTCGAGAGGGCTGATGCGCCGCCCCCTGCGCCCGATCTTCGAGGCGGGCCGCGTAACCATCCAGCCTTTCCTGTGGGGGTTCGCATGCTACCAGTACGCCATGCTTGGCGTGATCGAGGCCCTGCTGGAGAACGACGAAGAGAAGAACCGGCTCTGTCCGCCGATCGCGTATTGGGATGCCAACGTGGACTATCTGAGCGCTTTCCTCTCGACGCTCGCGAGCGAGCGCGCACGCATGGCCTGGCCGGCGCTTGCGGGCTGGGCAAAGGAGACGCGGCTCAACCCGTTCGGCGCCATCTCACAGTATCGCGATGCGCCGGATGTCATTGACGCGCGGGAGCGCATCAAGCAACACGCCGCGGCGGCGGTCGGCAATCTGGCGCAGCTCCTCATGGCGAACGCGGCCCCGACGTAGATCGCTTCTTCGATGCCGGCGGCCAGCACAGGAGGAACTATGCGCTCGGGAGCGAAGCCCGGCGGGCGCCTGAGACGGTATGCAATCACGGCGATCGCCATCGTCGCCGGTCTGATCGTCGTCGGACGCATCACCGGCATCCTCGTCGACTGGCTGTGGTTCGCTTCGATCGGCTATAGCGGCGTTTTCTGGACGGTCTTTTCCGCGAAAGCACTGCTGTTTGCCGTCGTGTTCGCCGTCTCCGCATGCGCCCTGGGGCTGTCGGGGTTTCTGGCGCATCGTTACGCGAGGGGCGTCGCCATCTTGCGGGCCGTGGCAGCCCGTCCGTCCGGTGCAACCGAATTCACCGGCGATCTGGTCGAACTGGCCGAACTGGTCGCGCCGCGCATTCGCTGGCGCTTCAGCATTGCCTGCGCCGCGGTCGTCCTGGGGCTCATGATTGCCGCCAGCGAAATCTCGAGCTGGGACGTCGCCCTTCGCTTCATTTATCAAGTGCCAGTCGGCGAGCGCGATCCCGTTTTCGAGCGGGACATCGGCTTTTATCTCTTCTCGCTCTCCGCGTATCTCGCGCTCAAAAGCTGGCTGCTGTGGCTGATCTTCTGGAGTGCGATCGTTGCGGGTGCTGTCTACGGGCTGCGCGGCGACATCGCGCTGGAGCGGCCGCCCCGGACGCTCTCGTCCGCCGCCATCACGCATGCTTCGGCACTGCTCGGCTTGTTCTTCGCGGTGAAGGCCTGGTCGTGGTGGCTCGAGCGCTTTCTGCTGCTCTATGGCGACAACGGCGTAGTGGTCGGCGCGAGCTATACCGATGTGCACGTCGAGTTGCCGGTTCTGTGGATGCTGGTGGGCCTGGCGGCGGCCTCAGCCGTCGCCCTCTGGATCAACATGCGCCGGCGCAGCTATCTGCAGCCCGCCGTGCTCGTGCTGCTCGTATTCGGCAGCGCGTTTGTGTTCGCGGTGCTCTATCCCGCGCTGTTTCAGCGCTTCTATGTCAAGCCGAGCGAGCTGAGACTGGAAACGCCCTATATCGCCCACACGATCGCGCTCACGCGAGAGGCTTATGGCCTCGCGAAGATCGAGGTTAAACCGTTTGAAGCCGAGCAGGGATTGACGCTCGACTCGCTGCAGGCCAATCGGGCGACCATCGACAACATCCGGCTATGGGACGTGCAACCGCTGCTCGATACCTACGCGCAATTGCAAGAGATCAGGACTTACTACAAATTTCTCTCGGTGGACATCGACCGCTATCAGCTCGACTCCGGCTATCGGCAGGTGATGCTGTCGGCGCGCGAACTGGATCCCGCGATGCTGCCGCCCAACGCCCAAACCTGGGTGAACCTGCACCTGATCTTCACACACGGCATTGGCGTCGTGATGTCGCCCGTCACCGAGAAGTCCACCGAAGGCTTACCCTCTTTCTATCTGCGCGATATTCCGCCCGTCTCCAACGGCGGCCCGGTCATTCGCGAGCCGCGTCTCTATTTCAGTGAAGGCGGGCAGGATTACGTCATCGTGAATGGCAATGTCGCTGAATTCGACTTTCCCAAAGGCGCCGACAATGCCTACACGACATATAGCGGGCGCGACGGCATCGCGATCGGCGGTGCGGCGCGACGCATGCTCTTCGCCTGGCAACTCGACGATCCCAACATCCTCCTGAGCGGCTATATCACAGACCAGAGCCGCATCCTGCTTCACCGCAATATTCAGGACCGCGTACGGATGATCGCGCCGTTCCTGAGCCTGGACCACGATCCCTATGTTGTCGCAAGCAACGGGCGTCTGTTCTGGATACAAGACGCCTACACGGTCAGCCAGTGGTTTCCTTACTCGCGGCCCGGTTTCGGCAACGGCGCCAATTACATCCGCAACGCGGTCAAGATCGTGGTCGACGCCTACAACGGCACGGTCGACTTCTACGTCAGCGATCCCGCCGATCCGCTCCTGCGCACCTACGCGCGCGCCTTCCCGGGTGTGTTCAAGCCGTTGGACGCGATGCCGCCCGCGCTGCGGCAGCATATCCGCTACCCCGAAGATCTGTTCCTGATCCAGGCGCAGCTCTATCGCGCCTGGCACATGGATGTGCCGGAGGTCTTCTACAACCGCGAGGATCTGTGGCAGTTTCCCCGCGAGCTGGTCGGCATGGATGGCGAGGGCGCCGCCACCACGATGCCACCGTACTACACGATCATGCGGCTACCCGGCGATGCACGCGCCGAATTCATCCTCATGCTGCCGATGGTGCCGAGCCAGCGCGAGAACATGATTGCCTGGCTAGCGGCGCGTTGCGATTCCCCAGGGTACGGCAAGCTCGTCGTCTATACGTTCCCCAAGGACAAACTGGTTTATGGGCCGTTTCAGATCGAAGCGCGCATTCAGCAGAACACCGAGATTTCGCAGCAGATCTCGCTGTGGAATCAGATGGGCTCACGCGTCATTCGCGGCCATCTCGTGGTGGTGCCGATCGAGAACTCGATCCTTTACGTGTCTCCGCTCTATTTGCGCGCGGCGTCCGGTCAGTTGCCGGAGTTGAAGCGCGTGATTGCCGCTTACGGCGACCGCGTGGTGATGGAGGACACCCTGGGTGAAGCGCTGGCGGCGCTCTTCAAGGAGACCGCGCAGGCGGCATCGCCACCGCAAGGCACCGTGGACGCCCGCGCGCGCGAGGCGCTTGCCCACTATGACCGCGCCATCGAGCGCTTGAAGGCGGGAGACTGGAGCGGCTTCGGCGCGGAACTGGATGCCCTGCGGCCGTTGCTCGAAGCACTCGGCGCCGGCCAGTCCGCTGGGCGGAAGTGACCTTGCGGACATGTTAATCTCTGGTACAACCATCCGGTTTGGAAGCGTTTGTCGATACATAAACTATGCAAACAGCATCAGTACCATCAAAAATTGGTGCTATTTGCAGATATGCGCGCTATTGTTCTAGATGTGGTAATGCCGGCTGCATTGGCGAATGCGGTCCATGCCCTGGCCATCGCGGATCTGGCATCCTCGAGCCGGGAATGATGGCGCGTCAGCTCAGACGGGCGGCGCGACCACGTTACGATTCGTCAGCAATGGCGCGACCATGCGGTGCTTCGAACTCCGGACAACCGGGGCGTTATTGGCGCTCGCTTAATAACAAGGGGAAACCATGCTACTGGAAACGTTTCAGGTACGAAATCCTTTGCCGGCCATGCCGCCGCCACTCGCGGCACAAGAACTCGTTTTGCGGCACCTCAGCAGTTCATCCGAAATCCGCGCAGTGCAACGTCTGCGGCAAGAAATTGATCTTGCGGTCCATGCGAGACTGAATCCGCATTTCTACACTGACGAAAAAAAAGAGACGACATCGGAATTTCCGTCGCGTTCGAACTGGACAGCCAGCTGATCGGTACAATGCGTTTCGTGCCGATGACGCATGAGCTGACGCTAACGGAAACGCTGCAGAAAGGCGTGGAAATCAATCCTTCGCTGCTGGAAGACAGCTGGGAAGTGGGACGCCTCGTAGTTGACCCTGCGTTCAGACATGGCCAGGACCTGCTAAAGAAATGCCTGGTACTGGCGCTGTGCTTCGTCTGCGAAAACTCCAACGTCAAGCATTTCCATGCATCCTGCTCGCATGTGCTGAGCCGGCTCTACCGCCGGTTCGGGTTTTCAGCACTCGCCACGGATGTGCCGTTGGCCGGAGCCGACAAGACCTATACACTGATCCACGGTGCGGTTCCCGACGTATCGCGAGCCCTGATGGGCAGCGATGCCGCCAGACCTTCGATTGTTTGATAACGCCGCTGACAAATCATAATCAAGGAAGAACGCGATGCAAAACGAATTCATTCACTCCCTGCGGGAAACGGTCAATCAGCACTGGGCACAGATCAAGCGCGGCCAGTTCTGGCATCACGTGATGAACAGGCCAGTATCCAGGGAGTTCTATCGCGATTTGATGATCGAGATCCATCATTACACGAAGCACAATTCGATGAACCAGGCCGCCACGGCATTCGTAAGCGCGCCGGAGGGGCTGCTGAAATTTGCGTATCAGCACGCAGCAGAAGAGCTCGGACATGAGCGCATGGCCACCCACGACCTCGAAAGCATTGGCCTGCTTGACAGGGAAGCGCTAGGACGCGCGCCACTTCCGGCGACAGAGGCGTTGATCGGCTATTTGTATTTCGTGGCGCTGAAGTACGGTCCCGTTGCACGTCTTGGCTATAGCTTCTGGGCGGAAAGCGTGTACGAGCATATCGGGGATGCGCTCGGCAAGATTCGCAGCGACCTTTCGCTTACCGACAGGAATATGTCGTTCTTTGTTGCCCACTCAACGATCGACAAGAAGCACATCGTGCAGGTGGAAGAGTGTATCGATCGATATGCAAAGACGCCTGCCGACCAGGCGCTGGTTCGATCGACGGCTGAGACGACGCTGTTCCTGACCGGACAGATGCTGGAACAGGTCGCGCAGCGACACGCATAGCATCACGGGGGAGCGACTTCCGGACGGGGCGCCTCCCCCGATTCACATTGATCCCAGGCCCACGAGACAGCTTCCCGGCCATCGATCCGGGTGCGCGCCCATGAAATATCTACGCAAGCTCTTTGCCTGTTACGAAGATTACTGCCGCTCCAGGAAAGGAATTCTCAGATATGCGGGCTTCGTGGGCGCCGTTGGATACCCGCTCTTCTATCTGATCTATACGCGCGTTCTTCCGCAACCGTACGAGAGTCTGACCGTCAGGCTGATTGCATCGGCTGCGTGTGCGGCGATGGCGCTGCCCGAGTACTGGCCCGCCCGGCTGAGGAAATACCACATCGCATGGTCGTACGCGGCGGTGCTCTACTGCTTGCCGTTCTTCCATGTGTACATGTCACTGAAGAATCACGGCGATCTTGTCTTCATCGCCGATAGCTTCATGGCGGTGTTCTTTCTCGTACTGCTAACGGACTGGCGCAACACGGTCGCCATGCTGTGTCTCGGGACGGGCCTCGGCGTGGCACTCTACGTCGCGACCACGCCTGATCCGCATTTGCCGGTGGATTATGTCGCGCGCTTGCCCACGTTCATTCTCGTGGTAGTCGGCGGAAGTCTGTTCAAGTTTTCGGAACGACAACTGCAGGATGCCAAGCTGCGTGTCGCGACCGCCCTGGCAGGGTCGATTGCCCACGAAATGCGTACGCCGCTGAGCCGTATCCAGTACAGCCTCGATATGGCAAGCCGGGCGCTACCCGAGCCCACGACGGCCCCCAGCATGCAGCCCATGGCGCGCAAGCAGATTAACGACCTGTACGCTTATCTGTCACAGGGCCAACTCGCCGTTGAGCGTGGCCTGCAGGTCATTGCGATGACGCTCGATGAGGTGAACGCCAAAGCCATCGATACCAACCGGTTTGCGCTCATTCGCGCATCGGATGCCGTTCAAAAAGCGCTGGCCGAATACGCGTACGAAACGGAAGAAGAGCGCGAGATCGTGTCGCTCTCGGTCATCGACGATTTCACCTTCCGCGGCGAAGAGACGCTTTTTATCTTCGTCCTGTTCAACCTCTTCAAGAACGCCCTCTATTACCACCGGCTTTATCCCGAGATGAAGCTCGTCGTGACCGTGGATCAGCACCAGGTCTTCGTGACCGATACCGGCCCTGGCATACCGGAATCCGTGTTGCCGCGCCTGTTCGAATCGTTCCAGACATCGGGCAAGGTCGGTGGCACGGGCCTGGGTCTCGCTTATTGCAAACGGGTCATGTTCGCGTTCAATGGCGATATTGTCTGCGACTCGGTCGAAGGGAAAGGCACCCGGTTTACCCTGCGGTTTCCGCGCGCGGCACAGGCCGTCAAGGACGAGCCGGGCCGAGCCCTTGCGCGAGGCTCGCTCGCGGTGCTTGCGGGCAAGCGGATTCTGATCGTCGACGACGACGCCATGCAGCGCGATACGATGCGCATGCAGCTGACCGGTCTCGGCATGGAGATCGACGAGGCCAACAACGGCCAAAGCGCGATTGACCGTATGCGGCAGGCGCGCTACGACCTCGTGGTGATGGACTTGCGCATGCCCGTGCTCGACGGCTATGCCGCCACGGCGCTGCTGCGCAGCGGGGCGGTTCCCGGGCACCAGTCGGTGCCGGTCCTCGCCTGCACCAGCGAGCCACCACACCTCGTGCGCATGAAGATCGAGAGAGCGGGCATGTCGGGCATGATCTCCAAGCCGTGCAAACACGCCGAGCTTGTGCGGGCGTTGCAATCGTGCCTCGACCGGCCGGCTGCCGATGGCGCCGTGCTGGCAGGCAAGACGGCCATCCTCGCCGACGACGACGAATACGGCCGGCGCATCGCACGCGGCTGGCTGGAAAAATACGGCATGCGGGTCATCGAGGCGAACCATGGGCAGGCCGTGCTCGACATGATTGCCGACGGGCAGCGATGCGATGTCATATTGCTCGATCTGAACATGCCCGGGCTCGGCGGCTTCGAAACGACCCAGGCGATCCGTGCTTGTTCAGGGGATCTCGGCACGATACCGGTCATTGCATTGACCGGGTACTCGGATGCCGTCACCGTGGAATCGGCGTTGAACGCAGGAATGAACGATGTGATGACCAAGCCGGTCCGCGGCTCGATTCTGTTCGAGAAGCTGATCCAGCACCTGGGTTCTGGCGTGACGGACCTGCAGTCGCCGGTATCGACCTCGGCTGCTGCGGACAAGGCCGGGGCCGGGGACCACGGCCCCGTCATTCGCGCCGAAACCTTCCTCGATCCAGAACGCCTTCAGGAATTGAAAAGCGATGGTTTGCTCATGGAGTTGCTGGGCGACTACCTTCTGACGCTCGACGCCCTGCTCGACCGGATTGACGCAAGCGTTGTCTCGAACAACCTGGGCGACGCGCACGAAGCGCTGCATTCGCTGCTCGGCGTTAGCGCCAATATCGGGGGCGCGGCGCTACACCGGCTGGTCAGGCGCTTCTACGTGCCGGTGGCCGACGAACGCCGCTGGCCAGCGGAAGAAAACTGGCTGGGCGAGCTCAGGGACGTCATGGTGCAGACCGTTCAGATGCTGGAGCGGGAATGCCCGGCTTTAAGGTCTTGACCGAATCCCCGAATCCCCGAATCCCCGAATCCCAATACGCGCGCGCGCAGTCTCTCGTGAATAGCCGCTGACCGCGCGCGAGCCCGGCGCGGCAGTTTCGGCGTGCATCAGGCCGGGCGCAGCGTATCGCCGAGCGGCAGCGCGCGAATGGTGGCGCCGGTAGCGGCCGCAAGCGCATTCGCGACCGCGGGCGCGGCCGGCGGCACACCCGGTTCGCCGATGCCGGTGGGCGCCTCTTTCGACGGCACGATATGCACTTCGACCACCGGCATGCCATTCATGCGCAGCACGGGGTAGTCGTTGAAATTGCCCTGCGTGACGTGCCCCTTGTCGAACGTGATGCCGGCCCGCAGGAACGTGAGACCGAAGCCAATCCCGCCTTCCACCTGCGCGGCGACGATATCCGGATTGACCACCGTCCCGCAATCGACCGCGCAGACGATGCGGTCGACCGTGAACGAGCCGTCCTGCTGCACCGTCACTTCGGCCACCTGCGCGACATAGGTCCCGAACGCGAACTGCAGCGCGATGCCCCGGCCGCGCCGCGTGCCTTGCGGCCCGGCCGCGAGCGGCGTGGACCAGCCCGCCTTTTGCGCCGCGAGGTCGAGCACGCCGCGATACCGCGGCTTGGCCGCCAGCAGCGCATGACGAAATGCATAGGGATCCTTACCGGCCGCACGCGCCGCTTCGTCCATCATGGTTTCGCCGACGAAGGCGGCATGGGTGTGGCCAACCGAGCGCAGCCACTGCGTCTGGACTGGCAGCTTCGGCGCATGCTGCGTGACCTTGAAGTTCGGGATGTCATAGGGAATGTCGGCCGCGCCCTCGACGAGCACGGGATCGACCGAATCCGGCTTCGGCAACTGCATGAAGCTCTGCCCGACCACATCGTGATGCCACGACACGAGGTTGCCGGCCTTGTCGACGGCGACCCGGACCTTGTGGACCGTGAGCGGCCGGTAGTAGCCCGCGCGCATGTCGTCTTCGCGCATCCACACGAGCTTGATGGGCGCGTCGATGCCCTGCGCGTGCGCCGCGCGCACGATGCGGCACGTCTCGCGCACATAGTCCGAGTGCGGATTCGCGCGGCGGCCGAAGCTGCCGCCCGCATAAAGCTGATGGATGGTGACCTGCTCGCGCTTCAGACCGAGTTCCTGCGCGGCCATCGCCTGGTCGCCCGTGTGCCACTGCTCGCCGTTCCAGATCTCGCAGCGGCCGCCCTGCAGACGCACGAGGCAATTGAGCGGCTCCATGGTCGCGTGCGAAAGATAGGGCTGCTCATAAACTGCTTCAAGATACTTGCCGCCATCGGGCGCCGCGCCAAGCACCGTGCCGCGGCTTTCCGCGACTACGCCAGGCTGGTCGGCGAGCGCGCGAAACTGCTTGTAGATGTCATCGGAGCTCAGCGCGAAGGCATGGCTGTCGTCCCAAGCGATCTTCAGCGCGTCGCGCCCCTGGCGGGCCACCCAGGTGTTGTGCGCGAGCACGGCCACACCGCCCTGCACTTCGCCATCGCCGGGCACCTCGACCACCGCGACCACGCCCTTGATCGCCTTCGCCTGGCTCGCGTCCACGTGCTGGACCTTGCCGCCCAGCCGCGGGGGATGCGCAATGACGGCCACCAGCATGCCCGGTACTTTGATGTCCTGCGTATAGATCGCCGAGCCGTTCACCTTCTCCGGGACATCGACGCGGCGGGTCGTGGGACTGCCGATCAGCTTGAATTCGCCGGGCTGCTTGAGCACCACGCTCGCCGGCACGCTCTCGCGCGCGGCGGAGGCAACGAACTGCCCGTAATCCGCTCGGCGTCCCGATGCGGCGTGCACGATCGTGCCGTTTTCGACATGGAGCGTGGCGGCGTCCACCTTCCACGCCTTCGCGGCGGCGGCCACCAGCATCATGCGCGCGGCCGCCGCGGCCTCGCGCATCTGCTTCCAGGCGCCCGCCATCGCCGTGCTGCCGCCGGTGGCCTGCAGCGTCCAGCCAAACGAAGCGAACATGGGGTTCGCGTACTTCTTGACGTCGGCCGGCGCAGGCACGACCGTCACTTTGTCGAGCGGCACGTCGAGCTCGTCGGCGGCCAGTGTCGCCAGGCCCGTGAAGGTGCCCTGGCCCATCTCCAGATACTCGGAGACCACCGTGACCATGCCGTGCGCATCCACGCGGATGAACGCATTGGGCTCGAACGGCAGTTTCGCGGGATCGAGCGACGCCGCCACCGCGAGCCCGCCGCGGAACCCGACGGCAAGCGTCAGCGCCGACATGCCCGCAAGGAACTGGCGCCGCGTGAGCGTCGCGCGCGCGCCATCGCCGAGGATTTGTGCGGTTGATTGAGCGGCCCCGCCTTGTGCCGCGCCTTTGCCACGGATAGCGTCACGCATGCTTGAGCGCCTCCGATGCGTAATGGATCGCCGCGCGAATCCGCTGATAGGTCGCACAGCGGCAGATGTTGCCGCTCATCGCGTCGTTGATGTCGGCGTCGGTGGGACTGGGCTTTGTCGCGAGCAGCGCCACCGCCGACATCACCTGCCCCGACTGGCAGTAGCCGCATTGCGGCGCCTGCGCCTCGATCCACGCGGCCTGCACGGCGGCCCCCACCTTCTGCTCGTGGATGGCCTCGATCGTCGTCACGCTGCGCCCTTGCAGCGAACCGACCGGGGTCACGCACGCGCGCGTGGGCTCGCCATCGAGATGCACCGTGCATGCGCCGCACAGCGCCATGCCGCAACCGAACTTCGTGCCCGTGAGCCCAAGCTCGTCGCGCAGATACCAGAGCAAGGGCATCTCGGGATCACCATCGAATTGATGGCGCTGACCATTCACCACAATCTGTACCATGTCGTTCGGCCTTTTCTGTGCTGTGAGGGTGGCGACGTCCGGCTCGGGCGGACGAGCATTAATTGAACGAGTCTATGCAAGGCGAGTACAACAGGCCATACCGAAAAATCCGCTTCTTTTGCCTGATCGTCCTGAACACGCGTGCGAAATAAATGAATATGCATATGTTCTGCACGACTCCATGCGCGTGAAGCGCATGCCAATCTCCCTATATATTCCCGCTGTTATGTTCATCATGCAATTTTCGCATGGCGCTATGTGTAATCAGCATTGGACGCACCAGGGCAAGTCGCACGAGTATCCGCCTTCGGCATTTGTAGCCACCTGGCCGCACGCGGCCTTTCAATGCGCATACATGCATTGAAGGCGTGGCGAAAATGCGTGTGACGAGAACAAGGATCGGACGCAAGTCGCAGCGATACCTTGCGAGTCTGGAGATAAGGAGACGATGTGAGTAGTTCAGTTAAACGACATATCGGCCCGTTCGCGCTGATGTTCACCGGCCTCGGGTCGATCATCGGTTCGGGCTGGCTGTTCGGCGCGTGGAAGGCTGCCAAGATCGCCGGTCCCGCCGCCATCTGCGCATGGATCATCGGCGCCGTGGTCATTCTCGCCATTGCGCTCACCTATGCCGAACTCGGCGCGATGTTCCCCGAATCGGGTGGCATGGTCCGCTATGCGCGCTACTCGCACGGCGCACTCGTTGGTTTCATCAGCGCCTGGGCGAACTGGATCGCCATCGTCTCGGTGATCCCCATCGAAGCCGAAGCCTCGATCCAGTACATGAGCACCTGGCCCTACCCCTGGGCGCACGCGCTGTTCGTGAATGGCGAGCTCACTTCATCGGGATTGTTCCTCTCCGCGCTGCTCGTGATCATCTACTTCATGCTCAACTACTGGGGTGTGAAGCTGTTCGCGCGCGCCAATAGTGTCATCACGATCTTCAAGTTCATCATCCCCGGTCTCACGATTGCCGGTCTGATGGCTGCCGGTTTCCATCACGAGAACTTCGGCCAGTCGACCGACTTCGCACCCTATGGCTGGTCGGCGGTCTTCACGGCCGTGGCCACCAGCGGCATCGTGTTCGCGTTCAACGGCTTCCAGAGCCCGATCAACCTCGCCGGCGAAGCGCGTAATCCGTCGAAGAGCGTGCCGTTCGCGGTGATCGGCTCGATCCTCTGCGCGCTCGTGATCTACGTGCTGCTGCAAATCGCGTACATTGGCGCGGTCAGTCCCGCGGATGTCATGAACGGCTGGAACAGCTTCAACTTCAAGTCGCCGTTCGCTGAACTCGCGATCGCGCTGAACCTGAACTGGCTGGCGATCCTGCTCTACGTGGACGCGTTCGTGAGCCCGAGCGGCACCGGCACGACCTACATGGCCACGACCTCGCGCATGATCTACGCGATGGAGCGCAACAACACGATGCCGAAGATGTTCGGCAACGTGCACCCGTTCTACGGCGTGCCGCGCAACGCGATGTGGTTCAACCTGCTCGTCTCGTTCATCTTCATGTTCTTCTTCCGCGGCTGGAGCTCGCTCGCGGCCGTGATCTCGGTGGCAACCGTGATCTCGTATCTCACCGGCCCGATCAGCCTCATGGCGCTCAAGCGCGCGGCAACCGATCTGGAGCGTCCGCTCACCGTGCCGTTCATGAAGGTCATCGCACCGTTCGCGTTCGTGTGCGCATCGATGATCCTGTACTGGGCGAAGTGGCCGCTGACCGGCGAGATCATTCTGCTGATGGTCGTCGCGCTGCCGGTGTACTTCTACTTCCAGGGCAAGGCGGGCTGGGCGGGCTGGGGCCGCGACCTGAAGGCCGCATGGTGGCTGTGCGCCTACCTGCCGGTGATGGCGCTCATCTCGCTGATCGGCAGCAAGCAGTTCGGCGGCTATGACGTCATTCCCTACGGCTGGGACATGCTGGTGGTCGCGATCATCTCGCTCGGCTTCTACTACTGGGGCGTGAACTCGGGCTATCGTTCGCAGTACCTGGACGAACGCGAAAAGCTCGCCGAACTCGAAGCGCTGCCCTCCGTCTCCGAGGCCTGATACGCCTCTTCAAACGGCCCATGCGCGGCGCGCGAAGCGCTCGCGCACTGGCCGCCCACCGTTGCCAGTCGTCGGCGCCGATGACGCTGCACGCGGCGCCGATTTCGGCCGAGGCAGCCAGTAAGCTGCCTGCCCGCGCATCGCCTCACGGCCAGAGATTGTGCACCGTGTGCAGAATGTGGCTGACCAGTTGCGGCTGCCGATGCGTATCGGTCTTGCCGAAGATGGCCGCAAGCTGCGCGCGGGCGGTGTAGTGGGAAATCCCCAGTGACGCCGCCGCTTCCTTGACGCTTTCCCCCTGCACCAGACGCGTGGCGAGCACGGCTTCCGCCCGTGTGAGGCGAAACAATTCGATCAGCACGCCTACGGAAATTTCAGGGCGCTGGTTGGCATCGCGTATCAGCACCAGCACGGCTGCCGTGGTCTTGTCGCCGAGGCCCGCGCGCACGCGATGCGGCCGGCATAGCACGCTCCATGACTGCGCGCCGCCGCCGCGAGCCGCACGAAACACTTGAGAAGCGCCCTGCGCCGCATCGCCGGCGGCAAGCACCGTCGCGAGCGCGTGGCGCATCGCCCGTTCGCTTCGGGTATCCGTGCAATGGAGCGTCCCTTCCCGGATCGCAAATCCATCCTGTTGCTCGAGCCACCGGTCGGCCACCGCGTTTTTCAGCAGCACCCGGCCGTCCTCGTTCAACACGAGACAGCCCACGGTCAACTGCTCCGCCGTGTCGTCGAGTACGCGCAACCGATACTGCTGATGCGCGAGGCGCGCATAGATCGCGAAGGCGGTTTGCAGGCGCGGCGCGAGCGCTTCCAGCAACCCGCGCTGCGCCTCCCCAAAACGCGCCTCGCCTTGCCGGCGTGCGCCGCGCAAGCGGAAGATCATCCCGGTGGCAGGGTCCGCGAGATCGAGCCCGATCAAGTCGATCACTTCGCCGTACTCGTGCAGATACGCGTGGTAGACCGGAAAGCGCCGTGCCAACTCGGCCGGGCTCATCATCTCGCTGAGGACGCAGACCTCGCCCTGCGGCAACTCCAGAAACGGCGAATCGCGGAACACGCGCTCCTGCAGCGCGACGATCGCATCGGTATGCGCATCGGCCGACACGACCACGCCCGGATCGCCCGGACGCGGCTTGCGCAACACCAGCGTGGGATGCTGGCACGGCATGTAGCGCCCCAGCGCCTCGAGGAACGCGGTCCACGGCGGGGTGTCCAGCGTGCTTGCGAACAAGGCGTCCATCAGGCGGACGAGGTGGTGGGCCATGGGCGCGGACAATCAACGATGGCCGAAAAGACCGCCAGCGGCACGGTGCAGCCGATCCACGCGAAGCAGGAACACGCACATGCCCGGCACGCTCAGCGCCACCTGGCCTGATACGCCGCCTGGGCCTCCGGATTGATCCATCCGGCCGGCCACTCGCCATCGAGCAAGCGCAGGGTCTCCTGCCAAGGCCGCTGCACGAGCGCGCTCATCGCTTCCGGCGAAATCCCCGCCGAATGCGGTGTGATGACCACCTGATCCAGGGTCCACAGATCGTGCTCCGGCGGCAGCGGCTCCGGCTCGGTCACGTCGAGTCCCGCGGCCGCGACCAGGCCATCGCGCAACGCGATGCTCAGCGCCGCGTGGTCGATCAGTCCGCCCCGCCCCGTATTGATGACGATGGCGCCGGGCTTCATCTGCGCAAAGGCCGCGGCGCCCAGCAGATGCCGGTTGCCGTCGTTGAGCGGCACATGCAGCGAGACGATGTCGGCATGGGCCAGCAGCTCGTCCTGCGAAACGGCACTGACGCCGGCCAGCGCCATCGCGCCCGCATCGACATACGGGTCGCAGGCGATGACGTTCAGGCCAAAGCCCGCCGCGCGCGGAACCACGGCCCTCGCAATGGCGCCGAAGCCCACAAGGCCAAGCGTGCGGCCGCGCAGCCGCCGCATGCGCGGCCAATGATGCTGACGCAAGCGCTGAATGGCGTCGCCGCCGCCTCCTTCCCGCGCCGAGCCATGCAGGGCCACGACCCGCCGTGTGCAGGCGAGAATCAGCGCGAGCGTGTGATCGGCCACTTCCTCCAGGCAGAAGTCGGGCACGTTGGCCACGAGGATGCCGGCCTCGCTGGCCGCTTCTCGGTCGAGATTCTCGAAGCCGATGCCCATGCTCACGATCATCCGGCACGCCCGCAAGGAGGCGAGCACCCGCCGGCTGAAGCGCTGGACACTGCATTGCCCGAACACGATGTCCGCGTCGGCGCAGGCGGCAATCAGCTCATCCTCGCTCGTGCAGTGCACGACCCGGAAATCGGCTTCCACCTGCCTCGCCGCGAACGCGGGGAGGTATTCCGCTGGCGTCACGCGGGCGCCATCCATCGCAAGCGTCTGGACGATCTTCAGCATGTGCGGCGCGCTCCTGTCCCCGTTGTCTGGTTGGTGTCTGGTTGGTCGGGGCATCATCGCCGCCCGTCGCGGCCTCGTCCATCGTCCAAATGCACTAGACGCTTGACGCCGCCGGGCCGCGTCTAGTCCATTTGTCCGATGCCCGTCCGGCCGCGCGCTGGCATCGTGGAAGCTCCTCCCACCCAGGACGTTTCCATGGCGACGATGACCGGCGGCGATGCCGTCTACCACGCGCTGAAGGCCGCGGACGTATCGTGCGTCTTCGGCATCCCGAGCCAGCACAACCTCGGCCTCTACGATGCCCTATGCCGCCACGGCGACATTCGCGTCGTCGGCACGCGCCACGAGCAGGGGGCCGTGCACGCGGCCGATGGCTACGCACGCGCCACCGGCAAGCTCGGCGTCGCGATCGTCAGCACCGGGCCCGGCACGGTCAACGCCGTCAACGGCCTGTACGAGGCCGGCTTCGCGTCCTCGCCGGTGCTGCTGCTCACGACCCAGGTCGATACGCGCTATCTGGGCAAGGGCAAGGGCTTTATCCACGACGCCGACCAGCAACTCGCGATGCTGCGCACGGTCACGCGGCGCAGCGAGCGGGTGCTGCATGCGCGCGACATCGCCGCGACGATCCATCGCGTGATGGCCGACATCGGCACGGGACGCCCGCAGCCGGGTGCGGTGGAGATTCCCACCGATCTCCTGCTGGCGCCGTTGCCACACGAGACCTATGCGTACACGGCCCCGGCGCCGCTGCCGGCCGACGAGGCGCAGCTCGACGCCGTGGCCCGGCGCATCGCCGGGAGCCGCAAGCCCTTGCTCTGGGTCGGCGGCGGCTGCGTCAGCGCGAACGCCGCCGATGCCGTGCTCGAGCTGGCCGAGCGCCTCGGCGCGCCGGTCGTGAGCAGCGTCAACGGGCGCGGCGTGCTGCCGGCCGGCCATCCGCTCTACGTCGGGTGCCAGACCCATCTGCCCGCCTTCAACGACCTGCTCTCGCAAGCGGACCTCGTGCTCGCGATCGGCACGCGCTTTCAGGCGCTCGCGAGCCAGTACTGGCAGCAGCCGATGCCGAAGAACCTCGTCCATATCGACGCCGACGCGGGCGTGATCGGCCGCAACTATCCGGCCGCGCTGGCCGTGGTGGCCGATGCCCGGCTCGCCATCGAGGGCTTGCTGAAACGCATTGCGCCCATCGACGTGGACGGCTCCTTCGCCGCGTTCGCGCAAGAGACACGCCATACGCTGCAGCAGACCGTGAGCCGGATGATCGGGCCCGATCACCAGCGCATCGTCGAGACGATCGAGACCCGGCTCCCGGCCGGCAGCCCGGTGGTCGGCGACGCCACCATCACCGCCAACACGTGGGGCAACTACCTGCTGGCGATCCGCGGCCCGCGCCTCGCTCACTACAGCACCTCGCTCGCGATCGGCCCAGCGCTGCCGCTCGGGATCGGCGCGGCGCTCGGCACCGGCAAGAAGACGCTGGTCATCCACGGCGACGGCGGCGTGATGCTCAATCTCGCGGAAATCGCCACCGCCGTGCAGGCGCGCGCGCCGCTCGTGCTGTGCGTCTTCAACGACAGCGGCTACGGCGTGCTCAAGGGCTTGCAGCGCGTCACCACCGGACGGCCGTACGCGGTCGAGCTGCATACGCCGGACTTCGTCGCGCTGGCTGCCGCCATGGGGATGCCCGGCACACGGGTCCGCTCGGCCGATGCCTTCGCCCACGCACTCGAAACGGCGCTGGCCATGGACGGGCCGTATCTGATCGAGGTCGACCTCGACAGCCTCGAACCCATCCGCATGTTCGGCTGACGCGGGCGGACAGACCATGGCGAATCCCGGAGACACAATGAACGGCAGACGTCATTACGCGGGCAGCGATCTTGCGCGCGCGCTCACCATCGAGGATTTGCGCCATATGGCGCGACGGCGTCTGCCGCGTTTCCTCTTCGAATACGTCGATGGCGGTGCCGAGGACGAAGTCACGCTGCATCGCAACCGGCACGCTTTCGCGAATCTGGCGCTGGTCCCGTCGACGCTGGTCGACGTCTCGAACCGGTCTCTGGCGGTCGACTTGTTCGGGCGCTCCGTGGCCGCCCCGCTCGTGGTCGCCCCAACAGGCTTCAACGGCTTGCTGAGCGAGCGCGCCGACGTCGCGCTCGCGCGAGCCGCAGCCAAGGCCGGCGTGCCGTTCACCCTGAGCATGGCCTCCAACGTGCCGCTCGAGGAAGTGGCGAGCGAGGCCGGCGGCAGACTGTGGATGCAGTTGTACTGGGTGCGGGACCGCGACTTCATCCGCCGCCTGGTCGCGCGCGCGCAAGCGGCATCGTTCGAGGCGCTCGTGCTCACCACCGACGTGCAAGTTTCCGGCGGCCGCGAATGGGACCGGCGCAACTACCGCGCCGGCATGGAGCTCACGCTGCGCAACCGCCTCGATGTCCTCGCGCACCCGCGCTGGCTCTGGCGCATCGTGCGGCACGGCGGCCTGCCGCGCTTTGCCAACCTGCGCGAACTGGCGCCCCCGGAAGCCGCGAGCGTCGTCGACGACATGGTCGCGCTCGGACGCAACATGGACCCCTCGGTCACCTGGGAACACCTGAAGTGGTTGCGCTCGCTCTGGCCCGGCAGGCTGCTGGTCAAGGGCGTCCTCTCGGCGGCGGATGCGCGGTGTGCCATCGGCCATGGCGCCGATGGCGTGATCCTCAGCAACCACGGCGGCCGCCAGCTCGACGGCGCGGTCAGCGCGCTCGAGGTCCTGCCGGTGATACGGGACGCGCTCGGCCCCGACGCCGTCATCCTGCTCGATGGCGGCGTACGCCGCGGCGTGGATGTCGTGAAAGCCAGAGCGTTGGGCGCCACGGCCGTGATGACGGGACGCAATGGCCTGTACGGCGTGGCGGCGGGCGGCGAGTCGGGCGCGGCACGGGCACTGGAGATCCTGCGCCAGGAGATCGACCGCGCGCTGGCGCTGCTCGGCACGCCAGACATCGAGACCGTGGATGCGCGCGTCCTCCACCGCCGGGCCAGCTCGCAGGCGCCGGCAGCGACGGTCCCTCTGCTTGAAGGAGTCATTTGATGCCCACGACCTTTCGCGTGCCGATCGTCATTCGCGGCCAGGTGCTGGACGACTGCGCTCTGGAGTTCGGCGGGCGCCACGACGGCGTCCGCTTCACGGTGCCCGACGTGATCCCGCACCTGTCCAGCCTGCTGCTGCGCAATCCCTCGCAGATGGCCGATTTGCATACGCTGCGCTTCGAGGACATCGTCGCTTACCTCGCGCGCCTCGGCGAGCGCCTGGACATCCATCGCAACGCGCACCTGCAGGCCGCCTTTGAATTGTCGCGACGCACTTCCGGCCTCTCGGAGTCGATCCTGCGCGCCTTCTACGAAGCGATTCCCGCATCGTTTCTGCCCGCCGTGGTGCGCGAAACGGCCGACCGGCTCGTGGGCATCGACTATCTGGAAGGATGGGTGCCGCAACCGTCCACCGTGCATGCGGGCGAGCCCACGCGCATCCGCGCGTTCGGCGCGCGCTGCGTGCATGTGATCGCCGGCAACGTGCCGATGGTGGGCGTAGGCACGGTGATCCGCAATGCGTTCACGCGCTCGGACGCCGTCGTCAAGACGCCGTCGAACGATCCGCTCACGGCCACCGCGATTGCGCAGACGATGGTCGACATGGCGCCCGATCATCCGCTCACGCGCCATCTGAGCGTCGTGTACTGGAAAGGCGGTGACGAGCGCGTGGAGCGCGAAATCTACGATCCGCGCGCCGTGGAGAAGATCGTCGCGTGGGGCGGCTTCGCGAGCATCCAGCACATCTCCCGCTACCTGCAGCCCGGGCTCGACCTGATCACGCTCGATCCCAAGCACAGCGCGACACTCATCGGCGCGGAAGCGTTCGCCAGCGATGCAACGCTTCAACACGTCGCGCGGCGCCTCGCCCTCGACATCGGCGCGATGAACCAGGAGGGCTGCGTGAACGCGCGCGTGGCCTACGTGGTCTCGGGCACGGACGAAGGCGGGCTCGCGCGCATCGAACAGCTCGGACGCCTCACGTTCGAAGCGCTGCAGCAGTTGCCGCCGCACCTGAGCACGCCGCACAAGGCGTTCGACACGGCGCTCAAGGACGAGATCGACGGCCTGCGCTTTGCCGGCGATGAATACGTGGTGTTCGGCGGCCGCCGCAACGAAGGCGCGATCATCGTCTCGCGCACGGACGCGCCGGTCGACTTCGCGCGCGCCCTCGCCTGCCGGGTCGCGAACCTCGTGCCGGTCGACGACGTGGACGTGGCCGTGCACTCGGTCAACGCCTACACGCAGACGATCGGCATCTACCCCGAAGCGCTGAAAGTCCGCTTGCGCGACCGCCTCGCCTTCCAGGGCGCCCAGCGGCTCGTGTCGCTCGGCGCCGCCGCGATCTTCGAGGATGCCGCCACGCCGCAGGACGGCATCGAGCCGGTGCGGCGCATGTGCAAGTGGATCGTCGAGCAGACCAGCGACGCCACGATGCTCGAGCAGCTTGCCGTTGGCGCTCAATCCACACAGGAGTCCTGATGTCCACGCTCGCGGAAAACCTGACACACGACCCGAAGTCGTATCTCGACGCACGCTATGACGAAGGCTTCCGCCTCACGCGCGAGCAACTCGACGCCGTCCACCTCAAAGGCGCGCAACGGCGCTTCGACGCGCTGCGCGAGCGCATTCCCGTGCTGCGCAAGCTCGCGGATGAACAGGGCGTGGCGCACATCGCGTCGCTCGACGACGTGGTGCCGCTGCTGTTTCCGCATACGGTCTACAAGTCGTATCCGTTCTCGATCATCGAGCGCGGCCAGTTCGAGCGGCTGACGCGCTGGCTGAGCGGCCTCACCGCATGCGACCTGAGCCGCGTCGATCACGCCGGCATCGACAGCATCGACGCCTGGATCAAGCGGCTCGACGACAGCACGGACCTGCGCGTGCTGCACACGTTCGGCACGAGCGGCAAGCTCTCGTTCGTGCCGCGCACGGCAGCGCAATGGATCGAGGCGAACCGGCTGACCACGCATTGCGTGCGCGACTGGCACGGCGCGGACTCCGGCCCCGACCTGTCCCGCGCGCGCATGCCGATGGTGCAGCCGGGCTACCGGCACGGCGCGGGCGCGACGTATCGCGGCGTCGCGCAGATGGTCGAGCGCTGGGCCGGCGGCGACGACAACGCGCTGTTCCTCTATCCGGACGAATATTTCAGCGCCGATATCGCCTCGCTGGCAGGCCGCCTGCGCGCCGCGGAGGCGCGCGGCGAGCAGGGCCGGCTGGAACTCTCGCCGGCGCTGCTCGCGCGGCGCGAGGAATTCTCCGCGCGCGAACAGGCGCGCCCGCAGCGCATGAAGCAATTCCTCGACACGGCGATCCAGCGCTTCGGCGGCCAGGACATCTGCCTGTTCGCGGTCTGGCCGATCCTCTCCGAGTGGGCCGGGGAAGCGCTGGCCTCGGGCGTGCGCGCGGCCTTCGGCGCGGGGAGCGTGCTGATGAGCGGCGGCGGCAACAAGGGACGCGCGCTGCCCGACGACTACCGCGAACGGATCTTCTCGTTCCTCGGCTTCGAGCGCGTGTTCGAGTTCTACAGCATGAGCGAGCTGATGGTCAGCTGTCCCCGCTGCGAACACGGCCGCTATCACGTCCCGCCCGTGCTCGTGCCGTTCGTGCTGGACCCCGAAACCGGCAAGGCCCTGCCGCGCGAAGGCCGTCAGACCGGCCGCTTCGCTTACCTCGACCTGCTCCCCGACAGCTACTGGGGCGGCCTCGTCAGCGGCGACGAAGTCACGCTCGGCGGCTGGGACGCGCCGTGCGAGTGCGGACGCCACGGTCCCTGGATCGAAGGCACCGTGCGCCGCTACAGCGAACAGCAAGGCGGCACCGACAAGATCAATTGCGCCGGCGCACCCGAAGCGCACGACCGCGCCGTCGAGTTCCTGCTCTCGTCGACGCAATCCTGATGCGAATTACCCTGAACAAGGACACACAACAATCATGACGAAAAACACCTCCAACTCCGATCTGCGCATCGTCGTGCTCGGCGCGGGCATGTCAGGCATCCTGAGCGGCATCAAGCTGCTCGAAGCCGGATACCGCAACGTGACGATCTACGAAAAGGCCGAGCGCGTAGGCGGCACGTGGCGCGAAAACACCTATCCGGGCCTGACCTGCGACGTCCCCTCGCACGCGTACACCTACTCGTTCGAGCCGAACGCCGAGTGGACCCGCCAGCTGCCACCGGGCGCCGAAGTACAGGGCTACTTCGAAAGCACGACCCGAAAATATAAGGTAGACGAACTGATTCGCTTCGGTCAGGAAGTGACCCGCTGCGCGTTCGTCGACGGGCGCTGGCATCTGGAAACGGCCAGCGGCCTGCGCGACGAGGCCGACGTGGTCATCGCGGCCACCGGCGTGCTGCACCACCCGCGCATGCCGGACATTCCCGGCCTGAAGAACTTCGGCGGGCGCGTGCTGCACAGCGCGCGCTGGGATCACTCGGTGCCGCTGGACGGCAAGCGCATCGGCATCGTCGGCAACGGCTCGACCGGCGTGCAACTGGTGTCGGCGCTGGCGAGCCGCGCCGGCAAGCTCAAGCACTTCCAGCGCACCGCGCAATGGATCATGCCGGTGGAAAACCCCGCGTTCACCGAAGAGCAGAAGCAGGCGTTTCGCGATGATCCGGCGCTGCTCAAGCGCATGCAGAACGACGAGACCTATCTCGCCAACGTGGAGCGCTTCACCACGGCCGTGGCTGATGCGTCCTCGCCTGAAATCGCCATCATCGAATCGATCGTGCTGGAGAACCTCGAACGCAGCGTGCCGGACCCCGTGCTGCGCGAGAAGCTGCGCCCCAACTATCGGGCCGCCTGCAAGCGCCTGATCTTCTCGCCGGACTACTATCAGGCGATCCAGCATGCGAACGCTGAACTGGTGACCGACGGCATCGAGACCGTCACCCACGAAGGCGTGCTCACGCGCAACGGCACCGTGCACGAGCTCGACGTGCTGGTGCTGGCCTCGGGCTTCCACGCAGACCGCTTCATGCGGCCGATGCAGATCACCGGACGCGACGGCCGCCACCTCGACGACGTGTGGGCCAAGCGGCCTCATGCGTACCTGGCGATCTCGATCCCCGAGTTTCCGAACCTCTTCATGCTCAATGGCCCGACGAGCCCCGTCGGCAACTTCTCGCTGATCGACGTGGCGGAGAAGCAATGGGGCTACATCGCGCAATTGCTCGACCTGCTGCGCAGCGGCGAGTGCACGGAAATCTCCGTGAAGCAGGATGCGCTCGATGCCTATGAAGCCAGCCGCCTCGCGGCCGCCAGGAACACGATCTTCGCCTCGGGCTGCAACAGCTGGTATCTCGACGCCGAAGGCGTGCCCGCGAGCTGGCCCTGGAACTACGCCCGCTTCCGCGATGTCATGGCGGCCCCGGATCTTTCCGCCTTCGAACAGAAGCAACGCACGCTCGTGGAAAATAGTTAGCAGAAATGCTTCGTTGGCCCCCGCGAGGGGGCTGATTACACTGCGATCCATCTTGTCATAACAAGTGGATCATGCCTGACACGAACCTCAACGCGCTCGCGCCGCAGCCGCTTTACGCGCAGATCAAGGAGACGCTGCGCGCGCGCATTCTCGACGGCACCTATGCGCCGCACAGCCAGATGCCCTCCGAGCACGCGCTGTGCGCGATGTTCGACGTGAGCCGCATCACCGTGCGCCAGGCGCTCGGCGACCTGCAGAAGGAAGGGCTCGTTTTCCGGCTGCACGGCAAAGGCACCTTCGTGTCGAAGCCCAAGGCGTTTCAGAACGTGACCTCGCTGCAGGGCTTCGCGGAAGCCATGTCGTCGATGGGCCATGAGATCGTCAACCAGCTTCGTTACTTTCGCATCGTCAAGGCCGATCGGCACGTCGCACAGAAGCTGAATCTCGCCGAAGGCGCGAGCGTGGCCGAAATCCATCGCGTGCGCCTGCTCAATCGCGAGCCCGTCTCGCTCGAACTCACGTGGGTGCCGGAGGCGCTCGGCAAGCGTCTGGCCGGCGCCGATCTGGCCTCGCGCGACATCTTCCTGATTCTGGAGAACGACTGCGGCGTCGCGCTCGGCCACGCCGACGTGTCGATCGACGCCATGCTCGCCGACGACGAGATCGCCGACGCGCTGCGCGTGCCGCAAGACAGCCCGGTGCTGCGCATCGAGCGCACCACGCACGACGCGCAAGGCACGCCCATCGACTACGAATACCTCTACTTTCGCGGCGACGCGTTCCAGTACCGCCTGCGCATCGATCGCGAGAAAGCCGCACACATAGACGAAAATTCCGTGAGGACAACGCAATGAACACCGAAATACTCGAATACGATATCGTCGTGGTGGGCGGCGGCACGGCCGGGCCCATGGCGGCCATCAAGGCGAAGGAGCGCAATCCCGCGCTCAAGGTGCTGGTGCTCGAAAAGGCCAACGTCAAGCGCAGCGGCGCGATTTCGATGGGCATGGATGGCCTGAACAACGCCGTGATTCCGGGCCACGCCACACCCGAGCAATACACGCGCGAGATCACCATCGCCAACGACGGCATCGTCGATCAGGAGGCCGTGTACGCCTATGCGAAGCACAGCTTCACGACCATCGAGCAGCTCGACCGCTGGGGCGTAAAGTTTGAAAAGGACGGCAACGGCGACTACGCGGTGAAGAAGGTCCATCACATGGGCGCCTACGTGCTGCCCATGCCCGAAGGCCACGACATCAAGAAAGTGCTCTACCGCCAGCTCAAGCGCGCGCGCGTGGCCATCACCAACCGCATCGTGACCACGCGCGTGCTCACCGACGCGCAGGGCGCCGCGTGCGGCGTGATGGGCTTCGACTGCCGCACGGCACAGTGCGTGGTGGTGCGCGCCAAGGCCGTGATCCTCTGCTGCGGCGCAGCCGGGCGCCTGGGGCTGCCCGCCTCCGGTTATCTGATGGGCACTTACGAGAACCCCACCAACGCAGGCGACGGCTATGCGATGGCGTATCACGCGGGCGCCGCGCTCACGAATCTCGAGTGCTTCCAGATCAACCCGCTCATCAAGGACTATAACGGCCCGGCCTGCGCCTACGTGACGGGCCCGCTCGGCGGCTTCACCGCCAACGGCAAGGGCGAGCGCTTCATCGAATGCGATTACTGGAGCGGCCAGATGATGTGGGAGTTCTATCGGGAACTGCAAAGCGGCAACGGCCCCGTGTTCCTGAAGCTCGATCACCTCGCCGAGGAAACCATCCAGACCATCGAGCAGATTCTGCACACCAACGAGCGCCCGAGCCGCGGACGCTTTCACGCGGGACGCGGCACCGACTACCGCACGCAGATGGTCGAGATGCACATCTCCGAAATCGGCTTTTGCAGCGGGCACAGCGCGTCGGGCGTGTATGTCGACTCGCGGGCGCGCACCACGGTGCGCGGACTCTACGCCGCGGGCGACATGGCGGCCGTGCCGCACAACTATATGCTCGGCGCGTTCACCTATGGCTGGTTCGCTGGGGACGACGCCGCCAGCTATGTGGCGGAGCGCGAGCACGCGCCGCTGGACCACGCGCAGATCGACGCCGAGCGCGCGCGCATTCACGCGCCGCTCGAGCGCACGCACGGCCTCGCGCCCGCTCAGGTCGAATACAAGCTGCGGCGCATGGTGAACGACTATCTGCAGCCGCCCAAGGTCACGCGCAAGATGGAGATCGGCCTGCAACGCTTCGACGAGATCGCCGAGGACATCGGCGCGATCAAGGCCAACAACCCGCACGAACTCATGCGCGCGGCCGAAGTGCGCGCGATTCGCGATTGCGCGGAAATGGCCGCGCGCGCGTCGCTGTTTCGCACCGAGAGCCGCTGGGGCCTCTATCACCACCGCGTCGACTATCCGCAGCGCGACGACGCCAACTGGTTCTGCCACACCGATCTGCGCAAGGACGCAAGCGGCGTCATGCGCTCCGAGAAGCGCGCCATTGCACCTTATGTCGTGCCGGTGAGCGAGGCGGAGCTGGGCGCCTACAACCGCATGCGCATCCAGCGCGAGCACGCGCCCGAACCCGTAGAAGCGCTTTGAGCCCACGCTCGCGCACAACACTCGACGAACGCCACGAGGAAAACATCATGTCTTACACGCCCCACGAAATCTTCCAGCGCAGCAGCGCACCGGTCACCATCGACGAAGCGCGCTGCATTGCCGACAAGGGCTGCACGGTATGCGTCGACGTCTGCCCGCTGGATCTGCTCGCCATCGACGTGACGAAGGGCAAGGCGTATATGCAGTTCGACGAATGCTGGTATTGCATGCCCTGCGAGCGCGACTGCCCGACCGGCGCTGTGAAGGTCGAGATTCCGTATCTGCTGCGCTAGCAGAGGGAAGACGCAATCCGCGTGCGCAATCGCACCCCATCACTTCGGATTCCATATCGATATTCAGCCATGACATCCTCCGCATACCCGAACGCGGCGCCTCCTGAAGCCGCCGGCGCGCTCGCCCGTCTCTCCGCCGACGACGCCGCCGTGCGCCGCATCGCCGTGCTCGATCTCGCCGATCTTGAAGACGCCGCGCTCATTGCCCCACTCGTCGCGGCGCTGCGCGACGACCCCTCGCCCGACGTGCGCCGCGAGGCGGCGCTCGTGCTGGCCTCGTGGGAACAGGAAGACGTGGTGGAAGCGCTGTGCGCCACGCTGCTCGACATTGACCCGGCCGTACGCGAAGCGGCCCAGCAGTCGCTCGCTGAACTCAAGGAGCCGGCTTCGGCGCGTGTGCTGCGGCGCTGGGCGACGCGGCCCGAGCCGTTCGTGCGGCGCGCGGCGTTGCGCAGCCTGCGCGAATTGCGCGACGCAGCGGCCTTCGAGCCCGCGCTGGCCGCGCTCGCCGACGCCGATGCCGAGGTGCGCCTCGAAGCCGTAGCCGTGCTCGGCTGGCTCAAGGACGCGCGCGCCGTGGCGCCGCTGTCGGCCCTCGCCACCGTGGATGCGCACGACGCGGTCCGGCGCGCCGCGGCGGGCGCGCTCGGCTTCGCCGCGGCGGACGATACGCATGCCGGCGCGGCACTGCTGCACGCGCTCGCCGACGCCGACTGGCAGGTGCGCGAAGAAGCCGCCACCACGCTCGGCAAGCTGCGCACGCCCGCCGCGCGCGACGCGCTCATCCACGCACTCGCCGACGATTACTGGCAGGTGCGCCTGCGCGCGGCGCGCGCGCTCGGCCGCCTCGGCGACGCACACGCCGCAGCCGCCGTGAGCACGCTGCTCGCGCATCCGATCAGCAACTTGCGCAAGGAGGCGGCGCTCGCGCTGGGCGAGCTGCCATCGGCAACGAGCCTCGCACCGTTGCGCGCGGCGCTCGACGACCGCGATCCGGAAGTGCGCAAGGCCGTGCGCATCGCCCTGCAGCAACTCGAGGCGCGGCTCGAAGGCGGCGCGCCATGAACGTGCCCATCGAAATTCTGAGCGAATCTGGCGCCCTCACGCTCGTATGGCCAGGCGGCGAGCGCCAGCGCCTGCCGCTCGCGAGCCTGCGGCGCGCGTGCCCCTGCGCGGGCTGCCGCCGCGCGCGCCTGGGTGGGCACATGAATGGGGACGTGAGCGATTTACCTGACGACTCCGCGCATGACAATCTCACGCTGAGCGCCATGGTCCCGATGGGCTATGGCGTGCAACTCGTCTTCAGCGACGGCCACGACCGGGGCATCTTTCCGTGGGCGTGGCTCGAACGGTTCGCGCCGCCAGCGGCGTGACACGCACCGCATCGTGCCGCCGATCCCTGCATGCAATGCGCAAACGAAGCGATTACGAGGCCTTTACAGCGCGTCGTTACACAGCAACATCATGCGCTGCACCATGGTCGACGCCTCGTTGAGTTCCATGTCGTTTGTAAATAACACCGAGACGCTGGAGAGGCGCACGGCAATGCCCGCGCCCAGCAGATCGTGGCTTGCGATCTTGAGCGCAAGCTGGCCGAGGCGCACCCGGTCGAGCCAATGCATCGTCAAGCCGCCCTTTTGCAGCCACTCGCGGCAGCACGAGACGACATGATCGACGCGCCATTCCTGCGTCAACGCGTAAGACGACGCGGCAATGGCCACAAGGTAGCAAAGCAGCTCCGGGCGGGCACTGCTCGCTTCGACGAATTCCGTTTTCACTGGCTTGCGTCCCTGTTTCCTGACATAGATGCCTAGGGTCTGTTCACATTAGAAACAGGCTTGCGAACGTGCCTTGCCGGGTGCAGTGCAAGGAGCGCGGCGCGCCGTTTGGCCGAGCCAAACAAGCGGCGCGCGACGCCGCAATGCGCCCGGCAAGGCACGTTCCCCAATATTAACCAATTCCATCCAGGGGCTGGCCACCAGAAGGGCCGATCGCCGCGTCATGCTCCTCACGAATACATCGAGTATTCGCTTCGTCGCAATCCTCGCGCTCGGCCCTTCTGGTGGCCAGCGCAAGCCTGTTTCTAATGTGAACAGACCCTAGCTATGGCCGGACCTGCCAAAAGCAAGCATTCTGCATCGAAACGGCTCGCTCCGCTGCATCATTCTGATGTCGTTTCATCACATGAAAAATCCCATCGGCTTCGAGCCACGAGCGAGCCGGCCCGCATGTGAATGCCGGCACTCGCCCAATTCTGCGCGCAAGTGAAATGCAATAAAAAAAATACCCGTCATGCGCAATGAATTAATTCCAAATAATAAGCGCGGAAAATCCACAGAACGCTCGACGGAAACGCCTGCCTGGCCGCGCCGTCGCCCCGGGCACGGCAATTGCTGCTGCCCCGCCGCCTGCGCAATTGAATTGAAAACGAGAATCCAGACGACGATTAAAAAAGACGACACAAACATCCATAAAGATCAACCGTAGCCGCTTATTTCGACACGCAACATGCATCACGCATTACCCAACGTCCCGCGCCGCAAGCCTCGACCCTCGACGCTATTCAGCCACACCGCATCAGGAGTTTTTTCCATGAACAAGAACAACAAGCGCATGTGCGCCCTGCTGTTGAGCGCGATTTTCGCCACGCCCCTCGCGGCGCTCTCGCCTGCCGCACAGGCACAGCAATACACCACCGACTGGCTCGCCAACACCTACGGAACGCTTGCGGCCCACGTGGGCAATGGCGCGCGCTCGATGTGGGTCGCGCCCGAAGGCGTCATCTATACGGCCTCGTTCTGGGACGAGAACGAGGGCGGCATGGCCATCTACCAGAACGGCAAGAGCCTGGGCTCGATCGGGCTGCACAACGAATTCCAGGGCGGCGCCATCACCGGCAACCTCACCTCGGTCTTTGCCGCCATGCAGGCGGGCACCGCCTATGGCAGCGGCACGGTCGGGCGCTACAACCGCGCGAGCGGCCAACGCGATCTCACCATCAACGTGAGCACATGGAACGCGGTCAGCCGCGCCGACGCCATCACGGGCCTCGCCACGCAAAACTCGCTGCTCTACGCGAGCGACTTCTTCGGCAACCGCGTGCGCGTCTTCACGACCGACGGCGCGTGGCAGCGCGACATCGCCATCGCGAGCCCGGGCGCGCTCGCGCTCGACAGCTCAGGCAACGTCTGGGTCGCGCAAAAGAGCGCAGGCACCATCAGCGGATTCAGCCCCACGGGCGCGCCGTTGCAGACGATCCAGATGCCCGCGGGGTCGCAGCCCTCCGCGCTCTACTTCGACGCATCCACAGGACTGCTGATGGTTGGCGACGAAGGCCCCGACATGAACATCAAGCTCTACAGCCTCGCGGGCACGCCCACGCTGACCGGCACCTTCGGCGTGCAGGGCGGCTACCTCGACACCACGACCGGCACCAAAGGCCAGGTGGGCGCGAAACGCTTCACGCGCATCACCGGCATCGGCAAGGACACGTCCGGCAACCTCTACGTGCTCAACAATCCATGGGGCGGCGCCTGGGACCTGGGCCGCAACGGCGGCACCGACATTCACGCCTACGATCCCAACGGCAATCTGCTCTGGAAGCTGCAGGCGCTGAACTTCGAGGGCGTGGCGGCGCCCGATCCGGCCACCGATGCCACGCTGTTCTACAGCGGCACCGACATCTTCACGGGCACGGCGGGCGGCACCTTCGTCGCCAACACGGTGGATCCGTTCACCTACCCGAACGACCCGCGCGTGAACATGAACGACACCCAGCGCGACGAGCACTTCGGCCAGCTCGTCTCCGTGGGCGGCAACCGCATCCTCGTGGCGTCGGGCCAGAACCCCGCGATCTTCTACTTCTTCCACTTCAATCCCGCGAGCGGCTACATCGCCATTCCCGACGGCTCGCTGCCCGGCGCCCTGTTCAATACTTCGATCGCGGTCACGGGCGGCTTCTGCATCGACAGCAAGGGCGACGTGTGGGCCGGCCTCAACCGCACGAACCACATCTATCACTACCCGCTCACCGGCTTCGACGGCAACGGCAAGCCCTCATGGGGCCCCGCCATCGCCCTCTCGACGCCGCAAAGCGCGCGGCCGATCACGCGCATCGTCTACCAGCCGGAAAGCGACACGATGATCCTCGCCCAAGGGCTGGCCGGGAACTGGGACTGGACCGCGATGAACGGCCATATCGAGGTGTATCACGGCTGGGCGTCGGGCAATCGCACGCCGAATCCGGTCATCAACCTCACCAGCGCCAATCCGAAATCGATCACGGCGGCGGGCAACTATCTGTTCGTCGGCTACGTGCACACGGTGCCGAATATCGATGTGTTCGATCTCACGACGGGCAAGCAGGTCACCACGCTGATCAACGCGAACCCCGGCACGGTGGACGTGGGCAACGACGTGGACTCGATGTACGGCCTGCGCGCGTATCGGACCTCGAGCGGGCAGTACGTGATCACGAAGGACAATTACAACGGCACCAGCGTGATCGTGCAGCGCTGGACGCCTTGAATGCGGGCGTATTGAATTTTAGAGACGATCGGTCTAATATCGCGTTCATGGACGCTCCGACCATCAAGCCGCGCCGCGGCAGACCCCCGAAAGACCCGCGCGTGCACGGCGACACACGTGCATTGCTGCTTCGCGCGGGCCTCGAAATGCTCACCGGGCAGAGCTTCGCGGCCACCGGGCTCGACGCCGTGCTCAAGCGCGTGGGCATTCCGAAGGGCTCGTTCTATCACTACTTCGAGAGCAAGGAGGCGTTTGGCCGCGAGCTGATGGCCGCGTACGACGCCTACTTCTGCGCGAAGCTCGACCGCTGGCTCCTCGACGAGACGCGTCCCGCGCTGGACCGGCTCGGCGCCTTCGTCGAAAACGCCAAGGCCGGCATGGCGCGCCATGGCTACACGCGCGGCTGCCTCGTCGGCAACCTCGGCGTGGAGGTCGATGTGCTCCCCGAAGACTTCCGCGAGCGGCTCGAAAGCGCCCTGCAAGGCTGGCAGGCGCGCGTGGTCGCGTGCCTGCGCGACGCACAGCGCGAAGGCGCCATCTCGAAGCAGGCCGATCTCGACGCGCTCGCGGCGTTCTTCTGGATCGGCTGGGAAGGCGCCGTATTGCGCGCGCGGCTGGTGCGAGACAGCGCGCCGCTCGACACGTTCTTCCGAGGTTTCATCGCCGGGCTTCACTCCACGCCATAGTCAAAGCGTGCTGCCCGGTGCCCGTTTCCCTTTCGTTTCATCGACGAGGCACTCATGTTCAAAGCCATTCTGGTTGATAAGGAATCCGGATCATACTCGGCGCGCATCGCCGAGCTCGACGAAGCGCGCCTGCCCGACGCGGAGGTACTCGTCGACGTGCAATACAGCACGCTCAACTACAAGGACGGTCTCGCGATCACCGGCAAGAGCCCGGTCGTGCGCAGCTTTCCGATGGTGCCCGGCATCGATTTCGCCGGCACGGTCGTCCAGAGCGCGGACCCGCGCTATGCCGCGGGCGACGCGGTCGTGCTCAACGGCTGGGGCGTGGGCGAGCAGCATTGGGGCGGCCTCGCGCAAAAGGCCCGCGTAAAAGCCGACTGGCTGATTCCGCTGCCACCGGGCTTGAGCACGCGGCAGACCATGGCTGTCGGCACCGCGGGCTATACCGCGATGCTCTGCATACTCGCGCTCGAGCGCTACGGCATCGGGCCGGGCCACGGCGACGTGCTCGTGACGGGCGCGAGTGGCGGCGTCGGCAGTTTCGCGATTGCGCTGCTGGCCCGGCGCGGCTATCGCGTCGTGGCGTCGACCGGCAGGCGCGAGGAAGCGGCGTATCTGGAGCAGCTCGGCGCCGCCGAGGTCATCGACCGCGCAACGCTCTCCGAGCCGGGCAAGCCGCTGCAAAAAGAGCGCTGGGCGGCGGCCATCGACTCGGTCGGCGGCCACACGCTCGCGAACGTCTGCGCGAGCCTGCGCGCCGACGGCGCCGTGGCGGCCTGCGGCCTCGCGCAAGGCATGGACTTGCCCGCCACGGTCGCGCCGTTCATCCTGCGCGGCGTGAGCCTCATCGGCGTCAACAGCGTCACGCGCCCCTTCGCCGAGCGCCAGCAAGCCTGGCAGGCGCTGGCCGAGACGCTCGATCTGGGCGCGCTCGACACGATCACGCGCGAGATCGGACTCGCCGAAGCGATACCGGCCGCGAGCGACCTGCTCGAAGGACGCGTGCGTGGCAGGCTCGTCGTGAATGTGAATGCCTAGGCGCTAACGTAGCTCGCCATGCGGGCGCGCGGGCGCTTGTGCGCGTCCACGCTCCCGCTTGGCGAGCCGTGCGAGAATTCCGTGTGCCCGCCGGTGTGAGCCGCATCGCCATTGCCGATGCGCCACCCGCCCCTTCATTCCACCGGAAAAGCCATGAAACCAGCGCTTCAAATCGATTTTGTCTCCGATATCGCGTGCCCCTGGTGCGCGATCGGCCTTTCCTCGCTGCAGCAGGCGCTGAAGAATCTCGGCGACAGCGTCGACGCAACCATCGCCGTCCACCCGTTCGAACTGAACCCGGACATGGTGCCCGGCGGCGAAACCATCGTCGATTATCTCGGCAAGAAATATCACCGCACGCCGGAGCAGATTGCAGAGACGCAAGAAGCGATCCGCGAGCGCGGTGCCAGCGTGGGCTTCACGTTCGGGCCGCGCACGCGCATCTACAACACCTTCGACGCCCATCGCCTGCTGCATTGGGCGGGCCTCGAGGGCAAGCAACTGCCGCTCAAGCTCGCGCTGCTGCGCGCCTATCACGGCGAAGGCAAGGACACGAGCGACCAGGACATGCTGGTTCAGGCCGCGCAATCGGTGGGACTGGATGCGGATCAGGCGCGCACCGTGCTGGAAAGCGGCGCCTATGCCGACGAGGTGCGCGCGGAAGAACAGCACGCGCAGGCCATGGGCATCCAGTCGGTGCCGGCCATCATCTTCAATCAGAAGTATCTGGTGAGCGGCGGCCAACCCGTCGAAACCTTCGAGAACGCCATCAAGCAGATTCTTGCCGAGGGCTGAAGCCGCGCGCTCGCGCGGCTGACCGGGACGGCTGGGGCGGCGATTGCAGTGGGTGCCCCAGCCGATGCATCGCATCGATCCGGCCTCTCACTGGAGCCACCATGTCGGCAGTGTCGGCGTTCAAGCTCGTTCTGCTTTCGCTCATCGCCATCGTCGCGCTGGAACTGCTCGCCAAGCGCCTGCGTCTGCCGCCCGCCGCCGCGCTGCTGGTGGGCGGCGCGGCCATGGCGTTCGCGCCGGGCCTGCCGCCCGTCGTCATGGACCCCGATCTCGTCCTGATCGTGTTCCTGCCGCCGCTCCTGATGGACGGCGCCTATTTCTTCGTCTGGGCCGACTTCAAGCGCCATATCACGCCGATCCTGCTGTACGCGATTGGCGCCGTGGCGTTCACGACCTGGGCCGTCGGCCTCGTCGCGCACTGGGTGGCGCCCTCGCTGCCGTGGGCCGTGTGCTTCGCGCTGGGCGCGGTGGTCTCGCCGCCCGACGCCGTGGCCGCGCGCGCCGTGCTCGAGCGGCTCGCGCTGCCGCGCCGCCTCATGGTCCTGCTCGAAGGCGAAAGCCTGCTCAACGACGCAGCGGGCCTCGTGCTATTCCGCCTCGCCGTGGCCGCCGCGCTCACGGGCGCGTTCAGCAAGTCGGGCGCCTTGCTGAGCTTCTCGGGGCTTGCGCTCGGCGGCATCGCCGTGGGCTGGTGCGTGGGCTACCTCACGGTCACCCTGCTGCGCCTGCTCGAAGACGACTATCTGATCATCACCACCGCCGTGAGCGCCGCATGGTTCAGCTACATCGCGGGCGAGATGGCCGGCGTGTCGAGCGTGATCGCCACCGTCACCTGCGGCATGTATCTGGGCTGGCATCAGCACGAGGTCTTCTCCGCTCGCGTGCGCATGCGCGGCACCGCATTCTGGCAAGTGCTCGTCTTCGTGCTCGAAGCGCTGGTGTTCGTGCTGATCGGGCTCTCGCTGCGCGGCGTGATCTCGCGGCTCGGCGGCGCGGGCGAGGCCATCGCGCAGCTCGGCCCGGCCGCGCTCGCCGTGGTCGCGGCAGTGGTGCTTTCGCGCTGCGTGTGGGCCTTCGGGCTCGAGACGATACGCCTGTTCGCGCATCGCCTCGCGCCGCGCCGCGTACAGAACGCCGATTTCCGCTCCGCTGCGGTGGTGAGCTGGGCGGGCATGCGCGGCGTGGTCACGCTCGCGATCGCCCTCACGCTGCCCGCCGCCCTGCCCGGGCGCGACCTCATCCTGTTCGCGGCGTTCGCCGTGATCCTCTTCACGGTGCTGCTGCAGGGCCTCACCATCGGGCCGCTGATTCGCCTCGTGAGGCCGCTGCAGGACGCCGAGGCAGCGGCCGGCTATCTCACCGAGCCGCAAGTGTGGGCACGGCTATTCGAGGTGCAGTTCGAAGCCATTCAGCCGCTCGTGCACGCGCCGGACGGCAGTGTGATCCACCCGCGCCTGCTGGAGCAATACACCTATCGGGTCAGGCTCTCGCGTTCGTTCGAAAGCGCTACGAGCTTGCCGAGCGACATCCGCACCGCTCATTACGACGTCGTGCTCGCCGCCGTGCACGCGGGCCGTGCGGAAGTCCTGCGGCTGCACCGGGCCGGCAGCATCAACGATGAGATGCTGCATCGGGTCGAGCGGGATCTGGATCTCGAGGAGGTGGGAGCGCAGCATTCGCGGGGGTGAGGACAGTCGTCGGTCTGAGGTGCTACGCCGGTTTTGTGCGTTTAGCCTGGCGTTGCTCGCGCGGCGGGGGGCTTCCCACGGCCCGATGGCGATGCAGCATGGTCGAGCCGCGAAATCGTATGTTCGAAGCGCGGGGTCATTTGGCGGCGTCCGATTTGCCGTACAGCTCGCGCACGCGTTGCTCCTTTTCCTCGCGCATTCTCTTGCGATCCTCAGGCGTGACGAGCGCATAGGCGCGCTCGATGGTGAGGAAAAAGAGTTGGCTTTTCGGTTCATCGCCTGTTGGAAGGCCAAAAACAATCTCGACATCGACAGGGAATCGACTATCGGCTTGCGTCTTCGCGCGGTATCGGTAGGGCTTCAGGAGCAAGCCGGGCCCTGGGGGCGGCATTTCATTTCCTTCGTGCCTTACTCCATCCCGGTCAATCCAGTAATCGGCAAGATCGAGCCGCTTTTTCAGTACATCTTCGGTCAAGTTGTCAATTGGCGGGTCAAAATTCAGCTTAAAATGAATTGGAACGACAGGCACACTCGTCCTGTCTTCGGAATAGTCGAGGGGATTAGATGCAGTCACGAACTCTATCGTTGCTGGTGGAATCGAGATATTTTTGAAGGAATAGAACATGCCGGGATAACCCGGCTGAGCCCTGGTATTCCGGATCTTGCCAAATGTTCCATCATCGGGGTCAAACGGCTTGTCGTCACGCATGATTGCCATGACCTCATCCAGCATGCGGAAGATGATGTTGCGCTGAACGTCGCTAACGGTGCGATACATTTCAGATTGCTCCGACGTCTTTAAGGGTGTTGACATACTGGTCTGTGCAAGCGCCGGGGTTCCACAGAAACTGAGTATCAGGCTTGAACCAGTAGTCACGCACAATATTCTGAGAGGCATACGCATCCTCCTCATGTAAATGGCTTCGGTATCCCGGGTTATGTTGTGCCATCTTTAGTGCGACCTCCGGTTTAACGTTTCGCATTTTGCAGACCTCATCTTGTACAACGTCGAGGTCCATAGCGACAAAGTCATAGGCCGCATCCCTGGGGCGGTTGACAATCGACCAGTAGTATTCGAATACCAGCATGCGATGCATTTCAATGCGCACACGTTCATCGTTCGGAAAGGGTTGCTTCGATGCAATGGCATAGACACGTTTTTCTACGGTCAGCTTGTAGTATTTCTCCATATTCGGAAATTTTCGATAGTCGCCCGGATAGGTATTGAAGAGGGAAATAATCCAGTATTTTGCTGACAATGCCTCGCCTCGTGATAAAGCGTTACGGCGAGTTCCGTGATCCAGAAATCGTTGCGGTCGCTCCTCAGCCTGTCGATGATGTTCTTGATACGAAACTGGGCCACAGCCACCGACCAATAGATTGCAATAAACCCTCCCTCATTTGTCGGTTCCATACCGTACTTCGGTGCCTTTGCTGGCCCAATGATCTCTATGGCTGGCATTGCACCAGGCTTAGCATCGGCTGAAGTCCCAGCGGGCAGACCAAACGGTCCATCCTGGAGGGCAGCCCACAGGGCCTCCTGCACGGCAGGCGCGACAATCGCCTGCATATCATCCGCAGACTTCCCATCCAGATCGATCCAGTTAATATCCATCAGCTTTGGCTTTACCGCAGCTGTGTACTGTTTGGCAACCGGGTATTCAATATTCGATCGCCTTCGGTCTGCGGGCGATTGTTCAGCCTTCGCGTCATTCAGGATGCGATAGCGCCGTAACCCAAAATTCATTGGATCGCACGTTATATAGCGCGCGGGCTGTCCCTGCGTGGTCGGACCTTCGCCGGGTGTGCTGATAGCCTTGCCGCCGATCTGCGCGGTACGCTGCGCGGGAACGGGTGGTGGTGGCGGAGGCGGCAGACTTGCGTCCCGATGGACCGATATCTTTGTCATACCGATCACGTCCTCGGGGCTGCTCTGCGACATGAATTCAATCATGCCGAACGACACGGCGTTACTCGTCGCCATCTGCAATTCGCCCAGTTCGTTCGTGACGCCCTGGATGACTTGCCCATCGTCCAGCGTGAGACGGTATGGCTGATTCGGGACCGTAAAACCACCACCGCTCTCTACAAGCACATGATGGGCCGCGAGCTTGCCGGGGTTATCGGATGTGACTGGAAAATCGACAGGCCTGCTGACCGGATCATCCGTCGAGTGGTCTGCTGCGTGCAGCACGACGCGGCCGGCAGTATAGACTTTGAACCCGTCGTCGGAGAGCCGTGCAACTGAGGCGCCGCCTTGGAATTCGATCCCTACGGGCGACTGCAGTTTGAGCCAGCCCTTGCGACAGATGATTTCGGCCACTTCATTCGCGATCAGCCGTATAAAGGCATCACGGGACTCGATGTAGATTCCCCCGGGCGTAATGAGCGTGATTGCCTTTTGTGCGTACAGCGCGATTTTCCCGCGCACCGACGCGAAGAACGATTCGGCCGCCGCGAAGGATAGATGTCTGCCCGCAGTCAGCGCCGTATCTTTTTCGCTCGCAATATGCGTGCTCTCTTCCGCCGTCGACTGGATACCCGCCGCGCTGGAGAGCGTCAGGTGCGGTGCTTCGAACTCAGGAAACTCATCTGCGCCACCGCTGCCCTTGCCGCGCAATTCCGCATTGGCGCGCTTCATGGCTTCGGTTACGTCGGCCTGATCGCCCTTTGCGTCCTGAGCGTCGTGCCGCCGAGCCTGCTGCGCGATGCTCTCGTGGATGTCACGCGCGCCTGTCAACCGAGCGATGGCCTCGCCCATGTCCTTGACCTTACCAGCCGCTTTTTCGCGGATAGACGTGGTTATCAGCATGCCGAACGCCCGCAAAACGCCCCACAGGTCGGTGCGGAGTTCGAACCCTTCGCCTCTGGCTTCCTGACGCCCCGCATTGCCCTCGATGCGTGTGATATAGCCCAGGCTCAGGCTCGAATTCGCATGGTCGCTGGCGAGCTGCACCTGTTGCCGGTCCTGGCTATCGTCGAACGCGAGATGGTTGGTCGTGGCGCCGCGCCCGAGGCTGCGCGTGACGATGCCCGAGAGCGCGCGATTCTCAGGCAGCTTCCACGCCGGCATATTGTTCACGTCCGGCACGAACGCCGTCACGATGGGCCGGTCCGGGTCGCCGTTGATATAGTCCACGAGAACCTGTT
>NZ_BAYD01000017.1 GCF_000685075.1 Paraburkholderia oxyphila NBRC 105797
GGGAATCGTCACATATAAAACAACTTAAAGTTCGCCTGCGTTGGGGAGCGGCAAAGTGGTCTGAGCCCTTTGAATTGTCCGCCAAACTCAAACGTCAAAAGGTAAGGTGATTGAGATTCACGCTGACCCCAATGGCAGGGATGCACGACATGAGACTCTGGTGCCTCGCAATTGCGCTGATGATGCATTCATGCTGGGCAATAGCTCTCGACAGTATCCCAGCCGATGACAAAGACTGGGAATCTTTAATCTCTTTCCGCCCATCTACAAGCCTCCAAACATCGCTAGCACAGCGGAGCGTCAATGGTATAGCGTGGCGTCCGCTCAGAATAGAAAACGGTTTGGGCGTCACCAACCTCGATTTTTACGGAATTGAAATCGACGAGATGCCGATCGTCGCCAATAAGCCGCTCAATAGACCGCAACTGCTCGCCTTCATTCGCCAGAACTTCGTAAATCTAATCGACTCCACGCAGTCTGATTTTCTTCCATATAACGCCATCGATTCGGCTGCTTGGGCATCGGCAAATCCCTATGGCGCCGTCATGCGCTTTCGTTTGAAGTTTAAAAACGTGCCAGTTGAGGGTGGCTCCGTAGTTGTCGCGGAAAGCACGCCGGAAGAATGGCGTTTCACGACGATTTATACAGAAGAGGACTGGAACCATCCCGTGAGCGGGACGAGGGAATTTGGTGTCACAGCTCTCGCGGACGGAAGCACGATCCTTTACACCATGGGAGCGGATCGCCCTACAAATTTTTGGGATGCCTATGTAACGGAAGCGACTGCCAACGAAATCAAGTCTATCTTGAAAAAAATGGGCTACGATTCCATCGAAGACTCTATTCCCTCATTGCTGCAATCGGGCGAAAAAATATGGGAAGAATATCAACGGCGCGTGGTTGCGCTAGTGAACTCAAATGGGGGGAGGGCGCACGCGCTGTCTCCCATTACACGCCGCCCGCAATGGGCGAATCTTCAGGCTTATTATCATCCCACCGTACCGTGGCTTGGCAACTACGCGGTTGTCGTCTGGGACGGCCCAAGCGGCGAAACCATCCTCCCCGTCAAAACCAGCTTCGGGCGAGCAGTCGGAGAAGTTGGGGCCGACTCAGACCATCCGCGCGGAGTAATATGGGTTGACGGAAATTTTAACTCACTCCCCGACCCCGGCGAAACCGCGTACCTTCCAGATAACGGGAAGCCATCGGAAGTGACGGACTTGGGACGAGACGGGGTTGCTTTGGGAATGCTGGGCAGACGCTTCGCATCTCCCCAAGCTTCGCTATGGCCCATGGGTTCTGAACTCCAGCGCATCACCGTCCCAGGCTCCTTAAGCTCACACTTTGACGCATGGATTGACAGTGGCGAAATCGCCGGAACAATGCAGGTCGCGACGCCTGACGGTGAAGACTACACCGAGATCTCTCGTGCATTTATCTGGAAAGACAGCAATGGCGATCGCGCGATAGACGCCAATGAACTCACACTATTGCAGCCTCTAGTGGCGGGTTTCCCGACCGAAGTAATGGCCGCATCGAGCACTGGCTCCGTAGTAGGAACGGCGATCGACGCGAACAAGGCGGTTCGCGCTGTTCTCTGGCACGACGACGGCACGGTTGTGTCGCTCGGTGCATTCACATCGGGAAATTCCATCCCAACGTCAGTAAACAAGTCATCGCAAGTCGTTGGCTATTCCGAGGTAAAAGGCGGCACCCACGGATTTTTATGGACATCCGGATCCCTGCTCGACCTCGGAACCTTGGGCGGCAAAAACAGCTATGCAAACTCCATCAACGATGTGGGGACGATTGTCGGATCAGCTCAGGATGCGTCCGGCGATAAGCATGGTGTAGTGTGGAATGGAATGAAAATCGAAAGGCTCGATGAGTTAGTTATGCCGGCCGACATTGAGATAATCGATGCTCGCTTTGTCGACGACGACGGCCTGATACTCGTATCAGGAATTCGAAAAAACGGCGCTGCGTGTGCAGCATTCGTCATCCCGCTTCATTAATTTTAGGAGGAAAATATGAAAAAAATAATCTCTATCCAACTCGCCGATCAACAACTTAATTTGCCACCACTTGAGGAGGTGAATTCGACTCTTTTAAGAAAGAAGCTTCAAGAGCGTTGGCCAAATTTTTTGGATAAAATCTCTACAAATAAAGTGACGCAAGCAACGACGCCATTGAATCAAAGCAGTAATACGGTCGTTTCTGCATACGCAGAGCAGGACGGCGAAGACGGACAGGATGGTCCATTTGTCGACGTCGATCAGGGTCCTGATTTCATAGACGTCCATCCTGGCGAAGACGGCGGCGGTGGTGGTGAGGGGGACGAGGGCGGCGACGGCGGTGACGGTGGCGGGCAAGATCGGCTTGCAGGCTGACAGACGTCCGTCACCCTCAGGCGCTGAGGTAATCGAGAGGGAATTGAGAATGGCACTGTTGCAAATAGTTATTAAAGTGTCGAAGCTGTGTAATCTTCGATGCCGCTACTGCTACGAGTTCGAGCAGCTGACTAATTCTGAGCGGATGGGGCAGGCTAATATACACAGGCTCTTTCTCAATTTGCGCGCCGCAGTGGAGCGCGAAAAAGCAATTAAAAGAGTAGAGATAATATGGCACGGCGGCGAGCCTACGCTTCTCCCTGCGACCTATTTTCAAGAGGCCATTGCGTCCCAACGTTCAGTATTCTCGGATAGCCGGATTCTCGTAACGCACTCGGTACAAACTAACTTGTTTCGTCTTACGCCCAAAATACTCGACCTGCTCACCGGCCCACTTTTTCAAAAAGTGGGAGTTTCAATGGACGTCTCAGGTGGCCTGCGCGTGGACATACGAGATCGCGATTCAACCGCTCGTGTTGTGCAAAACATTGACTTGCTCAAATCCACTCGCCCCGGCATTGGAGGGATTGCGGTTCTGTCAAGAGATAACATGAATGACCTACCGGCGATCATGCAATTTTATGAGGACCGGGGCATGCCTTGCCGGATTTCGCCCGTATACCGATCTGCGTATGTCGGTCAAAACAGCAACCGAGCAATGTCGCGTGAACAGCTGGTATCTGCTTATTGTTGGCTCATTCAGCGTTGGACCGTAACGAAGCGGGCTCTGCGCTGCGAGCCGGCAAACCACCTTTTAGCGACTGCTCTGCGCGTCATTGCGCGGCGCAAGTTGAGATATGACTCTCTGCAAATCCGCGATCGCTTGTTGATAATCGATACAGATGGACGCGTTTATTACCAAGCCGATGCGTACGATTCCGCCCTTTCGCATGGCAACTACTTCGAAGATCCCAACTCTAATCGGGAAGGAAAGCGGATATCGAACTCAAGAGCCGCGGATCGGATGCACCGGCTTTGTTCTCAATGCGAGTTTTTCGGACCGTGCGACGGCTTTGCGGTCGTTGAAGCCACCGAGGATGAGCGAGCGCTCGGAACGAGTTTCGGCGGCACAAGGTGCCCTGTTGTTTACCCCGTAATCCGCTTCACTGTTGACCTATTACAGCAACGTACCCTCGATAACAGAGCGCCTGTATGAACTGCGAAATCGCAATCTGCGACGATATCGTACCTCGATCTCTTGCGATGTCGATCCATGAATTGCTTTGTGGACCAATCTGGAAGTTTGGCCATCAATCAAACGGTATGAACGATCGTTTCTCGTTCTGGTCGACGCGTTTTGCCGGCGGCGACGGGAGCTCGCGCACGTCGTGTGAAACCGAGCTTCGTGAAAGTGCAAGAAATGCGCCGATTGCCCGTCTTTGGGACGTGATCTCCTCGGAAATCCTACGTGGACACGAACCGCTTCGGGTTTATGCCAATGCCCATACGTATGGATCGGAGGGTTATGTGCATGTTGATAATGCAGACCGCGATAATTATTTTTCGACCATTTATTATGCCCATCCGGTTTGGATGCCAAACTGGGCGGGTGATCTCGTGTTCTTCGATGCTGATAAATCAGACAGTATCGCCTCGGTTTTCCCTAAACCGGGCCGCGTAGTGACGTTTCCGGGGTGTATCCCACACGCAGCCCGGGCGACCAGCCGTGATTGTTCTGATTTGCGTCTCAGTGTCGTCATGAAGTCGCAGGTGAAACGTGGCTGAATACATGCCCATCCGGACACAGGATACTGTCGAGTGGCTTATGAGTCAGCGATGGGCTCGCGCTCCCCACTCGGGGCGCACACTTCTTGACCACCTGCTTGGTACGTATGCCCTACTTCGGGCCGCTGATGTTCCTGAACGGCTGCAGTTGGCCGGTTTGCTTCACAGCGCGTACGGGACGACCCTCTTCAAAAATTCAATAGCGAATGCGTCGAGAATCGAGTTAGCGAACGCGGTCGGTAGTGCCGTCGAGGAGCTAGTCTTCGCCTTCTCTCAAGCGAATAGACCGAGATGTTTCGACAACGTCCTCGCCGGCGTCGGATCCACCATGGATGCGGATTTGCTGGTTATCGAATGCGCGAATCTTCATGAACAGCGGATGGGCCAGTCTTTTTTTTTCAAAGTGATGAATTCGGTTGAGCGAGGCTATCTTCAGTGTCCGCCATTGCTCATATCTATGATAAGTTCCAGACTGCGTGCCTCAGCAAACGGGAGTAGCGTACATGTCGGAAATCAGACGGGCTGCCGAATCTGACATAGTCAGTTTGGTGTGGATGGCCCGAAAATCACATCCTTATGGCCCTTACGCATCATTCCAGTTCCGTGTCGAGGCCGCGCGAAAAGAGTTCGTGTTCGCTTTGAATCATCCGCAACGGCTTGTCCTTGTCGCTGTTCATGACGATATCGTCGGCTTCGCCTACTGCAAGCATCACCGCCCACGATTCGTCCGGGAATCCATTATCGAGCTGTGTGATGTATGGCTGGAACCCAATCGCGATCCGCACAATGCGCTGGTTCCGAAGCTGTGGGCGGCTATCTCCACATGGGGCAGCAATCTACGAGCCGCGCACGTCGTTTGGAATTGCGACTTTTCATACATCCCTTTTCAAACGACGAAGACGCTTACCAAGATGGGAATTAAGAAAGTAGAAATGCAATGCAATTTCGCGGCCTTGACTGATTAACGCTCTGGAGGATCTTCGCGCGTCACAATAGTCATACTTCCCATCCAAAATAATGGCGGTAGCGGGACGTCGACCAGCCCACAATAAGGCTTTCGGATTCACACGTCTTTATGACTTATTGTGAGCGGAGCGTTTCGTCGTTTTTTTGGCGGACAGATCTCCTGCATCCGATCCGTTCGAACGCGAACCTATTGTGTGATCTGAACCAATCTTCACATCCAGGTTCTGGGTCTGGCAGTACGCTTCTTTTCCCAGCTTCAGAACCGCGATCAGACAAATGGCGCAAACCGGTACAAGCGCAGCCGCAGTGACGCTCAGCGAAGCAGCGACAGCGGCGGATATGGCTGAGACAACCGCGAGCTGCGACTTGTCGCCCGTCTTGGCAAGATGCTTTCTGAGCGCGCGATATTTTTTGTCGTTGGTACAAAGAAGAAGGCGGAACTCTTTCTTCAACAGCTCCCAATACATCGGTGCCGTGAAATAGCATGTACCAATTTCTCCCCGATTAATTTGCGCACCGAACTCCTCGACCGTAGCGTCGGGTGATAGATGGAGAACAAATCCTCTATCGTGAATTTCTCCGTGACTGGCGCTTTCCTTGGCAATATCATAGAGCACCCCGACAGTCAGTTCCGACAAATCCAATGCAATGTCATCGTCGTCTTGCACGTAAAACCTCCATTTGGTTGTGCCGTTCTGATAAAGGAACATGGAACTCAAAGACTAATTTCTAAAACTCATATGAGTAAGGCCGAACTCTATCTATGACAATCTTATTCCAATATTCTTGAAGATCCATTGCGTGCTTTCTCGCAACTTTTGTTTTGGCTAGCTCGACACCCGCCATGCTCAATGGTTCGCCGAGGATCGTTGCAAACCCAAGCTCTGCTTCCGTTCGTCCCTCGTTAAAGGCATCACTCACGGGAATTTTCATTCCCCTAGGCCACTTTTTCTGAACCTCCCAACTTGCGACGACTTCTGAATAAAGACGCCTAATCGGAAGCGGCGGATAGTTTGCCTCCGTTAAGTCGGACCGTGAGAATCTAATGTCCCCGAACAGGCGAAACAAGATGCTGAGAGAGACATTCCAATCACGAAGCAAATGCCACGTCGCATCGGCCTTCGGTGCCCACGGCAGGGGCGCGCTGTCATGACGGTCTAGCGTCACACGCAACGAGCTCATTCGAGCAATAATCGAACGCCGATCAGCGTCCTGCTCAAGGCATTGACGCTCCAAACGAAGTTCTTCATCGTCACGCGGTGAGCCGGATGATTCGCTGGAGTAACGAACATCACGCTTTTCCAGCAGGTAATCGACGTGCCCACGTGAGATGTGCGTGATCTCATGGCCAACGAAGAACATGATCGCCTGATGCGTAAGAAAATGCGCATAGGCCCAGCGCAATCCGTCTCGCGGTGATGAAAGCGCGTTGGTTTGATTCATGGAATCCGCGTTCATAACATAGCTCTGCAGCGGTTCGAGATCGTTTCGCTCCTGAGTGGTGTCTCCGATCGACGGAAACACCTTCGAGTCTGCAAGCATGCGGCCAATCACCATCCGCAGCATGAAAAGCAGCCCTGTATAGACACCGATGAAGTAGCGATTGCCAGCGCGAAAGGCCACAGCGTTGACCTGGGGATTTCGGATGAAGTCGAAGTAGATCGGTGGCAGCCCCTCCACTGCGTGCCTGGCTTGAGCGATTAGGTCCTCGGCTTGCTCAGCTATTTCGTCATAGTAAGCTCTTCCGCGCGGAGGCACCTCTTCTCTGATAAGAGGAAGGCCAAATCTGGCGATCTCTCGACGAAAAATCTCTGTGTCACTGCTCTGAGAAAGTGGCATGAAAACGCCTCCGTTGGGCAAGCGCGATTTCGTCAGCTTCCGGTTAAAGATAGTACATCCACGCCGGGCTGCATCATGACCTTTCTCGAATGCCGGTCGCGCGATCGAGTCAAAAACACGAAGTGCCTATCCGGCTGGCATGAGTTCATGCGCCTCGGGCGTTAACCTTTCGCGTCTTTGCTGCGCCGGGCTTTAATTAAGCGTGGCTGCTCCCTCTCCAAAAAATTACCGTGAATCGCTTACTTAGCAGTTTGAGATCGGCTGGGCATCAATATTCGTCTTTTGTTGGAACGTAGCAAAGTTGCGCTTAGTAAAGAATCCCTTCTTCCTTGACGCGGAAGTGAGTGGTTTTGGGACGTACGCGGTGATCCCGGCCAATTCGCATGTGCGGTTACCCGAACGGCGGTTGTGCCCCCATTTCGTTGAAAAACTCCCCTGAGCGTCGGATTGTTCGCTATCCTGGATTCATCAATCGACGGGAGTGCATCGTCATGATGGGTCAGCGAAGCGGTGATCAGGTGCAGCTGTTTTACGCGTTCAACCTTGATGATCATGTTCCCAAAGGTCATCTGTTACGCGGCATAGATCACTTCTTCGATTCCGGAGATCTCCGCAAGCACATGGCGTCGTTCTACAGTCCTACGGGGCGCCCTTCGATCGATCCGGAGTTGATGATTCGCATGCTGATCGTCGGATATTGCTTCGGCATCCGTTCCGAACGACGCCTGTGCGAGGAGGTCCATCTGAATCTAGCTTATCGCTGGTTTTGCCGCCTCGGCCTTGAAGACGCGGTTCCCGATCACTCAACGTTTTCAAAGAATCGCCACGGCCGGTTTCGCGACAGCGATATGCTACGCCATGTATTCGAATCAGTTTTGCGTCGCTGCATGAGCGAAGGCCTCATAGGTGGTGAAGGGTTCGCGATCGGCGCCAGTGTCATCAAAGCCGATGCCAATCGCACTCACGGCATCGCTGGGACTGAAGCGATCGACTGGAGTCGTGGCGATGAACCCAGCCGTGCGGTGCGTGAGTATCTGGCGACGCTCGACGCGAACGACAGAGCTGCCCAAGCACTGGAACTGGAACCATCTCAGGAACCCGCTACGCAACCAAAGAACATTTCGCTAACCGATCCTGCTGCACGTTGGACAGCTGCGCCCGGTGGCCCGGCATTCTATGCCTACTCGACCAACTGAGGTTGATAATCATTGTGGATGTCGAGGTAGATAGCGTCAAGCAGCATGGCCGGTTTACCGACAATCATTTTGGCCGGTCGACCGGGATGATTGTCGGTGGTTATTCGGTCATGGTTGTCGCTCCTTCCTGGTGATTGTCGCTGGATGATTGTCGGCGACGGCTGGTCTGTTTGTCGCTGGCCGTGCGACGGCGGTAGCTCTCGACGTTCATCTCGAAGATCGTCGAATGATGGACGAGCCGGTCGATCGCGGCGACGGTCATGCCGGGATCCGGAAACACGTCATTCCAGCCCGAGAATGGCTGGTTAGCGGTTCAGAAGGCTGCGGCGCTCGTATCTCTCCGCGATCAGTTCAAACAGGACACTCGTTTCGGCCTGGTCCTTTCGCGCGTACGACAGGTCGTCCAGGATGATCATGTCGAAGCGGTCGAGCTTGGCGAGAGCCGAAGGGAGCTGCAGGCTTTGACGCGCGGCCTGCAGCTTCTGCACGATCTCGCTGGTCCGCGTGAACAACACGCGGTAGCCAGCGTCGATCAGCGCGTGCCCGATGGCTGCCCCAAGATGACTCTTGCCGACCCCAGGTGGGCCGAACAGGAGTACAGTGGCGCCTTTCTCGAGCCATGAATCGCCGGTCGCCAGTGCCATCACGTGGGCTTTGGAGACCATCGGCACCATGCCGAAGTCGAAGGTAGCCAGTGTCTTGGTCGGGTCGAGATGTGACTCGGTGCGGTGTCGCTCGATGCGCCGCTTTGCGCGCTCGGCCAGTTCGTGCTCAAGCAGTGCGCCGAGCAGCCTTGTGGCCTGCCAGCCTTCCTTGTCGGAGCGCTGGGCGAACTCGGGCCACAGGCGGGCGATGGTCGGCAGGCGCAGCTCATTGAGCATGAGGGCCAGCCGGCCGGCATCGTAAGCGGGCGTACTCATGCCGCCTCCTCATTGCCCAGGAGGGCGTCATAGGCGCTGGCCGGGGGTATCTCGACATTGACCACCGGGCAGTCGACCTTGCGAGGCGCAAATTCCTCGCGCAACACCTTCAGGTCCGGCAAGCGGCCGTCGACCAGCAAAGCGTTCAGGCGTGCGGCCAGCACGGCTTCGACGCCATCCAGCGCGGCGAGCTCAAGCAGTCCGACCATGGTCTTGCACGCGTCGCGTTGCGTCAGCCGCGCCTCGAGCTGTTCCCACGTCCGGCGATAGGCCTCACGCGGAAACAGCTCGTCGCGAAACGCCAGCCCCTTGAAGGCCTGCGGCTTGCGTTTGAGGCCCTCGATGAAGTGCCGGTAGTCGAGAGCGCGGCGGTTGTCGCCGGCCCGCGAGCCGCGTGGGGTGCTATGCACCAGCGCGCCGGACAGATAGCAGTCAAGCCGGTCGCCATAGACCCGCACCTTCAGGCGGTGGCCGATCAGTCGCGACGGCGCGCTATAGAGGATTCCGCGCACGGTGAAGGTGCTGCAACGTGTGACGCGTGCTTCCTCTTCAACGAAATCGGTGGTGCGTCGCAGAGGTAGATCGATGAGCTGCTCGCGCTCCAGGCGGAACGCCGCCGCATTGCGCCGGTTGCGGCGCATGACGACCTCACGTAGAAACTCGTCGTAGGCCGCGCGATCGGCGAAGTCCCGATGCCCACGCAACATCAACGCCTGATCGACGGCCTCCTTCAGGTAGCGATGCGACGATTCCACGCTGCCGTTCTCGTGACCCTGACCGCGATTGTTGCGCGTACCGGCCATGCCGTAATGCTCAAGCAGCGCGGCATAGCGCACCGTGAAGTCCTCCTCGTCCTGCAGATTCCTGAACGCCGCCGACAGACTGTCGGTGCGATGCTCGAGCGGGCAACCGCCGGCTTGCCAGAGCGCATTCTGCAAACCCGTGGACAGGGCTCGAAACTCTCGCCGCCTTCGACGACATTGGCGTACTCCCAGCGCGAGAAGGCCAGCACGAAGTGGTACAGCCGATGAGCGAATGGCGCGCCGGCGATGGTCACGCGCAGTTCGGCCATGTCGGTAAAGTCCGACAGGCCCCGTACACCGGGCTCATGCTGCTGCGGAAAGAAGACTTCCTTGGGCGGCCCGGACACGGCTCTCCAGTGCCTCACGCGTCGCTCGAGCGTGCGGCGTGTGCTGTCGGGATACTGCCCGGGATGATCGTCCTGGAGCTTGCGCAGGATCGTGATCGCCTGCAATTGCGGCGCGTTCAAGAGCATCGCGACGACTTCGGTGTCCCAGACTTCGGCGAACGGATCAGGTCGCGAACGCCAATAGCCGCGTGGCTTCTGGGACGGCAGTGAGGCATCTCGTTCTATGCGCCGGGCACTGCGCACGCTGATGCCGGCCTTGGCGGCGGCGATCTCCTGAGAGTGGTGTTTGCGTTTGGACATGTAGAGGCGAACCTGTTGGTCGGTGATACGGGTTCCGGACATGCGGCTGATCGCTTCTTCTTGATTTGATCAGCCATCGTAGAACCCGGCCGACTCGGCGCCGCCGGTGGGGAGAACTCTCCGGCGGCTACGCCGCCTCCGAGTTCTCCCCACCGGCCAAAACCTCAGTCGCTATACCGGCCAAAATGATTGTCGCCGCGCACGAGGCCACCCCTGCATACCGCACACAGGAAGTGGACTCGACCAGGACCATAATTGACCGGGTCGAGCGGCGCTTCCGCCTCAAGCCACAACGTCCAGTTGGTGACACCGCATACGGAACTGCGTCGATGCTTGCCTGGATGATCAATGACAAGGCGATCGAGCCGCATGTTCCGGTGTGGGAGAAAGGAGCACGTAGCGACGAGACCTTCGCGAACAGTGACTTCCAGTGGCTCGAACAAAGCAATGAGTATCGCTGCCCGGCCGGGCATGCACTACGCAGCGAACAGCGTCCATTCAAGAATCCACGCACGCACATCACCAAGGCCAATACGGTCGTCTATCGATCCAGCCAGTTGGACTGCGCTGGATGTTCATTGAAAGACCAATGCTGTCCGAACACACCAATACGAAAGATAGCCCGAAGCGTCCACGAAGCGGCACGCGATAAGGCAAGGGCTATTGCGAAAACGCCGGCATACAGGCAGTCGCGCAAAGACCGCAAAAAGGTTGAGATCCTGTTTTTGCCCACCTCAAACGCGTCATGAAGCTGGATCGGCTCCGCCTGCGAGGTCCATCAGGTGCCCATGACGAGTTCTTACTGGCTGCTACTGCGCAGAATCTGAGGCGAATGGCGAAGTGGTTGATGCCAAAGCAGGAGGAAACGGCGGTAGCGGCCGCTTGATACGCGTCGCGAGCGATGCACAGCAGTGGCGCGATCGGAAAGAGCGCTGAGCGCGTCGATTGCATGGCCAAACATCACCGTGCTCGCGAGCGACAGCGCAGTTTTTCAACGAAATACCCCGGAAGCTGCCCTTGATTTTGTGCATGCTTGAAAGGCGGTTCTGGGTCCGGATTATGCCTCTTGCATGAAAGGCGAGCCCGAGGCACTTGCCGCGCACGGGCATTGGGCCGTGGTCGGCCATCAAGTACCGTTCGGTTGCCGATCTGCGATGACGGTTGTGTGTCCGGTACCCGACAAAACGGTCGCTTGGAAGACCAATAGAAGTCCGCTAACGAGGTCACCCGCAGGATGATTCAAGCGGCGAAGACGACTGTATGTGCGTTTGGAAATCACGGATGTGCAGGCGGCGTGGAGGATATTGTGCAATGAAGCTGATTTGTATGAAACCAGTCTAAAATATTTCTCCAGTCGCCTACGGACGGGCAGTACCCCCCTAGTTTGATAATAGTCAAATACCATGCCAGAGCTATCCCAAGCGAAATAAAATTGCCGATGGCGTATTCATAGAACTTAACGAGCATGTGCGCTTGAGTTTCCCTAAATTTTCCGTACTCGTCCTCAACTACCTGAGGAGGTTGAGTTGCGATAGCTGCAGCAGCCGCCCAGCTTCCATATCGCGACCTGTGCTGACCCGTTGCAAATTTAAATTTGGTCCAACAGACACCAAACTTTAGCCATCCCCAGACAAATTTTAATGGGTGGTGTTTTGTGTAAACAGGCCGCGTTGGGCTCGCGGGTTCCGCCGGGAGCTCTACTTGTGCAAAGGTTGGCAGGTGCGTATTAGTAGCGGTAATCCACGTATGAAATGCTTTGAATAACAACACTCCCGAAAAAATCGATTCAATCTGTGCGAACGCTGAATACAGGTAAAGCGTTTCTTCTATCAATGCGACGACGCGTCCCATCGAATGCTCGGTTGGCGTCAAAGCTTTGGCTAGCGCCTCTCGTAAATGCTGCTTATGTTCTTCCTTGAAGGTTGGATTGCCGATGGGAGCACCTCTGTTTCGCTCCTTTGCGATGCTTTTTACAAGCCTGTCGATGTAACGCCATCTCATGAATCCGCAAGCGCAGTTGATTATCCATGCGCCGACTGGGAAAATCCAGAAAATAAAATTTGCAAAGCAGGCAATTAAAAACAGAGTAACGGGGAAGACGTGTACCGGCGGCATGTGCTTCTCCTCCTCTTGTTCACTGCTTTGTCAACTGGTTCGTGGCGAACGGAGCGCCTCGGAAAGCCATCGTGATTTAGTTGTAGCAGGTTTTCACAACCACGCAAGAAATGGGGGGCACGTACTCGGCCAAGGTTTGTCAAGCGGGCCACGTCTGAATCCAGCGTTGCGTCTGCTGATAAACTAACTCCCAAGGCGGAAAGTCATTTGGCAACATGCTCCACGGCGCACCCGCGCGCACGATCCGGCGCACCGCGTTGAACATGTCGCGCAGCTCATATCGCCGCTGCGGTGCGTCCTGGTTCATCAAAGTCAGATAGCGAGCCGCGAAGCTCCATTCTTCGTTCGACACATCCGTCGAATAGGGTTTGCCTATTGCGATCCGGCCAGGATACTAGGTCTCGCCGCAAGTGCCTAACACGCTAATCGCGAAAAATAATATCTTGCGGCAAGCTCAAGTGTAATCGCCCATCCTGGTAGGCAAATATTGCTTGGCGGCTTTCGTCGAGGCTACGGAAAGGGCGGTGTACGGCGCTGCCGTCCTTCAGGAGAAGGACATGAATGCTCGGAATATAGAGCGGCCTCGCATAGAGGTGCTGCAATGATTCCGCAGATGTGAAAGCGCTTAGGTGTTTTCCCGACCGAAACACCTGCGGGCAGAGATATGAGAACACATCGCTGCGGGATATGGAAATATGGTCCTGATGAGGGACGGCCACAATTTCTTCTGGGTGCTCTATCAGTCCGACAATGTGCGCCGCTTGGCCGACATCATGCTGGTCGGTTGGGCGGATGAGCAATGTCTCTGACAGGTAGGCCCGGCTGATGTACGTACGACCCTCTTTAATGCGAAGGTGAAGGTCGAGGCGTGGATGCCAGGAGCGGACACCGTTTCGGCCGGTCCTGTACCAGTCGAGAAAGCCACCGCTCGATGTGGCGATTGGCGAAATATTGTCAGGGCCAGGCTTGGAGTCGGTTTCCATATATAGCCACGATGCCGAGATATGTTCCGCAAAAGCATCGGCTGGCGTGTATCCATGCGCTACCTCGCGAAAGTCGAATTGAGCATCAAAGGCTTCGATTATCTCCGATAATTTTTTCCCGCCTGTTCCACCTGCGTAACACATTCCTACGTGACGCGTGGAAAATTCGTGTAGTTTGTGATTGAATATTTCCAATCCCTGCGTATCGTTGAATGTTACGGCGGCGATCTGGATGTTGGGGATCTTAAATCCGAGCGAATCAACCACGCGTCCTATATCTGACTTTGAGACAATAATATTTTCTCCAAACTGGTCTTTAAGGTCTAGTTTTTTTCCGAGTTGCTCCCGAATCAGTCTCATTTCTTCATACGGGCCAGCCCATGCCAGTACGCCAGAATTTGGCCCGCCCGGCGAGCCGTCCAGAATCAGGGGTTTTCGCGCCATCATGACGATTTGTCTCAGACAGCCAGATTCGTCGGTGTAAAGTGCGCTGCGCACTCCTGTTGCCGGAAGGTTAATGGTTGGTGGGGATGTTTTGTCGCCGGTAAACTTCTTGCTCAGAAGCATGTCGCTGACGACTACCGGATACCCGGAAATTTCCGGGTCGCTGTGAACATTGATGATTGCAATGGCCGTCAATTAGTTATCCCCGTCGTGGTGCAATGAGAAACTCAACACTATGTGTCATCGGCCGTTTTTCCTCACATCTTTAGCGTGACCCGCTGCCGCATCAGCGGCCCTTGATGGAGGGGGCGCCTGCCATGACTGACCAAGACGCGGTCGGGTTCGATAACTCGCTTCAACCGGTCGTACTTCCCTGATCGAGAAAAGAGTTGGCTTGGGCGATAATGCATAGCCCCTGTCTCGAAAGGCCCTTCATCATGCTCACGCCCATGTTAGTGCAGTACTTGGTCGGTCTGTGTTGTCTCCGCTACGACCCGGACGCAGTTGACGTCACAATCGGCGACATGGTTTTGGATGAAGCCGCAGAGAAGGAGCGGGACGTCGACATAACAGTCACGATCGTCGACAGCAACGGAGAAATATCGGCGTTTAAAGCGTCGGAGGTAAAGCACGAGGGTAAGCCGCTTGATGTTGGTACTGTAGAGCAGTTGATCCTCAAATTGAACGACATGCCTAAGGTGACGCATAAGGCGATATTTTCAACTTCCGGATATACGGACGGCGCTCGTAAGAAGGCCGCTTCGCATGGCGTCGATCTCTACACACTGCAGCCTTGGGAAAATCGAATTGAAAATGATTTCCCAGATTTTCCCGGTGTTGGTACGCCTAGCGAATTTCTGAGCCAGTTCTCGGGTAGCCTCTTGTGTTGGCCGCAGTACAAATTATCCATTACATGTGCACCCGGGTCCCCGACGTCTTTTACCATTAATGATGAGGATCGAATTTATGACCGTGCCGGGTCTGCACACCAGGCGTATCCGACGTTCGGTGAATACAAACACGCGGTCTTGCTGAGATCCACAGAGATCCTTTACACGCTGGAGCCTGCGCAGACAGTCCTTCATACGTTTCCCTACGGGCTGCGCGAGCAAGGTGACTTCTCTTCAGGTCCCGCATGGCCACACACGCACACATTGGATGTGCGCGCGGACGAGGTCTACGCGAAAGTTAGCGAAGGAGCGCCTTTTCGATTCGACTCGATCACTATATCTGGCCATCTCCAATGGCAGCGTCGGAATTCAAAACCTGAATTCAATATTTTGAAGCGTGTCACCGACGATGCTGTTTTTGCTGGTGCGGCCGTGGCTGCCTATGGCGTCGACGATGAACGAATGTTCGCAATGATTTTTCCAGATAAAGGCCGTGAATTGGGAATTCATCTTTTCAGCATCCCTGAAAAGCAAAAAAATATGATTCGCAAGTTGAAAATAAAAGGTTAGCGGGGCGTCGCGATTCCAATTAACTCGGTCGTGATCGATGACGCGCATGACCGCTTCAGTGCAAAAAGAGACGAAGCGGCACGCCATCGCCGAACGGCAGAGAAGGGTCGATCTGCCCCACCCGGAATCACGCCGGCTTGCACGCGTTGGTCGCAGCAATAAAATTCAAGAATTCCTTCGGTATCGTGTCGTGCCACAAAGTGTGCCATTGACGAAGATGACGGCGTGCCACCTCCGGCATTGACTCGATCCAAAGGAACCACCATGACTACCAAAACCTCGACGCCCGCCATTCCTCCCAACCCGATGACCCCGGCAGCGGCTTCACGTATCCAGAGCGCCACGGCCAAGGCGAACGGCGGCGCGGTACCGAAGGGAAGCTTCGCCACCCGTGCTCAACGTGCGGCTGCCAAGGGCGGCAAGCGCTGAATCGACACGGGCGGGGACGAATGACCGCCCCGGCATAAACTATGAAAAATAAAACGACCGTTCCTCGCTTGGGCCATGTATTGCGCGCGCTGATCAGCGCGGCTGGCTACCGCAAGCATCTCGCCGACATCGGGCTCGACAAGAACCTAGATGACCTCGCCGCCGAAGTGAAAGATCGACAGAGCTCGGGATCCGAACTGCTGCTAGGCATCGAACAAACCTGCTGCGAGGCACTGGCTCAGGACTGCGGCCCCGAATGGGCGCAGTTCCTGCTGGAAGTTTGGGCCCGTACGCGCTCGAGCATTCAAATGGTAGTGCAGCACGTCGACACCACGTCGATGCTGCCCGAGCGGGACAACGAGCTCTTCGTCAGGCATTTCACGGTGCCCATGTTGTCAGGCTTCATGCGCCTGTGCGCCGCTCTGCGCGACGGTCCGGACCTGGCCGGCTGCTCGATGAGTCCGTTTCGCGCGTGGATCGTGTTCGTGGCGCAGCGAACCGGAATAAGCGAATCCGTGCTGCTGGCGAGTTTGGCGAATGAGGTCGATGCCGACCAACGAACGATCGAGCGCTGGTCATCCGGCGAGCGCATCGGCAAGATCGGCTGGCCGTATGCGTCCAAGGTCGCCGCCGCGTTGGGTAAGCCCGTCGACGAATCGGAGGTTCAACATCTGGCGGGCTGGCTGCTGATTGCGTGCGCGTATCAGTCGCTGTCGACCGAACTGCGCGATGCGGTGCGATGTGGCTTTGTCGTGCGCCGTGAACCGCAATGGACGCTCGACGAGGCGACGCACGCGATGAACCTCGAATGCTTCCAGCAAAGCGACGGTGCCGAGCGCGCCAAGGTTATGCGCTCGATGCTGGAAATTGAAACGATGCTTTCGAGCAATGCTCTCGATCACGATGCCCTGCGTGAGCGGCTGCATCGGTGCGGGCAACAACTGGAACAAGTGCCGCCCGCAGTGCGCGCTTCGTGCGAGATCTTCCACGACTGGTTCTTGGCGCGGCATGCGGCGATGCTCGGCGACGAGAAGAGAGCGCTCGGTTTGTATGGCAAGCTCGTTTCGGCGGCGTGGTGGCGAGCCGGTCCGAACCAGCGACTCATTCTCGACGAAGCGTTGCAGTATGCAATCGGCATCGGCGACAAAGATGCCGCCAATGCTTACTGGGACAAAACTTTCATGCTCGGCTTGAACCGCTGGCCGAAACGACCGCTCGACGAACAGGAAATGCGCCGCATCGCTTTCGCGTTCGAGCAGCGTTTCCAGCCGCACACGGCCAAAGTGCGCATCCCTCCGCCTATCGAACTCCGCAGCACTGAAGACCTATTCAAGCTCGCTCCAAAACATCTCGCGAGCCCGAACCAGAAGACCAAGTATGCTGATGGCCGCACGCGAAGAACACCGCTCATGATGGCGATCATGGAAGGCACGTCGGACGACGTAAAGCTGCTCGTCGATGCCGGCGGCGATCCCGACGATTTCATCCCTGAGTCAGGCGAAGGGCCGCTGTCTTACGCGATGCGTCGCGCCTGCGATCGCAAGGACACGTCCGTCATGGACTATCTGCTCGGGCTCGAATTGCAACGAGCAACCGTCAATCGCCCCGCTTCTACCCGACGCGAATCGCCGCTGAAGCTGGCCGTCGAGATGGCGAATGCCCGCGCCGTTGCCCGCCTCATCGAACTGGGCGCGGATGTTGAAGCGGCATGCGATGCGCTACCGTCGGCGCTGTGCTACGCGATGACGCTTTTCAATATGAGCCTGCATTGTAACGATCCGACCCAAGAGCAGGCCTACTTTGCAGGCAAGACGCGCGCGGACGTGTACGACGCCAAGGAAGGCGTGGTGCTCGATGTCGATCTCGCGGCGCGTCGAGAAGGGTTGCAGCAACTCGCGAACGCAAGCGACCGGAATCGCCGGATGTGGAAGAATGTTTTCGATTATTTCATTCGGCCACACGAAGCGTATCGTGAAGTGATTCGGGCGTTGCTCGCGGGCGAAGCCGATGCTAACCGCCCGTATCGCTTGGAGGCGCACCGTTCCGCGCAGTGGACGCCGACATTGTTTGCGGCCGAGATCGGCGATCTGGAGGTGTTCAAACTACTAATCGAGCATCGCGGCGATCCGGACTTAACGTTGACGCCGCCGAAAGTGCTCGAGCGTTTCGACGCGTTGTGGGTCGCCGTCCATCACAAGAGGCACGAGATCGTATCGTATTTGCTGGAGAGAAAGCAGCGCGCCGCTTCCCGCTAAGCCTCAGCTGGGCATTCTCGAAGAAAGCCTTCGGAACGTTGTCGGGACTAGTTGGACGACGAAGCCGATCCTCATGACCATACCAAGCCATCTAGGACCGGTCATGCAGTATTGCAGCGACAAGGACATGAACCAGCTCGTCAAGCGCATGGTGCGGATCGGCTGGATCTTCGAGCACGGGAAACTGCGCCATCCGGCGGGCATCGGCTGTGTCACGTTTCCCAGAACACCGAGCGATCACCGGACCTTGCTGAACTTCCGGAGGGATATACGTCGCCTCGAAGCGTCATTACCTGGCGCGGTGGCACACGGCTTCGCGTCGGCACAGTTAACGCCACCGCCTGCTAGTTAGACGACTATCGGCCAAGAACGGGCGTTGGTCCGCTCCGTTGTTGCGACATCCAAATGGCCGGTCCACCTCACACGGCAGACATACGACGCGTTGTATCGCTGACTATATCTTCGGCCTCAGACGGAGCGCCAAGCTTTCGCGCCTCGTCGTCGATTCGGCTATCAGCAAGGATGTCGCTCGGGCACGGCTGCGACCGATTTCCTTTGGCCTTCACGATCGTGGACATTGGCATCGGGCATCTTGAAAGAACGACGTCATAGTGCACCAAGCCGCGCTTTTTCACCTTACAATTCGACTTCATCACGTTTATTAAGACCTTGCCCAACAGCGTGAACTCAAAAAACATCAAATACGCCAACGCGATTTTCCATGCGGCGACACCCGTCATCCGTATTCATGGCATAGGAGGCGGGCGCTGGAAGCGAAACGTAGCTAAGGGCGCGAGAATCGGGCCATGGCTTCAGGCCAAGTTCGACATCCTCGACGCTGCAGTCTGGACGGCGAAAACCCCCTGCCTTTACTTGGTCGCCGGGAGCGATGAGGTAATTCGATACGTAGGCATATCCCGAAATCGGCTCAAAGACCGTTGGCGGACATCTCCCGCGTACGACGCAGACACGATGACCCGCCTGTCCGAAAACCAGCTTTTTCATAGCCAATGCTGGAAGCACATCGAGCTCGAATGCGCTCAACACCCGGAAAGCACCTATGAGGTCCGGTGTATTGACGGCGCCAGTTTGCTCCCTCTCCTTGAGCATTTAGGGCCTCCCCTCTCAGCGTTCACTGCGCTTCAAGGTGATGAGGAAGGCATCGTTGCAGGCGTCGAGCGATGGATGTGCAACAACAAGGGGCCTGCACTTGCGACATGGAACGTTGCGATGACCGGGGCGTGACGTGTCAACAACTCGTGCAGGTCCGGGCCCCTGCGAAACGCTCGCTCCTTGAAGCGAAGAAAAAATCTCACCGTTGGGGGTTGGGTGGCGCTGTATCGGCGAATGCTCAGAAGACTCCTTTCGGATAACCAACCGAAGAGACCAGAAATGAACAGATCGTTTGTCGCCGTCACGTGCGCAGTCTTGTTGTCCGCGTGCACGGTTCAACAGCCCGTTGCGCGTTATGCTATTTCCGCTGATAACCGCGCAGCCATTAAAGCGGCCCACGCGAAGGACGTCGCAGTCGGGCAGTTCGTCTCGGTGGGTAACATAGATCCGGGTTGCAGAGGCGGGGTGATTGTCACACCTCCGGATGGTCTATCGTTTGAGGCGTACATTCAGAAGGCGCTCGCAGACGAGTTGAAGGTGGCTGATTCATATAGCGACGTCCAGCCAAGGGTGACTCTTTCAGGGCGAGTTGAAGAGCTTGAGTCCGCTTCAATGGAAGGGCTCACTGGTGGCTACTGGAACATCAAGTTGCTAGTTAGCTCATCCAACGGCCAGTCACTGACCGTTCAATACAGATCCACGTTTAAAACAGGTTTCGAGGGTTCTGAAGCCTGCCGGCGGGTGGCGGCGCAGTTTCCCGCCGCAGTGCAGGACGTAATTCACGAGTTGGTCACCAACAGCGCGTTTCCAGCACTGTTGCAATAGCGTGAACTGGCGTCAACCAGGACTGACTGCTCGGCGAACCTGGAATCTTCCTTGGCCACGCAGAATGCGCACAGCGCCTCGATCCAGGCTACGTGCTACTGGCGGAAGTGAGTTCGATTCGTTAGTCCTTAATCTACGAACACGTCGCCGTCACCTGCGTGGTTTTGAGTCGGGTTGCACATGCGTACTACCCGTCGGGCGTTGACCGCTCATCGTCGGGGAACACCTTCATGTTTGCTTTACCCTGAGGGGGAGTCAGGGCAGTAGAAAGGTATTGTGCTCAAGTCTTCACATTTCACCTACGCCAATAGCGACGTGCGTGGCCGCTTTAGCTTCGAAGCGTCCTTTGGCGCGGCGCTTGGTCAAACGACGGTAGTGGGTCGAGTAGCGACCACTGCTTCCATAGCGAGACGGCACACTGGATCTCCCTTTAACTGGAAGGAGATCATCATGGAAACGCAGAATGGTCGCGCCGGCAACCGTGTGCCGTGGAACAAGGGCAAACTCACCGGTCAGAAGCCGCCGTTGAGGCTTCCGGAAATCTGGGCAATTCGCACTCGGCTCCAGATGTCTTCGAACATTCGCGAGCTGGCTATGTTCAATCTCGCAATTGATAGCAAACTTCGGGCATGCGATCTGACACGGCTGCAGGTGCAAGACGTCTGCCAAGGCACCCACGTCGGATCGCGCGCAATGGTAATGCAGCAGAAGACGCAACGACCGGTTCAGTTCGAGATCACGGAACAGACTCGTCAGAGCCTTGACGCATGGATTCGGGCGCGGGGATTGAGGTCTACCGACTATCTGTTCCCAAGCCGATTGCGTGCGTCGCCCCATCTGTCGACACGACAATATGCCCGAGTGGTTCACCGGTGGATCGCATCGATCGGACTCGACGATACGGCGTACGGCACCCACACCATGCGACGCACCAAGGCTTCGTTGATCTACCGGCGCACGAAGAACCTTCGGGCGGTGCAGCTACTGCTCGGGCATACCAAGCTGGAAAGTACAGTGCGCTACCTGGGCATTGAAGTCGACGACGCCCTCGAGATGGCGGAGCAGACCGAGGTCTGACGGCAACATGGCCGGCGAGCGGCCGCTTGCCGGCCACGAAGAGTCGTTCGATTGAAATTTGCGACTGGCCGCTCTCGGACTCACATGAGACGCCGCCCGATGATGATCTTACTTTCGCACCTGGCGCCTCCCCCACTGCCCTCATGCGCTATTGTTGCTCGCTCCGGTCAGGAATACTCGCTTCCGATAGGGACCGCTCAGTTTTCGCTTCGACATGCGATACGAGATTCGATCCCCGACATTCGTAGATCGAGAAGGCTCTATCAGGCGACGAAGTCGGAACATATCTTGGTCTTTACCAAAAAGTAGCAGAGCTGTGAGCCACGGAATCCGACAGGGCCCTGGAGACGCAGCGCCGTTTGGCGGTGCAGAATGCCGACGAATGTGTCCCGGTCTTCATTTACCTAGAAGTGGCAAGTGGCAAGTTGCACGCCGTCAGTCGGAAATCGAACAGCCCGTCTCGGGCGACAGGGCGGAGCTCGATTTGATCTCAACCGCGGCATCGTGGTGTTGGGGGCGACGCGCACACCAGGATGTTCGCCCTGCGAATCTTGACATAACAGCGGAACCGTCAAAAATTCGTGTCCCTCCGGACTCCCGGCCGGTGCATCGAACGGCTGGCATTCAGGTGCGCGCCCAAAGTCCAACCTGTGATTCCGTAAATGAACCCGTAAAGGTTACGTGTTATGGGACCACGCGATTGCACAACAGGCGAAAGTTCCGGGCAAGCACCCGATACCAGCACGCCATCCGGTAACCAGGGGCCATGAAGCTCCGTCATGCGTTCACCTGTGCAGTGACGCAGCGCGATCGGAACGGACAGTGCCAGCGCACACCGTGCGTGGCGACCTTCGCCAGGCGTCCGTGCCGATGGCCTCTATCTGCCGTCGCAGCGACGAGGTTCAGGCGGGTGGGACAGATGGGGCATTCGCAATGCGAATATGGGAACTTTCGACAAATTCCCTTTATCGAACCGCGCCACAGCGCCCCTTGAAACTCCGATAAAGGCCCCAAGATCGCCTCGACAATCAAGCTCTCCGGAAGCCTCCATGCCCTACAGAAAACCGCAACGGTAGTCCGCGGCTCGCGTCAAGACGTTGCTGCTTCCCATGGCCCGCAAAGAAGCTGCGACTCTCATACTGCGCACGAGACTCAATCTTGAGAGGCTGCGCAGCGGCGAGACCGATCGCCCGCAGATCAACCATCTGTTGCAGATCTGCTTCATTACAGCATTCGTCACACGGGCCGGATACGGGCAGCTTGCGATCGAACTTTTCGGCCGGGTCGAGCGCGAACTTGGCGAGCTCCTTGTCGAGTTCGATGAAGCGCAACGATACGCTTGCCGCGATACGCTGGTGGAAGCGATCACTCAGGTTGTAAACGAATATGACCGCATGCTCGGTGCGGTCCGTCTTGAGATCTTTGCCAGGGCCAGCGATCATCTTGAAAGGCTCATGGCGGCGGCCGCGAACGACGAACCGTCTTCCGCTAACGTTCGCAAGAGTTCGGTAACTCCTCGATAACATGCAGCACAGAGTGCGGTGCAAAAGCCCCGTCACCCAGACCGTTTGCGAGGGGCCCCCGACCATTTCCGTGGCGTGATGAATACCGCCGCTGAGCGGTCGCCGCAACCTGGCGCGTTTCATGAGCGCGGTGCAGCTTTGTCTCAGCGGGTCCACACATAGATGCTCGACGGGACTGTCTGCATCGTCGACGGTTCGTCTCCACTTCGCGGACGATATCGTGCCCCGGTGGATGCACGGGCAGCCCCGCTGAACCGAATGAGGCCGGGTTGCCGCCCGCACTGACATCGCTGCGTCACCACACGCGCCACGCGAACTTCCCACACATCAACAGCGCGGCGGGTTCGAAAGACAGGCAGCCGGCATCGCGACCGTCCATGACCTGACAGACTATCCGGCCGGCCAAAGAGGTCTGCCTGCAGCGCTGCACACGGCGTGGGGAACGGCGAAAACGTTCCCCACGGAACGCGATGATAAGGCCCCGCCGGTTACTTCACCCAGTGGCAGACCCGGTGATGGTGGTGATCCCAGTGGCAAACCTTGTGGGAATGGGCTTCGGCGAGTGCCGGTGCAAGAACGGCAAATGCGACGGCCATCACGGTCAGTGTCTTTGCAACGTATTTCATCGTTTCCCCCTGTAACGAAACAGCAGCCAACCATTTGGCCACCAATATGTTAACGCCAATACCAGTCAGCGAGTTTACCGAACGCGCGTGACACGACGCAAACGGTGTAACGGCCGGTCACCAGGCAACCACGAACACGGGCGAGGGGAGCGAACCAGGCACCTGGTCGAAACGATGCCAACCCGCACGATGCCGGACTTCCGTCCGAAACCAGAAATCGGTCGTGGTTTTTGGCGTCCTTGATCCAGTTGGGTGCGCGTTCCCTCCCCGACCAGGTCGCGCCGCTCAACGGGTCACGATACTTTGCGGGCGAGACGCTTTCCGGAATTGGACTGCTTCCGCGGCGACGGCCAAAAATCTCCTGCTCCGTGAATCCGTACTCCGCGACCCTGGCCCGGATATCATCGAGAACAGTCGGAAACTCCGCCTGACGGGAGGCAGTCATCTGAATCTCAAGTTCGGCCTGAACTTGCCTCGCGACGGTGCGCCTGCATAGACTTGCTACGCGACTTGATCTCCCGAACTGCGACGTGTGTATGCATGGCCGCAGAGGTAGCCCTGCTGCCTCCTTTTTTGGGGTGCCGTAAAAAGCGTCCATGAATATGGAATCGGCGGATATCCCGATGCGCAGTGAAACCGGACTGCGCGAGCAGTATGCGATCCTTCAACGGCGCGGTTTGCAGCTGGAAGGGTATGGCGGCGTTGGCCTTGGCAGCTTCGCCATCGACTGGTGCGCGAATCAGGTGCACGCGAACCAACGCAACCGTCTAAGACTGGATTGCGACGTGAAAAACGCGAAGCTCTGCGCCTACTACGAGTCGCCGGGTTTTGCGCGTGTAGCAACCAAGGCCATCTCTGCTGACTACGTCGCATCACTTTACGAGCGATTCGTGCCTTGAATCCGTTTTGAATGAAGTCCGCGCATCGAGCTGAAAGACCGCTTCGCGCATTGGTGAACGTCGCTTAAGTGTCGGGAAGCGACGGCTGAATCGGATATCGCGTATGGCACGAGCCCTCTTTCGCCGCCGGCGCTCGAGGAGAACCCGCGCGCTCCCGTGATTGCGTTACCCATGCGGCAGCAAAGCCCTGTTCAATGACACGCAGTCTGCAGCACAAATGCCATGGCAACTGCGAGGGAGTCGTTTCCTCCCACGCTCCATCGCCGCCATTTCCGACGAGTACGGATTGTGAACGCCTTTCTGAACATCTTGAGGTCGACATCGCCTCGCTATATGCAGGTCAAGCGTAAGCCACAGCATGTCGTGAGGGTTTTCATCGGACACGGCCTCGCAAGGGGTTCGTTTTGCTGCCACTCACCGGTGCCTCGATCGGCTCATGTGCCTGACCCCCGCCATTGACCGGCAACACGGTCGAAATGGCATGCTTGAAGACAAGTTGCACAGCCGGGCCAGACTCCAGCAGAACGGCAAACTGGTCAAAGGCAGTCAGTTGACCGCTCAGTCTGATGCCGTTCACGAGGAACACGTTGACGGTGGTCTTGCCCCTTATGAGCGTCTGCAGAAAGTTGTCTTGTACGCTGGGCGTGCGGTCATGTTCTGAGGTCAACTCGACAGGTCCTTCGATTCTATGGACGATAGCAGAAGCCCGAAACGGCAGTCTCAAGACCGCCGCACCGGGCATGGCATGACGACCAGGACGCCTTTAAGCAGAATTAGGTTTCCTGATCAATAGGGTCAGGACGTTGACCCCGGCTGTGGCCAGGGCCACCCCCTCTTCTCATCGGGCGCATCCCACTCCACAGACGGCTCGACCCTGACCGACGCCTCGGCCGGACTCGTCTCCCCTGCGGCATCGCGCGCCGGTTCGTCCAAAGCGCCGCGTTTCATCTCGGGGAGCCCGGCTCCAAACCATTTCACCTTCGTCTGCATATGGGCGACATAGGCTTTCCAACCGGAAGGGTTGCGATCAAACAGGTCGCGTCGAACGGTCGACGCGAGCACCTTGCGATTGAGGTCTGTCTCGAGCAGTTCTTTGGGCCACCGGAAAAACGCGCTGGTGACGCGTGCGCCGAACTCGGCCGCAGTCATCCCCGGTGCGACCATCCGGAGGAACTCAAAGGCCTGCAGCGATTCCTGTTCGGCAAGTTGTGCGACCGGCATGTCCGGTTGAGCTGTTCTGGACAAACAGTTCGAGGCTTCGAGCATCTCCCCGAGGTGAAGCAGCAGTTCCCGTCTATCAAATCGGTCGTCCATTGCAGTATCTCCGTGCATGACGCAGGATAGACCAATCGACCATCGGAGAGAAGCGATCGAAACGCTCGCCGTATCGTTTGTTCCGGATGCCCGCGCGTCGCGCGCATCGGTCAAACTTATTGCGTAGTGTTCCGCTTGCAGTCGACAGGGAGTCCTCCACATGAACCGCCGTTCTCTTTTCGTTCGATCAGGGCTCCTTCGCCCATGACAGCGGCACAGCATGCCCTGGCACTGCGATTACCGGTGTTGCACTTTCCGGCTGCTCATGTAAATGTCGAAGAGTCCACCATGCAGACGGCACAGCTGTTCGCGCAGGCCGACAAGTTCGTGCTGGTCGCCTTCGCGCTCGCGTCGCAGCATCTCGCCCAGCAGGGCCGTCGCGCGGGAAGGCTTGTGCTCACGCCGCACCCGTGCCTCGGCCAGCCGGCCCGCGAGTACCGGTTTGACCAGGATCAACCAGGCTGGAAAAAAGCGGAAGTCGTCGCTGTCGCCCTTCCCCGGAAACTCGGCATCAAAGCGGCGGCGCAACGCGTCAAGCGATGCGTCACCCAGCACCGGCAATAACGCCACGAACCGTGCAGGTGCCAACCACGCCAGTTCCGCGAGCAGCGGCCACGCGGCATCAAGGCCATCCGCCCGGTAGCACGCCTCGGTCATCCATGCGAGCGGGGCCGCGAGGTGCCACCACGACTCGATGCCCTTGACGCATTCACGGGCGGCTTCCCAGTCGCCGGCCCTGAGCCACAGGGGCGCCGCGTGGCAGTCGTCGGCGGCGGCAGAAAATGGCAGCGCCGCAGCCCGCAACGCCAGCGAGCGCCAGAGCGACGCCACCCACGGCTGCACGGCGTGTCTGGGCAGCACACGAACCGCGGCTGGCACCACCTCGTTTGCGAGGGCGCGACGCGCCACCGCCAGGGCCTCGGGGTCGGCAAAGCGGACGACGGACTCGGCTTCGAGTGCGTCCACCAGCACTGTCAACGCCGGCAGATCAACGTCGTCCGGGCATTCGCCAGCCAGCGCCTTCAACGCGGAACGCGCGGATGCCGTATCGCGCTGCTGCAGGCACTCCGACACGTCATTGCGCAACATGACGTCTCGGCTGTCGGCGAAGATATCGAGCTGTTGCATGGTCCATGCGCCCCGAATGTGAACATCACGTCTGGCCAGACTAGCGGATTTGACCACGCTACGGAAGCTGCAATCCGCATGACGTCCCGTTTCCGCTTCACGGAAGAGCAGACTGGCATCCTGTGCCCGCTGCTCAGAACAGCTCCTGCTGTCGCACGTCGCGCGGTGGCGCCAGCGAGACCTTCGCGCGGCGAGCGGTGCGGCGGCGCTTGACCCGCCGCACGTGCGCCACAAGCTCCGCGTTACCGTCAGCCCCGTTCATCACGAGCGAAAACAGCCCCACCCCATCCGGCAGGCTTCCGCGCAATGCGCGAAGCGAGACCCGCAAGGCGAGGCGGCGCGCACGATCGAGCATCTGGGCGCGGCTCATCCCGGGCCAACATGTCGCGATGAACTGCGCAACCGGAAGCGGAAGTGACTCGGGAGCGTGTCCGGCGGGAAGCGCAAGAGCAACGAGTTCGAAGCGAGCAGGCATGCGAGGGAATGCGGGAGTTTGCGGTCCACCGCGTGCACGCACGGCGCCGCGTCTATCCTGGCGGAAATCGTGATTCCGCGCAACGCAGACACGCGATGCACCGGGAGATTAAAGCTGTCGCCGGCATTGCCCGTTGCGTTGCCTGAATCGCGACAGGCATCGAAGGGTGCACGTCGTGAATCGCGCCGCCAGATCGTGTGTGCGTACGGGCAAAAACGCCGGCAGAGCGAACGCCTGCCGGCTGCTGCAGCCGATAGACCGGACGCAGCGGGCCGGCGTCGCCAGAGCGGGCGTCGTCAGCCACGACTGGATTGAGCGTTACTGTGCTGCCACTTCAGGCGTAGCAGCGACCTCGACCGCTGCCGGTGCCTTTTTCGTGGCGACCTTGCGCGGTGCACGCGTCTTTTTCGCGGGCGCTGCGGCTTTACGTGCCCGCACACCGTCGGCCGATGATGCTGCGCCGCGCGCGCGGGCCGTCTTCGTGGCGGGTTTTTTCGCAACAGCCGTTTTCACGACCGCCTTTTTCGTGACGGATTTTTTCGCGGCAGCACGCTTCACCGGTGCCTTTTCCGCAGGAGCCGATTTCACCTCCGCAGCCTTCGTGTTCGCGCCTGCGCCAATGAGGAATTTCGAACGGTCCTTCGCGCCGCTGATCCAGGCCGGCGCGCGCCCGCGACCGCTCCACGTCGCGCCCGTCTTCGGATCGGCATATTTCGGTTCAACGTGATGGACGCCTGTTCGCGGGGTTTTCGCTGCACCTGCCGCGGCCAGCGCAGATGGCTTGCGGCCGCGCTTTTTCCCGACAAAGCTCTCGATGTCGGCGACGCTCAAGCCGTACTTGTTCATCAGGTCACGGATCTTGGTCAGTCCGGTTGACGACTGCTTTTGAGCGACCGTTGCCGCCTGCTTCTGAAGCTTTGCTATCTTCAGGTTGATCGCATCCAAAGTAACCATTGCCTTCGCTCCTCTTTTAGGGTTTTCTGTTTTTGCGATCCTGAAACTTCCCTGGTACAGCGAAGTTCATTCTGGCCCGTCACAATTGACGCCATCGTCGCGACGCTGATTATGGCGTCAATGATCCACACGTGCAAACTGAAAGCCCCGGGACCGGCGCTCGAGCGCCGGTCCCGGGATCAGTTCGATCCTTGCTATCAAGGTTACTGATCCCGGAAATCCTCTATTCTGCTCCGCGGTAATGCATCACGTAGAATGCATTTCCCCTGAACCCCTGCACACACGTTATCTGGTCGATGCACACCGTGGGACCGGAAATCGCACGACACACTACCAGTATCTGCGACCGGAATGTCTGCCTGCCGACGATATTGTGATAGCCCCCCGCACGGAAGCACTCGCACTTCATCA
>NZ_BAYD01000016.1 GCF_000685075.1 Paraburkholderia oxyphila NBRC 105797
TGGGTGTCTGGTGCGATCCGGTTCGCAACCAGTTCGGAGAAAACGGATGCGATTACGATCTGCAGACAGCATGGCTAGGCAATAGAAAGAATTTCGACGGATTGCAGTGCCGATGAAAATGCTATCGCCACTGCAATCCGTCGATGGGTAACTTCGTACCTTGACTTCGGCCTGCTAATGGGTGTCGCGCTAAGGCAGTCGAGTAGAATGTGGTAACTGTAACGCATGACGAATACGATGGCAAAGACGAAGACGCCACGCAGGACGCTGCCCGATGGCGTTGGAAAGGTATTGAAGCGGCTGCACTATCCATTGCACGTGATCCTGCTGTGTGTACGCTGGTATGTGGCGTATTCGTTGAGCCTGCGTAATCTTGAAGAAATGATGGCCGAGCGCGGTATCGAGGTGGACCATTCGAGCGTGCACCGCTGGGTCATCAAGCTTGTACCGCTGCTGGAAAAGGCATTTCGTTGCCGCAAACGGCCGGTAGGCAAAATCTGGCGCGTCGACGAAACCTACGTGAAGGTCAAGAGACAGTGGAAATACCTGTACCGTGCCGTCGACAAGGCAGGCAGCACGGTCGATTTCCTGCTGCGCGCCCATCGTGACAGCTGCTGCGCGCCGCTATTTCGAGAAGGCCATAGACCGAAACGTGAGCCGGAAACGATCACCGTGGACAAGAGCGGCGCCAATCTGGCCGCGCTGGAAGCGCTCAATGCTGACCGGTCAACGTCGATCAACGTGCGGCAGGTCAAATACCTGAACAATATCGTCGAGCAGGACCACCGCGCCGTCAAGCGCATCATCAAACCAATGATGGGGTTCAAGGATTTCCGGTGCGCGCGCATCATCCTGTGCGGAATCGAAATCATGCACATGATCCGCAAAGGGCAGATGAGTGATGATGGCGCCACTGCGACTGCTTTCGAACAATTCTATTCTCTCATAACATAAGCATTCCTGTTTAATCCGAACGTCTGCTCGCCCATTTTTCCTTATTGCGACACAACCATTCAAACTGCTGCTTCGGCCGCGGCGGCGGTCAGCGGTGTGAAAACGCTACACAACAAACTGCGCGCGGCCAACTGATCGGTACAGGGAAGAGAGCTCGCGTGCCTGGTCCATACGGCAGCGGTAGACAGCGGCTGGCGGGTGCTTCCGGACCTGATGCGTTGCGATGTGCATTCGCCCCCAAGTGGGCTTGCGAAGTCGCGGGTTGATCCTGGGTTCATTTGAAGTATCGTTGGCTATAATCGCGAACGGTCGGGCGCTGTGATCCAGCGTCCCGGCAGGCAGGAAGGGCTACTTCCCTTTCCCTGATCAACGCAGTGGCCGATCCCCACAGGAGACTGGCGTGACTGAAAAACTCATCATTTTCGATACCACCTTGCGAGACGGAGAGCAGTCGCCGGGTGCGTCGATGACAAAAGAAGAAAAACTTCGCATCGCCAGGCAGCTAGAGCGTCTGCGGGTCGACGTAATCGAAGCAGGTTTCGCGGCAAGTTCGGAGGGCGATTTCCACGCAGTGCGTGCGATCGCAAGCGAGGTGAAAGACAGCGTCATCTGTTCTCTCGCCCGCGCGAACGAGCGCGACATTTCGCGTGCGGCCGAAGCTCTGCGGCCAGCAAGTCGTTCTCGCATTCATACCTTTATCGCCACATCGGCGCTTCATATGGAGAAAAAACTCCGCATGTCGGCCGACCAGGTGTACGAGCAAGCACGGCGTGCAGTGCGTCAGGCGCGTAAATTCACCGATGACGTCGAGTTCTCTCCGGAAGACGCTAGCCGCTCCGACATGGACTTCCTCTGCCGTGTGCTGGAAGGCGTAATCGACGAAGGCGCGACCACGATTAATGTACCGGATACGGTCGGCTATGCCGTTCCGGAAGGCTATGCTGCGCTAATCCGCGAGCTGCGCGAGCGCGTTCCAAATTCACACCGGGCGGTGTTTTCGGTGCACTGTCACGATGATCTTGGTCTTGCGGTGGCGAACTCTCTAGCCGCGGTCAAATCAGGCGGCGCAAGGCAGATCGAGTGTGCGATTAACGGCCTTGGCGAGCGGGCAGGAAATACGGCACTCGAGGAAGTCGTCATGGCGCTCAAGACCCGGCGAGATCATTTCGGCCTCGACGTGCGTGTCGATACGACCCAGATTGTCGCGACCTCACAGTTGGTCTCGGAGATTACCGGCTTCGCGGTGCAGCCTAACAAGGCAGTGGTTGGCGCTAATGCATTTGCGCATGCTTCAGGCATCCACCAGGACGGTGTGCTCAAAGCGCGCGACACCTACGAAATCATGCGTGCGGAAGACGTAGGCTGGAGTGCGAACAGGATCGTGCTTGGAAAGCTTTCCGGTCGAACCGCCTTCAGGCAACGCCTGCACGAGTTGGGAGTCACGATAGACGGCGATGCGGAACTGAATGCAGCGTTCACGCGCTTCAAGGCGCTCGCTGATCAGGAGGCCACCGTTTCCGATAACGAGCTGGTCGCCCTGGCGCGGCAAGGCGAGGGCGCGAGTGTGCGTTCCAGCAGCTCGCAGTTCTAGCAGCTGGCGGTGAGACCTTCAGGGGCGCGGATTGTCGAGCAGCAGGTACGTTGCGCCCCATTTGCCGCGAAAACGGACAGGCGTCATTTCCGTGCATTGCTGCGTGGAAGGGTGCCGTCCAGATAAAACCGAAGTCATTCCCGTTGAAGATTGACGCATGCTTCTCTGTGCGCCAATTTTGAACGTGCGATCCGCTGGCCCACAGGGACACTTATAGTGTCGCATTCTCACTCTGCGAGCCCACGCGAATCCTTCTCGTCATTGCCCGTAAAAATCACGAATACTGAAGCAGCTATGCAGTTTGCTCTTTCGCCCATCGCGACACCTACGCCACACGATCAAATCGCCGCGAGCATTGCCAACCCGGTGTTCGGTCGTGTGTTCACCGACCACATGGCAACTGTCCGGTGGACTAGTGCGCTCGGCTGGCACGACGCGAAAATCGAGCCACGCCGGCCGTTTCAGATCGACCCTGCCTGCGCCGTCCTGCACTATGCGCAGGAAATCTTTGAAGGCATGAAAGCCTATCGCGGCGAAGACAACTCAGTCTCACTCTTCAGGCCCTTCGAGAATGCCAGGCGGTTTCGCGCCTCGGCAGAGCGAATGGCCATGGCCGAACTTCCCGAAGCAATCTTTGTCGGGGCGGTGGAATCGCTTGTGAAGATCGACAGGGACTGGGTTCCTGTGGTGACGGCAGCTTGTATCTCCGGCCTTTTATGTTTGCAACGGAGACTTTTCTCGGTGTGCGCGCCTCGAGCGAATACCTGTTCTGCGTGATCGCCTCGCCCGTGGGGCCGTATTTCAAAGCGGGCAAGACGGCAGTCACTGTTTGGGTGACCGACCAATACACGCGCGCTGCATTGGGTGGTACGGGTGCAGCGAAGTGCGGTGGAAACTACGCGGCGGGCCTGAGTGCCCAGACAGAGGCGTCGGCCAACGGATGTGATCAGGTCGTGTTCCTCGATGCGGTGGAACACAAATGGATCGAAGAACTGGGTGGCATGAACGTGTTCTTCGTGATGGACGATGGTTCTCTGCGTACGCCGCCGCTATCGGGCACCATCCTGCCTGGTATTACGCCTGCTTCCATTATTGAGCTGGCCAAACGGGAAGGCATCGCGGTTTTCGAAGAACCCTATGCATTTGAAACGTGACAAGCCGATGCCATCGGTGGTCGTGTCAGGGAAGCCTTTGCCTGCGGTACGGCAGCAGTCGTGACGGCGATCGGAGCGGTTCGTCACGCTGCAGGCGAATTTAAGATCGGAGATGGCGGCGAAGGGCCTGTTACGCAACGAATTCGCGCTACGCTCACCGGTATTCAGCGCGGCAAAATTGCTGACCCGTTCGGCTGGATCTACCACGTTGCATGAGCAATTTTTCCTGAAGTCTATTGCAGTCCAGATGGGAGACGTCGCCGCTGGCGGTCTAGCCGATTGCGGGGAAACGACCTCGACGTGCTGGCTACAGCCGGATCGCTCGAATCGTGAATTGATGAGAGGGCATGCGAGCCGTAGCTCGCGGATTGACACTCTCGCCGTCGACGTCAGTCGTTCACATTTGGGCAGCGAACGACTGACGACCGCATGCCCGCATGCCCGCATTCGCCAGACGCGGCCGAGGAGACAACCGATGCAAAGCGATAGACCGCCTCTGTGGCGGTGGCATACGATGGATCAGGATCAAGCCTATCCCGCCAGGAAGCCTTTCGCTTTCCTTAGTAGATTATGGCACTGTATTTAACATAATAAGGATGATCAATTTTTTGAGATAATTCGGATATCTAAACGTGTGCATCGACTTTCCTTGCATCTGTGCCTTGCATACGCATAACGCGGCAAGGTCATCAGGCATCGATGACTTGCGTGTACGTAGTATTCGCTGCCGTGGGCGTTGAAGGGCGCCTCCGGCGGCGGCGTGACGCTGGTGACAATCTGTGTTGCGGCTTTGCGCGCCCAATCATCTTCGACGATCACGAGAAACTCGTCGCCGCCCAGCCGTCTGGCCCGCGCTTGCCCTCAATCTCGCGCCGCGCGATTTCGGCAAGGATTGCGTCACCAAAGGAATCCGGGTTCGCGAAAGCGTCGGCGTTCAGTGACGTGACGGGAGCTCACCAAAGCGCGGTACATCCGATTTCGGCTCGCTCTCCGGCTGATCAGGCTGGCGCTGCGCAGTAGCCGCTCGATCCAGGCGCCTGCTATCCATCGTCGTTCGCCGCTCCTTGGCCAGCGCTCGGCGTAGCTTGGACTTGAACATGGAGTTTCTCCTTGTGACTACCTGGACGGGCTCAAGGTATAGCGGAAGAGTACCGGCGCGCAACACCGTTGATGCATGCGGCGCGCCATGCGAAGGCAGCGGCCAAAGCGACGGCGGGGTTCGAAGACTTCGCGGATGAACTCTCGCATCTCGCAAGGACAATCCTGCCGACGTCATTGCCTGGTTCTCCAGTTTCTTTTCGCCACACTACGCGGCCGAGCTGCCGTAACGTGCGGCCTTCGCATTGCGCGCTGGCTGCCTCCGGACTCCACGGGCCCGTGTCTGGACTGACACAGCTTCACACGCGACAAAGTTCTCCTCAAGCTGGCCGCGAGACACGACCATCGGTATGAGGTCGGATCGTCGCAACTGATCAAGGGTCTCTTTTTTCAGGCGTTTCAACCAAAACGGGATCGAATTACATTAACAACCACTCTCGGACCATCGATAGCATTATTGAAATTACTGGTTGAAGCCGGATATAGCGGCGTGATCACGCATGCCGACCTCGATTACCCCACACACCCGTTTCGATGCTATCCGTCACAACCTGCTGCCTCGGCAATCACACGCCGGCGGTCTGGCGCCCCGGCGAAATCGGGTCGAACGGGAGCCGATGGCTTGCTGCGAGCGTGCAGGCATTTGTTTGCGTCGACGAAGCTTCCCTCGCCAGCGCTCGCCGATTCTGGTGAGCGTCTAACGAATTGCATAAACCAAATAATTTCGCAGCGGGCATGCTGTTCATCCAGGAGGCTATATGCACATTGGCGTTCCGAAGGAGATCAAGAACCACGAGTATCGCGTCGGTCTCACGCCGTCGTCTGTACGGGAAATCGTTGCGCACGGGCACAAGGTGAGCGTCGAGACGGGCGCGGGCGGTGGCATCGGCGCATCCGACGATGCGTATAAAGCAGCTGGCGCGGAAGTGCTGTCGAGTGCCGGGGCGGTCTTTGCTGCCGCCGACATGATCGTCAAGGTGAAGGAACCGCAAGCTGCCGAGCGCGCCATGCTGCGCGACGGTCAGATTCTCTTTACTTACCTGCACCTCGCACCCGATCCACAGCAATGCGCCGATCTCATCAAGAGCAACGCGGTCTGCATCGCCTATGAGACCGTCACGCAGCCCGGCGGCGGACTGCCGCTGCTCGCGCCGATGTCCGAAGTCGCAGGCCGCATGTCAATTCAGGCGGGCGCGTTTTGCCTGGAGCGCGCTCATGGCGGCAAGGGCGTACTGCTCGGCGGCGTGGCGGGCGTGCCGTCCGCGAGAATCGTGATTCTCGGCGGCGGTGTGGTTGGTTCGAACGCCGCGCAGATCGCCGTCGGCACGGGCGCGCAGGTCGTCGTCATCGACCGCAATGTAGATGTATTGCGGCGCATGGACCGCTTGCTGGGCGCGCGTGTGATCACCGTGTATTCGAATCAGGACAACATCGAGCAGCACGTGCTCGATGCCGATCTCGTGATCGGCGGCGTGCTGGTGCCCGGCGCGGCCGCGCCCAAGCTCGTCACGCGCAAGATGGTCGAGGCGATGCGTCCGGGCTCGGCCATCGTCGATGTCGCGATCGACCAGGGCGGGTGTTGTGAAACAGCGCTCGCCACGACGCACGCGGAGCCGACGTACAAGGTCGGCGAAATCGTGCATTACTGCGTTGCGAACATGCCGGGCGGTGTACCGCGCACGTCCACCTTTGCGCTGAACAACGCGACTCTGCCCTTCGTCCTGCAGATCGCGGATAAAGGCTGGCGCAAGGCGCTCACTGACGACCAGTATCTGCGTCGCGGCCTGAATGTGGCGTTCGGCACGGTCACCTGTCCTGAAGTCGCTGACGCACTGGGCTACACCTGCGAAGACGCTGGGGTCATCGCCGCTGGATAGCGATAGTCTGGAGATGGAGTGCGGTTCTCGAACGATGCGGGTGACCATTCACCGTCGAATTGTCGCCGCCGTTCGGGCGGACGACGGGCACGGGCCGCCTGCATTTGATACCCCCGCGTTGTTCCTGTCTTCCATACACGGGGAACTGTTATTGATTTGTGGTATTTTTAATGCATGTTTTGATTCCCGCGACTTTTTCCGCCACCGATGACGCAGTCTGGACGTGCCCGGCCAGCCATGGCCGGCCGGGCACAGGAGCGAGACCATGCACGGCAGAACCCGCTACCCGGTTGCGCAGGAATACCGGGGCACCGCAGTTCCGGGCGATGGCGGGAACTGGATCGCGCACGTTGATCGCCCTGTTGGGTAGGACCGGTCGGCCCCGACTGAGGGGAGACGATGGCGTTGACTCGTCGACAGCAGGCTGCGGACGCGCGATCGTCGAGGCCTTGCTGCATACGGGGAACGAGCGTTCGCTGCAACGGTGGCGTCCAGTGTATGCGGAAGATTCGTTGCCACAGGAGGAAAATCGGCATGGAGATCGATCCACCGCGTCTCTGTTCGCCCTGCAAACTGCTGCAGGCCAACCCGGATTTCGACGTGACGCACGTCCTGCACGAGACCGGAACGCCGATCGATCTCGGCGGCGCGCGAATCCAGTATTTCGTCTGCCCCGATTGCGGAGCGAACTGGTGCCGTGCGAGCAACGTTGACCGAAGCACCGGGGTTCACTGGGCGCTTCGATGACGCGACATTGGTCGCGCCACGTGGGCGCCTCGATGTCCACGCTGGACGACCCGATGCGAAGGAGTTCCAGTCGATTCACCAGCAGGCCTGTCCGGATCCGGCTGTCTGTGAGCACCACCGATTTAACATTTAGAAACGGGGCCACACCACATGTTGTGGTAGCTACACGGTGATGTCCGGGCTACATGGAAATGTCCGACTTTGGTTCATCACAAGCTTGCCAGCCCGCTGGAGGTCCAGCTTCGGGAGCTTCGATGGCAGCAGCAATAGAACGGATCACGGTGACAATGTGCGAGCTTCCACCATTCGCGGTGGGCCATCAGGACCTTCCGAGGTCGCTTTTGGTGCGCTTATCGGCACGTTGGCGCGAAATGTCTTCCAGATCCAGATATATGAAAAAACATATGGGAGATATGAATTTGTCATTTTACGTGGCATACCTCCATGGCGTTTAATTGGCTCCGTCACATCGACGCATAAAGCCAGGGCGCGACGCCCAAGGCTGAAAAAGACAGGAGACAACGATGTCAGCAACTTCGCTGCGCAAGCGCCAGTTGGCGCCCGCGGACGTATCGCGCGCCGGCGCTCCGGCCGGACTGGCGCCGTCCCCGACTCATCGTCCTCGTCGTTGGCATGTTGCGGCGCGCATGTGCGACGCCGAACACTGTCCCGTAAGTTAAACCGGCGCGCGTTCCAGGACCTCTCGGCGCCGCGTTGAACCGGCTGCGCGAAGCGCACACCCAGACCACGCCTCCGATTCCCGAATATCCCCGACGCGGCGCGCCTGCAAGCCGCACCACCCGGGCAGGGAAATGTGCGCGCACGGGGCGTGATCGCCACAACGAAGTGTGCCCTGCCGTCAGGGCGAGCGTACCGGAGGACTCGCCAATGGGCGCCGCATGGCCTCGACGTACCACCACAGCTAGCTCGCAGCGCAATGCTTGAAGCGGTGCGCATGACGCGCAACCGTAATCTGAGGCGACACCCATGGCAATCTCACGTACCGTCGACGTGACGGCCTTCATTGATCGGCATCGCGTCTCGCGGTTTCAGATGCTGATCGTCACGCTATGCTTCATGATCGTTGCAATTGATGGCTTCGATACCGCCGCGATCGGTTTCATCGCACCCGTGCTGCACTTGCAGTGGCAACTGCAGCCCACGCAGCTCGCGCCATTGTTCGGCGCGGGGCTGGCAGGGCTGATGGTAGGTGCGCTCGTTTTCGGCCCATTTGGCGATCGGGTGGGACGCAAGCGTCTATTGCTCGTTTGCGTGTGCGCATTCGGGTTGGCGAGTGTGATGTCGGCGTTCGCGCCGTCGATCGGCGTGCTGATCGCGCTGCGCTTTCTGACCGGTCTCGGCCTTGGCGGCGCGATGCCGAACGCGATCACGCTCACCTCGGAGTACTGCCCGTCGGCGCGCCGCTCGTTTCTCGTCACGACGATGTTCTGCGGCTTCACTATCGGCTCCGCGCTCGGTGGATTCGCAGCAGCGGCGCTCATCGAGCATTACGGCTGGCGCTCGGTGCTGTTCGTGGGCGGCATTGTACCGATCGCACTTGTGCCGCTCCTCGCTTGGCGGTTGCCAGAATCGGTGCGCTATCTCGCAAGCCGCGGCGAACATCGCGAGCGCATCGAACGAACGCTCGCGCGCATCGCCCCCGATGCCGACCTCGCAGACGCGACGTTCACTACGTCTGTTGCGAAAGCGGCCGGTTCGCCGGTGGGTCAACTGTTCCGTCCCGAACTGCTGCGAGGTACGTTGTTTATGTGGCTGGCCTTCTTCATGAGCCTGCTCGTGATCTACCTGCTGTCGAGCTGGCTGCCAATGCTGCTGCGAACGACCGGGGCCTCACTGCGCACGGCGTCGCTGGTCACGGCGATGTTCCAGGTTGGCGGCACGCTTGGCGCGATCGTGCTTGGCTGGCTCATGGACCGGCTCAACCCCTGCTATGTGCTCGGTGCGAGCTACGCGGCGGCCGGCGTGTTCACGGCCGCCATTGGCTCACTCGCAGCCACGCCCCGGCTCGCAGCGCTCGCTGTATTTCTCGCCGGTTTTTGCATATCTGGCTCGCAGGTCGGCGCCAATGCGCTCACCGCGGCGTTCTATCCGACCGATTGCCGCGCCACGGGCGTGAGCTGGGCCAACGGAGTCGGCCGGCTTGGCTCGGTGGTCGGCTCGGTCGCGGGCGGCGCGATGCTCTCGATGGGGCTGACGTTGCCGTCGGTCTTCGTGATCGTCGGCGTGCCTGCGGTCGCTGCGGGCATCGCGATGACGGCACTCGGACGCTGGCGCACGCAGGCGCCCCTGGCGCCGCAAGACGAATTGCTGTTGAGCGGGGAATGAACGCGGCGCGCGCGCCGCACGAAGTGACAAAAATAAAACGACGAACGCACGAGCGACGTCGATACGTCTGGAGATCGTTTAATGAAAAAGATCATCGCCGCGACCTTCGCGGCGTCATTCGGCATGGCCGCGAGCAGTGCGGTCCTATGCCCAGGGCAGCGTGACGCTCTACGGTATCCTGGACACCGGCATCGAATTTGTGACGCACGCAAACCACGAGGGCGACAGTCTCGTCCGCATGCCCGGTATTACTGGCGAGATGCCATCGCGCTGGGGACTGCGCGGCACCGAACCGCTCGGCGGCGGCTTGTCCACGCTATTTGTCCTCGAAAGCGGCTTTAGCGTGCGCGGCGGCGACAGCGGGCAGGGCGGACGTCTTTTTGGGCGCCAGGCGTGGGTCGGCCTCGCGGGGCCATTCGGAATGCTGAGTTTTGGGCGTCAGTACACGATGACGTTCTGGGCGCTCCAGGATTCGGATCTGCTCGGACCGGATATTTACGGCGGCACGGGCACATTCGACAACTACGTGCCCAACGCACGCAGCGACAATACCGTCGCATGGAAGGGCAAGTGGCACGGCGTAACGGCGGGTGCGACCTGGTCGTTTGGCCGCGACGCCGCCGGCACCGGTAACTCGCCCGGACAGGGCACCTGTGCAGGGCAAATACCGGGAAACTCGCGGGCATGCCGTCAGTGGTCGGCGATGCTGCGCTACGACGCACCCGCGGGCTTCGGCGTCGCGGCGGCGTACGACCAGCAACGCGGTGGCCCCAACGCAGCTGCAAACTTCTTCGACGGAGTGACACCACTACCGCTTACGGACTCGGGCGATACCGACTCGCGCATCCAGCTGAACGGGTATGTCCAGCTCGGGTCGGTGAAGGTGGGCGGTGGCTGGCTGGGGCGTCGAGTCGACACGGTCTCGAGCGCCTTGCCAAACGTGCAATCGAACCTCTACTACATGACTGGATCGTGGTACGCGACGCCGGCATGGCTGATCGACGGCGGCGTCTATCGCATGATCAACGGCGACCAGAACGCGCGCGGCACACTCGTCACGCTGCGCAGCACTTACCTCCTTTCAAAGCGCTCGGCGGTCTATTTGCAGGGCGGATACCTCGCCAACAGCACACATGCGGCCTACACGCTAAGCCAGGGCGGCGCGGGCGCGTCACCGGGGGCGGGCATGTCGCAGCTTGGTGTGATGGCCGGCATCCGGCAGATGTTCTGATGTCTTGATAACGCCGCGAAAGCGGCTCGCAAGCCTGTCATTTCGCCTGTGCCGGCACCGACTCCCGGCTGGCTGCCTGCAGCGCCGCTAGCATCGCCGACACCGCCGTGCTTTACGGCTCAGCCGTCAACGCACCGACACGCTGCACCGCCGTCGATACCTTCAACGGCAGTTGCTGCAGTTCGCCATTCAAATCGGTTTCACCACACCTCAAGCGAGTGGAGACGAATAGGCACGGCACGCGCCGTGCCGCGGCGCAGTAGGTCAGATGCGATGTCAGTTCCATCAACACGTGCGGCGCGGCAACGCCCGCAGTCGCGAACTCGACTTCAAGTGCGGTTCGCATGGGAGAGCCCATCGACGGCATGATCCACGGCCAGGCGGCAGTGTCGCGCCAGGTGACACGACTATGCCGGTGCAAGCGGATGATCCTTGGGCGCGACGACCAGAATCTCGACGCTGTGTAGCTGGGTGACGGTAAAGCCAGAGGTAAGCTCGGCCGGTTCGAGCCGGCAAACCACCATCTCCAGTTCACGGCGCTGCATCAGCGGCAGCAGATCGTCGAGCATGTTTTCCGACTAGTTGATCTGCTGCGTGGGCGCATGCCTCGCGAGATACTCGATCACACCTGGCAGCAAGCGCGTGGAGATATAAGACAGCATGCCGATCTTCAGTAGCAGGCTCGTGCCGCGCTTCAAGGCATCGAACGCGGGCTCGACCGTGCGCAGGTCAATCCCAGGGCCATACTCGTGTGGGTCTCCATCGTCGCGCTTTCATCGGGTGGTTCGGGATCCGCACCCGGTGACGTTATTCCTGGGTGTGCGCTCATTGGAGGCCTGGTGTTCGGTGGTTATGCCGTCCTGTTTTCGATGGACCCTGTTCGCCGGGTGTATGTGCGAGCTCGCCGCGGTCTGGATCGATGCCTTGCCGTCGTATTAGGGATTGCCGGGGCGCGGCTCCTTGCATGGTCTTCCAGATAGAAATTTGGTGATCATGCGTACTTCACGCGTAAGTCGTCTAGCGGGGCGGAACACGCGGTGGCGGCGCAAGGCAACTGTTGCATCTGGAAGAACTCACGCAGATCCGTCCCATACTGGAAATACTGGTGAGACGACGGACGTGCCACGATAAATACTAATACGTTAAATCTATGTAGTACGAAACGTAATGTTGAGCCTGCGTGTCATTCGCGAATTCGATCGTCCGTGACGAGTTACTGCAAAAGTCATGGCACTGATTGATATCGTCGAAACAGTCCAAGCTGGAATGGCATCAGCCCAACCCCGAAGTGCCAGTCGGTTCGTCGGCTGGAATGACAGCTCACAGCACGCTATATCCGACGTTCCGTGACGCATTCGCCTTTCAATTTCGTAAGTAGCGCAGTGGGACCCAGCAGTTGCCGTCCCTGACCAAGCAAAATTTCGCCGCGATTGATGCCGGCACGTGCTGGAGCCTCTTCCTGACCTATCACCGACGGCGACCGTGTGCAACCTCGGACGCGCTCTAAGCTGCCCCTATCACCATACCTTCTCCATTTGGAATCTTAAGATCATCGAGAACGAGATCAACGAAATGTCCGGCGATTCGGTGTTGCTGGAAACCGTCGCGCTCGACAAGACGCAGGAAGACAAGGTCGTCGTGCGCTTCAAGGCCGATCGCGATGAGGAAGACGTTGAGTTGATTGACAAGTGCGCCGACTTCGAAGCCGAAATCGCGAAAGAAACGTCGGCACAGCACTTTACATACGCCGAACTTGAAGAAAACGACGTAGATCTGAAAATGCTCCAGACTCGGCTGGAAGCTGGAAAAGATCCGTAAGCTCGACTTCTACGGCGGGACGCGCGCGGCGGAGGCGCAACAGCGACTGGACGAATGCGAGGCATTGCTTGAGGCCCCCAGCGCGTCTTCGAGGCGCACGACGAAAACCGCTGATCGTTACCGGAGAACACCGCATGCGTCTCACGGTTCTAACGCGGAACACTCTCTTCGCTGGTCGTGATGGCGCGAGCGAGCTCCGCGCCAGCGCTCAAGTCGACGTCATCAATGAGTCTGCCCCGACATATTCCTGATGCAGGAAGCGAAGCGTTACGACGTTGACGGCAGCACGTCGCTATTTGCATCCGTACGCTGCTGCGTCCGGTTGTATTCGAGGCGGACGGTTCGCATTTTCACCATGCGCTGGCGACGCTACGGGTCGCGTTCCCGGGTGTGGACGCACCCGTCACGTTCGTCAGCGCGCACCTGTGCCCGAACGGCCCTGTTATGCGCCGTCGCGAAGCGGCATATCTGTCCGTGCTCGCTGCAGCTGAAAAGCTGAAGCTGATCACAGGCAATTTAAATTCAGCTTCGCCCCATGACCCTGAGTCAGAAGATTGGACGGCACTCGCACCGCATCACCGGACTCGGTATCTCGCCGATGACATGCAAGGCCTCGACTGTAGTGTTCTCGCGCATCTGGAATCTGCGGGCTGGGTTGATCTCGGGCATCGGCTCGATAAGGCCAGGACACCCACTGTGCCCACCGTCGCGTATCAAGATGCTGAGCTCGCCACCATGCGTTGAGACTATCTGTCGGCATCTGAGTCACTCCAAACGCCGCAGAAAAGTGACCCGTACAGGATGACGGTGATCCACCCTTAAGCCGGTGACCGAAGGCCAATGGGTTGCCATAGCGGGACTAGGTCGCGGACAAGCGGCCAAAATAAACCAATAAGTGGCCGAAATTCACCAACAGACAGTTTTCTGGCGTCACTAGACTTAACTAAGTGGACAAGGCCATGCCGGACATGCTTTTGAGACGGGAATGAGCGGCCGGAGGCGCCGTATTTGCGGAGCGGGTTGACCGGAGCGGCTGCCTTGACCACGTCTTGTGAAATATCAGGAGCGTAGAAAATATGAAGTATGACGCAGCTTCGTTGATCGCTCACGCCGTGCGTATCGTTCATGCTTCGGGTCAAATCGCCCTCACGCATTTCCGCTCGAAGATGAATGTCGACGACAAGCATTTGCGTGGAGTATTTGATCCCGTCACGGAGGCGGATCGAGGCATCGAGCTTCTTGTGAGAGAAGGGTTGATGAAAGTCGATCCGGATCTCGCCGTGGTCGGCGAGGAATATGGGCGTTCCGGGGACGGGAATAGCTACTGGATCATCGATCCGATCGACGGGACGAGGGCATTTATTTCCGGGATGCCGTTATGGGGAATTCTCGTGGGACTTGTTCTCGACGGCGTACCCGTGGGAAGCATCATGTATCAGCCTTTTACAGGCGAAACATATGTTTCGGATCCGCACGGTGCGCGCCTCTTCCATAAGGATTCAATTAACAGGATATACACGTCGCAGTGCAGATCTCTGTCCGAGGCGATTGTCTACAGTCTGGATCCGATACTCGTCGAACGCGCGAATTTAACACGGCAATTCTATGCGTTAGCGGGGCAATGCAAAATGGTCCGTTGGGGAGGCGATTGCTACAGCTTTGCGATGGTTGCCCTTGGCTGTATTGATCTCGTCTTCGACGCTGCGCTTGAGCCATACGATATCGTCCCGCTGATCCATCTCGTCGAATCTGCGGGTGGCGTAGTAACGGATTTGAACGGCGAGCGGCCGATGGAAGGAGGGAGCGTCCTGGCAGCCGCAAACGCGGATCTGCATCGGGCCGCTCTTGAAATTTTACGTAATTCTTGATTGGAGTAAGGCTGTGATCGACCCTAAAACGCTAAAAGAAAAGCTCTATCCGTACGCTGATCAATTCGGCATTATTTCCGGGTTCCCGGAGGCCGGACTGGAAAAGTCAGAAATCCTGGAGCAGCTCAGGTTCATGTCGGAACATGAGGACAAGGTCTGGGAAGAAGGAAAGGTCTCTGGATCGCTGTACAACGGCGAGCACGAACATTATCGGTTTCTTAACGAATGCTTCGGCTTTTTTAGCCATACGAACGTGCTTCAGCGAGATATCTGCCCGAGCATGAACCGTTTCGAGGCGGAAATCATTTCGATGACGCTCGAAATGCTGAATGGCGAGGCAGTCAAGGAGAGCACGCCAAACTACTCGGCATGTGGAGTCCTCGGATCCGGGGGGACAGAGAGCATCCTGAACGCGATGCTAGGATATCGTGAAAAGGCTCGGATCGAGAGAAAAATCACCAAGCCGAACATTATCTGGCCGGTAAGTGCTCATCCGGCTTTCATCAAGGCGGCGCATCTATTTTCCATCGAAGTGATTTCTGCACCGCTGAACGAAGATACGACCGTCGATCTTGATTTCGTGCGGGACAGCATCAACGAAAACACGATTGCCATTATTGGATCTGCGACCAATTATCCTTACGGGACGGTCGACAACATTCCGGAATTGTCGCAGATCGCGGTCGAGAAGAACGTCTGGCTTCATGTCGACGGGTGTCTTGGTGGCTGGATTCTCCCCTGGGGCCAACAACTCGGATTCCCGAACATACCCGTGTTCGATTTCCGTCTGCCCGGGGTGACTTCGATATCGGCCGACACGCATAAGTACGGCTACGGCCTCAAGGGAACCTCGGTCCTCGCGTGGAGGGACGCATCGTTTCGCAGATACCAATACTGCATCGTGCCGGATTGGACCGGCGGCAAGTACTTCTCGCCGGGTATGGCGGGAAGCCGTAGCGGTGGCCTGATCGCGGCAACGTGGGCATCCCTGCGCCACCTGGGGAAAAAGGGCTATCTTGAGCGGGCGAGGCGGATCTTCGAAACGTCGGTGGCGATGCAAAAGGTAGTGTCGGCTCATCCGGAATTGCAGTTGATGGGCAATCCGACTTTCTGTTTTTCCTTTAACTCACCGGAATTCAATATCTATCACGTCAACGACTTTATGATCAAACAAGGCTGGCGACTTAATGGTCAGCAAAACCCCGATGCCATCCACATGTGCGTGACCGGGCCTCAAACGCTGGATGGTGTCATCGAACGTTTCGCGGCCGATCTCGGTGGTGCCGTTGCCTACGCGAAAGGAGCTCATTCTCGAAATCCTCAGTCGGGCGGGATTTATGGCGGGGGAGGCAACGCTGATACATCGGTGGTTCCCGACAACTTCGTCCTGACCATGATCCTCGATGCGTTTACCGACGGCGTGCCGGGATAAACGGTAAGTGAGTTTGTCCGGAGGCATCGCCGGGATTTCCTTGTGCTGTTCGCAGAACGTCACGCTAGAGTGGAGACCTCTTTCGTCCGTTAGCAACGCCATCCATTCACGAGGGTGAGTGTCCATGCCTGAGAATAACGACACGAGAATCGTGTCACACCAAATAGCGGCCTCGATTCTCATTGGGGGCATCGCACTGCTGATCTCCGGCGTTCAGCCTATTCTGTTCGGAGCCATGGTGAACGAGAAACGCATCACGCTCGACACCATGGGCCTCCTGGTCATGGCGGAGATCGTGGCGCTCGGACTCGGAGCCGGCCTCGCAGTGAAATTGTCGCTGGAGCAGTTTCGGCGAATTGTCGTGACGGCGGGGGTGCTTGTCGTCGTCTGCAATCTGCTGACTACCTTGCACGTGTCGCTCCTGCTACTGTTTCTTATCCGCATTTGCACGGGGTTGGCGGAAGGCGTTCTTGTCTGGTCTACCGTATGCGTGATCGTCAGGTCGAAGGTCCCAGAGAGAAATTCAGGGATTTTCAGCGTATTTCAGGTTCTGATTCAGGCTGCGTTTGCGTCGGTCCTGACGGGCCTCGTCATGCCGATTTATTCCTGGCGCGGCGGATTCATTTCTTTGACCGCGGTGGTGCTCGTTGGGGTAGGGCTGGGAGGGCTACTCCCGAAGCGTCTAAGCCCGGTTTCGGAAACGCTGGAGGGATTCTTCGTTTGGGATATAGCAAAGGTTTTGCCGCTGGCAATCGCGTTCTTTCAGCAGGCAGGGCTCGGAGCAGCATGGGCCTACCTCGAGCCTTTGGGGCAGTCTGCAGGGATGAGTGATATGCAGTCCGAAGCGCTTATCTCCACGGTACTGTGCATTGAAGTACTCGGCGGCCTGCTCGGTACGGCCCTCGTACGTCGTCTCGCACCTGTCGGCGGTGTGTTGCTGGCCGCGACCGCGACCATCGTATCGGCGCTCGGCATGATCACAGTAGCGAAAGGGGCGATCACCGAGTTCTCAGTTTTTGCCATGATTTTTGGCTTCTTCTGGCCTTTCGTCATGCCCTACGAAATGGGGTTGGCGTTGAGATCCGACTCTTCCGGCAAGATCGCGACGTTGTTGCCAGCGGCGCAAGTTCTTGGCGTAGCGTTTGGCCCCCTGGTTGCCGCGTTGAGCATTGACGGCGAACACGTTCGCGCAGCGGCAACAGTGTGTCTGATTCTCACGGCCTGCTCGGCGATTGCTTGTATCGCATCAACGTCTATTGCCACACCCAGACCGCTGCAGAAGGCCGCGGAATGACGGCAGAAGACTGAACAGACTCGGCGCGAAGAGACCGGCGTCGCAGGCTTTCCAACTTACCCTTATTGAATATCTTCAGAATCGAGGAGGCAGCAGGTGAAGCACTACGAGAAGTTCTTTATCAATGGAAAATGGGTTTCGCCAAACGGGGATGGCATTGCGGAGGTTATCAACCCTGCCACCGAAACTGTCATCGGCGTCGTCCCCCTCGGCGATGCCGAGGATGTCCGGAATGCTGTTGCCGCCGCCAAGGCCGCTTTCCCTGTCTGGTCGTCCATGCCGCCAGCCGAAAGAAGCCAATGCTTGCAGCGGGCCCTCTACGCATTGAGCCGCCGCTCAGGAGAACTGGCAAAACTCATTGCTAACGAGGTCGGAACGCCAATACAGTTTTCAAGGCTTGCGCAGGTTGGCTTGCCCGTCGCATCGCTGGGAACTGCCTCGCAGATGGCTGCACGGCTGGGAGAGAAGGAGCAGATTGGCAATTCGGAGGTCACGAGAGAGCCGGTCGGCGTCGTCGCCTGTATTACGCCGTGGAACTACCCGTTACATCAGGTCGTGGCTAAGGTCGCGCCTGCCCTTGCGGCGGGTTGTACGGTTGTGCTGAAGCCTTCCGAAATTGCCCCCCTTAATGCATTTGCATTTGCCGAGATCATCGATTCATCCGGATTTCCGCCGGGAGTCTTCAACCTCGTGAGCGGCCTTGGCGGGACGGTGGGTGAAGCGCTGGCGTCCCATCCAGACGTCGACATGGTCTCCTTCACGGGATCGACCGCGGCAGGGCGGCGAGTGTCCGAACTTGCGTCCCAGACGATCAAGCGGGTGGCCCTTGAGCTTGGTGGCAAATCTGCCTGTATCGTCCTGGACGATGCGGATTTCGAGACGGCGATCCCCGCCGCGGTTCAGGCCTGCTTCATCAATGCCGGACAGACGTGCGCCGCCCAGACACGATTGCTGGTGTCGAGGGATCGCTACGAGCGAGCAGCCGAGATCGCCGTTGCGACTGCAGAGGCGGTTCGGCTCGGGTTGCCGCTCGACGAGGACGTTACCATGGGCCCGCTGGTTTCCGCGAATCAGCGCGAGCGCGTGCGCAAATACATCGAGATGGGTATCTCCGAGGGAGCCGAGCTTCTTGTCGGGGGGAGCGGGGTGCCAGACGGCCTGCAGACGGGCTACTACGTCAAGCCGACCGTTTTCGGCCAGGTACGCAATGACATGCGGATCGCCCAGGAGGAAATTTTCGGACCGGTTCTTGCGATGATTCCCTACGAAAATGAGGAGGACGCGATTCGCATCGCGAACGACAGCCCATATGGACTCAGCGGTGGCGTCTGGAGCGGCGATCTGGCAAGAGCGAAGCGGATCGCGAGCAAACTGCGCACGGGGCAGGTCGAAATCAACGGAGGCAAATTTAATCCGCTGGCGCCATTCGGTGGATTCAAACAGTCGGGGAATGGGCGGGAACTGGGTGTCTTTGGTCTTGCCGAATATCTCGAACTGAAGTCGATTCAGCTTCCTTGAACCGAAGTCTGGCCCGCCTCATGGAGCTGGCATGGCCCGGCTCCATGGGGTCACTCTCGCCCGCCATCATCCGGATCGCTTGGTAACCGCCCGGTCCAGCGCACGTATGCCTTGGAGAAATTGCTGGGGTTATCGTAACCGATTGCCTCAGCGATTTTTCTCCACGCCCATCCAATACGACGGAGTTCCTGCACGCGTTCCAGTCTGACTTCGTCGAGCAACTTCAAAAACCTGACACCCTCGCCCTCGAGGTGACGGCGCAATGTGCGCCCGCTCACGTTCAGGAAGTTCGCCACGTCGTTGAGTCCGGGAGAGCGCTCCACATTCGCCCGCAAATAGCGTCGCGTCGCGGCGAGAAGGTCGCTTTCGACGCGCGGCAATTGCAGGAGGGGTTCGATCTGTCCCAGCACGTACGAACTGTAGCTCGGGTGCCATGTCGGTAATTGAATATCCAGGATATTGGACTGGCATATCATTGCATTTTCCTGAGCACCAAACCGGACAGGACAGCCAAATACCTCTTCATATATACCGTGTTCAGGCGGGCATGGGTAGGTAAAGTCGACGCGACTTAATCTGAACTTCTCTCCGATCAGATTTCGCGAGGTAGTCATAATCGTTGCGAAAGCTTCATCGATCCAGTGCCGCAAGAACTCATCCGTGTCGGGATATTTAGTCGTGACTATGCATTTGAAGAAGCTTGACGACTCTTTGAACGAAAAATAGGTCAGTGTCCCTGCACTCTGCTGATGTCGAGTCCCGAAGGCAATTGCCTCCCGGTACGTCCTGAATGCATACATGGCAAGCCCGACCAGACCGAGGCACAGGATTGTTTCTTTTAACCCGGATTCAAGACCCACAGGAACGCCAGGTAAGGCGGCTTGCACGCGCTGCAGGAATATTCTTGATTGGTCATATGAAACAAGGGTTTCGTGCCTGTCCATGTCTTGAAGGGAAAACCCTAGTCCACGAAACAGTCGACTGACTGGGACGCCGTGGTCGCGGGCGACGAGAACCAATCCACGCACGATATTCGGCGGGACGTCGGCGATCGATTCTGCTCGAGCATTCATTCTGGAATGTTCGCATGAACCAGTGGCCAAAAACAACCAATCGATGGCCTCAATTGACTACCGGGAAAATTTCTGTCTTCTCTAGACTTCCTGCATGAAAACGCATAGATATATTCTTTCCATAGATTTGGGAACCAGCGGCCCGAAGGCCGTACTGATTAGTGACTCCGGGCAGGTGTACGGCTCAAGCCGGACGTTCGTGAGCACGCTGACAGTCGGCGACGGCGGCGCGGAGCAGGTGCCTCGTGCAATCTGGGACGCCGTCAAGGAATCGGTGAGGGCGGTTATCGCGGGAGCGGGGGTCAATGGCAGAGAGATCGCCGCGGTCATCTGCTCCAGCCAGTATTCGTCTATTGTTCCTGTCGATCGAAGTGGCCACGCTCTCGCCAACATGATCATGTGGGCCGACACTCGCGGATCCAGGGCGAGCCTGGCTTCGAGGCACGTTGGTGCGCGTGGGCTGGACAAGCCATGGCAATTGGCGAACTGGCTGCGATTGAATGGGCTCGCTCCGATGGTGAGCGGCTTGTCTCTGAACCATATGCGCTATTTTCGATTCGAGCGCCCGGAGATTTATGAGGAGACACATAAATTTCTAGAGCCTATGGATTACCTGGGAATGATGTTTTCCGGCCGGATATGTACGACCCAGGGCAGCACGCTCATGTCGCTGATGGCCGATAACCGGAAATTGGCGACTGCCGATTACCATCCGACCTTGCTGCGATACGCGCATATCGATAAAGAGAAACTTCCGGAACTGGTTCCGACATCCACCGTCCTGGGAAACGTATTGCCGGATGTCGCCGCCGAGCTGGGATTATCAACGAACACGAAAGTCGTTGTGGGACTGAACGACACCGCAGCGGGCGCAATGGGGGGACTGGCTTTTACAGGCAGTCATGCGGGAATTTGCATGGGTACAACGGGCGTGATGGTGACCCACACGGACTCCAAGAAAACCGCAATTCGCGACAGTCTCTTCACCATGCCGTCGCCGGACGAGCGCCGGTATCTGGCTGTCGCCGAGAACGGCATGGCGGGCGGCGCATTGGACAAATTTCTCCGCAATATCGTATTTCCGAATGATGCCTTCGGGGGGATTGCCGCGGGGCCACCGGTAGACCCTTACTCGGCGCTGGAAGCGGCTCAGCGCAATGTCGATGCCGGAGCCGGCGGGCTCATCTTTCTTCCGTGGATAAGCGGCACCATCGCGCCGAGCGCCAATGGCAGCATGCGCGGAGGCTTCATCAACATGAGTGCGCACACGACCAGAAGCCATATGGCCAAGGCGGTGCTGGAAGGGCTTGCATTCAATCTGCGCTGGGTTCGCAAACCGATGGAAAACTTCGTCGGCCGCCAGTTTACACATTTCAATTTTTACGGAGGCGGCGCGAATTCCGCATCGATGACGCAGATTCTTGCGGATGTCATGAATGCTCCGGTTCATCAGATGAAGAACCCGCAATATGTGAATTCGATCGGAGCGGCGATGCTTGCATTCGAACGAATCGGCGAAATCAGCCTGAAGGACTTTTCGAAGAACCTGACTATAGAGACGGCATTTGAACCGAGGCCGGAGCTAAGGAACCGCTACGACGAAATGTTTGGCGTATTCGAATCGGCCTTTGACGCCACCCGAAGATTGTACGGAAGAATGACAGGCAAGAAAAATCAGGGGGCCGCGTTGCCGGCCGATTGAACGCCTGTGTCGCGGACGGCAAGTGGCTCGCGCCGAACGATCAGATCCTGAAAGCCCCAGGGCACGCGAATTTTGTGTGATAGACAAATGCAGGTGGAAACGGAAGGAGATCGAGAATGAGAAAGCAGATAAATGCAACCCTGTCGGCCGCTGCGGCTGCGTTCTGGCTGGTGGCGGGAAGTGCTGCGCAGGCGGATAACCTCACGCCGGCAGGCGCCGAAGGCTCGGCCAGCAAAGACGGCCTCGTGCCGGCATTCGCAGGTAGACAGGCGCCGCAATCCGGTTGGGAATACGGAAAAAATCGGGCTGATTTCTGGAAGCATCGTGACGAGAAGGCCCTTTATTCGATCAACGCGTCGAATGTCGACAAGTACGCGGACAAACTGTCTCCGGGGCAAATCCAGCTGATCAAACAAATTAAAGGCTATCGCATGGATGTCTATCCGTCGCATCGCGAATGTCAGTTGCCGGATTTCGCCGAGCAAAACTCAAAGGCGAATCTGACTGCGGCGAAGCTGGACTCGACCGGCGAGGTGATCCAGACGGCGGTCTTCCCCGGCGTGGCGTTTCCAGAGCCCAAAAACGGAGCCGAGGCCATCCTGAATTACGAGATGCGGTATCGAGGAATCGGCATTGAATGGTCTCCGGTCGTCACAACTGTCTCTCCGCATCCAGGAGGCAGCGACTGGATCGAAATTGGAGGAACGCAGATTTTCTATTTGCCAACCGGAAAGGACGGCAAGATTTCGCCGCAGGACGTGGAGCAACTCAGTGCCGCCGGCTATTTTTCGGCAGACACGCCGGCAGCGCTGGCGGGGCAGTCAGTCGTTCAGCGACAGTTTTTTGACAAGGACTCTGATACGTACTACTACTTTCCAGGGCAGCGTCGGGTGAGGCGCATGCCGGCCTATACGCATGATGCACCGCAAATCGGCTTCGAGAACCAGTACCTGATGGACGAAATCAACATGTTCAACGGCTCGATTGACCGCTTCGACTGGAAGTTGATCGGCAAACGTGAAATGGTTGTTCCGTACGACGACTTCGGCATGTACGACTTCAAGGACAAGCTGCACGACGTCGCCACACCCAACGGTATTTCGCCCGATCATCGCCGCTACGAGGTGCACCGTGTCTGGGTGGTCGAAGCAACACTCAAGCCTACGGCGCGTCACGTCGCTTCGAAGAAGGTCTTCTATCTGGACGAGGACAGCTGGCTCGCGCTCGTGGGCGAAGACTATGACGCGCAGGGCAAGCTCTGGAAGGTGCGCGAGAGCTACCCCATTCCGGTGTGGGAGCTGGGCGGTGCCTGCGATAACGAGCCATTCGTGCAGTATGACCTGAACAACGGGCGCTACGTGTTTGACGGTTCGTCCATCGGTCAGGGCAAGGACATCCACTGGTACGGCCAGACCAGCGATCCGCGCTTCAGGTCCGACTTCTTCACGGCGGAATCGTTGCGATCGGTCAGCGAGCGTTAAGGCGCAGCGGGAGAACAACAGGGGACCGGCACGCGCAACGATCCGTGCTGGCATTAATAAGGATTGAGGCAAGCAGGGCGGCAGGGGAGATTCATGAAAGCGAAAGCAATAGGAAGGACTGCTACTGTTTCACTGGCGATGGTTGGCGCGGCGGCGAGCCCGAGCGCCCACGCATACGAGTTCACGACGGGGCTGGGCGACCTCACGGGCTCATGGGTGACCAACCTCACGGGGGGCGCGGGCATCCGGACCAAAAACCCGAGTTGCTCACTTACGGGCGACCCGAACGTATTCGGTTGCGGCGCAGCCGCCAACGTCAATCAGTGGGGCGCCGCCGACGACGGCGACCTGAACTACCGTAAGGGGCAGCCCTTCAGCACCTACATCAGCGCGACCAGCGAGTTGCTCTTCAAGATGCCGAGTGAAGGGCTGAAGTTCATGATCCGCGGCACCGGCATGTACGACTTCCTCGCCGGCGACACGAACCGCACGCCGCTCTCGAGCACCGCCGCGGCGCAGGTCGTCTACAACGCGCAGTTGCTCGACCTGTGGGGCGAGAAGGACTTTACGATCAACGGACAGAACGCGCACGTGCGTCTCGGCAACCAGGTGATCAACTGGGGCGAGAGCGTGTTCGCGCAGGGCGGCATCAACGCCACCAACTCGCTCGACGTGCAGAAGCTGCTGATCCCCGGCTCTCAGCTGAAACAGGCGCTGCTGCCCGCGCCGATGATCAGCTTCGCTGCCGATCTTTCTCATGGCTTCAGTACTGAGGATTACTATCAGTTCCAGTGGAACGGAAACCGCTATCCACCAGTGGGCTCGTACTGGTCCACTTCGAACAGCCTGGGCCGCGGAACGGACCCATATACGGTGAGCACGACCAACCTCAACGTGGCCGGCCCGAGTGCCGGCACCATCGCAGGGGCCAGCAGCGGCAACCAGAACGTGCTCAACGGCATCAATTCCGGCCTTGTCAACGGTGCGTTTGCCGGACCGCCCTGGAACGATATCGGCCTGCCCGTCAACTGGCAGGCGCCGTCAAAGTACCATCCGCAGTTCGGCGTGAAGTTCAACTATTCGCCGCGCTCCTTCGATGCGAATTTCGCGGTCTATTACGAGAACTACACCGACAAGTCGCCGGTGCTCTCGTCGCTCGCCAACGGGACGCTGGACTATTCGTATCTGCAGAATCGCCAGCTCTTTGGTGCCAGCGCGAATTTTGGCATTGGCGACTGGGCGATCGGCACCGAGCTCTCGTACCGGCCGCACGATGCCGTGGCGCTATCGAGCTGCTATGGCGCCGGCGGCCCGCTCGATCTGAACACCAACGGCGTGGCCGGGGTGAATTGCCAGCAGTGGGCCGACGAGAAGAAGCTCCAGTACGACATTAATGGGATTCTGGCACTGACGCGCAGCGAGTATCCGTTTCTCAAACTGATCGGAGCGGACGAGGCGACGCTGACCTGGGAGCTCACCTGGATCTACTACCCGGGACTGAGTTCGAACGGGGTTACGCGCTCGGTCGACGGTCAGCTCGTCACGCAGGTGCCACAGGCCGGCTACCTGCCGTGGTTGAACAACAACTCGGGTCTCGGCTACCCGATCGGCATGGCGCAGGGCACCTCGAGCTCCGTGGGCGCGACTATCGACTTCAACTGGACCTACGACGGCACGCTCATCCATGGCTGGCAGGTGACGCCCGGCGTGACGTTCGCCGATGGTCTCTACGGCTATACGCCGACGCTCACGGCGAACTACCTGCAGGGCACGAAGTCGCTGAACCTCTATGTGCTGTTCAACCAGAACCCGACCGTCTGGCAGGCGGGCATCAACTACACGCTGTTCTGGGGCGGGCACAACACCGTAGGCAACCCCTACGCGGACCGCAACTTTGTCGGGATGTTCGTCACCCGCAATTTCTGACGATGTCATGTCGTACGCCATTGAATCACCTGAAGGAATAACGCCGTGTTAAATCGCCTGGTCAAAGCGCTGGAAAGGTTCTTCTTCAGCCACCGTGCTGCGGTGCTCGTGAGCATCGGGCTGTTCACCGCAGTCATGGCCTTTTTCGCCGTGCAGTTGCGCATGGATGCGGGCTTCGAAAAGCAGATGCCGATCGGCCACGAATACATCCGGACCTTCCAGAAGTACCGTTCCGACCTGCTCGGCGCGAACCGGATCACCGTGGTGGTGCGCGCCCGCAAGGGCTCGATCTGGACGAAGGAGGGGCTCACGCGGCTGTACAAGGTGACCCGGGCGGTCACGTATCTGCCGAACGTGGACCGCATCGGCGTGCAGTCGCTGTGGACGCCGAACGCCTACGTCAACGAGATTACCGACGAGGGCTTTCGCGCCGAGCCGATCATCTCCGGCACGATCACCCCCGACCAGCTCACCCCCGACATTGTCGCGAAGGTCCGCCGCGCGACCACGCTGGGCGGCTATATCGGCACGCTTGTTTCGCATAACGAAGACAGCGCCATGATTACGGCCGAGCTCAACGAGCGCGACCGTAACGGCAAGGTGCTCGATTACGTGGCGTTCAACCATCTGCTCGAAGCGCAGATCCGCAAGCCGTTCGAGGATGCGGGCTATGAAATCCAGATCATCGGCTTTGCCAAGCAGATTGGCGATATCGCCGATGGCGCGACCGCCGTGCTCGGCTTCTGCGGCATTGCACTGCTGCTCACGGCGCTCGCGGTCTACTGGTACTGCCATTCGGTGCGCTTCACGGTGCTGCTGATTTCGTGCTCGCTCACGTCGCTCGTCTGGCAGTTCGGCACGCTGAAGCTGCTTGGCTTCGGTCTGGACCCGCTCGCGGTGCTGGTGCCATTCCTCGTGTTCGCGATTGGTGTCTCGCACGGCGTGCAGCAGGTCAACTTCATCGTCCGCGAGATCGCGCATGGAAACAGCTCGTTCGTCGCGGCCCGCCATAGCTTTAGTGGCCTGCTGATTCCAGGCGTGCTGGCGCTGGTGACGGCGTTCGTGTCGTTCATCACGTTGCTTCTGGTCCCGATTCCGATGGTGCGCGAGCTGGCCATCACGGCGTCGCTGGGAGTCGGTTACAAGATCGTGACGAACCTGATCCTCTTGCCCGTTGCGGCCTCTTGCTTCAACTTCACCAAGGCCTATGCACGTAGCGCACTGAAGCGCAGCGAAACGCGCTCGGGATGGCTGCGTGGTCTGGCGAGGGTCGCCGAGCCGAAATATGCGGGGCTCGCGGTTGCGCTGACCCTGGTGATCTTCGCGCTCGCGGCCTGGCAAAGCCGCGACCGGGTGATTGGCACACTGCAGCCCGGCGCGCCGGAACTCCGCGCGGATGCGCGTTTCAACCGCGACGCCACATCGATTGCCTCGAACTACGACATCGGTCTCGACTGGCTCACTGTCGCAATCGAGTCGGCTGGCAAGGCCTGTGATAACCCAGCTGTCGGCCTTTACGAGGACGACTTCGCGAGTGCGATGCGCACGGAGCCGGGCGTGGTCTCAGTGCAGTCCTATTCGGCAATGCTGCGCCGCTATAACCAGGGATACAACGAGGACTACCCGAAGATGAACGTCGTGCCGATCGACCCAGAGAATTACGCGGCGGTGTCGGTGGACGTGGGACGGGTGAAGGGCTTCATGAAGGGCGATTGCAGCATGACGGCGGTGCATCTGTTCCTGACGGATCACAAGGCCACGACGATCAGCCAGATACTGAGCGACGTAAAGGATTACCGAGCATCGCATCAGTTTCCTGGGATTACCGTGCGCCTCGCGGCGGGCAATGCTGGTGTGCTTGCTGCCACGAACGAGGAGGTGGCGGCGTGGGAGCTGCCGATGATGCTCTACGTCTATGCCGCAATCCTGGTGCTGGTGTTCCTTGCCTACCGCGATTGGCGCGCGATGCTGGCGTGCTGCTTGCCGTTGACGGTGGCGACCTTCATCGGCTACTGGTTCATGAAGGAACTGCAGATCGGTCTGACCGTCGCCACGCTGCCGGTGATGGTGCTGGCTGTGGGGATCGGGGTGGATTACGCGTTCTACATCTACAACCGGTTGCAGGTGCACCTGGCGAGTGGCCAGACCATCGTGACCGCGGTTCGGCTCGCCATGCTCGAAGTGGGCGTGGCGACGATCTTCACGGCGATTACGCTGGCCATCGGCGTGGCGACATGGAGTTTCTCCGCGCTGAAATTCCAGGCAGACATGGGCAAGCTGCTGGCATTCATGTTCCTCGTGAACCTGCTGATGGCGATGACGGCGTTGCCCGCGCTGGCCTCGGTACTTGAGCGCTGGTTTCCGCGCCGTCGGCCGGCGAGGGCGCCGGGGCTCTTCACCCACTGATCGAGGGAGATGCAATCATGATAAAGACGCTTCTTGCCTGCGCCGCGTTGTGCGCAAGTGCTGCGGTTTCAGCACAACCGCCGGGTACCGTCGCGGATTGGGCGGCGATGCCTGCGCACACGTGGGCTGACCCGGCCCACATGATGCTGCTGGACGCGACGCGAGCGGGCTCCCGTCTCGTCGCGGTGGGGGAACACGGCGTCGTCGTTCTTTCGGACGACGACGGACGTACCTGGCGCCAGGCCCGCCGGGTGCCGGTCTCGGCCACCCTTTCGGCCGTCACGTTCACCGACGGGCAACACGGCTGGGCGGTGGGCCAGTGGGGCGTGATCCTCGCGACGGTCGATGGCGGGGAGACATGGCAGAAGCAGCGTATGGACATCTCGGTGGACCAACCGCTGTTCTCGGTGCTCTTCACGAGCGGGAAGGACGGGATAGCCGTGGGGCTGTGGTCGCTGATGCTCGCGACGCACGACGGCGGCAAGACGTGGGCAAAGGTGACCGTGCCGAAACCGCCGGGCGCTAGCAGGGCGGACCGTAATCTGTACCATCTTTTCGCTGATCCAAAGGGGACGCTTTATATTGATTCAGAGCAGGGAAGGGTGCTGAAGTCGACCGATAGCGGCGCGAACTGGAGCTGGCTCGCAACCGGCGGCAAGGGAACGCTGTGGTCCGGCGTAGCGATGCCCAATGGCCGCGTCGTCGTGGGGGGGCTTTTGGGCAGTCTGTTCCAGAGCGACGATGGAGGAAGGACGTGGATAGCGCTCGACACGGGGACGAAAAGCTCTATCACCGATCTGGTCGCAAACGGCAGCGGACTGATTGGTGTCGGGCTTGACGGCTTTGTGTTGAAGCGGCGTATGAACGACATGGTGTTCCAGGTTTCTCAGAGGGACGATCGGGCGCCCCTGACTGCGGCGCTCGTCGGCGCGGGTGGAAAGCTTGTTACGTTTTCGCAGGACGGCGTTCTTGTGGCCCCCTGAATCTGAACGGACTGGGTCGTCGAAGCGCTATTGCGCTGCGCATGGCATTTTCCACACACGCGCCACGCTATGGGCACGTCGTTTTAGCCGGGGGCCTTCGCCCGAGCCTTGGTAAGACGCCGGTTTCCCTTCCTCTAACCCGCCTTTGGCCGAAGTGCCGCGAGGATGGCGCCCCATGTAGTGAATGATCACTGCCTCAGTACTGCCATAGACTACACTCGTGATAACCGAAGTGAGCGGGAGAATTCCGGTCGGTAACCGTACGTCTTCAAAGCGCTTTCGAGGAGAAAGACCAGGCCGCATCGGTGATCGGGGAATACCGCGTGGCGGTTCAGCGGCCCCCTGAATCTCCGGACACGGTCTCCCGCTTAAACTAACAGGTAGGCATAGGACCATGTTTTTGACTAGGCTCTGTTCACATTTTCCCGAATGGGCCAAACGCACAGGCAGGGGACGCGAACACCAGGTAGCTGTCCGCGAGCTTGTCGTAACGAGTGGAGACTCGACGAAAATGCTTGATACGGTTGAAGAAGTGCTCGATCACATTACGTGTGCGGTACGGCATCCGGCTGTAGCGGCGTTTCGACTTGCGGTTAGAGCGCGGCGGAATGACAACTTTGGAGTCGGTGGAGCGAACCGCCTGTACAAAGGCATCGGAATCGTAGCCCTTGCCGGCAATGACGGCCTTGGCACGCAGATGCTCGACAAGCTCCTTCGCGCACGAGATGTCGTGGATTTGTCCTTCGGTCACGACCGGTCACTTCGGCCTGCCTGCCGCATTCACGGCCAGATGCAGCTTGGTACTCAGGTCACCTCGGGACCGTCCGAGCGCTTGCGGGCCGCTTTTTTTGATGCACCGGCCGAATGCAGGTGTGCTCGCACAATCGTCGAGTCGATCAGGATATGGTCGACCTCCGTCTCGCCTGCCATCGCGAGAGCAACGCGCTGCCAGACGCCTTTGCGTCGCCATCGGGAAAAGCGCGTATACACGGTGTGCCAGCGACCAAATTCGGCCGGTAGATCGCGCCAGGGGCTACCGGTGCGGCCTATCCATAGCACCGCTTCTAGGAACCAGCGATTGTCCGTAGCCGTTCGACCACGATCGCCTTCCTTGCCCGGCAGGATCGCGTCGACTTTCTTCCATATGTCGTCACTCAGCAGCGTTCGAATCATCCTGTACCGCTTACGCAAAAGACGAGATGTAAACACATTTCAGAAAATGTAAACAGAGCCCCGATTACCCCTAGGCCGTACGCTTGCGCCGCGTGCTCCGCAGCCCTAGCGCGCGGCACGCGATCCTGACGAGTTCCGGCACGATCTTGTCGACGTCGAGCTTACCGTCGGGCTTGTACCAAGCGTACAGGAAGCCGGGCACGCTGCACGCGGCGTGCGCAGTCACGCGCGTTTCGTCGAAATCGAACCAGCCGTCGTCGCGGCCTGCTTCGAGCAGCGCGCACAAGCGCTCGTAAAAGTGATCGGCGAGCTGCCGCTGCTGCTCCCGATATTCAGGGCGGAACGCCTGCGGCTCGCGCGCGGGGAAGAACGAGCTCGGGTAGTGCTCGATCGTCGCGCGGATCAATTGCTCGATGCCCGCAATTACCTTCTGGTGCGCGGGACGCGAATCTTCGTCGGGGAAATCCATCGCGGTAAAGCACGCGACGGTCGGCCGCCACGACAGCGTTTCGAATATCTCCTGCTTGCTGCTGAAGTAGTAATAGACGAACGGCTTGGTCACGCCGAGAGCCTGGACGATCTGCTCGACGGTTGTGTTCGCATAGCCCTGCGCGGCGAACAGCTGCTCCGCAGCATCGAGGATACGCTCGCGCTTCTCATCCGTGCCATGCGTGGCTACGCGCTGGCGTCCCGACTTCGCGGGGAAGGTCGACAATTGTTTCATACCCATTGGTAGCAAAAATAATACTGATTGGTATATCATAGGCAGACACTGCAAGGATTATTGCAGCCCGGCACGAAACCGCGCCTATCGCGGTGCTCGCACCGGCGAATCATGACACACAGGAGACACGTCCATGGCCGATGCCCCCCAGCAAGCCTTGCCGTTACATGAGACCCTGCGCGTTCACGCGCGCACGATGCCGTCCCGCGCGGCGCTGATCTGGTACGGACGAAGGATCACGTGGGCAGAGCTCGATGCCGCGAGCGACGCGTTCGCCGCCCGACTGCAGGCGCTCGGCGTCGCGAAGGGCGAGCCGGTCGCGCTGTTCATGAACAACTGCCCGCAGTATCTGATCGCACATTTCGGAATCCAGAAGATCGGCGCGGTCGTCTGCCCGTGCGGGCCGCTGAACAAGGAGCACGAACTCGCGTATCAGCTCGGCGACCTGCAGGCGCGCGTGATCGTCGCGGCCGACGTGCTGCTGCCCATCGTCGACAAGGTTCGCGCCCAGACGCAGCTGAAGCACGTGTTCGTGATTCGCTACGGCGATCTGTTGCCAGACGCGCCAGAAATTCCGGTACTCGCCGAGCTGCTCGACATGCGCGCGCAGTCGGCGCCGGTGCCGGCCGGCTGCGAGGATTTTCTTGAAGTTGCGCGCTCGGGTGAACGTCCGTCGCCGGTCGACGTCAGGATGGATGATCTCGCGCTGATGACCTACACGTCCGGCTCCACCGGACTACCGAAGGGCGCGATGCTGACGCACGGCAACGTGCTGTTCAAGGTTTCGGCTTACGCGCGGACCAACGAGCTCGGACCCAACGACGTGTTGCTCGCGGTCGCGCCGCTTTATCACATCGCGGGGATGAGCAGCGGCGTCTGCGCGCCGGTCTACAACGGCGCGACGTCAGTGCTGTTGTACCGCTTCGATCCAGTGGCCACCGCGGCTGCGCTCGAACGCTATCGCGTCACGTTTTGGTACAGCATCGCGCCGATGAATGTCGCACTGATGCAACTGCCCGACGTGCGCGAGCGCGAATGGAGCGCGCTGCGCCGCAATCCGGTCACAAGCTTCGGCATCATGTACACCGAGGCACTGGCGGACCAGTGGCGCGAATTCACGCCGAACTGCATCTCCGCAGAAGCGGCATACGGCCTGAGCGAAACGCACACGTCCGATACTACGATGCCACCCGGCGCGATCCGCTGGGGCACGCACGGCAAGCCGGTGCCCGGCAACCTGATCCGCATCGTCGATCCCGTGACCGGCGAGCCGCTGCCGGCCGGTGAAATCGGTGAGATTACGATCCACGGGCCTGGCAACTTCCAGGGTTACCTGAACAAGCCCGAAGCGACCGCCGCGACGCTGCGCCACGGCTGGGTCTACACCGGCGACATGGGCAAACTCGACGCCGACGGCTATCTGACTTTCCTCGGTCGCTTCAAGGAAATGATCAAGGTGTCGGGCTACAGCGTGTTTCCCGAAGAGGTCGAGGCCATTCTGATCAAGCATCCGGCGATCGCGCAGGCCGCGGTGATCGCGAAGCCGGACCCGGAGAAGGGCGAGGTCGTGTGCGCGTTCATCGTCAGGAAGCCGGGCGTCGATCTGACGTCCGCCGCGCTCGTCGCGTGGGCGCGCGAGAACATGGCGGCCTACAAGGTGCCGCGCGACGTGCGCTTCATCGAGGCGTTGCCCGCGACCGGCGCGGGCAAGGTGCTGCGGCGCATGCTGAAGAATCTCCTTTGACCATTTCCGCACCATTCACTTCGTTACCATGACTCTAGCTCTATTCAAGAAAGTCCTCGTCGCGAACCGCGGTGAGGTCGCATTGCGCATCGTGCGCGCGCTGCGAGAACTGGGAGTCGCGAGCGTCGCCATCCACGCCGACGACGATGCCCATGCGCCGCATGTACGCGCCGCCGATGCGGCGGTCGCGCTCGGCGGCACCGGGGCCGCTGCGTATCTCGACGGCGTGCGGCTGATCGCGATCGCGCGCGAGCACGGTTGCGACGCTGTGCATCCCGGCTACGGCTTCCTGAGCGAACGCGCCGATTTTGCGTCCGCGTGTGCGACGGCCGGCCTGCGTTTCATCGGACCGACGGTCGAGCAGCTCGCGCTGTTCGGCGACAAAGCGCGCTCGCGCGCGCTCGCGCAACGCTGCGACGTGCCGGTGACGCCCGGCAGCCAGCAAGCCGTCACGCTCGACGAGGCACTGGCATTCTTCACTGCGCAATACGGCGCCGGCGTGATGATCAAGGCGATCGGCGGCGGCGGCGGGCGCGGGATGCGTGCGGTGATGTCCGTCGAAGACCTGCCAACCGCCTACGAGCGCTGCCGCAGCGAGGCGAAGGCGGCGTTCGGCGTCGATGGTGTCTACGTCGAGCGGCTGATGACGGGTGCGCGCCACATCGAGATCCAGATCGTCGGCGACGGCGACGCGGTGCTGTCGCTCGGCGAGCGCGAATGCACGCTGCAGCGGCGCTTCCAGAAGCTCGTCGAGATCGCGCCGAGCCCGTCGCTTTCTGACGTGCTGCGGCAGCGGATCGTCGCCGACGCGCTCAGGATGGCGCGCGACGTCCGCTACGAAGGGCTCGGCACGTTCGAGTTTCTCGTCGATCAGGCGTCGGCCGATCTGCCGTACGTGTTCATCGAGGCGAATCCGCGTCTGCAGGTCGAGCACACGATCACTGAGGAAGTGACGGGCATCGATCTCGTGCAGACGCAGATCGCAATCGCTGCAGGCGGCCGGCTGTCCGATCTTGGTCTCGACGCGGATAGGCCGCCCGCGCCGCACGGCTTCGCGATCCAGTGGCGGATCAACGCGGAGACGCTCGACGCGCACGGCAACGCGCGACCGGGAAGCGGCACGCTGACGCGCTTCGATCTGCCGGCCGGGCCGGGCATCCGCGTCGATACGCACGGCGTAGCCGGTGGCGAGCCGTCTCCGCATTACGACACGCTGCTCGCGAAGCTCGTGGTCCATACGCGGGGCGTGTCGTTCGACGATGCGCTTCGCCGTTCGCAGCGTGCACTTGCCGAATTCCGGATCGCGGGTGTCGCGACGAACCTGCCGTTGCTGCGCGCACTCGCGGCGGATCCGGCGATGGGGAGCCAGAACGTCCATACGCGCTGGCTCGAGGCCGCGCTGCCGGTGCTGGTCGATTCAGCACGCGCCTATGAGGACCGTTCGGTTGAGTGCGACCGCACGCCGGTCGCCGCCGCTTCGGAGGGGCATCCAGCCGCGCCCGAGCATGCGGTGCTCGCGTCGATGCCCGCGCGCGTCGTGCAATTGTCGGTGTCCGAGGGCGATGTCGTCGCTGCGGACGCCGAGCTCGGCGTGCTCGAATCGATGAAGATGGAGCTTCTGCTGCGCGCGCCGCACGCGGGCCGCGTGACGTCGATTCTCGCCGCGCCGGGCAGCTATCTCACGCAGGGGCAGGCGGTGCTCGTGCTCGAGCCGGTCGACGTCGACGGCGTCGACGCGATTGGCGACGAGGTCGTGCATGATCCGGACCGGATCCGCGCCGATCTGCAGAAGGTAATCGACCGACACGCGCGGACGCTCGACGCCGCGCGTCCGGACGCGGTCGAGAAACGCCACGCGCGTGGCGGGCGCACCGCGCGCGAGAACATCGCCGATCTGTGCGATGACGGTAGCTTCATCGAATACGGCGCGCTCGCGGTCGCCGCGCAACGCAGTCGCCGCACGCTCGACGATCTGACCGCGAACACGCCTGCCGACGGGATTGTCACCGGGATCGGTACTGTGAACGGCGCGCTGTTTGGCGCCGAGCGCGCACGCACGACTGTGATGTCGTACGACGCGACTGTTCTGGCCGGCACGCAGGGCTATTACAACCATGCGAAGACCGACCGGATGCTCGAGCTTTCGTTGCAGCAGAAGCTGCCGGTCGTGCTGTTCGCCGAAGGCGGCGGCGGCAGACCCGGCGACGTCGATTCGCCGATGGTCGCGGGGCTCTACTTCGGCACGTTCGCGAGCTACGCGGCGCTGTCGGGCCAGGTCCCGGTCGTCGGGATCACGTCAGGCCGCTGCTTCGCGGGGAACGCGGCGCTGCTCGGCTGCAGCGACGTGATCATCGCGACGCGCAACAGCAATATCGGGATGAGCGGGCCCGCGATGATCGAGGGCGGTGGCCTCGGCGTGTTTACACCCGAGCAGATCGGGCCGAGCCAGGTCCAGCATGCGAACGGCGTGATCGACGTGCTCGTCGACGACGAGCACGAAGCGGTTGCCGCCGCACGCCGCTACCTCGGGTTCTTCCAGGGCGCGACGACGGACTGGCGCGCGCCAGATCAACGCACGCTGCGCCATGTCGTGCCAGAGAACCGACTGCGTGTGTACGATACTCGCGCGGCTATAACCGGTCTCGTCGACGAGGATAGCCTGCTGATGCTGCGCACCGGCTTTGGCACCGGGATCCACACCGCGCTCGCCCGGATCGAGGGCCGGCCGGTCGGGCTGATCGCGAACAATCCACTGCATCTGGGCGGTGCGATCGACGCGGACGCGGCGGACAAGGCCGCGCGCTTCATGCAACTGTGCAACGCACACGGGCTGCCGATCGTGAGCCTAGTCGATACGCCGGGCTTCATGGTCGGCCCCGACGTCGAGGCGACCGCGCAGGTCCGGCACGTGAGCCGGCTGTTCGTGATCGCGTCGCATCTGCGCGTGCCATGTTTTTCCGTCGTGCTGCGCAAAGGCTACGGGCTTGGAGCGATGGGGATGACGGCGGGCGGCTTTCACGCGCCGGTGTTCACGATCAGCTGGCCGACCGGCGAGTTCGGTGGGATGGGCCTCGAAGGCGCGGTGCGGCTTGGCTTTCGCAAGGAACTCGACGCACTTCCGGCCGGCCCCGAGCGCGATGCACTGTTCGACCAACTGCTGGCGCGGCAGTACGAGCGCGGCGCGGCGGTAAACATGGCGATGGCGCTTGAGATCGATGCGGTCGTCGATCCGGTCGAGACCCGTGCGTGGCTCGTGCGCGGGCTCGCGTCGGCAAAGACGGGCAAGCGCGTCATGCCTTTTGTCGACACGTGGTGAGCACGCCGGGGGGCGAGGGTCGTCCGTGCCCCGACGCGCCAATGCGTGTCTATTCGATTTACCGATCATCAGTCGCCACACAAAGAGCTGTCTGCCCGGGCGTCGCGGCGCCAATCGTCGATTGTTTTTCTGAAGGAGGCTTCCAAGTCTAAGACCCGCTAACACAACTGGACACGATGTTTGTGAGCCCATATCGTTGCACGCATCGAAGCCGATTACCTCCTCTTCGATGAGGCGCAGGACGGCGACGGCGTCATGCTTGCGATCCTCGGTCGACAGCGCCACGCGCAGATCATCCATGTGGGCGACACTTACCAGCAGGTGTACGAGTGGCGGGGAGCGGTCAATACGATGGCGCAGATCGACGCGCCCGAATGCGCGCTTACGGAGTCGTTCCGCTTTGGCACCACGTTCGCGGCGCTCGCGAGCCGCCTGCTCACGCTGCCCGGTGAGCGCACGCCCATCCGCGGACAGGACGCCATCGGCTCGATCATGGTGGAAGATCCCGCGATCACGCCGCCGGTCGACGCGATCCTGTGCCGGAAGAACGTCACGGCGATCTGGCAGTTCGCCGCAGGACTCGAGGCGGGACCTCGACCGGCGATCCGGATGAGTCCGGCCGAGATCCTTGCCTACGCTGACGGCGCAGACCGGCTGCTGGCCGGCCGGCGGGCGTTTCGCCCGGCGGCGTTTTCCCTTTTCGGGACCTGGAGCGAGGCACAGGCGTTTGCGCGCAGCGAATTGGGTCAGGACCTGCTGTCGGTGGTGCGCATCGTCGACGAGCTCGGTACGGACTATCTGCGGGCCCTGGCGCAGCGCTCGGCGGGGGAAGGCGCCGCCGACTATGTGATCTCGACCGTCCACCGCGCCAAGGGCCTCGAATGGAAGCGAGTCAAGGTTATGAGCGATTTTCGCCTGTGGGGTGCCGATGGCAGCCCGATGCCCCACGAGGATGAGCTCCGCCTGCTCTACGTGGCCGTGACCCGCGCGCAGCATGTCCTCGACATTTCCGGGTTACGCGATGAGTTGCTGCGATTGTTCAGTCGGCGGCACTGAGCGGCCGGCGCCCCGGATGCCGAATTGAAAGGAGCATGGCGGGAAATTGAGAAGCACGGTCAAATGGATTAATCTCGTCAGCCTGACCACAAGTGGGTCTTCGCTGCGCGCTTCCGGCGGGGGCGCCTTTGGCTGGAAATCCGCCTTGCCGATCCAGCGGCTGGGGGAAGCGCTGGCGGAAATCTGGCGGGTCGCCCGCGTCGATCCTGTTCTCGCCGACGACGGCGCTGTTAGCCGGCTCGAAAGCTTTCGCTGGCGCTCGAGCACGTAGACAGCTCGTCTCCCGTCTGCCGCCAGCGACTGAACTGAAGCGCAACGCCGCGACCGACGGCAGTTTTACGACAGGCAGAAGTCAGGACAAAACTTGCATCATGGAAAAGTACACGCCCGATTGCGCGCCCACACCTGGATCATGGCTCGAACTCGATGAACAGGAGCGCATTGCGCTCGTCGAGACGTATCACCGCGTCGCCCGGATCAAACTTCCCAGCGTCACGGCACACGCCGCGTTACACGTGATCGTCGAAAACCAGATCGCCCTGAACCTTGAGCCCGTGGTCCGGGCGATGCATCGCCTCAGGAACGAGGGACTGTCGCGACACGATGCGATCCACGCCATCAGCTCGGTCCTCGCAGAGCATCTGTTCGATATTCTGAAGACGGATCGGAACGACAACGCTGAAGCTTCACAGGCGGCTTACTACGCGGCGGTGGAGCGATTGACTGCGGCGCGTTGGCACCAGGGCGAACACTGATGCGGATACCGTCGAAGTTTCAGCCCTGGTTCGAAGCGCGGCAGCGTTTCAGGTTGAGCCATGCACATATCCAGATGGCCCGCGAACTGGGAATGAATCCCCGAAAATTCGGCTCGCTGGCTAACGGGCAGCAGGAACCGTGGAAGCGGCCCCTCGCGGAATTTATTGCACATTGCTACCACAAGCGCTTTGGCCGGACTACGCCGGAACACGTGCAATCTCTGGAAGAGGCCGTGAAGCATGCGGAAGGGCGGCGCAGCGAGCGAAGGGAAAGAAAGGCGACCCGGGCGGTTCCACCGGGCGGCACCAGGCCTGCCGCTGACGGGAAGGACGTTGCTTAAACCCGCCTGAACAGGTTTCGGCACCGTACAAGCCAGAGGCATGTTGCCATGACTGATGGCCGGGAGCCCTGCAGCAGCCATGGCTGCGCCGGGCGAATGCCGGTGAGCATGGCAGGATGGCCGTTCCGGCTGGATATCGCTGACCCGGGCGATGAGCCTTGCGTCGCGGTGTCGCTGCTGCGGAACCGCTGTTGCGCGATTGGCTACAGGCGTGCGTACGGGCGTTGCCCCAATGCGGCCTCATCGATCGCGCGCGCCAGGTGGGGCGCCGGAATCCACCGCCCCCCTTGCGCGATGAATCGCGCTGTCGCGTCGACGACAGGCTGGTTGCCCTCATCGGCCGATGAAGCCTGGACGGGCGCAACGACCGACTCCACGAGGGCAAATTGCTGCTTTTCGAATCGGCCGGGGTCGAGTCGACCTTCGGCATCGAACGCGAGCACAGCGTACGTGGTTCGAACGACGCGCACCGGCTCGCCGGCCACAAGTTCGACGACCACGCTGGCCATTCGCGCCCGTTGCCCTGCAAAAGCGGGCAGACGGTGACTTGCCGGATCGCGGAGCATCCGGTCGAACTTGCTGGCTGACAGCCGCCAGAGGGTATCGTCAGGAGCAACGAGAAACGTTCGGGACGAAAATCCCACCGCATGCCTCCTTGCGCCACAGCGCCCGGGCGACGTCACGCCCGGCACACGATCATAACGTGGCGGCACCGGCGCAGAGCGGGTGCCTGCAACTGGACCGCGTCAGGCAGCACGGCCGCCGGACCACAGGCTTGTCGCAGTCCATCATGCAATCGACGATACGCAGCTGACGCTGAGCCGGCAAGGAGGGCCTCGCGTGTCGGGTCGCAGGCCGAGCGCGGCGTTGTCCGGCGCGCGGTCAGTCCCGGGCATCGGGCGATCCCGTCCCGGTGCCGGTCTGGCACAGGCCATCGCCGTGGCCCAGCGTTTCGTTAAATATACACCGTAATACGTCAGTAATTTAACGATATGTCTACGATAATTCACATTATGCCTATTATGGGGAATTGACACGATGCCCCGGTCTGGCAGAATGTGCGCAGGTACGGCAGCCCGACACGGCTGCCAGAATGAACCGCAAACCTGATCAGGATGGTCGATGACGACGGAACCCGGCTTGCCCACCCGATACACTGCGGCGATCCAGCTGCGCGCGAGCCAGGTGGGCGGATTCGGCTCGAACCTCGGTGATCCGGACCGCCGCCAGGTCCGCGCCGAAACGGACCTCGAAGCGATCGTCCTGTGGCTGGCGAACTATCGGGACAGTCCCGCGACGCACGCGAACTACCGCAAGGAAGCGGATCGTCTGCTGCTCTGGGCCCTGGCGGATACCCTCAAGGGACCGGGCGCGATCACCCAGGACGACCTGAGGCTGTTCCGGGCGTTCCTCGCGAACCCCGAGCCAGGCAACCCGATCTGGACCGTAATCGACGAGCTCAAGCCCGTCTCGTCGCTCACGCATGAAGACCTGACGCGCTACCGGCAATTCCTGGCCGATCCCCAGCCCGGCTCGACGTGGATCACCGAAAACGGCGCCCGCTATTCGACGGACGATCCGCGCTGGCGACCGTTCGCGGGCCGGCTCGAGCCGGGCAGCATCAGGCAGGCTGTCATCATTCTCGACAGCCTGTTCAGCTGGCTCGTCGACGCCGGCTACCTGCGCGGCAATCCCCTCAGCCTGCTGCGCCAGCGGCGACGGCGGCCGGCGGACCGCGTGAGCCGGTATCTGCCGGCCGTGATGTGGCAGCACGTCAAGGACTACATCGCGGCCATGCCAGAGGAAGAGCCTTCGCAATGCCGCGAAAAAGCGCGCGCACGGTGGCTCATTACCCTCTTCTATCTGATGGGCATGCGGCTCTCTGAAGTGGCCGCGGGAACGATGGCGAACTTCCTGCGCGAGCTGGGAGCAGACGGCACGCCACGCTGGTGGCTGGAGGTCGTCGGCAAGGGGCTGAAGTATCGGCGCATTCCGGTTTCGGAGGAACTGCTGGCCGAACTGGTGCGCTATCGGCGTGCCCATGGCCTCGAGCCGCTGCCGAAGCGCAGTGAAGTCACGCCCCTGCTCCTGCCGTTCCGTCGACGCAAGGGCAACGCGTCAGGCGAAGGCGTTGACCGGAAGACCGTGCATAACGCGATCAAGACGGTCTTCGCGAAAGCGGCCGACTGGACCGAGGCCAGGGGCGGCGAGTCTGTCGAGCATGCGGACCACATCCGGCAGGCGTCCGCGCACTGGCTCCGGCACACCGCCGCCTCGCACATGCTGGACAACGACCTCGACCTGCGCACGGTGCGCGACAACCTGGGGCACGACTCCATCAATACGACGAGTCGCTACGCCCATGAAGAGGATGATCGCCGCCATGATGAAACCACCCAGGGGCACCGGATGAACTGGCGTTGATCCGTCCGGCAGGCACGATCCTCGACGGCGCGAATCGCGGAGCTGCTGTGTTTTCCGCGGATAAATACACTTAGGATTACAGAGCAAACTTCGATGACTTTTATTATGTTAAATAAGCTGAGCAATCCGCGGACGAGGGCGGTTGTCGTTGGTTTGCACAAGTTTGTTCCCGCTTTCTGCACAATTTTGTTCCGAGCCCCTAGGCCGAGATCATAGAGGCCGCATGCACCCGGCAGCAGGCGCTGGTTTCAACCGGTCCAATGCGTGTTTCGGCAACGTCCCGTCGAGGCGCGGCCGACGAGCGATACCGAATGAGGAAGCGCTGGCGAAGATACAAAATTGCTTCGAGTGCTCGCCGGAGGAACAAAATCGTGCAGAATTGCGCGCAGTAAATTTGTTCCCACAGGCCCGTGCTGCGGCCGTGTCACGGCCATTTCGCGGGAACAAAATTATGCAAACCAACGGCTACAGCTCTCGCAATCGCTGCAGCGCGTGGCAGACCGAAACCGACGTGGCCCGCTACGGCAACAATTTCCGCGGCGAAAACAGCCCGGCCATGCCGGGCAAATAGCTCGATATCTGATCAGCCGATGATGCCGCGTACGTACGGTAACCGTGTCCCCGATCGCAACCAGTCATTTTTTTGCGGCAGTACCCAAGAACCGGAGCGGTACCTTTTCAAGTCCGGCGTGGTGGCGTGCGGTGTCAGATGCGTTCTGACGATGACAAGTAGATCGAGCAGATGCTCGATGAAGCTATCCGACGAGTTGGAGCTACGCCAACATGCTCAACTCGCACAATCCGCTTTCAAAACTGGGGCAACATGGCAATGGCCTACGCCAACAGCTCATTCGAATGTGGCCACGCTCGTATCGTTCGCGTCGTCCAGATGCTCACCCAAGGCGAGCGCAATCACACGATGGATCGCCTCGCCGCTGGTGGACAGGATACTCCAACGAGCTTTACCGAAGCTCGAAACGGATTGACTCGCGACTTCCAGTAGGCCGCAGCTGGCCTGATAGGTACCGAGTCCGTGAGTCGGCTCCATCGGGTTTGGCATACATGGGATTACGTAGTAAATGCCATCATTTTCTCTATGGCACCGTTGCGCGTCGCTTTTCTTCGCAAGCCCGCATCTCGTTTGCGGAGACTAGGCGATTCACCACGGCCTTCTGGAGTTGTTGCTGACACGCGCAGCAGGTGCAGGTGCAGGTGCAGGCAATGAACGAAGAAGAGACAATGGCGCTGAGCGAGCGCCTTACAGCATGCAGACACTATTGAGATCCACCGTCCGCCGGTAGACATTTTTGTTCAGCCAGGGAACGAATGTGTACTCGTCGTACGCATTGCTACCAATATAAATCCAATTGCTGAGCACACTGATCATCACCGTCTCCCGACAAATCCACGCTCCATGGCATGTCCCACGAGTCACCATTGCACCCGACAAACTTTCCGCCACCCTGCTAACTGCGCTTCGGAACCCGAGTCCAACCACCTAGACTTGACCTACATTTATCGTTGCAATGACCTAATAGTAGCATCGATTTGACCTAGAATCAAGGGGCGTTGCGTGACCATGGTGAAAAACACCGATTGGTGCGAGGTAAGCCGTAAAGGGAGTGACGCGATGACGTTGGCTACTTCTGAATTCAGCTTTGGCTTGCGTCCGATACAAGATTTTTGGGAGAACCCGACGTACAACAGAAGAAGGGAAGACAAGGAACAGTTGACCTGCTTCCATGGCGTCCTCGTCAGTGGAACATTCATGGAGGAAGTAAATGGCGGTGGATGCACGCCAGCCTCCCCATCAAGTGGATTGGACCGATGTCTTCACTGCCGCGCCACAGGAGATACGTCTATGACGGCCGCATCGACGCGCTCGCCGAACATCAGTCGATTGCACGGTGGGCGCTAGCTTTTGAACGCCTCACCGAAAATCAATGCCGCTACATCACGGGCCGCCCGTTGACGATCGACGATGATGGCTTCTGCGCCAGTCGGCACAAGTCCGGACAACCCTCCTTGATCGGTCGTAGGCGGCGGTGTAGAGCGATGCTCAGTCAGTACGCCCTTTCGTGTATGTGTACTGCATCTGTTTTAGCAAAACGAAGCACCGATCGCCGATATGAACCGCTCAATCAACCCCTCTTGCTATAAGCACCGCACCAACCCTTTCCCGAGACCTGCTTGCCGCCGAACATCGGGCACGGGGCGAATGCACTGGCTGGCTTGCCCTGATAGAACGTGCAGTTGCTGCAGTCCTGGCCGGCGGCATACTTCGCGAACTTGGCCTTGTCGACCTTCCTGGCGTCGGCCTTGTAGCCAAGCGCCACCGCCGTGGAATCGGCTTCCGACACCGTGGCCGCATCGGCAAAAACCAGCCGCGACAGTGCCAGGCTGGAAGCGACGCTGGCGCTGGTCATCATAAAGGTGCGGCGGGATGTTTTCATTCAAAGACTCCTCTAATAAAAAAATGCCGTGCCGGCAAGGCACGGCGGCATCGTGAAAACGATGTATTACAAAGTAACTTTCGGCGGGTTCAATAACAGATTCAGATCAGCCCGCGCACTTCACCATGTCCTCGATCACTTTCTTCGCATCGCCGAACACCATCATGGTCTTGTCCATGTAGAACAGTTCGTTGTCGAGGCCTGCATAACCCGCCGCCATCGAGCGCTTGTTCACGATGATTGTGCGCGCCTTGTACGCCTCGATGATCGGCATGCCGGCAATCGGCGACTTCGGATCGTTCTTCGCCGCCGGATTCACCACGTCGTTCGCGCCGAGCACCAGCACAACGTCGACCTGACCGAACTCGCCGTTGATGTCCTCCATTTCATGGACGATCTCGTACGGCACTTCGGCTTCCGCGAGCAGCACGTTCATGTGCCCCGGCATGCGGCCCGCCACCGGGTGAATCGCGTACTTCACGTCGACGCCCTTCTCGACGAGCTTGTCCGTGAGTTCCTTCAACGCGTGCTGCGCGCGTGCCACTGCGAGGCCATAGCCCGGCACGATCACCACCGACTCGGCGTTGCCCAGCATGAACGACGCGTCCTCCGAGGAACCCGACTTCACCGGGCGCTGCTCCTGCGCACCGCCCGTCGCCGCGCCGCCCGCCTCGCCGCCAAAGCCGCCCAGCAGCACATTGAAGAACGAGCGGTTCATCGCCTTGCACATGATGTACGAGAGGATCGCACCCGAGGAGCCCACCAGCGACCCGGCGATGATCAGCATCGCGTTGTTCAGCGAGAAGCCGATGCCCGCCGCCGCCCACCCTGAGTACGAGTTCAGCATCGACACCACCACGGGCATGTCCGCCCCGCCGATCGGGATGATGATCAGCACGCCCAGCGCGAACGCGATTGCCGTCATGGCAATGAAGGGCAGCCACGACTGTGTGATGAAGAATACGATGCCAAAGCCGATCATGCCGAACGCGAGCATCAGGTTGATCAGATGCTGGCCCGCGTAGACCACGGGCGCGCCCTGGAAGAGCCTGAACTTGTACTTGCCCGAGAGCTTGCCGAAGGCGATCACCGAACCGCTGAACGTGATCGCACCCACGAACGTGCCGATGAACAGCTCGATGCGGTTGCCGTACGGCAGGAAGCCCGGATACGGCGCATCTTCGGCCACGAGGCCGAACGCGGCAGGCTCGGACACCACCGCATAGGCGATGCACACCGCCGCGAGACCGATCAACGAGTGCATGGCCGCGACGAGTTCGGGCATCTTGGTCATCTCGACGCGCGCGGCCACAAACGCACCGAGGCCGCCACCGACCACCAGCGCCCCGAACAGCAACGCGAGACCGAGCCCGAGGTTCGAGCCGAACTGGGCGGACTGCTTCGCGATCAGCGCGATGGTGGTGAGAATGGCGATCGCCATGCCCACCATGCCGAACAGGTTGCCGACGCGCGCGCTGCGTGGGTTGGACAAGCCCTTGAGCGCCTGGATGAAGCAGACCGACGCGACCAGGTAGAGCAGCGTAACGACGTTCATGCTCATTTACGCACCCTCCTTCGCAGGGGACTTCTTCGGCTCTTTCTTGCGGAACATCTCCAGCATGCGCCGCGTGACGAGGAAGCCGCCGAACACATTCACCGCCGCGAGCAGCACGGCGAAGGTGCCGAAGAACTTGCCCGGGCCGCCCACCGTGAGCCCGGTGGCCAGCATCGCGCCCACGATCACGATGGCCGAGATCGCATTGGTCACGGCCATGAGCGGCGTATGCAGCGCCGGCGTGACGTTCCACACCACGTGATAGCCCACATACACGGCCAGCACGAAGATGATCAGGTTGATGACGGTATGGTTGATCAGTTCCATTGCCGGGTCTCCTCTCAGGTCTTGCGCGTGACGGCGCCGTCGCGTGCCAGCAGCGTGGCCGCGACGATGTCGTCCGCGAGATCGATATTGAGCGCGCCTTCCTTGGTCACGATCAGCTTCAGGAAGTCGAGCAGGTTGCGCGCGTAGAGCGACGAGGCATCGGCAGCCACCATCGACGCGAGGTTCGTGTAGCCGCAGATCTGCACGCTGTGGTGCGTGACCACCTTGTCCGCTTCGGTGAGCGGGCAGTTGCCGCCGCGCCGCCCCGTCGCCGGATCGGCCACGGGGCCACGCCCTGCCGCGAGGTCGATCACCACGGAGCCCGGCTTCATCGCCTGCACCGTCTCCGAGGGCAGCAGCGTGGGCGCGTCGCGTCCCGGAATCAGCGCAGTCGAAATGACGATATCGGCCTGTTTCGCGCGCTCGTGCACCAGCGCCGACTGGCGCGCGAGCCACGACGGCGGCATGGGCCGCGCGTAGCCGCCCACGCCTTGCGCCGCTTCGCGCTCCTCGTCGGTTTCGTAAGGCACATCGAGGAACTTCGCACCGAGCGACTCGATCTGCTCCTGCACCGCCGGACGCACGTCCGAGGCTTCGATCACGGCGCCCATCCGCTTGGCCGTGGCAATGGCCTGCAGGCCCGCCACGCCCGCGCCCAGGATCAGCACGCGCGCGGCCTTCACGGTGCCGGCGGCCGTCATGAGCATCGGCATGAAGCGCGGATAGAGGTTCGCGGCCACGAGCACCGCCTTGTAGCCGGCGATGTTGGCCTGCGAGGACAGCACGTCGAGGCTCTGCGCGCGCGTGGTGCGCGGCGCGGCTTCGAGCGCGAAGGCGGTGAGCCCGGCTTCGGCAAGCTTCTGCGCGTTCTCGGCGTTAAAGGGATCGAGCATGCCGACCAGCACCGCCCCGCGTTTCATGAACGCGAGTTCGCTGACCGAGGGCGACTGGACCTTCAGCACCAGCTCGGCGCCGAACGCGGCCACCGCATCGGCGACCTGCGCGCCCGCCGCCACATAGGCCTCGTCGGGAAAGCTCGCGCCGGTGCCGGCGCCTGCCTGAAGCGTGACCGTGTGACCCTGCGCGACGTACTTCTTCACTGTCTCCGGTGTCGCGGCCACACGTCGCTCGCCCGGTCTTTCTTCCTTTGGAATCCCTATCTTCAAGCTGGTCACCGCTCCTGTATCGGTATGCGTGCGCATATCCAAGATTTAACTAACTAGACCACAAATTCAGAATCGTTTTCCCGGCTATGCTCGCACCATGTGCCCGCTCGACTCTCGATCCAGGCGCGTCAATACGGGGAGCACGACAACAATCGCAAGCAGGTTGATTGCGAGGGCGGGAAATGCAAGCGATTTAAAATGGGCACCAGAAACCAGGGTTCCCATGATTCCCGGTCCAAATGCATAAGGGATTAGCGAATATCCCTGCAGCACGGAGGCGACGCGGCCACTCACTGGATCTAGCGCAACCGCAACTCCAAGTGAGTATGCGTTATAGAACATGGTGGTCAATCCGCATATGACCATTCCAATCAGGAGCATAACGGATGTTTCCGCACCCATAATGAGCAAATATGAAATTCCCGCAAGGAGGATAACGCCGCAAAGTGGGCGGGCTCGCCCCCAGCGAAGACCAATGCATCCTGCTACCCCGGACCCAACTATCGAGGCGATCATCCACGCGCTCAATATCGCCCCGATTGCGGTGGCAGACAAGCCAAGGGTCTCGCCGATTTGCTCAGAGAACGCGTAGGCCGCGCCATAGGTGAAATATGCAAGTGTCATACTGGCGAAAAGCCGTAGCGCGTCCCCCCACGCAAATGGCTTTTTTTGAGTTGGATGATCTTGCGGATATAGACCAACGTGCCATTGACGAACTAGAAGCGCGGAGAGTACGCAAAGCATCGTGCCAAGTGCGAGAAACATTGCGCTACCACCAAAACGCGATTGAACCGCAGGCAGCAACACCAGAAGCAAGGCAAAACCTGATGACATGCCCATATAGACCCGCCCGTACGTACGCTCTGGGTCCCCTGTCCCTGCAATCCAAATAGTCACCCCACCGAGTACGATTCCACTCGCCAGTCCAGCGGCCGTACGAAGTGCGATGAACGTCGTGAAGTCAGTCGCTCCAGCCGAAAAAAAATCAGCAAGCGTTGCTATAGTTGCGCCAATTAGCGTCAACGGGCGTAGATGGGTTCGCATGACGAGCGCTGGAACCAGCATCGATCCTATCGCAACTCCGGCTGTTTCTGCGGTAGCAAGCCAACCAGCAACGTTTGTCGGCAAGCGCATCACTTCAACCGCGTGCCCGATCATGAAAGGCATGGTGTTTAGACCCATGAGTCCGACAACCATGCCGCATACCAATGCCAGGTAGTTCGGATTAGAGCTGTGAGTAGTCATGCGAAATATCCACGTGATATCGTAAGCTTGAAATTTTCGTGCTGGTTACAAACCTGCGTGCAGGTTTTTCGGAATAGGGGTTCAAGCGACCTCGAACAAGCCGGCCGCACCCATTCCACCGCCCACGCACATTGACACTACGACGTAGCGAGCGCCGCGCCGCTTACCCTCGATCAGTGCGTGACCGACCAGTCGGGAACCCGTCATACCATATGGGTGTCCGATCGAGATTCCACCGCCATTTACGTTGTACAGTGCCGGATCGATGCTGAGTTTATCGCGGCAGTACAGCACCTGGCATGCGAATGCCTCGTTGAGCTCCCACAGTCCAATGTCCTCGACTCTCAGCCCGTGAACCTTCAGGAGCTTGGGAATCGCATAGATGGGACCGATGCCCATTTCTTCAGGGGCAGTGCCGACGACAGTCATTCCGCGGTATATGCCGAGGGGAGCGACGCCGAGTTGTTGAGCAAGATTTCCGTTCATCAGCACGCATGCACTCGCGCCATCCGACAGTTGGCTCGCATTTCCGGCGGTTACGACGCCACCTTCCATAACGGGCGCCAGCGCACTGAGCGATTCGAGCGTTGTCTCTGGACGATTGCCTTCGTCCTGAGTGAGCGTGACCTCTTTCGACATCATCTGTCCGGTCACCTTGTCGACCACCATCATCCGCGTAGTCAGTGGCACGATCTCGTCCGCAAACCGACCCTGCACCTGCGCCTCGGCGGTGCGTCGCTGCGACTCGAGCGCATACTGATCCTGGGCTTCGCGGGCAATACCGTACTTGCGTGAGACGAACTCCGCGGTTTCGAGCATCGGCATATAGGCATCCTGCTGTGCACTCAGCACGTTTGGATCTTGTTCACCCCGTAGCCACTCGAAATAGCGAGTCTGCACGGCCGAAATATTTTCGTGTCCGCCCGCGACTACCACCTGCATGCCATCGCACATGATTTGTTTGGCAGCGGTCGCAATCGCCATCAGGCCGGACGCGCATTGCCGATCGAGGGTTTGCGCTCCCACCGAGACAGGTAGTCCGGCGGCCAGCACGCCGTTGCGGGCGATATTAAGTCCAGCAGTACCGGCATTGAGCACTGAACCGATCACGGCATCCTCGATGCGATCGGGCTCTATGCTCGCGCGCAGCACTGCGTGCCGGATTGCATGACCGAGCATGGTGGGCGAGTGCGTGGCGTTGAATGCACCGCGGTATGCCTTGCCGATAGGCGTGCGGGCAGTGGAAACGATGACTGCGTCGATCATGATGCGTCCTTGGTCAGATGGAAAGGGTCACGGGCAGGCATGTGGACTGTCCTGAAAGTGCGTGCTCAGAACCATTGCTCTTGCATGGTCAACGCGGTCGTCTCGACAGGAGTGAGCACGGCAAGCCACGCAGTGAGTTTCGGCATTTCCCACCCGAAGAAGTAATCGCAGGCGGCGAGTTTGCCCCGATGGAAGTCACTCGCGCGCGGACCGTTCGCAAGGGTGTTGGCAGCAATTGCTTGATCGAGCCAAAGCCAGCCGACGACCACATGGCCAAATGCCTCAAGATAAGCGGCTGCATTCGCCAGTTGAAGTTCCGTGTCGTCAAGTCGATGCAGTTCGTCCGTCACAATGCGGATTCGCTCCCACGCGCATTCAAGCGTGCTGGCGTGATGCCCCAATGACGCGGTCTCCCGCGCTCTCGCAACGGTACTGGCGATCCTCCTGTTGAGCTCATCCATGGCTGCACCGCCGCTCATGCGCGTCTTCCGGCCGAGCAGGTCGAGCGCCTGGACGCCGAACGTGCCTTCGTGGATCGGATTGAGCCGATTGTCGCGATAGAACTGTTCGACGTTGTACTCGCGCGTATAGCCATAGCCGCCGTGCACCTGGATCGCGAGGTCGTTGGCCACAAGGCCCCATTGGGAAGACCAGCTCTTCACGACCGGCGTAAGCAGATCCAGCAAGCACTGCGCTTCGTCGCGGGCGGGCGCGTTCTCCAGCGAATGGATATCGTCGCTGAGGCGAGCCGCATACAGGCATAGCGCCAGCGCGCCTGACGCGTACGCCTTCTGTGCAAGCAGCATGCGCCGAACGTCAGCGTGGCGGATGATGGGCACTTGCGGCGCGGTCGGGTCGCGCTCGCCGCGCGGCCGTCCCTGCAGGCGCGTCTTCGCATAATCGAGTGCGTGCAGATAGCCTGTATAGCCTAGCGCCGCTGCGCCCAGGCCCACCGAGATGCGTGCCTCGTTCATCATCTGAAACATGTAGGCGAGTCCCTTGCCTGGCTCGCCTACGATCTCGCCGAGCGCACCTGCCTCGCCGTTCGGACGGAAGCGCCCTTCGCCGAAATTCAATACACAATTCACCGTGCCGCGATAACCCATCTTGTGATTGATGCCGACCAGGACGACGTCATTGCGCTCTCCGGGCTGCCCGTCCGCGCCGATCAGCTTGCGTGGTACCGTGAACAGCGATATGCCTTGCACGCCGGAGGGTATCTGGCCGTTTTCATCTGGAATCTTCGCAAGCACCAGGTGAACGATGTTGTCGGAAATTTCGTGATCCCCACCCGAGATCCACATCTTGTTGCCGAACAGGCGATAGCGGCCATCGCCGGTCGGCACCGCGCGCGTGCGGATATCCGCGAGGCTCGAACCGGCCTGCGGCTCGGACAGGCACATCGTGCCAAAACAGCGGCCCTCCGACATCTCCTCTACATAGTGCGATACGCGATCGCGTTCGCCGTGCGCGATGAGCAGGTTCGCATTGGCGATGGTGAGAAATGCGTAACCGGCCGTGCCAGGGTTCGCCGCAAGCAGGTACGCCATGCCTGCCCGCTCCACGGTGCCCGGTAGACTCATGCCGTTCCATTGCGCCGGAAAGGCAGCACTGACGAGACCTGCATCGGCAAATGCCCGCAGCGCAACGGCAACCTCCGGATTGATCGTCACGCGCTCCCCATCAAACTCCGGTTCATAACAATCGTTCTTCTTGTTGTGAGGCGCGAAAAAGTCGGTCGCGAGGGACGCGTAGACGTCGAGCACAGACGCGTAGTCGAATCGATCCTGGCCGGAGAAGCGCGGACGATGGGCGAGTGATTCCACTTGCAGCCAGTCGAACAAAACGAAATCCAGGTCGTCACGGCAGAGAATGAGATCGCTTGTCATAGGATCGAATAGATACTGCAAAAATCGATGTGAAATTCGAATGTTGACGTGGCCGCATCCGGTTCAGGAACCACGCAACGAATGTCAGCTGTTGATGAGTGTCAGCCACTCGGCTACGAGTGCGGGTTTAGGCTGACGCTCGATTTCAACGACGACACCTATCGTTAGCAAATGACTCCGGGTGTTTCGCTCGCTGACATTCTTCAAGGTGAAACGTCCGCGTACCCTGTCGCCGCTTCGTACCGGAGTGACAAAGCGCAGATTGTTCAGTCCATAATTGACGGATGCACGCTGGCCTTCAAGCGTCGGGAGAACGTCGAGTGCCATCGCCGAGAGCAGCGAAAGGGTCAGGAATCCGTGAGCGATGGTCATACCGAACGGCCCCGAGCGGGCGGCTTCCTCATCGATGTGGATGGGCTGCCAATCTCGCGTAACGTCGGCAAAGGCATTGATCGCCCCTTGATCGATGCAGAACCATCCGGACACGCCAAGTTCACTACCTACGCGTGCGGAAAGCTGTGGTCGCGAGAGCGGTGGGCGGTCACGATACCCTTCAGCACCGGCGCTTCTCTCTTGGCCGACCTTGGCGATAACAGTGGTCAAGCTGGACTCGTCACACATGCTGCTGCTCCACATCGCCGGTTCCGTCGAAACCAGCCTTCTTCAATTCGAGCTCACCCTGGACGGAACCCGCTGTGGGCACAATTTCGCCACTGCGGCTGCTTACCTCATCAAGCCGCTGCGCCAGCAAATGCGGCACCTGTTCTCCGGTCCCGACGTAAATGCCTGGCGTCAAGGTAATATGCGCAGCTTCAAAACTGCCGGCGCCGGCGCAGAGCACCATGCGGTTTGGCGCATCATCGCCCGCGAGCACGGCCACGGCGGGACTAACGGCGCCGGGGGCGAGTGCCTCAAGAACGTTCGTGGACATCAGCCCTTCGAGCATACGCGTGCCGGCCGTTGGCGCGAGACAATTCACGCGGACGTTGTATCTTTCGCCTTCGAGAGCCAGTGTCTGCATCAGGCCGACCAGCGCCATCTTTGCTGCACCGTAGTTTGACTGGCCGAAATTTCCGTAGAGCCCCGACGATGACGTCGTCATTAGGATACGGCCATACTGCTGTTCGCGCATGACATCCCACACAGCCTTGGTACAATTCACCGCCCCCATGAGATGCACCTCGATTACCGCGCGAAAGTCGTCGAGCGCCATCTTGCTGAAGCTCTTGTCTCGGAGTATCCCTGCATTGTTCACGAGAATGTCAACGCGCCCCCAGTGCGAAAGCGCCTGTTCGACCATTCGCTGGACCTGCTCGAAGTCAGTTACCGACGCGCCATTCGCGATCGCCTCGCCACCTGCAGCTACGATCTCATCAACGACCTTCTGTGCCGCAGTGGCCGAGCCGCCTCTGCCGGTTACGTCGCTACCCAAGTCATTCACGACGACTTTCGCGCCCAGGCCCGCGAGCAACAGCGCGTGCTCCCGTCCAAGACCAGCGCCGGCACCCGTTACGATCGCAACACGACCGGTCAGATTAATGGACTTATTCATTGATAAGAGATTCCTAGTAATAGCGTAGTTTTCTTACTTTCTCTACGGTAGCTCAACCGCATGGTCCGATTACACAATTTTGTGTCCACAGCACAGTTGCGTCGTGACAAAGAAAAGAATGATGACTTTAAAGGTTTACGCCGCGAACTCAGGCCAAAAGATGGATAGACATCTACTAATCACCCGCGCGGAAAATAGACGGCGCGATACTGGTAAAGTTCTTCACGTCTCCGATCACCTCACCTGTTTTTACAGACGAGAGAGCCGCGTTTATTCCACTCTGATCGCCGAAACGCAATATCACCACGCATTCGAAGGGCTGAGGCCCTGGAGCTGGAAACAGGATCTCGGCCGATTGCAGCCCGAACTCGCTCCATGCTGCCCGAACGAGCGGGACATGGGTCGAAAGATAATATTCGCGATCAAACGTCCTACCTTCTGTTTCTGCGTAGCTCACGATTAGGGTCGCCATATTCAATCCTGTGTTTAGGTATACTAACAATTCGATCTGGAGAACGGATCTACGTTATCCCGCATCTTCGGCGAATGAGCTGACCAAGCATGTCGACAAACCCGAACTAGCCGGCCACCGGAGCCACCATCCGCAGCACATTCGCACAAACCTGCTTCCCGGAAAACGCCGCGCAACCTTCATCGGCCTTACGGCAGGTTATTGCGAACCACGTCATACACCGCGGCCAAGCCTTTTGAGCCGAGGCCTGTCGTCTGGGCGATTTTCACATAATCAACGATCGCTCCGAGGGATCGCGAGCCGACACCTGCGCCTTGCAGATCAGACAATACCGCCTTGAAGCCGTCGACATACACATCAATGATCGCCTGGTCCCCGTCATCAGAACCGGAGGAGATGCGTTTGCTCAGGTAATCAATACACTCGTTCGTCCACGGTTGCCCAGAGGTTCGAACATACTCCGCCATAGTCGCCACGGATACGCCGCAACTTTCCGCGAAGGCGGCTGCCTCAAAAAATCCACCTATCGTCACGAAACCCATGAGAGCGAGCGCCAGAAAGACCCTGAGACCCAACGCCGGATCCGTGCTCACATAGTGCTGCGTACCGCCGATATGTCGCAAAAGATCCCTGCTTTCTTCAAATACAGTGGCATCACCTGAACAAAAGACTGCCGTATCGGCGCTGCCGACCGACCGTGGATAGGCCAGCACACCCCCTGCAAGAAACGATATTCCGGCGTCCCGAGTCCGGGCGGCGATCTCCTTGAACTCGGCTTCCGTCCCCGTCGTCAGATCGATGAGAGTACGGTCGGTGGAAGCTGCCAGCACATCATCAGACAAGATATCGCGGATCGAATCATGATCGACGAGGGCAAGGATGGTAACCGGACTTGCAGCCATTGCCGTTTTCGCATCTGGAGCCAAAAATGCCCCATCGCGTACCAGGCTATCGGCCTTGCTTGGCGTGCGATTCCAAACGGTTACATGTTTGCCCGCCTTAAGGAATTCGCGTGCATACGCGCTCCCCATCGCTCCCAATCCCAAAATGGTAATGTCGCTGTGTCTACCGCTATCAGTCATTTGCGTCACTCCTCCTTTCTAGCCATACAAAAAATGGGCTTCGGGCGCTGTGTCATTCGGCCCGTGTCGGCCGAAACCATGGAATACTGCGCCGTCCAAATCCCCCAAATACCGGACTGCTACCTCGACCATACAGTGGGCTCGCCGGCCTAGAGCTTTAGCGCGGTCTCTGCCAGGATGGCAACTCGAGTCCCACCGATGATTGATTCGGCGGATACGCATCTCTGCGGAGGTGATGTCGGGACGCTTATTTCGCGACGGCACTCATATCTCTTCTCAGGGATTTCAATGTCATCGTCTGAGGCGCTCTATCCGGCCGAAACGCGACTCTGGTCCACACTTTTTGCCGCGCGCCGAAAAAGCTGCCAGCCGAACCACATCATCCATAGCGGCAATACGAGCACGACCACCGTTTCACATATGCTCGTAAGTCCATCGAGGTCTGGAAAGAAGCCGAACAGAAAGAAAAGACCGAAAAACCAGCCGACGATTTTCAGGAGGATCGATCCTTTCCATCCCGCCTTCTTCAGCTGCGTGGCGGCGATGGGTGCCCAAAAGAACACAAAGGGGCCTTCGCACCACCATAGTCCGCTTTGGGTTGCGTTAGCGACGGTTGTCCACGCGGCCGCGGCAGCGGCCTTCGTAGCATCGTCCCCCCCCGCGTACAGATGCGCGAGCGGATGAAAGATCGCCAGTTGCATGGCCGCTCCACTGATTCCTAGCACGGCATAGATTCCGATGGCGAACCCGATCATGTTGGCGAGTCCGCCGAGTTCCTCCCGAAAGACGTGCAGGAAATATCCTCCGATGACCAGCACCGCCAGATAGAAACCGAACACGTCGCTGAGCATAGACAACCGGAACAAATCGCGTGCATCGGAAGTCAACGCCAGCATCGTTGGCCCGTGAAGCACCATATCCGTGTCCGAGCCGGTCACCATCATTGACAACACGACGTTGACGTAGGCCAGGACTCCGCCAATGATGGCGCTCCAGGCTGTGAAGTGCATAACGTTTCGCGAAGGTAGATTCATCACATTTCTCCGAAAAGGACGTTAGTTTCTGCAGGGAGCGGAACCGCTCAATGTCATCCATTTGCCCTGCTTGCGCTCCAATGCGCAACAGGCGTAATAGGTGACAGCGATGAAGTACGCCCAGGTGAGCAGCGCGATGAAATAGAAGTTGAGCACTACGTTATGCTCTTCACCGGGAATCTTGTAGAAATCGTAAATACAAGCAATGACCTGCGAAGTAATCAGAGCCACGATCGTTGTTGTTGCATGGAGTTTTTCTCCGGCATCCAGCAATCTCTTGACAAAATAGACCATGTAGATCGATACACAAGTCCACGTCGCTACGTAGAAGTAGGGCAAGGCCGGAGCGATGAACTCGACGGTATCCAGGACGAGTGCCCCCCCGAAGGCGAGTGCGAATAGCACGATATCCTGACGAATCGATGGCTTATAGCCGTGCGTAACCGTCATAAATCCAAGGATGCCGATGACGGGGACGCCGAAAGCTCTGGTGAACGCATCAAAAAAATGCGCGACATGGTATAAAGGCGGCCATTCAGTGAGAAAGTAGACCAGAAAATTCGTCGCTGAGATCGCAACGATCAACCACTCCGCAGAAAGGAGGTAGTTGCGTTTCATCAGGAGTTTCGTGCCATAGAAAGCCCCCGTGACCGCTAATACGAAGCAGGCAAAGCAGAGCAGATAATATCTAACAATATCCATGATTAACTCCTCAATAACACCTTCGATCGACTCATCACTTTTTATCTCGGTTAAGGTCCGCAAGATAATTGGCAATCGCCTTGCGGTCTTCCGGTGATAGTGCTTTGGCGATGGTTTGCATCGTCCCTGACGGCTCCTTCCGCGCGCCGGTTGCAAACGCATCGAACTGTTTCAGGATGTAGTCATAGCTCTGACCGGCGAGTCGCGGAAATTGGTCGTGGCCCATCAGCCGGGCACCGTGGCAAGCCACGCAACTTCCACGTGCCACCAACAGCTCGCCTCTTGCTCTTAATCTGGGATCCGGCTGGAAGTAGTTGTTCGCAACGGCGGTCTGCGTCGAGTAATACCTCGACAGAGACTGGATCTCGGAATCACTCAAGGTCATCGCGAGCGGGCTCATGGTCGGATTCGCTCGCTGTTCGCTGGCGAAATCATGAAGTTGAGCGGCTAGATATGACGCGGGCTGCCCCGCCAGGCTCGGATAACCCTGATTGAGCGAATTGCCTTTAACGCCATGGCAACTGAGGCACGCATCGGCCAGACGGGGCCAGGCGCCGCCGCCGGCCTGGTTTGCTTCTGCCGACGCAGTGACATAGCTCTGCAGTCGGTAAATACCAAGAAAATCAGGTCCCAAAAGGGCAAGCAGCAAAGCGAAAACTGCAGAAATGGCGACAAGTACAACCTTTTTCATCTTCGCCTCCTCATACCCGGCGCAAGACATTGAGCGCCTGCAGGGCGCCCTGATGGCCAGAGCGTACGGCGCCATCCATGTAGCCGGCCCAGATATCCGCAGTCTCGGTACCCGACCAGATCAGGTTGCCGCAAGGCCGACGCAACGCCTCGCCATGCGCGCTCCAGAAGCCGGGGGGAATGGCAGAAATGCAGGTGATGGTCCAGGAATCGGCTCGACCCCAGTCGCGATCGTGGTACGACACGGGAGACAAGGCCTCGTCGCCCCAGGCTCGTGCATAGAGTTCCACCTGCATACGCCTGGCGGCATCCGTGTCGGATGGAACCAGCGCATTGGCCAGGAAAGCGTTGACGATCCCGATTTCCCCGCCAGGAGGAGAATTGTCGTAAGCCCAAAGGATTGGTCCGTTGTACTGGAAAATATGACCGTTTAGTCCTTTATCCCTCCAGAACGGGCGGCGATAGACCATGGCAGTTTTGCGTGCCGGAGAATACGCGGGCCAGGCACGCTGCAGGGCGGCACGTCTTTCGGGCAGCGGCGGATTGAATTGCACCTGATGACACAAGGCCGGATGGATGGCCATGATGACTGCCCGGGCTCGCACCTCGCCGCGATCGGTATGCAAGGTGACGACCTCACGGTCCCAGTCGGAAATCTGGCGGATCGGACACGACAGGCGCACCTTGTCGCCCAGTTGCTGGGCCATCTTGATACTAAGGATTTGCGAGCCGCCGATAAAACGGGTTTCCTGGGCGCTGTGCTTGATGCCATCTAGCTGCGAATAGTCGCAATTGGCTGAATTTATCATTGAGAGGAAATGCAGGAAGCCCATCTTCGCAGGCCCTACGCCGCCCGAAAGAATGATTCCCGCATCCCATCCCACTTGATCTTCCGGCTTGATATTCTGTCTGGCCAGCCAATCTCCGACCGATAGCGTGTCGAGTTCACTGGCCCTCGGAGACGCCCACGGTGCGCCTGAAGGCACGTCGCGTGAAAGCTTGCTGAGCTTCGCGCCGACTGCCTCGTCGGTACCGAAGGTGCCCTTCAGATCGACTTCCACCCGGCCATCACCGCCGAGAACGACTGTCTTTCCTTCGTAATAGCTCGGGAAGGTACCGACCTCCAGTTCGCGTGCGAGATCCGCGATCGCGGTTTGGCCGGGTCCAATCCATTGCCCACCGACCTCGGAGACGTATCCTCCGTCTACGTTGTAATTGAGCGTCCGTCCTCCCACACGGTCTCGCGCCTCCAGAACCAGAAAGGACTGGCACCCGGCCCTATGCAGGTCTCGCGCAGCAGTCAGACCAGCAAGTCCCGCACCGACGATAACGACGTCGAGGACGTCCTCTGGGTTGTCCGCGGTTTTCGCGCCAGCGGCATTTGCCTGCCGGGGGCCAAAGGCTAATCCGCCCACAGCAACCGAGGCGCCGGCATATTTGAGCAACTGCCTGCGCTGCATATTGGCCGAGGGGCCAATGGAAGATTTCTCTGCCATTATTTCTATCACCGCTATGAAGGTGGTAATCGGCTGGCCGTCCGTCGAGACGACAGGCGGTCGTCACGCACTCCTCAGCGAGCCGGATATCCGGTCAGATCGCCGTGGTCAGCTCTGGCACCAGCGTGAACAGATCGCCGACGAGACCGTAGTCCGCCACGCTGAAAATCGGTGCTTCCGGATCCTTGTTGATTGCGACGATCACCTTCGAATTCCTCATCCCGGCGAGGTGCTGGATCGCGCCTGAGATCCCGACAGCAATGTACAACTGCGGCGCGACAATCTTGCCAGTCTGCCCCACTTGGTAGTCGTTCGGTACGAAACCCGCGTCAACCGCCGCACGCGACGCACCGAGAGCCGCCTTCAGCTTGTCCGCCAGAGGCTCCAGCAGCTTCGTGTAGTTCTCGCCGCTGCCGAGACCGCGGCCGCCCGACACGATGATCGATGCGCTCGTCAGTTCCGGGCGATCGAGCTTTGTCACTTCACGGCTCATGAACTGCGAAACGCCCGACTCGGCCGCCGCTTCGATCTTCTCGACCAACGCGCTACCGCCCTCCGCTGAAACCGGATCGAAACCCGTTGACCGCACCGTGATCACCTTGATCAGATCAGACGATTGCACAGTCGCGATCGCGTTTCCGGCGTAGATGGGGCGTTCGAATGTATCCGCGCTCTCGACGGCGGTGATGTCCGAGATCTGCGCGACATCGAGCTTCGCCGCAATGCGCGGCGCGACGTTCTTGCCATAGGCGGTCGCCGGCGCAAATATGTGCGAGTAGTTCATCGCGATGCTCAGTGCTGTCGCGGCGACGTTTTCCGCGAGACCGTCGGCAAGTTGCGGCGCATCGGCTACCAGCACTTTCGTGACGCCAGCGATCTTCGCCGCGGCGTCCGCCGCATCACTCACGTTATAGCCCGCAACCAGCACATGGATTTCCGCGTCCACTAACGCCGCGACAATGGCCGCGGCCGCGCCGGTATTAAGCGTCGCAGGCTTGATCGACGTATTATCGTGTTCCGCAATTACCAAAATTGTCATGATTTCCGCTCCCCTTAGAGCACTCGGGCTTCGGTCTTCAGCTTTTCGACCAGCGTCTTTACGTCCGGCACCTTCACGCCAGCCGCACGATCAGGCGGCTCGGCTACATTGAGCGTCGCAAGACGCGGCGACACGTCAACGCCCAGATCTTCCGCCCTGACCGTCTCAAGCGGCTTCTTCTTCGCCTTCATGATGTTCGGCAGCGTCGCATAACGCGGCTCGTTCAAGCGCAAGTCGGTCGTCACCACCGCCGGCAGCTCCAGCGACAGCGTTTCTGTCCCGCCATCTACTTCGCGCGAGACAGTTGCCTTGCTACCGACGATCGCCAACTTCGCGGCAAATGTTGCCTGCGGCAGGTTTGCCAATGCGGCAAGCATTTGGCCGGTCTGATTCGAATCGTCGTCGATTGCCTGCTTGCCGAGGATCACAAGTTTCGGCCGCTCCTTGTCGACGAGCGCCTTCAGGATCTTCGCGACCGCGAGCGGCTCGATGCCATCTTTCGATTCGACGAGAATCGCGCGATCGGCGCCGATTGCCAATGCGACCCGCAACGTCTCCTGGGAGGCACTCGTTCCGCATGAGACTACGACCACTTCCGCGGCCACGCCTGCCTCCTTCAAGCGCACTGCCTCTTCGACTGCGATTTCGTCGAATGGATTGATGCTCATTTTGACGTTCGCCAGATCGACGCCCGATTTGTCCGCCTTCACGCGAACCTTCACATTCGCATCCACGACGCGCTTCACCGCTACCAGCACTTTCATTAATACTCCTGATCCAATACGTTGCCTCTGGCCATTAGTTTGCCGCCGGGATGATTCCCTCAGCCCTCCAAACTTGCTCCAGGCGCAGGAAGCGTTCACGGTTGACCGCCCTCGTGTCGGCGTTGGGCGGATAGTCGACCCAGCGCGGAGGTAACAGCCCAGCTTCCCCGGCCTGCAGAAGTTCTGCCTGGACTTGTGCCCGGGTCTTACCCGAAGCCGGGCTGACGCTAGCAATTTGGCCCGATTCCGCGCCGACGGCCAGGGTCGCCGCCCCGGTGTCTGCCTGGTCGGCACTCGACACAGATACCGAATGTGGGATCGACCGATCCGGTCGAGGTGCCACGCCTCCACGAGCTTGAGCCGCGACGGCCACGGGACAGATCAAAAGCGCTACTACGATATGTTTTGATATGCTAATCATTTTTACCATGACCTCCTGACTGGAAACCTCATACAGAGACACACACAATTTCAGGAACCGGCGTCCTCGCGTGCTGCGTACATCACAACGATCATCACGTGCTCGATTTCATCGCCTTAAGGCGGACTCTCGACCGATTTCGGCTCACGAATACGTGTTCAAAGACCGGGCGAGAATCTGAAGACATCCCTGCACCAACATCCTTCACTGAGCACTCGCATGTGGCGCTTATTCCTGGGTCCACCCGTTCTTGTACAACCTCCCTGCCAACACACCCAGACGCGACGTGAGCACATAATTCTCGCCGTCTTCGATCAGAGCAGAGCGCACATCGCGGAAGATCTTTTCGATCGGGAATTCGCGAGTGGTCCCGTTCGCGCCGAAGAGTTGGAACGCCTCGTGCGTAATCTTCATCGCTTCTTCGGTTACACTCACCTTGCCCATCGCGGTCACATAGGGGTGGCCCTGCGGCGACATGCGCGAGTACGTCAGAGTCCGACGCGCGATGCCGCGCGCCATCTCCAGACGGCGCAGCATCTCACCCAGCCGTAGATGCGTCATCTGGTGATCGATCAGCAGTGCACCGCCCTGCTTGCGTTCGTGACAATAGGCAAGCGCGAGTTCGAAAGCCGAACGCGCAGCACCGACAAACGCCTGAGCCATGTGCGTCCCCGCGTACGACCACGCCGAAGTCAGGTTACCCAGGTATTCGTCCTTCAGCGCGACCGCAAAGCGCTTCGGCACCTTCACGTTGTCGAAATAGAGTTCGCCCTGCGGCATCGCGCGCTGACCGATCTTGTCCAGCGGCTTGCCGCGTGAGATCCCCGGCAGATCCAGCGGAATGATCATTGCGATGCCGTTGGTAAACGCGCCCCGCTCCCCTGTACCGTAGAAGCCGTCGCCGTAATCTGCAGCCATGTACGCGAGACCGACCTGTGCCACCGGCCCGTTCGATACCCACGACGAATACTGCCCGTTTATCACGATTTCGTCGGCGCCAACCTTCGCGGTGATGTTGCCCGTCGGCTGCTTTCCGTTAGCGCTGAGCTCTTCGCGGTTCAGGATCGCAGCATCCGAACCGCGGTCGGGCTGCGTGTTCATCCAGCAGCCAACTTTTCCCGTACACATATCGATCAGTTCCTGACTGCCGACCGACTGCGCGACCATCAGCGGCATCATCGACGCGCCGATCGAAATGGCGAAACCGGCATCGCCCCAACCCAGCTCCTCGCCGATGATCGACTCGATCCGGCTCGCGGTTTCCGGAGGAAACTGGGCGATCAGCTGCGGATCGAGTCCCAGCTTCGCGCTCTCGGCCAGGGCCGTCCAATATGGTGACCCGGCGGCAACGACTTCCTCCGGTTTCATGCGATCGAGCTCTCGGCCGATCGGCCGCAACACGTCGCGCGCGAAGCGGTGAACGGTGCTCTGGATCGCACTTTCCTCTTCGGTCAACGGCGTCTCGAAACCACTCAATCCGACCAACGGCAACTCGACAGACTTGCGCAGACGAATCATTTCGATGCTCCTCCTCTCATGGACGCATACAGACCGGATTGCTGAGTGTCCGGCCGTTTCAGTTAAAGGCTTTGACAAGACGAGTCGAAGGGGCCGCCAACCCGCATCTCGCTCCATTTACCTCTTCGACGTTTCACTGACGAGGAGGCTCCGGTCGAACTTGCATCGCCACTCATCTCCGGTCCTTTGATCCTGCCCAGAGCCGACGTTCAGCCCAACCCCCGGCGGCGTTTATGCGACCTACAATATACGTATGCATGACCTAATCATAGCGTCGCATTGACCTACAATCAAGGAGCATGAGGACAGGGAAAACACCGATCGCGCCAATATTTGATGCAATGAGAGGCAGATTACGGACCTCTACAGAAGGCGACAGAGCAAGGAATCCCTGACGATCCTGTGATGACAAAGCCGGAGGCCGGGCCGGTTGCGCGACGAAACCGCGAATCGCACCTTGCGCAAATTCTCCTTGCCGCCCGGCATCCGCTTCAGGAGGATGGCATGCTGGATTCGCGATACACCGTGTAGCGGCATCGCGCGGGAATCACATCAGGAAACCTTCCCGGCTTTCGAGCGAAAGAGGAATTAGATCTGCGCGTTGCGCGACGCAATGCGTGGCTCTGCAGGCATCGGTAGCAGTTCTGCGGCGCTATTCTTCCCTGACGCCGAACGCTCCCCCCTGCACGATGCAATTGACGGTCGAGATGTATCGCTCGTCGAACTCCCGCGTGTGAGCGTGCTTGCTGTGTCCCGCGCCGGGATGCATCGCCAATCCGTCAGCCATCGCAATGAGCAGCGCGGCGACATGCATGCTGTCCGCCGTACCGAATTTCGGGTTGACGGCACGGATCAGCTTTGCGAATTCATGCGTCAACGTGCAATACCACTCGTCAATCAGTTCGGCACACTCAGGGTCGGTCGACGCAAACGAAAAGAAGTGCCGCAGCAATGCCGTATATTCGATATCTTTCGCATCACGGAGCGACCGCTTCACGATCGCATCGAGCACTTCTTGCGGCGGCACGCCGCAGTCGAGCTTGCGCTTCACTTCGTCCAGATACGCGTCAATTTCGGGTTCCATCACCGCCCTCAATACTGCAAGTTTGGTCGGAAAGTAGTACTGGAGATTGCTGACGCTGATTCCGGCTCGAAGCGCGACCGCGCGCAACGAGAATTCCAGCGGGCCGCTTTCAAGCAGGACCTTTCTGGCAACCCGAACGATCACGTTGCGAGTACGTAAGCCTTGGGCTCTCAATCCGTCATGAGCCGCCCCAGCGGCGGCTTCGCTCGATATGTGCCGTTTCCTGATGCCGCGCCGCCCGGCCAACACTTTCGTTGCTTCCATCGTGATTTAGGTGCCCCGGAACTCGCCGAAACGAAATGATTAAATGAGCGATTCGCCAAACGATAGCGCGCCGGATCGTCAATGACAGCGGGAGGATCGCCCGTTATCCCTTTCTGTAGTGGGCCTCACGCACCTTGCTGTTCAAGCGATCGTCCAGCATGTTTGTCACGCACAGCGCGCCATTGACAACACACCAACGCAAGGGTTCGGGCAGCGTCGATGGCGTGTCGTGACGAAGCGCCGCAAGCAGTTCATCTTCGGTACCGCGAATCCGTTTGGCGATCATGTTCCCCACCAGGGACTGCGTACCAACACCATGCCCGGTGCATCCTGCCGCGTAGTAGATATTCTGATGAGATCCGGTTGTGCCGACTACCGGCAGCGCATCGCCAGCCAAACTGATATAGCCGCTCCAGCATGCACGAAGGGCGATATTTCTCAAGGCTGGGAAACGGTCGTGCAAGGCCACCCTAAGCTCGCGATACTGGTCGTAGTCAGGCACATTAGGTGTCTTCGATCCGTACGGGTAGCTGATCCGCTTCGTCGTCACCAATAGCGTGTTGTGTGCTGTCAGCCTATGGCTTTCCATCGTCCAGTGCGCAGTCACGATGCCTTCACGTCGTGGCCAACCCAAAGCCGCAAGTTGTGCGGCAGACAGTGGTTCAGTCTCGATCGCCGAAACCCGGATCGGAATCACCTTGCCCCCGAGTACGCCGAGTTCCGGCGTGTACGCGTTGGTCGCAAGCATCATGATCGGTGCACTCACGCTGCCCCGCGGGGTCCTTGCTTTGATGACAGCGCCTTCGACATAGGACAGCAGCGGCGTATTCTCGTAGATCTTCACGCCTGCGCGAAGGGCCGCCCGGCGAAGTCCCATCACGTACTTGCCAGGATTGAGCGTACCGCCACGCGGCGTGTAGTTGCCGAAGAGAAATGCCGGCGGAATTCCGCGGGCGCGCATCGCAGCCTGGTCCAGGAACTGCGACTGGAGACCCAGCTCTGCACCGATTCGCATGCCTTCTCGTACCTTCTCCTCCTGAGACGCATCGATGCCGGCGCGAATTAGCCCGGACTGGTTGTAGTCGCAGTCGATCCCATGCTCCTTGAGCTTTCTCTCAACGAAGCTAACCCCCTCCTCGTAGAAGCTGACGATCTTTTTCCCCTTCTCCTGACCGATGTTCTTGAGGAAAAGGTCGTACTCGATCCCCAGGGCGCCGGCAAGATAACCTGCGTTGCGCCCGCTTGCCCCAAATCCGGCAAATTCGCGCTCGAGGACGACCACTTTCGCCCCGTGCGCGGCAAGCTCCAGAGCGGCTGACAGCCCTGCGAAACCGGCACCGACGATCACCACATCCGCCTGAACATCACCCTCGAGCGCGGGCTGTGGGTCATCCGGTTTTTCCACCCATCCGCCAAGCGCCCGATACTTCCCCAGATCAGCGGTGACTTTCGCTTCGACCACCGATTCGGCATGCACGCTCCCTGCGGCTGCCATTGCCGGCGCGACGATCGTTGCGATGGCCGCGCCCTTGACGAAAGTGCGCCTGGTCACGCCGGAATGACCCGCGCCCCCGCCCTGATTTGCATCCAATTCCTTGACCATACCTACCTCGATCAATGCTTGCTCAAAATGTGGATGGCAAGCGCCGCTTCTTCAACGCCCTGCAATCCGCCACCGTTCTCCTGGATCGCGTGACGCGCGCCCGCCACCTGCCGTACGCCCGTTTCCCCGCGCAGTTGCGTCACCAGTTCGTACAACTGACCGATGCCCGTTGCGCCGAGCGGATGACCCTTGGATTCCAGGCCACCCGACGTATTGATCGGGATTCGCCCACCGAGCGTGAACTCGCCGCGCTCGGCCGCCGGGCCGCCTTGGCCGAACGGCACGAGTCGGAGGTTTTCTGCCTGGATGATCTCGCCCATCGCCGACGCATCGTGCACCTCGGCGACGTCAATATCCTCCGGACCCAGCCCAGCCTGCTCGTAAGCCTGCAGCGCAGCCAGACGACCGATGCCCTTCTCCGGCTCGTCGATGCGCCGATGCGTGAAGCTGCGGACCACGCTCGCCGCGATCCGGATGCAGCGGCTGCGATCGGCGCCGATGCGCCGCAGGCCTTCCTCGGTGCAAAGGATCGCGGCGGCCGCACCGTCCGTCACCGGCGCGCACATCGGCAGCGTGATCGGATAGGTGATCGGCGGCGCCGCGAGCACCTCGTCGATCGTAAAAGGCTTGCGGAACTGCGAATGCGGGTTGTGCACCGAATGCAGATGGTTCTTCGACGATACGGCGGCAATCTGGCGCTGCGTGGTGCCGTAGGTCTTCATGTGATATCGGCACATCGCCGCATAGATCGCCATGAACCGGCTATATGGCCTGTCGGATTCCGATCCGGGCGGCGGCTCGACACCTTCGCCCATCTTCGCCAGCGTTGCGAAGTTTTCGTCGACGCGGGACACGTCCCATCCCGTCTCGAACAGAGCGAGCGACCTCGCCTTGTCCTCGACGTTCATCTTTTCCGCGCCGAGCGCCAGCGCGACGTCGCTGACGCCCGCCCTGAGGTGCTGCACGGCCAGATGCACCGCGGTGCTGCCGGACGCGCACGCATTCTCGACGTTGAACACCGGCACGCCTTCGACGCCGATCTTGCTGAATACGACCTGACCGGGGATCGACAGTTGGCCCTGCAGCTGTCCGTTGGTGATGCCGGCGTAGAAAGCCACGCCGATCTCATCGGCGCTGCAGCCGGCGTCTTTGAGTGCACCGCGCAGCGCCTCGCCTGCGAGATCGTCGATGCTGCGCTCGAAATGCCGCCCGAACACGGTCATCGCAATGCCGGCAATGTAGATATTGGTCATCGTCTGTCGCTCGTGGAATGCAAGATCAGATCTTGCGTTGCTGGCCCTGCCAGTACTGCTCGCGCAGGTCCTTCTTCAACACCTTGCCGACCGTGCTTCGTGGCAGCGCAACGACGAAGTCCACGCTCTTCGGCGCCTTGATCGAGCCGAGCTTCTCCTTGCACAGCGCGACCAGTTCGTCGGCACTCACGCTCTGTCCAGCATTGAGCTCCACGACCGCCTTCACGGCCTCGCCCCACTTGTCGTCGGGCACGCCGATCACTGCGCAGTCCTGCACCGCCGGGTGCGCCCAGATCACTTGCTCGACTTCGCTCGGGTACACGTTGAAGCCGCCGCTGATGATCATGTCCTTCTTGCGATCGGTGATGTGCAGGTAGCCTTCGGCATCGAGATGGCCAACGTCGCCGGTATGCAGCCAGCCGTCGACGATCGTCTCGGCGGTCTTTTCCGGCGCCTTGTAGTAGCCCTTCATCACGAGGTCGCCGCGCACGCAGATTTCACCGGTGTTGCCTTGCGGCAGCACATCACCGCGATCGTTCATGATCTCGACGCGGACCAGCGGATTCGGACGGCCGACCGACGACAGCCGATCGTCCGACGCAACCTTGCCGTCGAAGAAATGCTCGGCCGGCGTCAAATACGAAATCGACGCCGCAGCTTCGGTTTGCCCGTAGCCGCCAGCCATCACCGGGCCAAACACCTCGATTGCGCGCTTGAGCTTTTCCACCGACATCGGCGCGGCGCCGTAGAGGAAATACTTGAGCGACGAGAAATCCTGCTTCTCAATGCCGGGGATGTCGAGCAGGCGGTAAATGACCGTCGGCGGCAGGAAGAACTCGGTGACCCGGTGCTTTGCGATCGCGTCGAGCAGCAGCGCGGGATCGGGCTTCGTGAGCACAACCACCGTGCCGCCGCGTGCGGTGCACGGCAGCGACAGCATCCCCGCGGTATGGGTCACCGGCGCGGCCGCAAGGTTCACGGGGCGCTCCGTCCCATAGGGGAACGCCGTCATGAATTGCGCGAAATAGGTTTGAAACACCCGGTGTGTATTCATCACGCCCTTCGGCAAACCGGTCGTGCCGCCCGTTGCCGACAGCGTCACGACGTCGTCCATCTCGTAATCGACGTGCGGCATGGTCGACGGCTGGTTCGCGCTCCAGGTGGCCAGCGACGGCGCCCACGGCAGGTCTGCGTCGATGCACACCCACAGCTTCACTTTCGGCAAGCTGACGCGCAGCGCTTCGATCGCCGGTGCGAACGACTGCTGGAAGAACAGCACTGCGCAGTCGAACGCGTCGAGCACGTACTGGTTCTCTGCGGGCGTGCTGCGCCCGTTGACGGGAATGTACGCCAGCCCGGCACGCCAAAGCCCCAGCGTGCACCCCCATGCGGTGATGTCGTTATCCGACCAGACCGCCGCTTTAGTTTCCTTCGTGAATCCTGCGGCGATCAGCCCGTTGGCAACGCGGCAGGACAACTCCCCGATTTCCTGAAAGGAATAGTTGTGGTCGCCCTGGATATAGGCAATGCCGCGAGGGTTGATGCGCCACCCCCGGTCGAAGAAATCAATAATGGCCATAGTGCGTATTTCCCTGAACCTGTATCGGACTGGTGGCGATTACAGCTGAGACACCGACGCGCGCGCGAGCCCGCGCTGCTCGAGGAACCCGAGCAGGTAGCGATGCCCGAACGCCTTCGAGCCGGATGCGAAGCCAACCTTGGCGGTCTCCCCGTCGATGAGCTTCATCGCGGCGGCAGTTTGAAGCGCCCCCGTCGAGATGTACGGCGTGACCCCGTGCACGGTGGCCCGCACCGCTGCGAGCTGGCCGCGTCCGACTGCCACGTCCACAGTGCGCTGCAGCGTCGTCCGTTCCCGCGGCGGCATCGACGGCGTCGTCGAGTCGACCAACTGCTTCAGAACCGCGTCCTGCTGCTCACGCGGCAGGTTCTTGTACTCGGTTTCCCATTTCTGTCCGAGCGTATGGACCATACGCATCGCGTTGTTGTCGTAGAAACCCACGAACGACACGCAGCTGCGTACGCGCGGATCGTGTTCGAAGTAGACAGGCAGTGACGTACCGCCCCACGGCAGGCAGAACACCGCCTGCAGGAAATCGGGCGTAGTAGCGGTGAACGACGCATCCGCGGCGTGGAGTTCCAGCTTCTTGTCCCACAGGTAGCACGCTTCCTGGCGATAGCCTTCAAAGATCGTCGCCGTCGAGCCCACAGTCACACCTGCGGCGCCACGCGGGCCGCGCGTCAAGGTCGCCGTTTCAAGAACATCGATGCCAGGAGTCTCGAGCGCCACTTCAGCAGCGATTTCGGCGAACGAATACATGTACGCGTTCGACGGAGACACCAGCAGACCGGCCTGACGATACAGCTCGCCGAACTGCTCGCGAACCTGGCGAATAAAGTGCTGTTCGCCGGCAGTGTCGATGTAGTGACACCCAGCCTTGAGCGCCGCTTCGACGGCAGCGAGCCCGAAATTGAAGAACGGCCCGACCGTGTTGCACACCACCTTCGCGCCACGGAACGCGTTCGCGAGCGCGTCGACGTTGTGTTCCGCTTCGATGATTTCGTAGTTCGCCGATTCGAGCCGCACGACACGCTGCGCCATCATTTCCTTCGTTCGCTTCGCATTGCGCGCGACGGCGGTGAACGGGATGTTCTGGTCGATCAGCCAGTCCATGATCAACATGCCGGTATAGCCGCTTGCGCCATAGACGACGACGGGGTGCTTTGCCATGAATCTCTCCTGATACTAAGTTAGTTTAGGTGTGAATCAACCAATCGTGATTGGGTACAGAATGCCCACTTCGCACGCCAAACGGCCGAAGCCTGCCTGACGTGTCCCATGAACGTGAAGAAACTGACATCTTAGTAGTACATATCGATTACCGTAGATCGTTTTGAAAATCCAAACTGTGTAAAAGCTGCATGTTCGGCGCCACGCAGATAACTCGCTACGCCGGGTCGTAAGGAAAATCTTCGGGTCCGGTCGGTGGTTGCCACGCAACATAACCGACCGACAATTTGCTTTGCTGCTTGCCGGCCTCTCTCTCTGTTCTAGTTAGCAATCTTTACTAATAAAAGATGGAACAACGTACGCTGTCAAGGTTTAGCCAACACGCCCTCTTGCGCGAACAGAATCGGTTTCCCGGCCTTGTCCAGCAGCGCTGCGGTCAGCGCCGCGCGATCCTCGCGCTGAGCGATCTCGAACGCTGCGGCGCCCGCTTTCTGATTCATCACCAGCCCGTCGAGCCCGACGCCCATCAGCCCGTCACCGGTTGCGATGAGATCAGTAATCGAACTTTTCGTGCCCGTATTCACTACCGACCATGTCGTCCCGCCATCGGTGCTCTGGAACATGCTGCCGAGCAGCCCGCCGACGATGATCCGTCCGTCCGGCATCGCTACACCCGTCCATAACGTGCCCCTGCCACCCGTCGCGAGATAGCTCCAGTTGGCGCCGCCATCTGTCGACTTGAGCACCATGCCCTGCTCAGAGTCGATATAAAGCGCGCCCCGTCCGTCCGAGAATATGTGATAAAGGTTGCGGTCCGCCCTGTTACCGCCTGGAGGCTTCGGTACGGTCACTTTGGTCCACGTCTTGCCGCCGTCATGCGTCGCGAGCATCAGCGACCACAGACCCACCGCAATCCCGTCCTGTGTATTCGTAAAAATCACGGAGAACAGTGGCTGGTCGACAGAAATATCCATCCGTTGCTTTTGCCACGTTTCACCGCCATCGTCGGTCGCGAGAATCACGCCCCACTGACCGACCACCCAGCCATGTCGGGCGTCGGCGAAGGTGACCGCGGACAGTGTTGCCGAGACTGGCACCTGAGCGGCCTGACGCCAGGAATGTCCGTCGTCATCCGAAAGAAGAACCAAACCGTGCTCCCCCACGGCGACGATGCGTTTGCCGGCACGGGTCGCGTCCATCAGCATCATGTGCGTCGGCGCGGTCCATGCGTGAGCCGGTTTCGTGGCCCACATCGCGACTGTCCCGGGGGCTTCTGCGGAAGCGGCTGTGGCAACGCAAAGTGCGGCACAAGCAACAAGTAATTTGATCATGGCTGATTCTCTGTAAGGATGCTGGCTAGGGTCAGTGGCTGAACAGGCCCGGCGCGCGCGCCGGCTTGGTGCGCGGGAACCAGCGCTCCAGGACCGAAGCCAATGCGGGCAATGCAGTCATGGCCATAATCAGATTGACGAGGAACATGAACGCCAGCAACTTGCCCATGTCGGCCTGGAACTTCAGTGCCGAGAAACTCCATGTCGCGACGCCGATCGCCAGCGTGATTGCCGTGAAGATTGTCGCCACGCCCACTTCGAGCATCGCGTGCTGGACGGCTTTGACGATCGTCTGCCCGCCGGCGAGATGCACCTGAAGCCTGTTGTAGATGTAGAACGCGTAATCGACGCCGATGCCGACGGCCAGCACCATCACCGGCAGCGTCGCGACCGTCAGCCCGATCTGCAGTTCCTTCATGAACCAGTAGCCGATGAAGGTCGCGACTGACAGCGGCACGCAGCACGCGAGCATTGCGCGCCAGTCGCGGTACGCGAGGAACACGAGGATCAGGATCGCGGCGTACACATAGAGCATCATCGGAAGTTCGCTCTGCGCGACCTCCTCGTTGGTGGCCGCGAGCACGCCGGCGTTGCCTGCCGCGAGACGGACATGAATGCCCGGGAAGACGTGCGACGCACGGTATTGTTTCACGTCGTCGAGAATCCGGTTGATGGTCGTGGCCTTGTGATCGGTGAGAAACAGATGCACGGCCGTCATGCTACAGTCGGCTTTCATGAATCCCTTCACCCGGCTAGCGTCGACCGATACCGCGCCATAATTTTCAGGGTCGATCGGCACGACGTTCATCTTCGGATAGTCTTCGTTGTAGCCCTGGTTGTACCTCCGCAGCATCCTCGAATAGGACTCCACCGAAACTACGCCCGGCTCACTTTGCATGGCGGTCGAGAGATCGTCTTCATACAGTCCGGCCGCCGGGTTGTTGCACGCATTGCCGCTCGACTCGATCGCAACCGTGAGCCAGTCGAGGCCAATGTCATAGTTCCCAGCGATCGACGTCGCGTCACGGTTGAAGCGTGCGTCAGCGCGCAATTCCGGCGCCCCAGGCTGCAGCGTACCGATCACGCGGTCGCGACTCTGCCACGCGGCCAGTGCGAGCACCACGATGGTCAGCGCGACGGTCGCTTCGGCATACTTTGGTTGAGCAACTCGAGCCAGCCCGCGCAGCCACGCTGAACGCCGCTGGCTGCGCTGCAGCGCGTTCTCCGCGTAGGCCTTTGTGAAGTTAAAGCAGGATGCGGCAACCGGCAGCAGGATGAGGTTCGTCACGATCTTGTAGCCGACACCCAGTGACGCCGTGATAGCCAACTCGCGCACCATCGGAATCGGAATCAGCAACAGCGTTATGAACGAAACGAATGCTGTGACGAGTGCCAGCACACCTGGGATCAGCAGGCCGCTGAAACTGAGACGCGCAGCATCGTACGAGCTGTGCCCATGCGCAATCTCGCGCACAATGAAGTTAACCTGCTGTACGCCATGCGACACCCCGATCGCAAACACCAGAAACGGCACCAGCACGGCGAGCGGATCGAGACCGAAGCCCAGCAGTTTCAACGTACCAAACTGCCAGACCAGGGACGTCAACGAACAGCAGATCAGCAGCGCCGTGAAGCGGATCGAATGGCAATACCAGTAGACCGCAAGCGCAGTGAGCAGAAGCGCGATCCCGCAGAAGCCGAGAACAGCGGTTGCGCCATCCGCGATATCGCCGATCTGCTTGGCAAACCCGATAATCTGGATTTCGTAGCCGGCATCTTCGAACGGCTTGCGAATCTGGGCTTCGAGCAGGTGATTGAACGCCACGTAGTCGAGCACCTTGCCATTGCGGTCGCGCTCGTTCAACTCCGCCGTGATCATCGCGCTATCCTGGTTATGCGACACGAGCGTGCCGATATAGCCGCCGAGCGTGGTTGCATGACGAATCCTGGCAACGATTGCCGGCGTCAACTGGTCAGGCGTGATCGTGCCTGAAATGATCGGCTCAGCGCGGAAGCCTTCGTCGGTAATTTCGTTGACGTACGCGTTCGGGGTCCACAACGACTGAACTCCGATTCGGTCGACATTCGGCAGGTACGTGACGGCCTGCGTCACGTTGTACAGTCGCGTCAACCCTTGCGGCGTCCAGATGGAACCGTTGCGCGCCCGCACGACGACAGTGATGCGGTTCGCACCCAGCAGGTCGTTCCGGTACTTCTGGAAAGTCCGGATGTATTCGTGGCCGATCGGCATCTGCTTCTCGAAGCCTGCGTCCATTCGCAACTGCACCGCGAACACCGCCATGGCGGCGGTGAACAAACCGATCACGACGAGTACGGTCGCACGATGACCAAAGAAGATTTTTTGCAGACCGCTAACCAGACGATGTAGCACGACACCTCCCCTCCAAGTATTTCGACGGCGCGCCGCGCGCACCGCGTCCCGCGTTGCAACATCAGAAGTTCCGCGTGACGAACATCCCTACGAAATTGCGGTCCGCGTAAGGTTGACCGACGTTATTGTGGCCGCCCCAGAACACGCTGTAATTGATACCCGCCTGCCAGACCGTCGGATTCTGATTGAACAGGACGTAGAAGTTCAGCGACTTCGCGCCTTGAAGGTAGTTCGCGCTCAGCGTCGGCGTATAGCCGTAGAGCGCATCAGAGAAAGTCACGCCGGGCGTCACCTGCCAGCCACGGATCAGCGTTCCGTCATACGTCCAGTTGAAATCGATGGTCGCGCCCACCGAACTCGACGTTCCCTGCGCCATCGCGATCGGATACCCCAGACCTGAGTTGTTGTTCAGCCAGGGCAAATAGCCTGCCTCAGGCACCTGCACGACCGTTTGCCCGTTGATCGTCCGCGTAATGCCGCGCGAAGTCACATCGGGGTAGTAGATCCACGTGAGCTCCCAGGTCAGCGCCGCCGCATCCGCCCCGATCAGCTTGAGAAACGGATACTCGCTGCGCGTCAAGGCCAGGATGCCGTTGAGGTCGTACTGAAACTTCTTCTCATCGGCCCACTCCTGGCAGTTGATGCCGGCTACGCCGTTGGTGTTTGCGTCGAGCGGGCCACCCGCCCCGTAGCAACCCGACAGCGACACGGCATCGTGGGGCCGGTAGGACAACTCCGTGCCGATCGCCCACTGGCCAACCCCGAAGTTCGCACTGACGCCAAAGAGCTGACGGTTCTGGAGATACGATTCCAGTACCGTTCCATTGGCCAGCGACGAAAGAACCGGAGACTTGTCGGTATAGTTTTCGTAATAGAAGGCGAAGTTGGCATCAAACGAACGCGGTGCATAGTTGAATTTCAGGCCGAACTGCGGCTTGTACTTCGACGGTGCCTGCCAGCTGACAGGAAAACCGATGTCGTTCCAGGGTGCACCGGCATAGACGCCGTTGACGAGCCCTGTGTTGATTCCGTTGAGCACATTCTGGTTACCGCTGTTCGCGCCCGCGATGGTTCCCGCACTTGGGCCAGCCACATTGAAGTTGTTCGTGCTGATCGTCAGCGGCTCAGCGCCGCGCCCAAGAACATTCGTGGTCGACCAGAAAGAACCGACCGGCGGGTATCGATTGCCGTTCCACTGGAACTGGTAGTAGTCCTCCGTGCTGAATCCATGCCCAAGATTGGCGGCGAAGCTCAGCATCGGTGCCGGGAGCAGCGCCTGCTTGAGTTGGGTACCCGGAATCAGCAGCTTCTGGATATCGAGCGAGTTGGTAGCGTTGATGCCACTACTGGCAAAAATACTCTCGCCCCAGTTGATCACCTGATTGCCGAGCCGCACATGAGCGGCCTCCCCGTTGATCGTGAAGTCCTTCTCGCCCCACAAATCGAGCAATTGCGCGTTGTAGACGACCTGCGCCGCAGCAGTGCTCGATAGCGGCGTTCTGTTCGTGTCACCCGCGAGGAAATCATACATCCCCGTGCCGCGGATCATGAATTTCAATCCCTCGCTCGGCATCGTCAGCAGCAACTCGCTGGTCGCACTGATGTAGGTGCTGAACGGCTGCCCCTTGCGGTAGTTCAGGTCGCCGTCGTCGCCGAAGCCCCATTGATTGACGTTGGCCGCCGGACCGCAGTCGAACGCGTTGGGATCGCCGGTAAGCGAGCAGCTCGGAGATTTGGTGCGAATCCCCGCGCCCGCTGTCAGGTTGGTCACCCACGACCCCGTGAGATCGTTGATTCCCGTCGTAAAATCGTAGCCGTACGCGCTCGAAGTCACCGCCCCCAGAATGGCGAACGATACCGTGGCACGCCCGACGATCGTTTTGCTTTTCATGTCTCCCCTCATCAGCATTTCGCGCTGACGGGCGCCGTCAGCGCACGTCCGCCATCTTGTTCACGCAACAGTGTTCAGCGCTCGCTGACCGACCTGAGCGTTTCCGCCGTGTAGAAATCGGACTTGAACTGAGGATCATTGGTCTTCTCGTACCAGCGAAGGTCTTTGCCCTGGCCAATGGTCGATTGATCGGACAGGTAGCGTCCATCGATCAGGTCATACTGCACGAATGGCTCGTTGTCACAGGCGCCACCCAGCTCCCACACCGGAATCGGGTAACTCTCCCGCACCTTCCACAGCTTGCCCTGAGCATCGTAATCCTCGCCTACGAGTGCAAGCCAGCTGTCTTCGTCCAGATAGAAGACCTTCTTCGAATCGACGTGGCGTGCAGTAGGCTTGAGCGTCGCCTCGACGATCCAGACGCGGTGCACCTCGTAGCGTCGGTTTTCGGGAGCGATGCCGGTCGGTGTAAAGACGTTGTGCAGCTTTTCATTGAACTTGTACATGCCGAAGGAGTTGTACGGCACGATCATTTCCTTCTTGCCAACGAGCTTCCAGTTAAAACGATCGATGGATCCGTAGAGCATGTTGGCTTCATCAACCAGATACTGGTTCTCGAAGCCGATTGCCGGCGCATCGTGCGTGTAGGCCGGCATGCGCCTCACCCGGCGCTGTCCGGGGAAGTAGTAGAACGTTTCGGCATCCTTATCGAAATAGTTCCGTGCCACATAAGCCTGCCCGGCCAGCGCCGCCGGCGAACGCATCGCGAAGTAGGTGCCCTGCTGGAGCTGATCGACGTCCTGCGGCGAGGTCTTACCCGTTTTGCCCCACGGGAAATACTCATTTGCCACGCTGACTACCTCGATCCAGTCGCCGCCCCCCGGACTCGGGGAAACGGTCGTCACCACCGACGGCATGTCGAGACCTTCACCCCGGTACCGTGACAGGTAGTTCAGAATCGCCTCGGCTCCTTGTTTCGGCTGCGGAAACGCGACGCCGGGGAATATCGCGGTCTGCACCATTTCGCCTGTCGAATCGAGCTTCGCGGCCGTCAGATTCGCCGTCGAGTTCTGTTCCGCGAAATCCGGTAGCTGGCATTCGCGGTGCGATGGATAGACATCCATTCGATAACCCTTCTTCTCCTTGATCAACTGGATCTGACCCGGCGACAGTTTGTCTGCGTACTTGTCGACATTCGAGGCGTCGATCGAATAAAGCGGCTTCTCGTCTTTATGCTTCCAGAAATCACCGCGATACTTCCCATATTCCCAGCCGGGCTCGGGTGACTGCCTGCCGACAAAGGCCGGCACGAGGCCGTCCTTGCTCGCCGCGCGGTCGCCGCCCTCAGGCGTGAGGTCGTCCCCGGCGACAGCCGTTCCGACCACAAGGAATACCGCAGCCGCGATAGCCGACACGGCTCCAATCCTGTGCTTCTTCATCATGGTTCCCCTCCGATTCCGCCTTCACACACCGGTCACGCCACTCTTGGACGAAACACGGTCATTTCGATACGATCATCCACTACCCGACCGGACTGCTCCTGACTATCAGCACCCAACGAAGATAGTCAAACGAGGTGATTCCTACTTCGGAAACGCTCCATACGATTCGTAATCTCCCGACAAGTTGAAGCGCAATGGCAAACTCGCGTCCCTATTTCCTCACGTGCTACTGACGACGTGTCGGGCGACTCGCTTATCGTTCTCCGGAACCGGCCACAGCACGAATCTCAACGCAAAAAGGTTGTCAGCCCGACCACGTCAAAGACGCTTGCCCCAGTCGTCTCGAGAATGGTTTCCAGGGACCTGAAGGCGATCCTCGCCTGCGCCGGACATCCTCGTCCACCGGGAAGACCACGGTCAGTTTCGGAAAGACTCATGGAATCAAGCCTACTTCCTTGAAGTCCTCTCGCTTCAAAAGCTCAAGCGGATCCACGATCCGACCATCTATTTCAATAAAACCGACGTAGGTTTCCCCCCTCGCCCAGCCCAGAAGCCGTTGAAACTCCTCCGTGAAACCCCTGACCTTTTCGATCGGAACGGAGAGGTACTGATTCTCTTCCTGTCTCAGGTACGACAGGTCGTACGGCATCGAGATGCCGGTACGGGGACCATTCGAGGTATTCTCGCCACCACCGTGGTAAGTCGACCCGAGCCACATGAGCGCGTCGCCAGCGCTCATCTCCGCTGGAACCGTTTCGTCCGGTTTCGGCATCCGCTCGTCATCCCACTTATGGCTGCCGGGAATGACTCGCGTTGCGCCGTTCTCTTGCGTGAACTCGGTCAGCGCCACCATCAAGTTGATGCGGGCCTCCCGCTCATAGGTCGGATGGCGCCAGAGATAGACCGCGTCGTCGCGGTGCAGGGGTTGCCCGCCTTGTCCCGGCCAGATCTGAATGGCCTGTGTGGCGCCGATCTGGATGTCCGGCTTACTTTCGATCTGCTGATCACCGAACCACATCTTGACCGGCTCCACCTGCAGGATCTTGCGTGCGGTTTCGAGCGACAGCGGATTCAGCGCAATGGAAACGGCGTGATCCGTGCGTGCAAATAGTCGAGAGAGACGGCGCGTCTTCTCACCGTGAAAGAATGGATCGTCGCCGGCCGGGATCTGCTCCAGGAGCGGCAACAGATCCTGCTGCAAGCCATTCAATGTTTCGGGCGACGCAAATCCTTCAATACAGACAACCCCATCCGCCCGCATGACAGCAGCGATTTCCTCGGGCGACGATGTATTGGGCAGCTTACGGATGCTCATTTCTTGACCTTTCAAAAATTGGACCAATTCAAATGTATTGATACTGAAACGCTTCACTTCGACACCGGCGGGCACATGCGTGCCAACTGAACAACAGGTGCTACATGACAAATGGCAGCAGCCCTCTCACGATTGCGCTCGCAAGCGCGCCGCCTTGCCGAGCACCGCAGCATCCGCAAAACCGCCATCCCTTGATTCGACAATAGCGATCCAGAGTCCGGCATTTGCGCGATGACCCGGCCGTACTCGCTTCGGCATACGGAGGGTCAGGACAAGTCTCGCTGTCGAACAACTCGCGGATGCTGTTCGCAATGCACGGAAGGACACGAGGGTTGCCCTCTTCGCCATCAACGCCGGGCCAAGCACTCACCACTATCCAACTGCACGTCAATACGACCTATACTTGACGTTTTAATGACCTAAGCATAGCGTTGCAATGACCTACAATCAAGAGAATTGAGAACAGGGAAAACACCGACTGGCATGACAAATTTTCTGGCCTAGCACCCGCACAGGACACTTTCACGGCGACTACGCCCCATTCACCGGGGCTCGGTGGCGGCCAGCGCCCAGGTCAGTCATGATTTCAGGGTAGAAACGTGTCCAACCAGCGGAGTTCATGGCGATGTTTTCTCCTGCCATCGAAGCGACCTATAATGGCTGGCAGGCCGATGTAAGCTTTTGGGGAGAACCGACGTGCACCAGAAGGCGAAAGAGCAAGGAACCTTTCATGAACTTGAACAGGCAGGAACCGACACCGGGTCGCCTGCGCGAATCAGCCGGGAACTACGCCTTGGGCAGATCATCCTTGCCGCCCAGCAAGCGTTTCAGGAGGATGGGTACGCTGGATTCGCGACGCGCCGCGTAGCGGGTCGCGTAGGAATCACATTGGGAAATCTTCAATACTACTTTCGGACGAAAGAGGAATTGTTACGCGCGGCGCTGCAAGAATATGTGCGCCAAATAGCCAGCGACTACACGACCATCGCGAGCCAGTCGGGTGTCGGCGCCGCACGGCGTTGCGCCGCGCTCATAGAGCGCATTTTTCACGACATCATTGAAACTGATCTACCGAAGTTCATGTTTGAACTATGGGCTTTCGCTCAGCGTGAACCCTATGCCATGGAACTCGTTGAAGGTACGTATGCCGAGTATCGGAACATCTTCGCGAAGCTACTGTCGGAAATCCACCCGGCTTTGACTCACGAACAGTGCCTGGTGCGTGCATCCGTTCTAGTTGTGCAGACGACTGGAATGATGATATTCACTAACCACGCCAGAGACTCGGATAAGGACTTCGCAGAATTCGTTCGCGTGACAAAACGGGTGGTGAAAATGATCGTTGGCTTGCCGCCGCAGGACCTGGAAGCCGACGCCCCTCCTCCCAGTTCGCCCAAGGGTCAGACACGCGACCAAAGGAGTGCACACATCAGGGTCTTTGGTTCCGAGGAGCACGTCCAGCACGGGCTGTTCGAGCTGAGCATGCGAAGAACAGGAAACGATGCCGCCTATTACCGACCCACAGTCCAAGGGAAACGTCGCGAGGTAAAGATCAACGAGATCGTCTCGACTGCCGCTAACCTTTTGGCGGCGGAAGGATACGCGAACTTTACACTGGCGCGAGTGGCCAAGGAACTCGGCATTCCGCCGTCCGCGCTCCAGAATTATTTTCCGACACATGACGACCTGCTTCGCTCGACGATTGGCGCGCTCCTGAACGCCTACCTGGACCGCTATGCAGACATGGGCAGGCCGACCGGTAAACCGGCGATGGAACGATTGTCTGGAATCGTTGATGATGCTATCGAAGAAGCCCGTGATCCGAGGACTTGTCGATTCTCGTTCGAATTGTCAGCACTGTCCCAGCACTCGGACATAGCGCTCGAACTCGTGAGAAGACTCTACTCCGCATATCGACCGATCTATGTGGATCTGGTGCGCGAGATAGACTCGTCTGCCACTGCGCGCGAATGCCAGGCGCGCGGGACACTAATTGCGGCGCAGATGGAGGGCGCCGTAATTTTGATGTTCGGATCCAGGAAGCAACCGCCGGACTTGGACGACGTTTTCGATTTGATGAGAGCGACGGTGATTCGCATCGCAGAAGGAAACATTGCCACAAAGGGCGCGGCGTAGAGTCGTCGCCCTCGCTGGTCACACTCATGCGGTAACGTGTGATCGGTCGTGGACGGAATCCGGTGGGCCACCAGCACGTCGATGGCAGTGTAGTGGTCAACTAATTTCGGACAGGCAGATAGGGTCTTTCGCTGTCGGGTTCGCCTCATAGGCGGCGGGCGACAGATAGCCCAGGGTGGAGTGCAAGCGCACCGGATTGTAGAAAGCGACGATGTACTGGTTGATATCGCGCCGAGCCTCATCGTGGTTAGCGTACTGACGCTGCCACACGCGCTCCATTTTGAGGTTCAGGAAGAATCTCTCCATCACCGAATTGTCCCAGCAATTTCCTTTGCGACTCATGCTGCAAACCACGCGATGTTGCTTCAGCAAGGCCTGGTACTCGTCGCTAGCATACTGGCTGCCCCTGTCCGAATGCAGAACCAGTCCCGGCGCTGGCCGACGCTGCTGCAGCGCCATGGTCAACGCCGACATGACCAGCCCAGTCGGCATGGTTGGTGCCATTGACCAGCCGACCACCCTGCGCGAGTACAGGTCAAGCACGACCGCCAGATAGAGCCAGCCCTGCGCCGTGCGAATATAAGTGATGTCCGAAACCCAGGCGCGATTGGGCTTGGCCACTTCAAACTGTCTGTCGAGCACGTTCTCTGCCACAGGTAGCGTATGCCTGCTGTCGGTCGTCGAGACGAACTTGCGCTTCCAGCTCGTGCGCAGGCCCGCTTCGCGCATCACCGTACGCACCCGGTAACGACCGATTCGTATCCCTTGCTCCCGCAGTGCATGCATCACGCGGCGGCTACCATAGCTCGCGCCGCTAGCGGCGAATGCTGCCTTGATGTGTGTCTGTTCCTGCAACCTCTTCGCGCTCGGCCCAGCGCTCCGGTGCGCATAGTAGCCAGAGCGGCTCACCTGCAAAACCCGGCAGGCGTTACTGACCGATACGGCCTCCTGTTGCAAATGAGTTACCACGCGGTAAATCACTTTAGTTCCCGGGCAAAGAAGGCCGATGCTTTTTTTAGCAGCGCGTTGTCCTCGCGCAGTTGCCGGTTTTCCGCCTCAAGCTGCCGGATACGCTGCTGCTCAGCCGTCAGCGGCTTGCCCTCGCCGGGGCCGCCTGCACGCTCTGCATCGTACTGCGCCACCCAGCGGCGCACAGCTGTCTCAACCAGGTCCATTGACCGGCAAACTTCGCTGACCGACAGCCCTTGGTCTCGCACCATCCGTACTACTTCCAGCTTGAAGCTGGCGTCAAATTGTCGGCGCCTTCTTGTCATCTTGCTCTTTTTCCTCGTCGATTCAGGATTGTCCTCCTATCGACCTGTCCGAGGAAATTAAACCACTACACAGTGCCCCCACCGGCCTTGCGAATTTGCAAAATAACGATCCAGTTCGAGCCAGAGACCGAATACCCTCGTCAACTTTCCGGCGCGCCTGTCCTGCCGACCAGGAACCATGTGCGGAGCTCGCCCATGCCGTTCGTCACTATCGTTCCGCGCTCCTCGAAGACGAAAGGTTCTCCCAGCCTGCCGCGAGTGCCCTCTGTTACCTGCACGCGCCCAGCTACGCCGTGCGATTCCATCCTGCTCTCAAGGTTGACAGTCATTCCCCACAAGTCGTAGATGAACTTGCGCTTCCCGATCACGCCAGCCACAACCTCTCCACTGTTGATACCGCGCTGGCAATCGTATGTGATGACACCCATTAGCGGGTGATCGTGTCCATGACTTCCTCCTTGGCGGAAGGTTGCTCAGCGGCCCCATGATCACACCAGAGGCTGGCGCTCCGCTGGCCGGGCAAGTCCTTTACCAATTCAGGATCAAGCGATCGGCGTACTGCGGTTACCTGTCGCCCTGGTGGCTCCGCGACCCCAGAAGAACTTTGGTACCGCAATGCGTCCATGGGGTTCGCACAAGTGCAAGGGCTGCCGGGTTGTCGGCGCCAATCCACGGCTGGCTCGCATTGCGGGCGATCCGCTTTTACTGCATATCGTGGACGGCGGCACAGCATTCGATTCAAACCAAAGTGGTTGAATACCAGTCATCACATGAGGCTTGCGGCCACCGTCGTTAGCTCTACTCAAAGCAGCACGTCATATCGAATGGTTTGTGCTCCTTCAGCATGTGGAAGCACGCGCGGGCGAGCTTGTGTGCCAAAGCTTTGCGCGCCAAGATAGGATTGGTCTTGACCTTCTCAAAGGCTTTGTGAGCGACTTCAGTGAGGAGTCTGGCGGCGGTCCTGACGCCGACTCCCAGCATGCTGGTCAGGACCGGCCAAAGAGGGGGTGCATGCACCAGGCGTTCTACCTCGCTGGCAACCTTGTCGCGTTGCTTGCGCAAAGGCGCGAACTGCTGGGCCAGACGTGGCATACCGATAGTTGCGGCCTGAGTGCCGGGTACGATCACCGCCTGTTCGCTGAGCGCCTGAACGATTTCGGCCGCAAGGCTTGTGCCCATGCGCGGTGCGAGTTTGGTGGGACGATTGGCGAGTGTCTTCTCGCTGGTTGCGGCAAGCTCGGCAGCCGACCGGTATCGCTCAAGCAGATCGAGCACGGCCGGATGTCGAGGCGCGGCCCCAGAACCCGTTCCAGTGCGGGATAAATCTGGGTAAGCAGGCCACGAATGTGGTTGCTGGTCTGCGTGATCTGTGCGGCGAGATCATCCTCGAAACCGCACAACATAGTGAGCTCGGCGAGCGGTTCGTCAGCCAGTCGAAGCGAGCGCAGCGTGTGCGGCAATGAGCGTGCGGCTTCCGCAATGATGGCGGCATCGCGAGCATCGGTCTTGGCTTCGCCTGCATGCAGATCGGCGATGCGGCGCATGGCCAGACCCGGCAGATAGGCGACGAGGACACCTTCATCACGGGCAGTGCGCCAATGGTGGCGGGCTGATCGACGACGAACAGAAGCTGGCCGTGCGCCTTGAGTTCGGTGATGAGCGCGTGCAGTTGGCCTCATCGTTGGGCGGAGCTTCGTTGTACAGGCTGCGAGACGGCACCTTTTACCAACCTAAACCAGCCCCTAACGCTTGACGAAAGACATAGCCCCCCGCGAATGCGCGACACGATGTGCTCGTCCATGATCGCGCACGTGGCCCGACCGTTCTTCCACTTTCGCGGTTTACGCAAATTCCGTGGTCGATTTCGTGTCTCGTTCAACCGGAAGGCGCAGACGTTGCCGTCGACGGCGACAGATGTTGGCGGCTGTGTAAATCCGACACTAGACGGCGGCGCTAGATCGTGAGGCCGCCGTCGACGACGACACACTCGCCGTTCGTGTAGCTCGATGCGTCCGACACGAGGTAGAGCATTGTGCCGGCCATCTCACGCGGTTCGGCGTGACGGCGCAGCGGAATCTTCGCCATCCAGCCTTCGTAAATCGCGGGATCCTCGAACAGCGCGCCTGCGAACTTGGTCCTCGTGAGCCCCGGCAGCAACGCGTTCACGCGAATGCCGAGCGGCCCGCACTCCTTCGCAAAGGCTCGAGTCATGTTGACGACTGCAGCCTTCGTGACCGAATAGATGCCCTGCCGATCGCCCGGCTGCAGCGCATGCACCGACGCGGTATTCACGATCACGCCGCCTCCCTGCGCCCTCATCATCTTGCCGGCTTCGACCGACATAAAGAAGTAGCCGCGGACGTTCACCTCGACGGTTTTTTCGTACGCCGCGAGATCGGTATCGAGGATATGGCCGAAGTACGGATTCGCGGCCGCGTTGTTGACAAGAATGTCGAGACGCCCGTGCTTGCCGCGGATCTGCTCGAATGTGGCTGCGATGTCCTCCAACCGTCCGACGTGGCACGCGAGCGCTTCGGCCCGGCCGCCCGCGGCGACGATCTCGTTGACCACCGCCTGGCAGTCGCCGAGCTTGCGGCTCGACACGAGTACGTGCGCACCCTGCTCGGCGAGCAGCTTCGCGATTTCCTCGCCGATGCCACGGCTCGCGCCGGTCACGAGCGCAATCTTTCCCGTCAGGTCGAACAACTTCGTTACCATACTTCGCCCCTCCATGGTTGTGCGGTTCGCGCCGCTTCAGGTTGTTCAGCAATGCGTATCAATCAAACCTCACTCAGCCTGGGAGGCCTCTACCGACGTCGTGACATAGTGCTGAAGTCGATAGAGTAGGATGAGGCCAGGGCTAGAAATGAGGAGCAGAGAGATAGCAATGGCCAAAATGGCGATCAGTATGCGTTTCTTCATCTTCGTGCTCCTATGCCTGACGCAGTGCATTGAGCGCCTGAAGCACGCCCTGATGTCCTGAACGTACTGCGCCATCCATATAGCCGGCCCAAATGTCCGCAGACTCTGTGCCTGACCAGATCAGACTCCCGCACGGCGGACGGAGCGCCTCACCGCGCGCGCTCCAGAACCCGGGAGGGATGGCGGAGACGCAAGTGATGGTCCACGGATCGGCCCGGCCCCAGTCACGATCGTCGTATGACACAGGAGACAATGTTTCGTCACCCTAGGCTCGTGCATAGAGTTCGATCTGCATATGCCTACCACCGTCGTCGAGCCGGGCTTTCCACGCGTATGCGCTTTACCGCGCTACTCCGACCGCCGTGGCTACTTTGGCGGGCGTCCTGCCCGCCAACATCAAGCGACCGGCTCGCACCCGCTTGCGCGTAGCTTCGTCCATCCTGGCCGCCCACCGAGTCTCCCTTCGACGTGGTGACCGTATAACGCGCCAGTAGAGAATTGGTTGCCATCGACCTCGTGATCCTAAATAGCACTTGATAAGTACTTCGTCGGTTTTGATGAGTACCGGCGGACTGCCCGCGATTTCATCTGATGATCTGCGGGCCCTTTCTTTGCCTAGTCGAACGTCGAAGCGCCAGTACCCAGTTGTTCCCCCGGCACCGGAAGGCGCTCGGTGTGCACTACGGTTCGACTGACAGGTCTCGAGCTGCCACGCTCAGCGACGTTCATCACGTTGTGCTGGTCGGCCTGAAGGCTCAGGGCGCTTTGGCCGCGTTGCGATGCTGGAGCTCCGACTTGCGGGTTATAGAACGGCGCCGGGCCATAACCGCTGGCAAAAACGGGGACGGTATACGCTGTAAAGACGGCGATGAGTAAAGTGGCGGGAAGCTTGGTCTTCATGATGTGCTCCGGTAATCGTTACGAATTCAGTTCGAGCGGGCGCTGCGGAAGGACCGGGGAAATATATTCCAGAGTGGCGGCGCGGCGACAGCCGCGGGACTGCCTTACCCGGAGATCGCCCCAGGTCGCGCTGTCCAAACCCGGCCCAACCCGCGCTTGGGACGTGCCGGGTGACTGGCTCAGGTCCCGCCGCTCCCAGCTACGGCCACTGCCCGAATCTCGATATAAAGCCCGGGAATGGAGAGCTGCGTCGTCCCGACCGCAGTCCACGACGGATAGCGGTCAGGGAAGTACTCGTCCTTGACAGCCGAGAAGGCCTCCGTTCCGCCCTGAATGTCCGTGTGAAATGTCGTCAGTTCGACAACGTCTGCCAAGTTCGCCCCTGCCGCCTCGAGAACGGCTTTCAGCGACTCGAAGGCGATCCGGGTCTGCGCCCGAATATCCTCGCCAACCTTCCCATCCGGAGTCGCCCCGACCTGGCCGGAAACCCAGATCGCGTCTCCTACGCGGATCGCTGGTGAGAAGTGGTACTCGTCATACCACCCCTGGAACGGTGGCGGAATGATCGATTGTCGTTTGGTGGTCGTTGCCATGACAAGTAAGCCCCTTTCCTTGAACGAGTTGACAGAGGCAGAAGATATGCTCCATAAGCCCGAGAAACTCTCCAAATTCGCCGGCGTCGCTTGCTACAGCCCCGATGCGACAACTGGGTACTGCTAGCGGTAGGCGGGGACCAGTTGGACACATTCGGGCACCATCCTCATACCATCGGCCGCTCAAGAGTGATGGATGGCCGCGGTCGCGGCAACCCTGCTCAGCGCAGTTGGGTGAAATGGCTGGGGCGGTAGGGATCCCCGGGATTCAGCGACGATTCGTTGCCCCCACCACATTCCATCTGATAGCCGTTCTCCGTGTCGGGCAGCGGCCGGTAGAAGAGCTTGTCGCCGGTGAACCGCAGTGCCATTGTGTGGCGCGCCGGGCAGGCTGGCGTCACGGGAGCACCACCGTGCAGCGCGCCGGAGTGGAACACCAGGGCATCGCCGGGCTCCAGATCCCAGGAGATCACGTCCCACGATGTCGGGTCTTTCTTGCGATCCGCCTCGATGTCGGGAAGTTTCTGGAAGAAGTCTCCCCCCCACCCCGGCGCGGTGGGATCCGATGGGTCGACATATGCGGGGACGTCGTACTCAGGGCCGAGGTGGGAGCCGCGCACGATTTCGAGCGCATTCTCCTTGGGAAGGCTCTCGAAGCTGAACCAGAGGTTGGCCACGTGCGGCCCGTTCGCCGGTATCACCGAGGTGTCCTGGTGCCAGGGTGACCGCCCTGCCTGCCCACCTGATTTGATGAACAGTTCTTCGGTAATGAACCAGACGTGCTCCGAGTCCCACAGGGACGCAAAGAGATCTTGGAGCCCTACCTCCCGGACAAATGCCAGGTACATATCTCTGTTCGCAGGATTGCCGTATTCGTTGTAGTGCGCGTCACTCGTTCCTTCGAAGATAATCTTGCCGGTGCCGGGGTGTGCGATCGCGTAGTCGAAGCACTCACGTGCACGCTTCATTTGCTCGGGCGAGAAGAGGCCCCGGATGACGATGGCGCCATTGACTGCCAAGTCCTGCTTCATCTGCTCAGTTACTTGCATGAATCCTTCCTTTTTTTCAGCAACAAACAGTTGAAAATTAAATTGGAATCCCAGACGCGCTGCGACGGGTTCTTCGATCCCATCACGCGTCGAGCAAGGAGATGCGAATCGCCTTGACGCCAACATCGTGCCGCCCCAATCCATCCGTTACTTCAACCTATTATTTACGTGTTAGTGACCTAATGATAGCGGTGATGTGACCCACTATCAAGGCGAAAACAGACAGGGAAAACACTGACTGGCGCAATACTTTTATCGGCAATTCACCAAAAGTTCGGCCATTCACGGGATGCAACCCCAATTTACATGGATCTAGCGAAGCCGACGCCCATTTCAATCACGATAGCGATGCAGAAGATGGCTAATAATTCAAGACACGACGAAATCTCGTTATGCCATCGCATCGACCTATAATTTTGGGCAGCTCGATGTGGGCTACTTTCGGTGGGCCGACGTGCAACAGGAGGCGGTAGAGCAAGAAACCTTTGACGATCGTGGAGAGGTAACGCCTGATTCCGTGCTGTACCCGCGGCGAACCCCGGAACTGTGCTTTGTGCTGCCCAGCGGACATTTCAGGAGGATGGATATGCTAGCTTCGCGACAGCGGGTCGCGCAGGAATAAATTAGGAAACCTTCAATGCTACTTTCGACCGAAAGACGAATTGCTACGCGCGGCGTTGCTACGCGCTAAACGTGGAGGCACGTATCGTCGTGTTGATCAAGAACGAAGCCTGAGGACCGCGCCACCCCCGCGTGCACGCCATCCAGTGCTGCTCGCCCACAACCCGCACAGGTCCACCCGGCGTACCCAATTCGGGCAAAGTTTCATGTAGTGCGCGATTTCAACCAAGGCTGTACCGCGATCGACTGTCGGGCGATCCAAAACAATTATCGCCCGCAAGCCGGATAGCCGATTCCGGTGCAAACTCAGGGAAACCGGGCACGCAAAGGCAAGACACGCGGACGGCAACAAATTTACTTGAAATTTTGACTCAACTTTCCGTGCGAGCGCACCAGTTTTTCGCACGATTCAACACGACTATTATGATAAGTTTTCCTATATAAATGGATTGTCTTGCGACGCATGATTTCTGCGCTGGCCAAGCGGCGCTATAAAACTTCCGTCAATTCTCGAAGTGCCAGAATGCGATCTATCCCTCATCCAAGTCGTTTGGCATTCGTGGCACGCACGTCGCCACCTTGGCTCGCGGGCGGCACGTCGCATGAATATAGCTTTTCCGGAGGAACGACGATCCGCCCGTGACCACGCCCCGGTGCACCCGGGAGAGCGCCCGCCGGAGTGCAGCCGCGCGGCCGACGGCTGGCCGGTCCCGGAGGCTGCCGCGGCCGCCCCGCGCGATGGTGAGCTGGCCGCGATAAGGGCGTTATCGCGGCCAACAAATGAGTCGAGGGTCTTCGAGTGCCGAACACATGTTCGACCGTTCGGCGCCGTATCGTCATGGCATCAAGCTGGCGATCCAGTCTGAGTTGCAGCGCCTCGAGTACCGCTTCGTGCTCCCATCGTCGAATGCGTCGGTAGGGCGCCGGGGTGCACTGGCTCTTGAGCGAGCAATGAGGACAGGCACTGCTCCCATAGACACGCGGTTTCAGCAGATTGGCGCTCTCGACCGTAGTGAATCTGTATATTGCCCGCTGCCCAGCCGGGCACACGTACTGGTCATCGCTGGCGATGTAGATGAAGTCGCTCCGGTCGAAGCGCCCATCAGCCTTTGCGCTCGAGGTTTGCGTTTTCGGAACCAGCGCCGCAATACCCATATCGTCGCAAGCCTTGACTTCTGGTGCTTTGAAGTATCCACGGTCTGCCAATGCCTTGAGCCGCTTCTTGCCCATGGCATCGCGCGCGGCCTTAGCCATTCGGCTCAACTGCGCCCGGTCGCTGCCGATGTTCGTAACCTCGTGGGTCACAATGAGATGGTGTTGGGTATCGACGGCTACCTGGACGTTGCAACGTTGTAATCAACCACGCCCGTGCCTTTGGCTTGCGACATCATCGAGCGTGAGTCGGGGTCAGTCAGCGAGACCTGTTTTTCCGGCAGATCGTTCAGAAACTCCGCCGCACGATCCAGATCGCGTATCTGTTCGCGCAGCGTCTCGATCTTATCCCGTAGCCGCTCGGTCTTCGATTCTACTTCGGCGGGTTGAGTGCGATCCGCGGTTTCCAGCGCATCCCGGTAGCGCTGAATGCTTTGTTCGATCTGCCCCTGACGTTTCGCGATCTTGTTGGGTGTGAAGTTCTGGTCGCGGCTGTTGACCGCCTTGAACTTGCTGCTGTCGATGGCCACGATCGCTTGCGTGAACAGTTTGAAATCGCGGCAGATCATCACGAAGCGACGGTATACGTTGCGAATGCCGGCACCATTGCTACGCCTGAACTCGGCAATCGTCTTGAAGTGCGGCGCCAGCCGGCCCGTCAGCCACATCAGTTCGACGTTGCGCTGGCACTCCCGCTCCAGACGCCGGCTCGACTCCACGCGATTGAGATAGCCGTAGATGTAGATCTTCAGAAGCACTGCCGGATGGTAAGACGGTCGGCCCGTGTTCGCAGGGGTAACCCCTTCAAATCCCAGGGACGCCAGATCGAGTTCGTCTACGAATGCATCGACAATCCTGATCAGATTGTCTTCGGCGATGAAGTCTTCGAGACACTCCGGCAACAAGGTCGCCTGACTGCGCTCTGCACCTTCGACGAATCGTCCCACCTGTACCTCACGTACCAACGGGTTGATTCAGTCTAGGCGATCACCGGCGTTTTTACACACCCTCGGCCGACCTCTGCCTGACACGGATAACTGCGTTCCGAGCGACGGAACAAATGCACCGCAGAAAATATGTGCTTGGCTGGGCGGCACACCGGCTTGGCAACGATCTATGGGGATGTGTATGTGTGCTCACGCAACCATATCCGCCGTTGCTCTTGGGTGAGCTAACGGCGGCCCCTGATCGTTAAGATTGAACGCCCTTGAGGTGCTCTAGTTTTATAGGCCAGCCGCTTTGATTGGGCTGCGTCACCGACTCTGTCTCAACGCGTTCGAGAATTTTTCCGTCAGCATCCTTTCTAATTGAGACGGACTTCGTGTACGTGGTCGAAACGCATCCAGAGAAAAAAATAGAAACAAAACAAGCTGCCAAAAAGTATGTCTTCTTCATTGGAGTCATTCTATGTTGAAGGGTCGCGCTTCATCCCTGCTTTGTGTAGAAGGCGCTTGCAGCAAATGCAACGGCACCTTGGTTTCTCTATCCTTGCGTGGAGTGAGAGAAGACCGCGATGCCAAATCGGGTTTACGGCAGGACGGCGTTCCGACTTTAGGGTACTGGACTGAGCCCGTTCGCTATGCGGCCGCAGGAAGTTGTCAGGTTAGCGAGCGCGGTGCATTAAAATGAGGCGATGAAGAAGACGAAGTCGCTTTATCACGGTCACCGCTTCCCCGCGAGCGTCATCAGCTGCGCTGTTCGCTGGCATTTCCGCTTCAACCTGCGCCTGCGCGATATCGAGGAGTTGCTGCTCGAGCGCGGCGTGGTGGTGAACTACGAGACAATCCGTTGCTGGTGCGACAAGTGCGGAGCCGCCTTCGCAGGGCGCACAAAGGCGGTGTGACGCAAGTCCGGTAGCACGTGGCATCTGGACGAAGTGTTTGTGACGCTGCGCGGCGAGCCCTACGTGCTGTGTAGGGCTGTGGATGAATGCGGGCGCCGAGCTGGATGTGCTTCTGCAGAAGCACCGAGACAAGGTCTCGGCCAAACGCTTGTTCAAGCATCTGCTGCGATCGAATCCCGTGCCCCGGAAAATCGTCACCGACCAACTGCGCAGTTATCCTGCGGAGAAGGCAGGCATCGCAGAACTCGCGGACGTCAAGCACATGTTCCACCAGTCTGAAGGTAAAGGTCATGGCGCTTGAGTCGCTCGGCGATGCCGCGAACCTCTATTGTGAGAGCGTCGCGGCTCCGGACGGTCTGGTTGCCCGAATTCCGCCGCTCGAACGTCACGCACACGGGAGTTCACTGTATCTGGGCGCCGCGCCGGATCATTGTCACGTCTTCGACGCGGAAGGCAAGGCCTTCAAGCGCACCGGAGTCCGCGCGTTGGCGGCTTGACGAGCCACCACGTATCCATGACACGCTCCTCAGGTTAAATGAAGCCTTCAACGCTCCCCATCCAGAAGGACGATCATTCGCACGATGATCCGCTCGCACTGCCCGTTCCCGCTCTCATCGGCGACCAGTTTCCTTGCGCTATCACGTTGCATTGGAGGCGATGAAACTCGGAAAGAGTAATGCGGCGACAGCACAGGCCCTGATGGGAAAGGTACTCGCCGCAGGTCTGCTGGCCGACTGTGGGCATGGGCGGCTGGACCTCCAGCAAACACGCGCTGCAGAGAAGGCAATCAGGTGTGTGGCGGAGAGCGGCCTGCGGTTCAGGAACTGGAGGCTTTCCGCCGTTGGCTTTGACGCCCTGCGTACGATGATGGCCGAGCATGATATCCAACTCAGTAACGCGTGCGCGCGGGATGTACTCCGCGTTCTTGAGCACGTGTACCAGTTGGGTCATCGCGCAGGCGTACCGGCCAGCAAATCCTCATCTGGAGGATAGCGCTCAAGGCTTTCGCTAACGTGCGATGGTCGCCGCCGCCCAGACAGTTGTGGTTCGTCGCGGGCCACTGGGGTGGCAAGGGGGCAGCAAACGGCTGATTTATATTAGAAAATATTGGGGCGGCAAGCGAAGACAGCGCCAGTCCTCGCTGTTCCTAACCAGAATCCTGCTCGAAAATCAAAGAGCCCCCGACAGCACGGCAATGTGCGTCGGCCATCTCAAGGTCCACGAGGTGGTGCAGTTCACTCAACCCAGCAATGCACTTGGCCAGACGATTTCGGTAGTGTCATTTACCACCAGTCCTGTCGATGTCCCCGACTGGGCAAAAAACGCCGACGGCCAGCAAGAGGATGGACTCGACATCAAACTGGCTGACCATGGCAACGCCTCGCGAACCCTCGTGTTGGCGAGCGACGGATGGATTGACGCCAGCGACTTCAGCAGACAACCACGACAAAGGTCGGTTCGCACCGGCCTTTCTTCCGTGCCGGTGGAGGTTAGCGGATGCCCGCCGCCTTTCGCTCGCGCAGCGCGAATTTGCGCAGGCTGGCGTAAGGATCGAAAAGTCGGCGCGGCAGGCGGAACAGTTTGCACAGTGGCGCCAGTAGGCCGCCAAAGCCCACGCCCGCGACGATGCCGGCCACGATACGCAGATTAGGCCAGTCTTCGGGCGTCACCCCGAGCAGCAGGATCGCACAGATGCTGATGCACGCCATCGCGCCGAAAAATTCCCACGAGAGCTTGAACGAGTCGATGTCGACCATCGCGCACGGGATTTCCTCGGTCTCGTAGGCTTCCTTCTCGAGGACCAGTCGAAGATCGAGCGGTGCCGGCCGCGACGAAACCGGATTGACCAGGCGGGTCGAGAGCGCCGCGGCGGTGACGTCGACCGCCGGAAAGTCATCCGGCCATTGATGACGTTCCCGCACGCCATAGGCCCGTAGCACCGGCAACGCCCAGTCGGGGTGGTTGATGGGTTCCAGCAGCTGGTCGTCCAGCACGGCCCAGTGCACGGTCTGGTTCGCGTGCTTCACGGCGTAGAGGGTGAGCCGTTCGGCGGCCGGATAGTCATATGGCGCCACATGGGCGGGAATCCACCGGGCGTCCATGTCGCGGAAGAACCCCACGCGATTCTTGCCTTCGTGCGCGAGGAACAGGCCCAGCGGCTTGATCCACATGAACTCGGCCCGCTCGCGATCTTCTGTCGTGGCCCGCGCCGGCTCCTGCAGTCTGGCCAGTAACTCCGGCCGTTCGGCCTCCGGCACTGAGCGTGTCGTCCACCTCCAGCTGGCCCCGATGGTCTGTGAAACCGGCACCAGCGCGCTAAACGCCTCACCATGAGGTTTGAAGCCGCTGAACGGCATGACTGTCTGGAAAAAAGCCGCCCCATTTCGCGGGCCGTAGCCGCCATCATGGAGCGCCCCAGTCAGGCGCGGACCTGCCACGCCATGACGGGCCAGTTCGTCGACCTCGTACTTGGCGTCAACCAGTTGCCGGATTTCCTCGCGCAGCTGCGTGGAAATCTCGTCTGCGACGGCTTCGAGTGGGGAGTACGGTGTTGCGCTCATCGTGTCACTCCTTGGCTGGTGAATGATTTGTTAGCTACTCGCTGAAAAGATATCCCAAACGCGCCCATGCGCGTTCTGCAGGCGTCAACGCACGTCCTCCCTGGCACACGCGTTGCCCCGCGTTCGACGGGCGCGCCCGGCCTCGCGCGTGGCGTATGGGCAACACCGCGCAGCGCGGTATTGCCACCGCCGGCCGGGTTCTCCAAGGGGCATCCCCTTGGAGCACGGTATATGTAGACGGAAATGCGTCAGCATTTCCGTCTACATATACGTCGTGCCTCGGCTTTGAGCCGACCGCCCGACGACAGGTCATTCCTGGATCGGAATGAATCGCTTTTGGATCATTTCTGGATTGCTTTCAGAGCATAGAAGATCAGAGGTTGAACACTAATGGTGCAGCTTTCGATCATTCGCGGCATACTGACGCCGTTTCCTCTCCCGCGAGCGCTCAAATGGACGCCCAAATCGCCGCGCAACGCGCACAACGCCTCGATGCCCTGTCGGCGGCATCGGATGGCCGGTCCAAGACCGCCCAGCTTCGCGACGTGTTCGACAGCGTCGAGCGCGCCATTCGCGCAGGCGTCCGGTACGCCGCGATCATTCAGGACCTGGCCGAGACCGGCCTTGTCTTCACGTACCAGACTTTCGCCCTGACCCTTAAAAGACTCCGGCGCGAGCGCGGCATTGTGCTCCGCCACCCCCGCGCGCCACACCCGGACACTGGCCCGGCAGCCCACCGGGCGGAGGACGCGCCGGACCCGGCAACGGCCCGCACGTCAACGCCTGGCAATGACGCCAGATCCGCTCCGGACGTGGTACCCGCCCCGCCCGTTGTGCGCGAACGTCGCCCGATTGCTCCCGTCGGCGCAAGGCTTCCCGATGACTGGCTCACCGCCGACCTGACGCGCGAACAAAAACGACTGCTGACATCTGAACAGCGAAGCGCACGCGCGGATGCGAAGGTCAAACAGTACTGGCCTAACCCGTTCGATCCGGTGCCGCCCAAAAAAGACAACCCCGCCTGAGCGGGGTTGTCGTGTTGCGACGCGCAACGGACGTCAAAGACCTGAGGGGCAACCCCGCTCAGTGCGGCTCGTCGTCCTCCTCGTTTGAACCCGCCTGAGTTTCTGATAGTTCGTCAGTTTCGGTCCCGGCGTCGGCTCCATCCTCTTCGTCGTCGTCCTCGCGGTATCCGTATGTGACGCGCTCCGGCACTTCGCGGTTGCGCAGGACTTCCGGCAACCAGCCCGAGTCCGTCATGCGAAGCTCTGCCGCCGCTGCTGCGTCGTCCTTCTTCATGCCGCGCAGTTCGCCCGCCACCTGAGGCGATACGCTCTCACCCACCACCGCTGCAATCCGGTCTTTCGCCACGTGTGCAAAATAACCGGCGCGCGTCGGTTTCCAGTAACGCGAGAGGTCCACCGCCAGCGTGTTGGCCACCTCGTTCACGGCGTGCGGACGGTCGGCGCTGCTGATCCCGTCAACCGTGGCCGCCACGCAGAAGGCAAAGAGATTCGACGTCACGTCCTCGCCCTGTTCCAGCAGCCAGGGCAACAGTTCTTCGGCCCGCCTGGGCAGCATCCGCGCCCACTTCGCGCGCTCGCCTTCCAGTGCCTTCCAGGCCACGCTTCCGGCCATGTCGTCCGCATTCGATACCAGCGCATCACGCGACGTATGCAGTTCAATCTTCACCGCGTGGTCGATGTACGACCGCGCATAGACGTCATCGAATACAACCGGAATCATGCGCTGCATCAGCACGGCAAGCGCCACGCCCGGCTGCTGCGCAAGCTCGATCTGCACGGCGGCGGTCCGGTGCGCGGTCAGTCGCCTGCACAGCTTTTCGCCATGCAGGGGGCGCTCCTTCGGGGCGCGTGCTGCGTTAGCCATCGCGCTGCCCACAGGCGACGCGCTTGCCTGCGCACCCGGCGTCGCCTCCCGCCGCACCAGGCCACGCTCGATACACACACGCCCCTCGTCATCGAGATAAACAAACGCCCCGGCCTGCTTCATGTCTTCCGGATCGAACGTCTCCAAGCGCTCGGCGTACTGGTCAGCGGCATACGTCGCGGCGGTGGCCGTCGCCTCCAGACGCTCCTGCAGTGCCTCGTCGGGTTCGCTGTCGTCGTCGTAATACGCGTCGAGCTCCGCCTGCGCGGCGTCACGCGCGGCGCTCAGTTCCGCAAGCTCGGATTCTTCCTTTTTCGTCGGCTTGCGTGTGGTCGAGGCGATGCGCCCATGACGCATGATTTCCATCGCGTCGTAACGGGTCCGGCATTCCGTCCACTGCCAGCCTTCCGCCGCGACCGTCTGCGAAAGCGCGATCAGCCGCTCGGTGGCGAGCCGGTGCAGCAGTTCGGCGTCCTCGATGTATCCCGCGTGCTCGTCGGCGCTGAAGAGGTCACGGCGCACCCGACCGCCCGCCGCTTCGTAAGCATCAAGGCCCACGAACCGGGCCAGGGCGCTGTCCCTCGCATCGATTTCCTCGCGCGTGATCGCCGCGCGCAACTCGGCAGGGCGGCGTTGCCACGCGTTCACCGCTTCGTGCCAGACGCGTTCCTGCGTCGCGTGATCGTCGGCCAGAACCAACACCTTGGCCTGCTCGTAGTCCAGCTTGTCATCACGCAGCAGATCGAGCAGCGTGGGTGCAAGGCTGGCGATTTTCAGCGCGCGGCGCACCGCGACTTCCGGAATGCTGAAAAGCGCCGCAATGTGCCCGGTACTTTTCCCCTCGTCGACCAGCAGCCCGAAAGCGACCGCCTCATCCGCAATGCACATGGGTTCGCGCGCGCGGTTCTCGATCAGCGACGCTGCGACCGCTTCGCCTTCGCTGACGATCAGCACCGGCACCTGGTAGTCCTTTGTAATGCGGCCCTGCGAAAACAGCAGATCAAGCGCGGCGAGTCGCCGCTGGCCCGCGCAGACCCCCAGCTTTGGTAGCTTCGCACGGCCTTTCAGTGCGTGCACGACCAGGTTCTGCAACAGGCCCTTCTCCCCGATATTCGCGGCGAGGGCTTCAATCTCGTTCGGCGCCTTTTTGCGCACATTCAACGGCGAGAGGGACAGTTGAGAGTACGCCACATAGTCAATGCGACCCTGCGTACCAGCTTCCACTTCAGCAGGTGTTTCGGTTAGATCACTGCGAATCTCTTTAGCCACGGTTATCTCCGGTTATGGCCATCGCAATACGCGAGGCACAGAAGATATTATAAGGTCTTAAAGCCCGGATTACATAAGTAAAACCCAATCCGCATTAAAATCTCTCTATTATGCTGCCGAATCAATTGGAAATCATTTTGCAGAATTCCTTTACATAGGTCTTAAAGACACTATACTTATTTTGTGCCTCGCATGTTGCGATGGCCATAACCGGAGATAACCGTGATTGACAATGAAACCCGTATTTCTTCTTCTGTCATCCCTGATGAATTGCAACTGAATGTCCTGCCGCGCTATCTTGGCCAGCACTACCTGACCGGCGAAGGGATGGTGTACGACTGGGCCGCGCGCCTGTGCAGCCGGTATCAGAACGGCGCGTGGCACTTCTTCTCCCTCTCCAATGGTGGTTTTTACATGGCTCCCGCCGAGATGGGCCGCGTGCATGTGCGCTGGCACCTGAACGGCTACAACGACATGATGGGCGCGGATGCCTTCGGCGTCACCGTGACGCTCTTCGCGCTCTGCCACCTCGCTGAAAAGACGCAGGACGATTCCATCATCGATCGTTACCACCAGTTGCGTGAGTTCGCCGTACAGCACGTGGAAGCCGCCAACATCCTGCGCGCCATCGATTAACTGACCGGCCCCGGCCTGCGGGCCGGATCTGCTCCATCATTGGGGAAAAGACATGAGTACGCTAGCAAGCCGCTTCAGCAGCAATGCCATTGTCCTGCGCTCGGATCACCCGCTGACGAACGACGAAATCGCGGAAGTTGCGCCTTCCGTCCTTGCCAACGCCGCGCACGAAAGCCGTTCGGCGCGTTACACCTACATTCCCACCGTGGATGTACTGGATGCACTCCGGAAGGAAGGCTTTCAGCCCTTCATGGTCTGTCAGACGCGTGTGCGCAATGACGACATGCGCGAATACACCCGGCACATGCTTCGCCTGCGCCACGCCGACCAGATCACGGGCACGCGCGAAGCGAATGAGGTCATCCTGTTGAACAGCCACAACGGCAGTTCGAGTTATCAGATGATCGCCGGAATGATCCGCTGGGCGTGCCAGAACGGGATTGTGTGTGGTAACGACCTCAGCGATATCCGCATCCCGCACAAGGGCGATGTGATCGGTCAGGTTGTTGAAGGGGCGTTCAAGGTGCTCAAAAACTTCGATCAAACTGCGGAACAGCGCGAAGGCATGGCGGCGACGGTGCTCGATGAGGGCGAACAGATTGCCTTTGCCCGCGCGGCGCTCACGCTGCGTTATGACGAGAGCAAGCCTGCGCCGGTCACGGAACGCCAGCTTCTCGCGCCGCGCCGCATGGAGGATCGTGCGCCCGATCTCTGGACCACCTTCAACCGTGTCCAGTAACGTTATGTGCAACGTTACTGGACTTATGTGGCGATGCCGCTTACGTGGAGCAATTCAACAGACCCTGCGTCGGTTGGGAATTTCTCTCGCCACATCTGCACATTACTTTTCAGATCGCGCTAGCGTTGAGATCCCTGATCCATTTCAAGAGGTGATCGTCATGCTTGAAGAACTCTTTGTTCGCGTCCACGCGAGATACACGTGCTCACCGCATGCCGCCGAGCTCAACGAGTTCGCGCTATGGTTGATCAGCCACGGGTACGGGCAGCGCTACGCCCAGCGACTCGTTTTCCGTGCCATGCGCTCTCTGGATGCCTTCGATCTCCCCTCAGCTAGTCAATGGACTGATCAGCAAATCGACTGTGCGTTCCGCAATCGCCGCCACCCTCGACTGTATCGCCACGCCAGCCACGCTTTTCGTGCTTTCCTCGTCTCTGTCGATAGACTTTTACCGACGCCAGCGGAGGACCCGAGGGCGGTACTGATTGAGCAGTTCGCCGATTATCTCAAAGAGGTTCGCGGGTTGCACCAACATACCGTCTCGCAATATGTCAACGAAGTTCGTTCGTTTCTGAATGCTACGCTCGCCAATAGCTCATCGATGGATTCGATCAACGTCGACGACATAGAACGTTACGTTAGTCGACGGTCACGTTCCGTGAACCGCCACACCCTTCATTACGTCCTGGCTCAGATCCGTGTCTTTCTGGACTACTGCTCGGAGCGAGGCGTACTTCCACGGCCGATTCAATCAATCGACCTTCCTCGCGCGTTTCGACGTGATCAGCCGCCACGTGCACTTACATCAGATTTCATTGAGCGATTCCTCGACTCTATTGACCGACGTGACCGTTGCGGCTGGCGCGACTTCATGCTCTTCCACCTGATGGCCCGCTATGGTTTGAGAACAGGTGAGACGACGCGATTGACAACCGATTCGATCGATTGGGCTGTAAGGGCGCTCCATGTCGAGCAGTACAAGACGCGAAGCTGGCTCACCTTGCCGCTGGCAAGTGAAACAATTGAGCTGCTCCACCGCTATCTTGCGGACGGCCGACGGTCCAGCCCATGTCGAGCACTCTTTCTCACTGCCACGGCGCCGGATCGGCCAATGACGAACTCGGCGGTGAGCGCTGCGTTCAAGTTTCGAGCCCGCCGCAGTGGTCTTCCAATCGCCGATGCCTCTTCCTATGCCCTGCGTCATTCATTTGCAATGAGGCTGTTCGAGAGCGGCGTGAACATCAAGACTATTGGCGACCTGATGGGTCATCAAAGCCTGGAGAGCACGGCTGTTTACCTCCGGCTGCACATGAACGCGTTGAGAGACGTCCCATTGCCCGTTCCTCAGCAACAACCAGGATCAGGAGGCCACCATGTGCGCCTTGAATCTTGAGCAGGCTGTCGAGGGTTATCTCGAGTATAAGATCTCGCTTGGTCTGAATTTTAAGCAGGAGTCCTGGTTATTAAGGCATATAAATAAACAAATTCTCGAGGACGGCCGCGTCGAGCTAGACGCAATTGCGTATGAGCACTGGAACAACAGCATCAAGGATCGGCACAACAATACGCGGCGTAAGTGGCAACAGATCGTCTACAACTTCTGCCTCTATCGACGGCGCAGTGATCCCACTGCTTTTGTACCGGAAGCCGAAGGATTTGTCAGGAAGCGACCATATGTCACGCCAGTGATCGTTGAGCCCGAACAGATCAGTCGAATGCTCATTGTGGCCACGGGACTCTCGTCAAACCGAAGCTTTCCGTTGCGTGGACCGTGCATGCGACTCGCCGTTGTACTGCTCTACACGTGCGGACTGCGCCTGGGCGAGCTGCTGCGACTCAGGCTTTCCGACGTGGAAGAAGGCGGTCGTGTGCTGCGTATCCGCGAATCCAAATTCCATAGGTCCCGGCTCATCCCGTTGTCAGATAGCGCAGCGGGAGAATTGCGAGCCTATCTGGACACGCGTCGTGCCATGGCCAGTACCAAAGCTGATGCGCCGCTTTTGTGCAATCGCTTTGGAGGCGCCGTGCATCCATACAGTCATCCAGGTATGCAAGCCGCGCTGATCAATCTGTTTGACGCCGCCGGCGTTCGCGACGAATACGGCCGACGTCCGCGCGTGCATGACCTTCGCCACAGTTTTGCCCTGCAGGCGTTGATTCGGTGGTATCGGCAACGGGCCGACGTGCAATCAAAGTTGCCGATGCTCGCGCTGTACATGGGACACACATCGATCGAATCGTCCGCATATTACCTGAAGTGGGTGCCAACGCTGCGACAGCTGGCAAGCACGCGCTTCGAAGAACGATTCGGCTATCTCGTAGAGGGAGATTCGCTATGAAACGCCAACTTCCAACTGACCTTGCGCAGGCCATATTCCGCTTCTTTCAGGACTACCTTCCCGCCCAGCGAGGGATGAGTCTACATACGATCCATAGTTACCGCGACAGCGTGATATTGTTTTTACGCTACCTTACTGAGGATACCGATAGGACGACAGATAGACTGCAATTGCGTGACTTCACGGCTGATCACGTGATTCGTTTCCTTGCCCATCTGGAAGCGGAGCGCAAGAACACTATTGCCACCCGGAACGTACGGTTGGCGGCACTGCATACGCTCGCCCGCTTCCTCTGCGGGCACGACCCCGAACACATGCTCATTTTTCAGGGCGTACTCAATATTCCGTTCAAACGTGGTGCGCCGCGTGTACCGATCGATTATCTTGACGCGCATGAGGTCGAAGCGCTGCTTGCTGCGATAGACCGAACCACCGCAACTGGTCGACGCGATTACGCATTGTTCGCGACGATGCTCAATACCGGCGCACGGGTGCAGGAGGTCCTGAATCTGAAGGCGCAAGATATTCGATTCGATCCTCCCCATCAGGTTCGCCTCACGGGTAAGGGCAACAAGGTACGCCTGTGTCCCATCTGGGAAAGCACTGCGCAGTTGCTGCACCAACTGGTACGCGATGGTGATTTGAAGCAGTCCGATCAGTTTGTGTTTCGAAACCGCCGTGATGAACCGCTTACACGGTTCGGCGTTCGCTACCTTTTGCACAAGTACTTGCCTGTGTCCAACGGACAAGGATCGCGCGAAGGGGCGAGACGGCCCCATCCCCACTGCCTGCGCCATACGACAGCCGTTTACCTGCTGAAGGCCGGCGTCGATTTCGCAACGATCAGCCAGTGGTTGGGGCACGCCCAGCTCAACACTACGATGCGATACGCAAAGGCCGATATGGATCTGAAGCGGCAAGCGCTCTCTCAGGTGTTCCCCGAGGTGCTGGGCGCACCCGCTATATCAGCCGTTCCGCTTGACGGTAGTCGACTGACCAGTTGGCTACGGCGACTCTAGTTTTCGCGAACCCGGCGCGGCGCGCTGCATGAACGCGGCCGCGCTAGCCCAGCTGGCCACCCGGAAATAATGTGCAATGAATCCGCCATCAACATGGATCTCACTCTCGAAAGCGACGCTACTCAACGTAAGCGACAAGGCAACATAAGTCCAGGAAAACATGACTCGCGGTGGGCTGCACGGTCGCAACGCAAGCGGTCGGGCCACCACAACCCGCGCCGTCACCGGTATCGACCAGAATATCCGCCTGAACCGTGCCCTGTGGGTACTCGCTGACGAACTGCGCCGCCTGCGCGGCTAACCGGATTGCCCCGGCCTTCGGGTCGGGGCAATCCCACCAGGGGAATATCGCATGGACACCCTGAACACCCGTCCTTCGTGGCTCGCCACCCTGCTGCCGTTGCTGGCTGTCTGGCAGTACGGAGACCGAAATATCGTGCGCGCCGAACTGCACCGCATGGCCCTGTCGGCTGATGCGGCGGCACACGCCGCCGATGCGCTCCGGCGCATTGCCAGCATGCTTGACCGCGAAGGCAATCCAGTCGAGATGCATCGCGAGGAATTGCGCGCCGTCGCCCTTGCCGCACTGGCCAACTTTGATCGTGTACCGCCTTACGCCCCCGTCACGACCATCATCGAACACCAGGTGCAATTGCACTAGCAGTGGCGGACTGACGTTCAACGCCCGCGCATGGTATGGCGCGGGCCTGTGAGGCTCTCATGACTACCCGCTTGGCCATCGCCGAAATCAAACAGGCCATCAACTTCTGATGCCCGCAGGAAGCACCTGGCCAGGATGGCGCGCTGTGCGCACGGGCGCGCCCGCTCGCCGACGTGTAGGGCCTGATGATCTAGGAGCGCGCAACGTCTGTCGATGTCTCGCGGCTCACGCCTGAGCAGGTGGACGCGGTGCGCGTCGCGCTGGATCCCCGGCTTCCGCCGCCGTGATAGCCTTGCGGCCGGCCACCGGGGGCTGGCCCGAGCGCGCCCCGCCCCTCCCCCTGCAAGCCAGGAGGCCGGATAATCACGCCACGTCTCGCGCGCCGCGCGCCCGGATCGAGGCGCACGGGGACCCGCGCCGCGGGCGCGGGGAGAGCGCCGGCGCGCCGCGGCTGCGGCGCGACGATCCGGCTGGGCCTGGGTGGACCGCCGGGCGGGGTCGTCAAGCTCCCGCAGGGAGCGTGTATCCCCCGCGGCGCAGCCGTGGGGGCTCGATTGCTACCCCTTTCAGCGCCAGGAGGGACTGGTTGCGGGGCTATCACGTGCAAAAATGTACGAGCCAGAAAAATTGGAACAGGAAGGTACTGAAAAATGACCGTCGAATATCACGTGCAGATCCGCAAGGAGTGTCTGTGCCCGGCCGATGAGGGATGGGTACGACCTCGAGGCGCTGAGGTCCAGGAGGTCGTGCGGCGCACAGGCCTGTCAGGACGCGCCGTGGCACGTGTGCTCGGACTCAGTGAGCATGGCGGCCGGCAGGTGCGGCGCTGGATCAGCGAGGACGCGCCGATCAACTATACGGCGTGGGCGATCCTCTGTGATATGGCCGGTCTCGGCCGGATATGGCGTGGAAAAACGCTCGAGATGGGCCTGAGTCTCAGCGATACGGGCGAAGATGCCGAAGGTGCCGGGGACGATTCCTGAGCAGTACCAGGGACGGGAATCGTGAAACGGATAATTCCGGGATTGAGGCCGTGCTGCGGAACTACCAGTCGACCACAAAATGAGGATATGGATGACCAATACTCCTGTCTCTTTTCCGCGATACCTTGCCGCATCGGCCGTTGAGGCACTCGCGATATTAACGACGATTTACACGCTCTGGAGCATCGTTCCGTTCTTGCGCGGTGACCTTGGCGCACCCGGCGCATATGTCATTCACTGCGTAGTACTTTGGTTGACGCACCTCGCCAATCAGTTCTTCGGTCTGCCCGTGGCGCACGGCACTGACGGACTCACCTACTACTTCAGTGGTTTTATCGTCTGGATGGGGCTCTCGAGTTTTATGATCGCCATGGGCTACGGTCTGAGCCGCGCGGCGGCGGGCCATCACGATGACTGACGACGATGCGAACGAACCGGGCAACCGGAAGGAGAGTCACGATGAAGCACGTGGTGGCGCCGCCTGGTGCGTTCATTCTGGCATCCGGGCCTGCGTGCTTGTACGCCGGATGGGTTTCTGTTGTTGACGGCGCGGTCCTCGCGCGCGGCATCCATACCAGCCGCCTTGATGGTCATGCCGCAGGCCGACCCGGTACCTGCAGGGCAACAAGTCTTTGACGGCACGAAAATGACGCGTGACGGGCAGATTGTTCGGTGTGACGAGACAGGTCAAGCGTATGTGATAACTGTCAAAGACAGTTTCACAATACGCGATCCCGTCTGGAAAAATGGGAAGCCCGTTAAATACCGACGTGACATGTTCGTGAATTGAGCCGCAGTCCGAAGGAACGGGGAGCTGGCATGAATCGGGAGAACCGTATGCCGTGGCGGCCGTGGCTCGTCCAGACGGCTGGCGGCGTGCAGGTCCAGCCAGTCGATCCCGCGCCGTGCGCCCTTCTGCCCCAGGTGGGGCACTTCGGCGAACCAGCGCGGGAGACGCCCGCGGATCAGGGCCAGCAGGTCCGCGAGGGTTGCGAGGCCTGCGGCGGTCAGGCGCGCGGCAAGCGCCGGATCGAACCAGGTATCGAGCGGATCTTCCGGCCGGGGATCGAGCGCCAGCGCGGCCTCCGTGCGCGCGAGGGCGGACGCCTGAGCTCGCGCAGCGGCGCATTGCGGGCGAGTTTGCGATCCAGCCGTTGACGTTCCGGCGGCGAAGCCTGCGGCGGATACGCGTCGCGGTACAGCGCGCGGAGTTCCGCCTCGGAGTAGAACCCATCCGGGTCGACCTGCTCGGGCCAGTCATCGAGCGGGGGTGCGCCGGGCGCCGGTGCAGGCCCGGCGGCGGCGAGCTGAGCTGGTCACGCAGGCTGCCCGGCTTCAGACGCAACAGGTGCGCGGCGTGCGCGCCGCGCGGCGGTCGACAGGGTGTCGCGGATAAGCACGAGCTGCCGGCGCGTGATCCGCGCATCGGTGCCCAGGGTGCCGTAGCTCGCGTGCAGCGCCGTGGCGTCCACGCCTTCGAGCCATGCGCGGTACAGCTCGAAATCGGCGCGGGTGAGGCGCGATGGCCGGGCGGGGTGGGGTGTTGCGGTACGTGGCATCAGGAATCCGCGCTACCGTCTCCAATCGGCGGCGTGACGTGCAGCGTGACCCCGCCATCCCACTCGAGGACAACCGGACCGCCACACGACCTGCAGCAGGCCGCTTCGCCGTCGTGCGTATCACCGGGCAGGTGGACTTCACCCCGGGCCTGGCAGGCGGGACACCGGTAAACGTAGAGAACCTGTCCTGTGTCTTCCATGATTACCTCCGTTGCAGTGAGCGCGCCGTCAGTCGTCGTGCTGCGTGCCATCGTCGATCCCGCCTCGCCCGGGTTCAATCCCGTGCATCAAAACAGGCAAAGCTGCCGCGGATCCCGCACCGGCACCCGCGCGGGCTGCACGCCCTGCCCGACCCGCCGTATCCGCGCGATCAGCGGAACCACGCAGCCATCGACGGTCAGCCCGAAGCCGAACGCCTCGAGGCCGTCTCGCGTCAGGTGCGCCATGGGTTTCCAGGTCGGCGCCCAGCCGTGTGCGCGTGTGCGGACGAGCAGCTGCCGCCGGCGAACCAGGCCAGCACCGCGGGTTCCGGCGCCGGGCGCAGCAGTTCGGACAGCACGTTGGTGTCGAGCACGATCATGCGACGCCCAGGTCCGGTTCACGCATCGGCTCACGGGCCGGCAACTCGAGCTCGACGCCCGCGAACGGCGCGACGCGCCGGCGGATCGTGTCGACCAGGCTGTCGCCCTGCAGGGGCTCGGTGGCAAGCGCGCTGCGCAGGATGTCGCGCGCCTCCTCCTCCATCGAGCGCCCGTGGCGGGCGGCCTGGATGCGCAAGCGCGCCTTGAGCGGCTCGTCTAGATTGCGGATGGTCATGATGGCCATGGGAGCCTCCGGGGTGTAAACGGCATTCACTGTAGTCAATGAATGGATTCATTGACTACATACCGGCACACGCGCGCTTCGCCCCCGTGCCTTGCCCGGTGGGCGTCCGACGAAGCGAAAGTCAGCGCGTCCCGGACGTGAATGTTTTCGACCCGCCCGGCGAGCGCATCCATGCCACCACAGGTCCCCGTGATCAGCCAGTGGCTCACCACACTGGCGAGCGACGCCCGGTATTCGGGGATGACCGCATAGGGCGAAAAACCCTGTCCGAACCACCGATGACGTTCGAACGACAAATGCCCGAAGCGGTGACAGATTGTTTGCGCTCCACATCCCGCTAGCGACGCAGGGGCACAACCGCCCTGCCCGTCCCGCATGGCCCGACAGTCGCGAACACCAGGCTTTGGGCACGCATCCCTTCAGCGCTCAAGCGCAGGTTCGTCGAACAGATCGGGACCCACGCGAGACGCGGCGGGCTCGGGGACTTCGCCGGCGCGGACCTGCTCCAGCAGGGGCGGGGGCAGCCAGACCGCCTCCAGTGTGCTGATCCCGCCTTCGATCAGTTGCTGCAGGAAGAACGACGGTTTGCGACCACTCGTTTCGGCCAGAAGCCGGAGCCTGCGCTCGATGGCCGGATCGATGCGGACTGCGACAACCTTCAATTTTTCTGCTTTCCTGGGCCTGACCAACCTGCGCTCCGCAATTTTCAACGTATGCGCATTCTACGCGGAGCTCCCGGACGTAATGCTCTGCGCGTCAGGAATACGTAACGCGGTACCTGCCCGCACGCGTCGGCGAGCCCGCAACGCTTCGCGTTCGCCGGCTTGCGTCGCGCCCTTGCCCGATGCCGTCGTACGCGTTCACTCACCCCCTGCACGCCGACAAGATCGCCATCCGTCACCGAGGCGATACCCCCGCCCCGGGACGCTAATCCACCCCGAGGTTTGTCCTCCGGCGCGGAGCCCTGGCTGCGGGACACTCTGCTCATAGAAGGAACCGGTCGCGGTTCTTCGCATCCTTGATCCAGTTCGGCGCACGGCCCCGGCCCGACCAGGTTGCGCCGGTCTTCGGATCACGATATTTAGCCGGCACAGCGCTTTCGGCGGTTTTCCTCGGTCTGCCGCGCCCGCGTCCGAAGATGTCCTGCTCGGTGAATCCGTAGTCGGCCACCTTCGCCCGGATGTCCGCGAGGACCTCCTGAAACTCTGCCGCCCGGGCCGCCGCCGCCTGCGCCTCGAGCGCGGCCATTTGGGCTTTCAGCTCCTGGTATGTCGCCAAGATTGACCTCCCCGACTGGATATGATGATGGCGATCATAGCCCGCTTCGCGTCAGTGCGACCGGCAGCTGCCCCCCAGTCGCAAGCGGGAATCCAGTCCCGGCACGCGCCCCCCTGGCGCGCCTGCAGCTGGCCCACCAGTGACTAGAACAACCCCTGCTGCCGCACATCCCGCGGGGGCGGCAGCGAGACCTTCGCGCGGTGAGCGGTGCGACGGCGCGCGAGGCGGCGCACATGGGCCACGAGCTCGGCCCGGACGCCCTCCGCCACCAGCACCAGTGAATACAGCTGCAGGCCGTCGGGCCCGGCTTCAGGTCGTGCGCGCAACGACATGCGCAGGGCCAGGCGCCGCGCGCGATCAAGCAGCTGGGTGCGGCTCATACCCGGCCAGCACGCGGCGACCAGTGCCGCGACCGGCGGCGGAAGGGATTCGGGGGCGCAGCCGGCGGGCAGCGCGAGGGCAACGAGTTCGAAGCGGACGGTCATATCGTGTGGAGATGCTGTTCTAAGCTGCTGGGAAGACCGGGCGACCTGCTCATCCTGGCATCAATCCCACTGCGCTGCAAACCCCTTCCGCAGGCTTCATCGCTAAGCGCTCACCATCCCAGAAGCCGCAAGAGCACCGTAGGACACCCCCGCCGCGCACGACCGATCCCAAGTTTTTCCCAAAAATGTGCAATGCAACAGTGCCATTAAGATAATCCTTTTATCACAATGCACCGGTTTATGCAGTAAACTTGGTGCATGACAAATCGCCCTGACCGGCTCCCGGCCCCGCCTTCCCCCGAACCCGCCGGCTTTCCCGATGCCGACGAACTCGCGATGCTGCGCGCCTGGTATTCCGGCCTGTCCGTGCGCCAGGCCGTGGCGCGCTACCTGCCCGCGCGCCTGGGCGACGGCAAGTCCGCACGCGGCGTGCTGGGTACCCTCCGGCGCCGGCTGCAGGCCCTCGCGCGCGCGGCGCATCGCGACGACCTGGCGGCGCTGTTCGCCCATTCTGCGGAGGAACGCGAACGGCACGCGAAGGCCGTCGCCCAGGCGATCGACGCCCTGCGCACCGCGCGCCCGCCGGAGCCGCAGATCGCCGACGCCATCGCGCAGTGGTTCGCGCCGCGCGCGGTGCGCGTGCTGCACGCGCACGGCATCACGACACTGGCCGACCTCACCGTGCGCATCCCGCGCCGACGCCAGTGGTGGAAGGCCGTGCCGGGGCTCGGCATGGCGAGCGCCCGCGCCATCGAGGCGTTCTTCGCGGCGTGGCCGGCGCTCACGGAAAAGGCGCGCGCGCTCGTGGCCGCGGACCGGCGCGGCCCGATGGACATGATGTGCGTGCCGTGGGAAGCGATCCGGGTGCCCCACGAGGTCGACGGCTCCGATGGCACCTTCCGCGCACCGGCCGCCACCTGCACGCTCGATGCATCCAACGACTACGAGGCCGTGCACACCTGGCTGTCACTGCACGAGTCCCCCGCCACCCAGCGCACCTACCGCAAGGAAGCGGAGCGGCTGATCCTGTGGGCGATCGTCGAACGTGGCCGCGCGCTCTCGTCGCTCACGACGGAAGATGCCATCGCCTACCGCACCTTCCTGCGCCACCCTTCGCCGCGTGGCCGCTGGGTCGGTCCCGTGCGGGCGCGCACCTCGCCGGACTGGCGGCCGTTCAACGGCAGTCTCTCGGCGCGCTCGGTCGCGCACGCCCTGTCCATTCTCGGCGCCCTGTTCCGCTGGCTCATCGAGCAGCGCTACGTGCTCGCGAATCCGTTTGCGGGCGTGAAGGTGCGCGACGCGACCGGCACCCGGGTGCTCGATACCTCGCACGCGTTCAGCGAGGGCGAATGGGCCCTCGTGCGCACGATCGCGGACGGACTCGAGTGGTCGTACGGCTGGTCAGCGCCCGCGGCGCAGCGGCTGCGCTTCCTGCTGGATTTCGGCTACGCAACCGGCCTGCGCGCGAGCGAGCTCATCGGCGCGACGCTGGGACACGTCGAAACCGATCCGCGTGGCGACCACTGGCTGCGCGTGACGGGCAAGGGAAAGAAGCTGGCGCGCGTCGCACTGCCGCCGCTTGCGTGGGACGCGCTTGCGCACTACCTGGCCGCACGCGGCCTGCCCGTGCTGCCCGTGCGCTGGAATCCGGCCACGCCCATGATCGGCAGCCTTGACGTGGGCACCCCCGCGGACAGCGACGCGGCGATCAGCAGCGTGCGCCTGTGGATGGTGATGCGGCGGTTCTTTGTGCTGGCTGCGGATGCGATCGAGGCCGATCACGCGCCGCTCGCGGAAAAGCTGCGCCGTGCGAGCCCCCACTGGATGCGCCATACGCATGCGACGCACGCACTGGCCCGCGGCGCGGAACTCACCACCGTGCGGGACAACCTGCGGCATGCCTCGGTGTCGACCACGTCGATCTACCTGCACAGCGACGAGGTCAAGCGCGCGCGGCAGATCGGTGAGGCCTTCACCAAGGCAAAATGAACATGAGGTCGCTCATATGCAGCCGCCCATGAGCAGGACAGGCGAAGGGGCCGGCCGCCACATGTGTGTGGCCTTTTCTGCGGCTATACTCCGGCCTCCCTCCTTCCATTTGCCCAGCATGAAACGCGTTTCGGTCCGGCGATCTCCCATCCACGGCAAGGGCGTGTTCGCCCTTCGTCCACTTTCCCGTGGTGAGCGCGTGTTCGAATACCGGGGGCTCGTAACCACCTGGCGGGAAGCGTCGCGCCACTACGCTCGACGCGATGAGGAGAGCCATACCTTCCTGTTCGGCCTGTCCGACGGGCGGGTAATCGATGGCGGACGCGGCGGAAACGGCGCCCGGTGGCTGAACCATGCGTGCTCAGCAAATTGCGAAGCGGTCGAGGGAGCGGACCGTGTCTACATCGAGGCGATCCGCAACATCGCGCCCGGCGAGGAACTCTTCATCGACTACGCGCTTGAGGTTCCCCCGAAAACATCCCAGAAATCCCTCAGCGACTACGCCTGCCGTTGCGGGACAAGGCGTTGCCGTGGAACCATGCTCGGCCGCGCCTGGCGCGATCGGGTGCGCGCGGTTGATCGCTCGGCATAGCAGTGGCTGAGGTCGGGCCATTAAGAGACATTCGACGGTAGAACATGGATCGTTGACAATCGCAACGTTATGCCATTTCACCAGCCGATTGCAAGTACCTCGCTAACTATCGACTTGTGGCAACGCAGGCGGCTCGGCTCCGTTGATCAGCGACTGGCCGCCAATCACAAATACTTCGATTTCGCCTTGTTTGGCGAGGCACTCCAGCATATCAAAGCTGACACATTTCGCATCCAGCAGCTCGGCGACTCTTTATATTTGTGACGCAGGATGACCACGGAGTGGCGAGTAGGACTCTATCAGTCGTCTGAAATACTACACCGACGCATTAGCAATAGCGATTCCCCGCGCGCCTCTACAATATCATCTGTTATTCGGCCCCCTGCACCCGTGCAAACACTGTTAGAGCGCAGCCCTGTCGATGGCGGTCTAAATCCGCGCAAATCTGGCGGCGTCAAATAGAGACGGCGTGACCCGAGAGCAAAAAAGAACTCGCGGAAATGACCGACGCATCGTGACCGGGATGTTGATGCAGGGCACGGTGAAGGGAGCCCGAAGGGCGACTGGAGACGTGCCCTGCATCGGGGCGTGCCGTCCGCATGGTAGAAAGGCGTTTGCCGAAGAAGAAGAACAACAACAGGCGCAGCGCCGGCCTCAACCGCCAAGTCCAGTCCGGCGCCGCACCTCCACAAGGGATATCCACATGGCAGGTCTGTTGACCTGCCGGACAGCCGTGTGAGCCGTGTGAGCCGTGTGAGCCGTGTGAGCCGTGTGAGCCGTGTGAGCCGTGTGAGCCGTGTGAGCCGTGTGAGCCGTGTGAGCCGTGTGAGCCGTCAGTATCGCATTGCTCACGCGGCCCGTCGACCTTGTTCGACTGCTCCTCTTTGGCGTTCTGGAGGAACCGCCAATGCAGCCGCCCACGGGCCGCCTGTACGTGTGCGCCCGTTGCCGGGCGCAGGTCATCGTCTGCCACCGCTGCGATCGTGGCCAGATCTACTGCGGTCGCGACTGCGCTTTGGCTTCCCGCCGGGCCATTCAGCGGGAGGCTGGCCGCCGCTACTAGCGCAGCCGGCGCGGACGTTCTGCACATGCCGCCAGAATGCGGCGATATCGCAAGTTAGCAGCGCGCGGCAAGAATGTGAACACCGGTGTGGTTGCCGTTGCGCGAGAGCTCGCGGGGTTCATCTGGGACGTCGGCAGACTGGCCATGTCCCTCGCCATACCGCGGGCCAGACCAAACTGACACGGAATCACCTTAACGAGGACCCAGGGAGTTTCCTGAAGGCGGCGTAGCCCGGCACCCGAGTAACCCGCGATTGGACTATGCAACACATGTCATGTGACTTGCGACTTTAGGTAGCGGCAGGCTCATAGGGCGGACCACAGTAATGCGGTAACCAACCCGCGGATATCAGATCCTATGAAGCGAAGGCCTCGACAAGCTGACGCCTAAAATTGGCTGCAGAAGTTCGACGCAGCTATCTATATGGCGGCCTCGGCTGGGGAATCGGACATGGTGGAGGCAGGTACCCAGGGTTTGGTGCGACATGCGGATCGTCGGGCGTCGGATATGTCGGAACGTATCCTGGGTCGCCAGGGCCAACTGGCGCATCTGGATTCGGTACCGGTCCTGGCGGCTCAGGCGGGGGAGGAGGCACTGGCGCCGGTTCCCGGTAAGGTGAGTTGAATAGCCAGTGCCATACCAAGTTACCTCCATAAACAGCAAATGCCAGACCTAACGCACCTCCAGCCACAGTTCCAACCGGGCCCAGAAGACTCCCTATCTCGGCTCCACTCTCGGCAAAAGCCCACGCGCCCGCCTGCAACCCGAGTGTATCCTTCCGATTGACGGGATTGTTAAATCCATAAATATAAGGGTTTGTGTCGAACAACGCTGTAACCGGTTTCGCAGAAAAGTAGGAAGATAAAGTCGAGCTTTCCCAAATAGGATCGCGGCTCAACCAGCGCCCTAATGAGGGCGCATACGAGCGGTACTGCGCCAGCATGAGACCGCTACGGCCGTGCTGGTACATGCCCGCAAAACCGATGTCGCTTGCCATTGACCCTAAGGTCTCTACGCGATTGCCAAATGGATCGTATCTGTATTGGGCATTGACCGCTCCGTTCTGGCCAATGACCTGAAAGACGCTTCCGAGAAGGTCAAGCGTGTAAAAGTATTTCCGTCCACCGGAAATAAATCCTTGACTGAAGTATCGCGTGACAACTTGGCCGTTGGTATCGAGTTGCGCACACAAAACCGATCCGCACCACACATAGTTTTTGACCTCTGTGAGAATTTCAGTACCAGCGCTCCCGTCGAGTACGTACTCTTCGATTCGATTCCATCTCCCAAGCGCATCATAGGTAATGTGAGTTGATCCGTGGTCCCGCTCGTCGATTCGCACCAACTCGTCACGCGCATTCCAATGGAAACGGAGGGGGAGCGATGGATCGTCAATCGCGATCAAACGTCCCGCCTTGTCATATGAGGCACCCAAACCCACAATCTCGTTCACGGAGTTGGACTGCAACGTTTTAGTTGAGGAGCCGACGGATATTTGCGTCAGATTGGATGCTGCGTCGTAGCCAAAACTGTAAGAACTGGCGTTGTTGGCGTTTGTCGTCGGTGTAACGGCTTGCAAAGCGCCCGTGGCTCCGTATTGCATACCATAGGGGAATCCGGCATACGTGACTTGAGAAGGAAGGCGGTACTGATAAGGCGTGGACGTGGCAATAGTACCGTCGGCATTGTATGAATATCCCAGAGATAGGAATGCCGTGGTGTCACCCGGCCAGACTGGCGCATATGAGCCCTTCGGAGACTTTCCTCCACTGCGCCGCCAGAGTAGCTGTAACGCTCGACGGTCCTGCTCGGGTCCATAGAAAGTCGCGGACATCTCGATGCTAAACGACGGATGCGCAGCCTCGGCGGCCGGAGGTATTGATACCCGCCGCGATGCAACGGGTCCAGCGTTAATGTAGCTATAACTGAAATTACCCAACGATGATTGGTCCGTAACCACACGGTTTAATGGATCGAACTGACGCGTGTATGTCCCACCATAACCTGTAAGCCCGGTCATTCGACCTCGAGCGTCATACTGGTACTGAACCTGCGGGCTTCCAGACGGCGAATATGCCTCACCCGCGATTAAACTTAGTTGTGATGCGAAGCTACCGCTAACACTGTAGGTATAAGTGATCTGCTGATTCAAGAGGCTTGAAGGATTCGCCGCGTCTACCAACTGAGTGACCGAGGAAAGACGCGGGAGGTGGGGATCCCAAATTAAGCTGATCGGCGCAGAACTGGGATCCGAAATCTCAGGTGTGGCGGGATAAGTCCATTCAGAGAATGCCAATGAATTGTCGACATTGTAGCTATACGTAGCGGATTGACCGAGCGCGTTAGTGGCGCTATGAAGTCTGCTTGTCGACTTTTCGAACGAATAGGATACCGTCGTGTCATCCGAAAAAATTACAGCCGTTACACGATTCTCGCCATCACGGCTGAAGGTTGTGGTGCTGTTAGCCGGATCAGTCACCGAGAGCAAATAGCTTGACGGATAGTATGTTAACTTCGTGGTGTTATGACCATTATCGGTAATCGCGATCGGTCTGCGATCGTGATCGTAACTGATCGTCGTTTGCCGCCCCATTCGGTCCGTGTACTGATCGAGGTCGAGTAGCGTGTAATGAAATTTTTCAGTTGTGTTGTCAGGGTAGGTGCGTTGGATAATGCGGTCTGCAGCGTCGTAGGTGACGACGATGGTGAGTCCCTGCTCGTTTGTGAACGAGCCAACTCGATTTTGGGTATCAGGTGTGAAGGTACGCGTTGCGACGCCACAGGCGGGATTGCACAGAGGGGGACTTGATACGGAATTCAAAAATCCAGTCGCTCCGTCGTGACTATAAGTGAACACGTCTCCCCCGACTGAAACGGTATGTGTTTGCCCGTTGGTGTCGTAACTGTAAGCGATGGGTTGTCCACCATCCTGAACTTTCAGCGGTTGGTGCTGGGCGTTGTATAAGCTGACTACAAAGGAAGTCGCTCCCGGTGCCAGTTCGCCATTCGGCAAAATCCACTGTTCGGAAACAAGATCGATCCCGTTGGATGCGTAGGTTACCTGCATTTGCCGGCCAATCGGGTCCGTAAACAGTGTAACGTGACCATAATCATTACCTTGGTATTGCTGCAACTGGGTCGAGCCGTCGTCCAGCACTCGAGCGATAACTGTGGGTTTGTTGCTACTTCCAACCCAGTTCGGTGTAGAGTTGGTTGAAAGTAGAGGGTAGTTGTACCAAATCCGGTTTTCCAAGGGATCTTTAAGACTCTCCAGCACGGGACCAGTGGTTACTTCGTTTTGATGTTCAAAGTGAAGAATCCGTGCCTTCGTATAATCTGGCGACCCGTCCGGATTCGGCGTCGCAAGTGCCAAGGATAGTTGATACGGATCCCAAAAAAATGTGTTTCGATCTTCCAAATATTGATTTATTAACTGAACGACGTTACCTTGAGGAACAACGCTATTCGGCTCGCTTCGTTCGATTCCGGGTGCTCCCTCTCTCATGTCTACGCGCGAAGTTAATCCCTCCGGATCGGTAATAGTTAGCGAACGCCAGAAGCACAGCGTTTGGCCATCGGCTTGTGCTGCTGGACTGCATGTTGTAGAAGTATCGCTGGTTGAAAAACTGGTCACTCCGTATGGAGTTGACAACGTAGAGATAAAATCGTCTACGCCCCAGCCGTATGTCGACGTAATATTTAGGCGATCAGTTGTGCTACTGAGATGGGTGCCATCTGGTGAGTATCTGAGAGTAATGGCTCGTCCGAATGGGTCGACGACACCAGTAATCTTCAACGGATCGGATGGCTCGTTGTACTGAATCTCCGTGACCTGGTGAATTGCGTCGGTGACTGATACAATACGCATCGACGAATCATACTGGAACGTCACGGCATGCCCCTGCGGATCTACGATTGCAGTCAGGAAGTATCTTTGACCCCATGGAAAAATTGCGGGCGCCTGTTGAGTAAACGTCTGCGTAGACCCGTCGGGCAGCGTGCGCACGAAGCCATTTGAGATCCGGGTCAGATGCGCCTGACTCATCAAACCCGGTGCGAAACCGTTGAAGTACGTGTAAACCTCAAGCCCCCCACCCGGCAGATAAAGATCCGCCTCTTCGCCACCATTAACTCCCACGTTGTCGGTTATGTAGCTGATCCAGTTAGACGTCCACTTGGGGCCAAGATTGCTATAGTCGAAGGTGGCCGGTTGCTCGACGTCCCGATGCATGTAGAAGATCTGGAAGCTCACCGCTGGACCGAGCGGTGGCTGATAGCCGAGTAGTTCATCGTGCAGTTCGAGGCTGTCGTCCATCGCGTCGACACTGTAAGTTGTGCATCCTCCGGCAGGACTGCCACCGGCTCCGCCATTTGAACCATTGGGTCCGCTCGGTGCGCCGGGGGCACCGCCGCCGCCACAGCCCCCGCCCACTTGCGGGTCATTAGGTCCCGGCGGCGCCGTATTCGGGCCGGTCGGCCCGCGCCCCCATATATTGTTTCCCTCCAATGCATCGACGGGGCGCCAGCCTTCGGCGAGGCCCCCTTCCGGAATCAGAAAATACCCCGTCGCCTCGTCGTCAATCGTCGAAGTACGCGCCCACATTTCGTTGCTCGAACCACTACCAGCGATTCGGTAGAGATCACCGGTCTTTGCGATGATTGCTGCATAGTGCCCCATCTTGAAATTGATCACTGAAGGGACCGGTATACCCGATCCGGGGCGACGAAATGCCATTTGGTAATTGAGTCCGACGGACATGGCCAGGTGCCGTAGCTCGGTCAGCGAGATGCCCCGACTGGTCGCTCGGGCACCTAACAGTGGCAAGCCAGCCTTGAATTCGTTCTCGAACATGCAAATGCGCAACAGCGCAAATGGACCACAGCGAAAGGCCATTTGCGGGCTCTGCTGCATCACTTTCAGTTCGGCCCTGGCTTGAGCCACGTTTTCTGAGGCCGCGCCAGTAAAGGTTCGTCCCTGAGCAGAGTCGAGCAGTTTCGCTAGATCTGCCGAGTTGCCCGCATACATGAGGAGCACCGCAAGTTCGCCAAACATCGCGTCGGCGATCGCCTTCCCTCGGGGGGCGGTAATATCCCGTGACGCCTTCCACCCTTCCTGCCACGTCAATATGGCCTTCGAAAGATGGCCAGTTTCCTTGTAGATAAGGCCAAGATTAAACCTGAGGGCTGTGTTCCAAGGGGAGTCCGGGTGGTTCTGGATGAACGAAGCAATCGGAGCAATTTCGTCTGGATACTTCGATCGCTTATATTCGGCAAGCGCATCGGCCAGGACGCGACTTTCGCCATCGCTCGTCGGGCCGCCGACGGGTACCATCGAGCGGAATACACCGGACATAGGAACCGGGTCGACGGCGTCGTTGGCCGGCGGGTCGGCACCCGCATCAAGGCCTTGACCTTGGGCCGATGTGGTCGCAATCAGTGCAACGACAATGGCGATCAGTGCGTGTCGTGAGAAGCGCATGCAGCCCTCCGAATTAGGCAGCAGGAACGTTGGGCTGACGCGTCGAGAAATCACGCGCGAGCGGCCCACCTTCGCAAGCGCCTACCTGGTTTTCAACTTTTTTGGGTCGGCAAAACCTTCTTCGCGCTCCGCGGGGCGGATCGATGCAAACATCTCTTCGTTGATCGTTGGAAACAGTTCGACTCGAGTTAATTATAGGCGGTGTTGAAGAGCTGCAAGAGGTATTAAAAGAATTTGTTAGGCACATTAAAAAATATTACGTCTTCTTAATTTAATGTTTCAAATTTAACATCCACGTGTCACGAATTTTTTGATAACAACATGTCTGTCGTTAGCAAGCTTGTGCCAGCTGGAAGGCCCTGCGATCAGCGCTTCAGCTGACCGCTAGGATGTACCGCACGTGATCGTGGCAGTCTCGTCGAGGCTCATCAAGGTTGAAGGCGGAAAAGAGGCTTTCCTGACCACAACCTTGGTGACCCATCATGACGATGCACTCCCGTTGATCCACGTCTTCCAGGATATGCAAGATTCGACCTCTCGGATGAGTTTTTCAACAGAATCGGTCGGTTTCGGACGACCGCATTAGGGGG